>JAYRLC010000010.1:0-107641 GCA_041905405.1 Ramlibacter sp. | reverse complement strand
AAAGGATGGGCGCTGCGCAATCTACGCGTCAGGCTTGAAGCCAAAGCGAGTTCCCGGCATACGCCCATCCTGTTCAGGACACCCCGAACAAGACGAACAATACAAGCGAGTTCTGCGGTGCGACCGAACCGCGAGCAGCGCAGGGAAGTCGCCGCAGGCGACCGTCACAGTGAAACCCCCAGCGCGGTGTGCCCGCAGGCGCAGCTTTGCCGCGAGGTGCAGCGAGAGAGCCCATGAGGACCCAACTGACGCGTTGCTTGCTCATGTTCCTGCTTTGGGGAGCGTTCGGGCTGGCGCACGCGCAAACCCCCGTCTTGCTGGACAAGGACGGCAGCTATTCACTGTCGCAAGGTGTCAGCGCCCTGCACGACGAAAGCGGCGGGCTCACGCTGCAGGACGTCCTGCAACCCGAGCGGCAAAAGCAGCTGCAGCCCGTGGCCGACAGCGCCACGGCCACCAACTTCGGCCTCACGTCCGACGCGATCTGGATGCGTGTGGACCTGCGCCTGGCGGCCGGCGCGCCGCGCGACTGGCTGCTGCAGGTGGCTTACCCGCCGCTGGACAGCGTGCAGCTGTACGTGCCCGACGGGCAGGGCGGCTGGGTGGGCAGCCGGTCGGGCGACACCGTCTCCCCGCGCGAAGGCCCGTCGCACCGCACCCACGTGCTGCGCGTGGCCCTGCCGGCAGGGGACGCCCATGCCCTGTACCTGCGCGTGGCGTCCCAGGGGCCCGTGTCGGCGCCGCTGCGCCTGTGGCGGCCCGACGCGCTCGCGGCCAGCGACCAGATCACGTATTCGGTGCTCAGCCTGTACTTCGGGCTGCTGCTGGGCCTGCTGGCGTACAACCTGCTGCTGTACCTGTCGGTGCGCGACACCGCATTCCTGCTGTACGTGGCCTTTGTCGCCAGCCTGGGGGTGGCCCAGTGCGCGCTGACGGGGCTGGGCCTGCAGTTCCTGTGGGGCCAGTGGACCTGGTGGACCAACGCCGCGCCCAACGTGGGCAACTCGGCGGCAGCGGTGTTCGGCATCCTGTTTGCCCGGCACTTCCTCGGAACGGCGGCGGCCATGCCGTGGCTGGACCGGATGCTCAAGGCGCTGGCTGCTGCCTGGCTGGCCTCGCTGGTGGCGGCCATGGCGCTGCCCTATATCGTGGCCACCTGGATGACCACCGTGCTGTCGCCGGTGAGCGTGGCGGTCGTCATCGCAGCGGGTGTGCAGGGTGTACGCCGGCGGCACCCGGGCGCCGTGTATTTCCTTGCGGCCTGGGCAGCGCTGCTGGCGGGTGTCATGGCGCTGTTCCTGCACAACGTGGGCATCCTGCCGTCCACGCTGGTCACGGCCAATTCGCTGCTGATCGGCTCGGCGGTGGAGATGGTGCTGCTGTCGTTCGCACTGGGCGACCGCATCAATGTCGTGAGGCGCGAGAAAGAACAGGCGCAGGCTCGCATCGACGCGGAGCACAAGCTGGTGGAGGCGCTCAGCGAGTCGCAGGAGCGCTACCGGCAACTGCTGGAAGAACGCGAAATCATTCTGGAAAACTCCATCGTGGGTATCGTGTTCCTGACGCCGGACGGGCGCTTTCGCTGGGCCAATCACGCCATGCAGCAGATCTTTGGCGCCCCGGCCGACAAGCTCACGTCGATGGAGCCGTTCTACCTGTCGCGCGAGCATTACCTGCAGGTCGGTGGCGAGGTGGCGCGGGCGATCAGCAAGGGGGCGGTGTACGAGAAGGAGCTTCAGGTCCAGCAGTACGACGGCACGCGCATCTGGATTTCGCTCTCGGGCAAGGCCGTGAGCCCGACGGATCTGAGCCAGGGTACGGTCTGGGTCATCATGGACATCACCGAGCGCAAGGAGCTGCAGGCGCAGCTGCAGCGCACGTCGTCCGAGCGCGAGGCCATCCTGAACAGCGCCACGGTGGGCATCGTGCTGTCGGTGCACCGCCGCCACGAATGGGTGAACGACAAATTCGCGCAGATGCTGGGCTACCCGCGCCAGGTCTTGATCGGCCAGACGTCCGAATACATCCACCTGAGCACCGCGGCGTGGGAGGATTTCGGCCGCCTGGCGCGCGCCGCGCTGATCGCGCACGGCACCTACACCTGTGAACGGCAGTTGCGGCGGCGCGGCGGCGAGCTGTTCTGGGTGGAGATGGGCGGCAGCTGCATCCGGCCCAACGACCCGGACTCGGGCGTGATCTGGACCTTTCTGGACATCACCGAGCGCAAGCAGTCCGAGCAGGAGATCCGCGAGGCGCTGGAGCAGCAAAAGGCGCTGAACGAGCTGCGCAGCCGCTTCGTGGCCATGACCAGCCACGAATTCCGCACTCCGCTGGCGGCCATCCTGTCGGCTGGCGAGCTGCTGCGCGACTATGGGGACCGCCTGCCGTCCACCGAGCGGACCGAATTGCTGGACGGCATCTCGGCCGCCGTGCAGCGCATGTCGCGCATGATGGACCGTGTGCTGCTGCTGGGCAAGGCGGACGCGCAGATGCTGGAGTTCACCCCGCACGAGGTGGACCTGGTGCCGCTGGCACGCAAGTTCATCGACGAGGCGCGCGCGCAGCACCCGGACGCGACCAGCCAGGTGGTGACAGAGTTCGACCCTGGACTTCGCCGCGGACGGTACGACGACGCGCTGCTGCGCCACATCTTCGGCAATCTGCTGTCCAACGCGCTCAAGTATTCGCCGGACGGCGGCACGGTGCGCTTCAGCATTCACGCGCGCGACGGCGGTGCGAAGTTCGAGGTGGCGGACCAGGGCATCGGCATCCCCGAAGAAGAGCTGCCGCACCTGTTCAGCTCGTTCCACCGCGCCAGCAACGTCGGCGACATCGCCGGCACGGGGCTGGGCCTGGCGATCGTGAAAAACGCCGTGGACAAGCACGGCGGACGGATCAGCGTGACCAGCGCCCGCGGGCAGGGCACCTGCTTCAGCGTCTGGCTGCCGTCAGCCTGAGCTGCCGGGTTCGTCCGGTGCCGGCGGTTCAGCCGTTTCGATGGTCGGCTCCTGCCGGGCGGCGGTGAAGATGTCCCAGGCCGCGATGAACATCGCGGCCACGACCGGGCCCAGCACGAAGCCGTTGATACCGAACACCGCCATGCCGCCCACGGTGGAGATCAGCACCAGGTAGTCGGGCATCTTGGTGTCCTTGCCGACCAGGAAAGGCCGCATCACGTTGTCCACCAGGCCGATGGCAATGACGCCCCAGGCGATCAGGCCTGCTGCTTGCACCAGCGCGCCCGTGGACAGGAAATAGACCGCCACCGGCCCCCACACCAGCGCCGCGCCCACGGCCGGCAGCAGCGACAGGAAAGCCATGACCGAACCCCACAGCAACGCGCCGGGAATGCCCAGCACTGCGAAGGCGATACCGCCCAGCGCGCCCTGCACCATGGCGACCAGGATGTTGCCCTTGACCGTGGCGCGCACCACGGTCACGAACTTGCCGAACAGCCGACGGCGGTGCTGCGGGTTCAGCGGCACCGCCGCGCCGATCTGCGCGGCCAGCTGCGGCCCGTCGCGCAGCAGGAAGAACAGCAGGTACAGCATGATGAAGAAGCTCACCACGAACTCCAGGGTGTTCTGGCCGATGGAGAACACATGTGTGGTCAGCGCCTGGCCGCGTTGGGCCAGCGCGGCGACCAGCTTCTGCTGCAGCGCGCCCAGGTTGCCGAGGCCAAAGCGGTCCATCAGCTCATGCAGCCACGTCGGCAAGGCATCCACCATGCGCTGGAAGTACATCCCCACGTTGAGCTCGCCAGTGCTGATGCGCTCGTACATGCCGCTGGCCTGCTGCACAAGCGAGGCCGACACAAACACCATGGGGATGATGACGATCAGCACGATCACCGCCAGCGTCAGCAAGGCGGCCCGGTTGGGGCGCCCGGGCCAGCGCTTGTTCAGGCGCCGCTGCAGCGGCATGAACACGATGGCGATGAACAGCGCCCACAGCACTGCGCCGATGAATGGCCAGATGACCAGCGCAAAGGCGGCGCTGACGGCGGCCAGCAGCCACACGAAAGCACGCGATTCGATCTGGACGGAACGCAGCGGATTGGGCTCTTGCATGGCGCTCAGGGTATCACCGCAGGACTTCCAGAAGGCGGTCCAGGCCGCCGCTGTTGATGGCGACCATGGCCTGCTCGCGCACGCGGGGCTTGGCCTGGTAGGCGACGGACAGGCCGGCCACGCCCATCATGGGCAGGTCGTTGGCGCCGTCGCCCATGGCAATGGCCTGCGCCGGGCTGATGCCCAGGCGCTCGCAGGTTTGCAGCAGCATGCGGCGCTTTTCGTCGCCGTCGCAGATGTCGCCCCATTCCTGGTCCACCATGCGGCCGGTGAGCTGGCCGCAGTTGGGGCCGGACTCGATCTCCAGCACATTGGACCGGGTGTAGTCGATGCCCAGCATGTCGCGCACGCGGTCCGTGAAGAACGTGAACCCGCCGGAGACCAGCAGCACCTTCAGCCCGGCGGCCTTGCAGGCGGCCACCAGCGCACGCGCGCCGGGGTTCAGCTGCATCCGCTCGGTGCAGACCCGCTCCATGTCGGCCACCGTCACGCCGCGCAGCAGGGCCACGCGCCGGCGCAGGCTGTCCTTGTAGTCGGTGATCTCGCCGCGCATGGCGGCTTCGGTGATGGCGGCGACTTCTTCCTTGCGGCCCACGACGTCGGCGATCTCGTCCACGCACTCGATGTTGATGAGCGTGGAGTCCATGTCAAAGGCAATCAGCTTGAAGTCGCTGAGCCTGAGCGGCGGGGTGAAATTCTGGACGACGAGGCCGGGGGAGATTTCGTTGGCGGTCATGGTTTCAGGGGGAGGGAAATGAGGCGGATTGTTCGGCCGGTTGCAGCCAGTTTTCGAGTTTGAGGCCGGGGACGCGGGCGAACTCGCTGTCGGCCGACACCAGTGTTGCATCCAGTGCCAGCGCATGCGCGGCAATCAGCGTGTCCATGGGACCGATAGGCGTGCCGGCGGACTCCAGTTGGGTGCGCAGGCTGGCGTAGGCGGCGGCTGCATCGGTGTCCAGAGGCAGGACGTCCATGCTGTCCAGCGTGGCCCGGTACTGGTGTTGCCACCGCGCGGACCCGGCCCGGCGCAATCCGTACAACAGTTCGCACTGCACGACGACGCTGGTGACGATGCCCACGGTGCCATCCAGGCGTCCCCGCTTGCGGGCGCCCTGGGCGGCCCGGCCGGCCGGGTTGCGCATCATGTCGGAGATGATATTGGTGTCCAGCAGATAGAGCACGGCGGTCCTCACGCGGAATCGTCGCCGAAATCGACATCCTCGAGCGGCAGCAGGCCGGCGTCGACATCGGGGAATTCCTCGTCGATCGGACCGAGCTTGGCCATCTCGTCCAAGGCCGCAACCAGCGCGGCGATCGTTCCTTTCCTGGGCCGGTCGGGGATCGCTTCCAGAATGAGCCGGTTGCCTTCCCGGCGGATCAAGGCCTCCCGGCCTGGCAGCTCAAATTCACGCGGAATGCGCACGGCCTGGTTGGCGCCGTTGCGGAACAGGCGCACATGGCGGGCCTGCTCGATCATGGCGAGATAGGGGATTGAGGGTTCTTCGACTTTGTGTTGGCTCATGTAGCACTCCCCGCACACGAATGAAACCAAAGGTTAGCATATGCAATGGCATATGTCACGGATTGGCCTCCAGGGCTTTGGGCTGCCCCAGCGAGCGCAGCACGTCGCGCACCATCTGCGCCCGGTCCTTGGGTTCTTTCAGCTCGCGCTCGATGCGCAGCTTCTCGTTGCCGGCGAGCTTGATGTGGCGGTTCTTCTGCACCAGGTCGATGATGCGCATGGGGTCCACGGGCGGGTTGGCCTTGAACGTGATGTTGATGACACCGGGCGCCGCGTCCACCTTGACCACGCCATAGGGCCGCGCCAGCACGCGCAGGCGGTGCACGTCGATCAGCGTCTGCGCCTGCGGCGGCAGCTTGCCGAAGCGGTCCACGATCTCTTCCAGCAGGGCGTCTATCTGGTCGGGGTTTTTGGCTGTGGCCAGCTTCTTGTAGAAGCTCAGGCGCAAGTGCACGTCGCCGCAGTAGTCATCGGGCAGCAGGGCGGGCGCGTGCAGGTTGATGTCGGTCGTGACGGACAGCGGGCTGAGCAAGTCGGGTTCCTTGCCTTCCTTCAGGCTGCGCACGGCCTCGGCCAGCATTTCGTTGTAGAGCTGGAAGCCGATCTCCAGCATGTTGCCGCTCTGGTTTTCGCCCAGCACCTCGCCCGCGCCGCGGATTTCCAGGTCGTGCATGGCCAGGTAAAAACCGCTGCCCAGTTCCTCCATCTGCTGGATTGCGTCCAGCCGCTGCGCCGCCTGCTTGGTCAGGCCCTCGGTATCGGGGACCATCAGGTAGGCATAGGCCTGGTGGTGGCTGCGGCCCACCCGTCCCCTGAGCTGGTGCAACTGCGCCAGGCCAAACTTGTCGGCGCGGCTGATGACGATGGTGTTGGCCGTGGGTACGTCGATGCCGGTCTCGATGATGGTCGAGCACAGCAGCAGGTTGTAGCGCTGCGCCACGAAGTCGCGCATCACGCGCTCCAGCTCGCGTTCGGGCATCTGGCCGTGGGCGACGGCGATGCGCGCCTCGGGCAATATCTCTTCGAGCCGGGCGCGGCGGTTCTCGATGGTTTCCACCTCGTTGTGCAGGAAGTACACCTGCCCGCCGCGCTTCAGTTCCCGCAACACGGCCTCGCGGATCACGCCGTTGCCCTCGTTGCGCACAAAGGTCTTGATCGCCAGGCGTCGCTGAGGCGCGGTGGCGATGACGCTCAGGTCGCGCAGGCCTTCCAGCGCCATGCCCAGCGTGCGGGGGATGGGCGTGGCCGTGAGCGTCAGCACGTCCACCTCGGCGCGCAGGGACTTCATGGCCTCTTTGTGGCGCACACCGAAGCGGTGCTCCTCGTCGATGATGAGCAGGCCCAGGTTCTTGAACTTGGTCGATTCGCTCAGCAGCTTGTGCGTGCCCACCACGATGTCGACGCTGCCGTCCGCAATGCCCTTGATGGAGGCCGTGATCTCCTTGCCTGAGCGGAAGCGCGACACCTCGGCCACCTTGACCGGCCACTTGCTGAAGCGGTCCACCAGCGTCTGGTAGTGCTGCTCGGCCAGCAGCGTCGTCGGCGCAAGGAACGCCACCTGCTTGCCGCCTGTGACCGCGACGAAGGCCGCGCGCAAGGCCACCTCGGTCTTGCCGAAGCCCACGTCGCCGCAGACCAGGCGGTCCATGGGTTGCGGGCTGATCATGTCCTGGATGACCGCGTGAATGGCGGCGCGCTGGTCGGCCGTCTCGTCAAAGCCGAAGTCGGTGGCAAAGGTTTCGTAGTCCTGCGGGCTGTAGCGGAACGCGTGGCCTTCGCGGGCGGCGCGGCGCGCATAGATGTTGAGCAGCTCGGCCGCGCTGTCGCGCACCTGCTCGGCGGCCTTGCGCTTGGCCTTGTCCCACTGGCCACTGCCCAGCTTGTGCAGCGGCGCCTCGTCGGCGCTGACGCCGGTGTAGCGGCTGATCAGGTGCAACTGGCTCACGGGCACGTACAGCGCGGCCTTGTCGGCGTATTCCAGGTGCAAAAATTCGGAACTGCCCTGGCCCAGGTCCATGTTGATCAGGCCCAGATAGCGGCCGATGCCGTGCGCGCTGTGCACGACCGGGTCGCCGACGTTCAGCTCACTCAGGTCCTTGATCAGGGCCTCGACGTCGCTGACCTGTTCCTGCTTCTTGCGGCGGCGCGTGGTGGGGCCGGCGGCGAACAGCTCGGTCTCGGTGACGAAGTCAATGCCGGGCTCCAGCCAGCTGAATCCGGCCGCCAGGGCGGCCGTGGCGATGCCCAGCTTCTCGTCGCTGGCCTGGAACTCCACAAGCGAGTCGAAGGCCGGCGGTGACAGCTGGCTCGCGCGCACGAAGTCCAGCAGGCTTTCACGCCGGCCGTCGCTTTCGGCCAGCAGCAGCACGCGATGCTGCGTATTGCGCACATGGGCCTTCAGCCGGGCCAGCGGGTCGTCGGCGCCGCGCACGACGGACAGCTCACCGAGCTTCTGGAAATGCGCATTGTCGGCCACGTCCTCGATGGCGGGGCGGATGGCCAGCTGGGCATGCTCGTTGGAGCGTGCGTAGAACTGCTCCATGGACAGGAACAGGGCATCCGGCGGCAGCACCGGCCGGTCGGGGTCGCCCTGCACGAGCCGGTAGCGGTCGCGCGTGTCCTGCCAGAACCTCTGGAACGCCGGCTCCAGGTCGCCATGCAGCACCACCGTGGCGTCGGCGCCCAGGTAGTCGAACACCGTGGCCGTTTGGTCAAAGAACAGCGGCAGGTAATACTCGATCCCCGCCGTGGCCACGCCGTTGCCCATGTCCTTATAGATGCGGCTGCGGGTCGGGTCACCGTCCAGAAGCTCGCGCCAGCGGCTGCGGAATTTGGCGCGCGCCGCATCGTCCATGGGGAACTCGCGGCCCGGCAACAGGCGCACCTCGGGCACGGGGTACAGGCTGCGCTGGCTGTCGGGGTCGAAGGTGCGGATGCTGTCGATCTCGTCGTCGAACAGGTCCACGCGGTACGGCACCGGCGATCCCATGGGGAACAGGTCAATCAGGCCGCCGCGCACCGCGTATTCGCCCGGGCTCACGACCTGGGTCACATGGCTGTAGCCGGCCAGCGTGAGTTGACCTTTGAGCTTGGCTTCGTCCAGCTTCTGCTTGACCTTGAAATGGAAGGTATAGCCCGCCAGGAACGACGGCGGCGCCACGCGGTACAGCGCCGTGGTGGCGGGTACCAGTACCACGTCGGCCCCCGTGTCCTTGTCCTTCTGGGAAATGCGCCACAGCGTGGCCAGCCGTTCGCTGATCAGGTCCTGGTGCGGCGAAAAGCTGTCGTAGGGCAGCGTTTCCCAGTCGGGGAACAGGGCCGTGCGGATATCCGGCGCAAAGAAGGCCAGCTCGTCGATGAGCCGCTGCGCATCGGTGGCGTCGGCCGTGACGATGGCCGTGAGCTTGCCGGCCGCCTTTTCGCGGGTGGCGAGCTGTGCCAGCAGCAGGGCATCGGCGGAACCCGCGGGGCGGGGCAGGGTGAAGCGTTTGCCGGCAGTGAGTTTGGGTAGATCCATGGCGCAAAAATGGCGAACACCCCGCGCCTGCAAAGGGTGGGGTGTGAAGCCACGATTTTAGAATGGCACCTGCCCATGCCTGTCAGCACATCTCCATCCGTCCCGTCCGCCCCGGCGCGTTTCTTCGCGGTCATTCCGTGCGCGGGCACGGGCAGCCGTGCGGGAACCGCCGTTCCCAAGCAGTACCAGCCGGTGGCGGGCCAACCCATGGTGCGCCATACGCTGGCCGCGTTCGCGGGCGTGGCCCGGCTTGCGCGCTGCCTGGTCGTGGTGGCGCCCGGCGACGACTTCCTGAACGACCTGAACGCTCCTTTTTTGATAGCGGACTGCGGCGGCACCACACGGGCGGCAAGCGTGCGAAACGGGTTGACCGCGTTGTTGGCGCAGGGCGCCGCCCCGCACGACTGGGCGCTGGTCCATGATGCGGCGCGCTGCCTGGTCACCCCCGCGCTGATCGACGGCCTCATCGACGCCTGTGCGCAGGACGCCGTGGGCGGGCTGCTGGCCCACCGGCTGGCCGACACGCTCAAGAGCGAAGAGGGGGGGCGCGTGGCCGGCACCGTGGACCGCAGCGGAAAATGGCTGGCACAGACGCCGCAGATGTTTCGCATCGGCATGCTGCTGGATGCGCTGGCGCAGGCCGGCGATGCCGTGACCGACGAGGCAGGCGCCGTCGAGGCCCTGGGCCACCGCCCCTTGCTGGTGCCCGGCGGCGCGCAGAATTTCAAGGTAACGTACCCCGACGACTTCGCGCTGGCCGAGGCCGTCCTTCGCCAGCGCCAGCGCGGGCAACAGGAAAACCATGAACATACGTGTGGGTGAGGGCTGGGACGTGCATGCGCTGGTGCCCGGGCGCCGGCTCGTCATCGGTGGCGTGCTCATTCCGTTCGACCGGGGCCTGCTCGGCCATTCGGATGCCGACGTGCTGCTGCACGCGATCACCGACGCGCTGCTGGGCGCCGCGGGCCTGGGGGACATCGGCACCCACTTTCCCGATACCGACGCGCGATTCAAGGGCGCCGATTCCGCCGTGCTGCTCACGGAAGCGATGCGCCGCGTGCGCGAGGTGGGCTGGCAGGTGGGCAACGTGGACAGCACCGTCATCGCCCAGGCGCCGCGTCTGGCGCCGCATATCGCCGCCATGCGTGCGGCCGTGGCGGCGGCGCTCGGTATTGCGGTGGATCAGGTCAACGTGAAGGCCAAGACGGCCGAAAAGCTCGGCCCCGTCGGTCTGGGCCAAAGCATTGAAGCGCGAGCGGTCGTGCTGCTGGCCCGCGGCGCCTCGGCTCAGGGCGGCGGCGACTTCTGAAGCTTGATGTGGGCGGCCAGGCCACCCGAGGTGGTGTTGGCCAGCGCAAAAATCCCGCCCATGCGCTGCACCGTCTTGTCCACGATGGCCAGGCCCAGCCCCGCGCCGGTCGCGGCCGTGCGGGCTGCGTCACCCCGGAAGAACGGCTTGACCAGGTTGGGCAAGGTTTCAGCCGACACGCCCATGCCATGGTCGCGCACCTTCAGCAGCACCCATTCGCCGCGTGACTTGGCTGCGATGTCCACCACGGCAATGCCGGTCTCCGGCGTCTTGCCGTAACGGCGCGCGTTTTCGATCAGGTTGGACAGGACGCGGGCGAGTTCAACCTCGTCCGCCAGCACGTACAGGCCCTTGGACACGTCCAGGTTGATGCGCATGTCGCCCTGGTCCTGCACGGCGTACAGGCACGCTTCGATCACGTCGTTGAGCAGCACGGGCTTGAGCTCTGCATGGTCGGGCCGCGCGTAATCCAGGAACTTGTCGATGATGGCGTCGAGCTGGTCAATGTCTGCGGCCATGTGGTCGCGCGCATCCTGGTCGACGACGCTCATCTCGGTTTCCAGCCGCAGCCGGGCCAGCGGCGTGCGCAGGTCGTGCGAGATGCCGGCCAGCATGACGGCGCGGTCCTGCTCGATCTTGGCAAGCTGCTGGGCCATGCGGTTGAAGCCGATGTTGACCTCGCGGATTTCGCTGGTCACGGCCTTCTCGTCCAGGCGGCTGGCGTCGAAATCACCATCGCGCACCCGGCTGGCAGCGAACGACAACTGCTTGAGCGGCCGGTTGATGAGCCGCGCGATCACGGCCGAACCCGCCAGTGACAGGGCGGCGGCGATCACCAGCCATATCAGCCAGGTCTTGCCACCCACCGGCGTGAACCGGTTGCGGTCCATCAGCAGCCAGTAGGCATCGCCGTCGATCTTGAAGCCCACCCACAGGCCGGGTTCGTTGTTGACGATGCTGGCCACCACCGTGCCCTTGCCCAGGCGGGACACGAGCTCGTCCACAACGCGCTCATCCAGCGCGTCGGGGTCGAACAGATCGAACTTGTCGCCCGGTTCGCGGGGCAGGATGCGTACGCCTTCCTGGTCGGCCAGCGTCTTGATGAGTGACACACGGGCAATGGCGTCGGAGTGCACAAGCGCCGCGCGGCTCAGGTTCACCAAAGATGCAATCTGCTGGGCCGTCTGTACGGCGCGGGGCTCGAATTCGAGCGAACGGAAGGTCTGCAGCCAGGCCACGATACTGCCGATCAGCAGCAGGGCAAGCAGAAAAAAGGTACGCCAGAACAGGCTCAGGCCCACGCGGGGCCGCATTTCAAGCGGCGCCGGCGCGGTTTCCAGCGGGGCGGGCCCCGTGGCGTCGATGCTGGTGGTGACGGCGCGAATCAAAGTGTCTTACCCCGGCTGTGATTGTGCGTGTGGTGCCGGGGTAGGGCAACGGGCCGGAGCGATCAGCCTGCTCCGTCCGGAACGAAAACGTAGCCCACTCCCCAGACCGTTTGAATATAGCGCGGAGCGGCGGGGTCCACCTCGACGAGTTTGCGCAGGCGCGACACCTGCACGTCCAGGCTTCGGTCAAAAGGCTCGAACTCACGGCCACGGGCCAGCTGCGCGAGCTTTTCGCGCGACAGCGGCTGGCGCGGGTGGCGCACCAGCGCCTTGAGCATGGCGAACTCGCCGGTGGTCAAGGGCAGTTCCTCGCCGTTCTTGTGCAGTGTGCGGGCGCCCAGATCGAAGGCAAAGGGGCCGAAGGTGACGACCTCGTTGTCGCTGGACGGCGCGCCGGGCGCTTCCTGTGCGGGCCGGCGACGCAGCACGGCGTGCACGCGGGCCAGCAGTTCGCGGGGGTTGAAGGGTTTGCCCAGGTAGTCGTCGGCGCCGACTTCCAGGCCCACGATGCGGTCCACATCCTCGCCCTTGGCGGTCAGCATGATGATGGGCGTGCGGTCATTGGCGGCGCGCAGGCGGCGGCAGATCGACAGGCCGTCTTCCCCGGGCATCATCAGGTCCAGCACGATGAGGTCGGCCGTCTCACGCAGCATCAACCGGTTCAAGGCCTTGCCGTCTTCGGCCAGGATCACCTCGAACCCTTCTTGCGTCAGGTAGCGGCGAAGCAGGTCGCGGATGCGTGCATCGTCATCGACCACCATGATCTTGTCGGTTCGGGCTGCTGCTTGGTTCATGTTGCTCCAACGAAATATGTAACAGAGCCGATTCTGAAGGGCTTGGCAAAAGCTGTGCGGGATTTCCCGGGGGGCTTGACATAGTGTTACAAATGTTGCCCGACGCAGCAAGCACTTCACTTGCGCGATGTGAACCCGGCGTGGCCCGGGCCGTTCAATGCTTTATCTATGTCAAGAAACCTGTTGTCTTTTCTTGTTGTGAGCGGCGCGGTGGGGGCGCTGGCACAGCCGGTGCCGGCAGATTCGGCGCCGCTGATGGGAGGCGCTGCGGCTGTCCCGCGCCAGGCCGCGCCGGACCTGCGTTCAACTGTCCGGCTCAAGGGCGGCGAGGCCTCCGCGCCGCGCAGCCTGTCGCCGCAGGAGCGGCAGGAACTGCGCCAGTTCCTGCGCCAGCAGGTCAGCCGGCCGGCGGTCAGGCCCGCCAGGCCCTGAGGCGCGCACAACATGGCACGCGGCTGCGCGGCTACCATGGCTTTGCGTTTTCTGAAGTCATTCATGGGAGATCTTCAATGACCCGATTCCTTCCCAGCGCCTCCAGGCTCGCGGCCACGTGTGCCCTTGTGGCGGCCTGCACGCCTTTGATGGCGCAAACGGCGCCGCCCTGGGCCCCGCCGCAGAACGTGCTGCAGCTTTCAGCCAGCGGCACGGTGGACGTGCAGCAGGACCTGCTCGTCATGACGCTGAGCACCGTGCGCGAAGGCGCCGACGCCGCCACCGTGCAAAACCAGCTCAAGGTGGTGCTGGATGCCGCATTGGCCGAAGCGCGCAAGACCGCCGCGCCAGGCCAGATGGATGTGCGCACCGGCAACTTCAGCCTGTACCCCCGCCATAACAAGGACGGCAAGATCAGTGGTTGGCAGGGTAGCGCTGAACTGGTGCTGGAAGGCCGCGACTTTCCGCGCATCACCAGCGCGGCCGGCAAGATCCAGGGCCTGACGCTGGCCAACGTGGGTTTCGGCCTGAGCCGTGAGCGCCGCGCCCAGGTCGAGACCGATGCGCAGAAGCAGGCCATCGACCGTTTCAGGGCCAAGGCCGGCGAACTGGCCGCGGGCTTCGGCTTTACCGGCTATACGCTGCGCGAGGTCTCGGTAAATGCGAACGACCCCGGCTTTCCGCGTCCGCGCATGATGGCCATGGAGGCCAAGGCCGCCGCGGCCGACATGCCTGTGCCGGTCGAGGCCGGCAAGAGCACCGTCATGGTGACGGTGTCGGGGTCGGTGCAGCTGAAGTAACTACTGCGCAGCCCAGCCGCCGTCCATATTCCATGCGACCCCGCGCACGTTGTTGCCGGCGGGGGAGCAGAAGAACACCGCGAGTTCGCCCAGCTCCTCGGGCGTGGTGAACTGCAGCGAAGGCTCTTTTTCCTTCAGCAGCTCGGTGGTGGCCTGCTCGTTGGTCCAGTTGTTGGCGGCGGCGCGGGCGTCCACCTGCTTCTGGACCAGCGGGGTCAGCACCCAGCCGGGGCAGATCGCATTGCAGGTCACGCCGGTCGTCGCGTTTTCGAGCGCGGTGACCTTGGTCAGGCCGACGATGCCGTGCTTGGCTGCGACATACGCCGACTTCTGCGCCGAGGCCACCAGGCCATGCACCGACGCGACGTTGATGATGCGCCCCCAGTTGGCGGCCTTCATGGCGGGCAGGGCCAGGCGCGTGGCGTGGAAGGCGCTGGACAGGTTGATCGCAATGACCGCGTCCCACTTCTCGATCGGGAAATCCTCGACATTGGCCACGTGCTGGATGCCGGCGTTGTTGACCAGGATGTCCACGCGCCCGAACTGGCCTGCGGCGAACTTCATCATGTCCTCGATCTCGGCGGGTTTGCTCATGTCGGCGCCGTGGTAAGCGACCTTGACGCCCAGCGCGGCCACCTCGGCCTTGGGGCCGTCCACGTCGCCGAAGCCGTTGAGCACAATGTTGGCGCCCTGGCGTGCCAGCGACTTGGCGATGCCCAGGCCGATGCCGCTGGTGGAGCCGGTGACGAGGGCGGTTTTTCCTTGAAGCATTTGCGGGTCTCCAGATTGAATTACAGTGCCTTGGAATGGACGTGCGCAGCAATTATCGAGCCGCGTGTTTCACGTCCGTTTCACCGCAGATTGCACCATGACCGAGCCTACGCTGAACTACGTACCCTGTCCCGACGCCACCGGCAGCCACCGCATGGCGTGGTGGCAGTGGGGCGACGCGGCCGCGGGCCACGTAGTGGTGTGCGTGCACGGCCTGTCGCGCCAGGGGCGCGACTTCGATGTGCTGGCGCGCGCGCTGGTGGCCCGCGCCGGCGGCGCGCTGCGTGTCGTGTGCCCCGACGTTGCCGGCCGTGGGCAAAGCGAATGGCTCAAGGACCCCATGGGCTACCAGTTGCCCCAATATGCCGCGGACATGCTCACCTTGCTGGCGCATCTGCATGGCCATGCACCGATCACGGCATTGGACTGGGTAGGCACCAGCATGGGTGGCCTGATCGGCATGGCCGTCTGCGGCACGCCAGGCCTGCCGCTGCCGGCGTCGCCGCGCAAGCTGTTGCTCAACGACGTCGGGCCTGTGATCCAGTGGCAGGCTTTGCAGCGTATCGGCACCTACCTGGGCCAGCCCACGCGGTTTGCGTCGCTGCAGCAGGCGGCCGACGCCATGTGGGCCGTCTCCACCAGCTTCGGGCCGCACACACCGCAGCAGTGGCTGGACCTGTCGCGCGCCATGGTGCGGCCACTGGACGGCGGTGCGCTGACGCTGCACTACGACCCCGCGATCGCGGTGCCGTTCCGCACCGTGACGCAGGAGGTCGCCGCCCAGGGCGAATCCGCGCTCTGGCAACTGTTTGACAACATAAAGGCGCAGACGCTGCTCATCCGGGGCGCCGACTCCGACCTGCTGTCGCGTGAGACCGCGCAGGCCATGACGCAGCGCGGGCCGCATGCGCGGCTGGTCGAGCTGGCTGGCGTCGGCCATGCGCCCACTCTGGTTGCGATCGATCAGGTGGAGGCGGTGGTCTCTTTCCTGCTCGACTGACATGGAATTTCGCCAAGGATGAAAAGCCTGATCGCGGAGCAGCCCGATGGCGCCGCCGTTCCCGAGCTCATCGCCGCTACCGGGCAGAGCCTGCCCGCGCAGGCCGGCGCGCTGGCGCGTGCGCGCTCGTTTGCCGAGCCGCTGATCTCCAGCGAGACGCTGGACACCGGCGAAAACACGCTGGCCCACGCCGATGCAGTGGCCGCCATTCTGAAATCCATGGGCGGGTCCGAGGCCATGCAGGCGGCCAGCTACCTGGTCTATGCCTGCGAGCACCTGAACAAACCGCAGGAGGTCATCACCAAGGCGTTCGGCGACAGCTTCGCGGCACTGGCGATGGAGACGACCAAACTGGTGCGCGTGCAGCAGTTGTCGCGCGAATCGACGGCGCAACGCGTGGACGATCCCAAGGTGCAGAACGAGAACGTGCGCAAGATGCTGCTTGCGTTCTCGCGCGACCTGCGCGTGGTGATGTTGCGGCTGGCCTCGCGCCTGCAGACACTGCGCTGGCACGCGGCCTGCAAAACAATGGCGCCGCCCAGCGTCGCGCGCGAATCGCTGCAGGTGTTTGCGCCGCTGGCCAACCGCCTGGGCATCTGGCAGGTCAAATGGGAGGTGGAGGATCTGGCCTTCCGCTTCCTGGAGCCCGACACCTACAAGAAGGTCGCGAAGCTGCTGGACGAGAAGCGGGCCGAGCGCGAGGCCTATGTCGAGCAGTTGCGACAGTCCCTGGAATCCGAACTCAAGTCCCAGGGCATCGCCGCCACGGTTCACGGGCGGCCCAAACACATCTACAGCATCGTGCGCAAGATGCGCGGCAAGTCGCTGGACTTCGACCGCGTGTTCGATGTGCGGGCCCTGCGCGTGGTGGTACCTGAAGTCAATGACTGCTACGCGGCGCTGAGCTGGGTGCATGACCGCTTCACGCCGATCGTCGAGGAATTCGACGACTACATCGCCAGGCCAAAGGCCAACGGCTACCAGTCGCTGCACACGGTGGTGCGCGACGCGGCCGGGCAGCCCATCGAAATCCAGATCCGTACGCAGGCCATGCACGACCACGCGGAGCACGGCGTGGCCGCGCACTGGGCCTACAAGGAGGCTGGTGCCAAGGGCTATGCGGGCGTGTCCGCCAGCAGCGACTACGACGCCAAGATCGCCGTGCTGCGCCAGCTGCTGGCGTGGGAACGCGACCTGGCCGGTGCAAACCAGGGTCTGTTCGACGACCACATCTACGTGCTGACACCCGACGCCGCCGTGGTTGAACTGGCCAAGGGCGCCACGCCGGTGGACTTTGCCTACAGCGTGCATACCAGCCTGGGGCACCGCTGCCGCGGGGCGAAGGTGGACGGCGTCATGGTGCCGCTGAACACGCCGCTGCAGAACGGGCAAACCGTGGAAATCACGGTCGTCAGGGAAGGCGGTCCGTCGCGCGATTGGCTGAACGCCGAACTCGGCTTCCTCGCCGGCCATCGCGCCAAGGCCAAGGTGCGCGCCTGGTTCAACGAACAGGTGCGCCACGAAACCGTCGCGCGTGGCCGCGAGCTGGTCGAAAAGCTCCTGCAGCGCGAGGGCAAAACAGCCATGAAGCTGGACGACCTCGCGTCCCAGCTGGGCTTCAAGGCCGCCGACGATTTGTTCGAAGTCGTGGGCAAGGACGAGTTTTCGCTGCGCAACATCGAAACACTGCTGCGCCCGCCCGAGCCGGCCCTGGAGCCCGACGAATTCCTGCTGCTCAAGAAGTCGCGCCAGAGCGAGAAAATACCCAAGGGCGGCGTGCTCGTGGTGGGTATCGACTCGCTCATGACCCAGTTGGCCAAGTGCTGCAAGCCCGCGCCGCCCGATGCCATTGGCGGCTTTGTCACGCGCGGCAAGGGCGTGAGCGTGCACCGCGCCGACTGCAGCAACTTCCGCGAAATGGCGGCGCGCAGCGCAGGCCGCGTGATCGATGTCGAATGGGGCACCCCCAAGTCCGAGAGCCAGGCCGCCGTCTACCCGGTGGACGTGTCGGTCGAAGCCGCCGACCGGCAGGGCCTGCTGCGCGACATTTCCGAAGTGTTTGCCAAGGAAAAGATGAACGTGATCGGCGTGCAGACACAGTCGGTCAAGGGCACCGCCTGGATGACGTTCACGGTCGAGGTCAGCGACTCCGGGCGCCTGTCGCGTGTGCTGGGCGTGGTGTCGGACGTGAGCGGCGTGAGATCGGCGCGTCGTCGCTGATGCTATACTCGCAGTCTCGAACAAATTCCTTAGGCGCGTAGCTCAGCTGGTTAGAGCACCACCTTGACATGGTGGGGGTCGTTGGTTCGAGTCCAATCGCGCCTACCAATTTTCCCGCTTCCTCCCTCCGGACGGTCTTCCGGTACACAGGTGACACCCGCTCAGGGTAAACCTTCGGGCGGCATGCGGACCTCGCTCCCTAGAATGTGTTGCGGTGCACCAGGCACAACCTGTGCATGTCCGCCAGACCGAGGAGCTCTCCAGTGCAAAGCAAGAAAGCCGGCGCAGCCAAACCCGCGCAGCGCGTGATCAAGAAGTACCCCAACCGGCGGCTTTACGACACCGACACATCCACCTACATCACGCTGGCCGAGGTCAAGCAGCTCGTGATGGACAGCGAAGCCTTCGTGGTGCGCGATGCCAAGACCAACGAGGACCTCACGCGCAGCATCCTGCTGCAGATCATCCTGGAGGAGGAAGCCGGCGGTGCGCCGATGTTCAGCGAGGCGGTGCTGGCCAACATCATCCGCTTCTATGGGCATGCGATGCAGGGCTTCATGGGAACCTACCTCGAAAAGAACGTTCAGGCGTTCACCGACATACAGGCCAAGCTCACCGAGCAGTCCAAGGGTGTCACGCCCGAGATGTGGGCGCAGTTCATGAACATGCAGAACCCGATGGTGCAGGGCATGATGGGCAGCTATGCCGAACAGTCCAAGGCCATGTTCGACAAGATGCAGGAACAGATGCAGAAGCAGACCGAGCAGATGTTCGGGGCGTTCGGGTTGAAACGCTGATTCCTGTCAGAACAGGGACAATATGGGGATGAGTGAAGTTGTCGCCCCCGAAATCAAAACCCCCAAAGTGGGATTCGTCAGCCTGGGCTGCCCCAAGGCCCTGACCGATTCCGAACTGATCCTCACGCAGCTGAGTGCCGAGGGCTACCAGACATCCAAGACCTTTGAGGGCGCGGACCTGGTCATCGTCAACACCTGCGGCTTCATCGACGACGCCGTCAAGGAAAGCCTGGACACCATCGGCGAGGCGCTGGCCGAGAACGGCAAAGTCATCGTCACCGGTTGCCTGGGTGCCAAGGCGGGCGAGGGCGGTGGCAACCTGGTCAAGCAGATGCACCCGAGCGTCCTGGCCGTGACGGGGCCGCATGCGACGCAAGAGGTCATGGACGCGGTGCACGCCAACCTGCCCAAACCGCACGATCCTTTTGTCGATCTCGTCCCCGCGGCGGGCGTCAAGCTCACACCCAAGCACTACGCCTATCTCAAGATCAGCGAAGGCTGCAACCACCGCTGCACCTTCTGCATCATCCCTTCGATGCGCGGCGACCTGGTGTCTCGCCCCATCGGCGATGTGCTCAAGGAAGCGCATGCACTGTTCGAGGGCGGCGTGAAGGAGCTGCTGGTCATCAGCCAGGACACGTCGGCTTACGGCGTGGACGTGAAGTACCGCACCGGCTTCTGGGACGGCAAGCCCGTGAAGACGCGCATGCTGGAACTGGTGCAAACGCTTGGCGACATCGCGGCGCAGTACGGGGCATGGGTGCGGTTGCACTATGTGTACCCATACCCGTCGGTGGATGAGGTGATTCCACTGATGGCCACGGGAAAAATCCTGCCCTACCTGGACGTGCCGTTCCAGCACAGCCATCCCGACGTGTTGCGCCGCATGAAGCGGCCGGCCAGCGGTGAAAAGAATCTGGAGCGCATTCAGCGTTGGCGCGACATGTGCCCCGAACTCGTGATCCGCAGCACCTTCATCGCAGGCTTTCCTGGCGAGACGGAAGAGGAGTTCACGCACCTGCTGGACTTCATGCGCGAAGCGCAGATCGACCGGGCAGGTTGCTTCGCCTACAGCCCGGTCGAAGGCGCATTGGCCAACGACATTCCCGGCATGCTGCCGCAGGAAGTCCGCGAAGAGCGCCGCGCGCGCTTCATGGCGGTGGCCGAGTCGGTCTCGGCTGCGAAGCTTGAACGCCGTATCGGCGCCAACATGCAGGTGCTGGTGGACTCGGCGCCAGGCTTGGGGCGCAAGGGCGGCGTGGGGCGGTCATATGCCGATGCGCCCGAGATCGACGGCACGGTCAAGCTGCTGCCACCGGAGAAGATCAGCAAGACGCTCAAGGTCGGTGAGTTCACGCGCGCCCGCATCGTCGGCACGCAAGGTCACGACCTCGTGGCCTTGCCGGTTTGATACGTGGTCACGCCCAAAAGCAAAAGCCGCCTTTGCCAAAAGCAAAAGCCGCCTTTGTGAGGCGGCTTTTAACTTATATTTGGTGCCCAGGAGAGGACTCGAACCTCCACGATGTTACTCGCTAGTACCTGAAACTAGTGCGTCTACCAATTCCGCCACCTGGGCTTTCAGGAAAACAAGGATTCTATATCAAAAATATCGGACACACCAATACCCTTCTTGAAGAATTTGAAGGGGTCATCCAGGGCCACCGTGATGGCCATGGATTTGTCAGCCGCGATGATGGTGAAGGGGACATCTACCTGCCCCCCAATGAGATGCGTGCGGTGCTGCACAAGGATCGCGTCAAGGTGCGTGTCGTGCGGCACGACCGCAAGGGTCGCCCCGAAGGCCGCGTGGTGGAAATCATCGAACGGCCGGCCCATCCCATCATCGGCCGGCTGCTGCACGAAAGCGGCGTGTGGCTGGTGGCGCCGGAAGACAAGCGCTACGGCCAGGACGTGCTGGTGCCCAAGGGCGCAACCGGGACGGCCAAGCCGGGCCAGGTGGTGGTGGTTGAACTGACCGAGCCGCCGAGCCTGTACGGCCAGCCCGTGGGGCGCGTGAAGGAAGTGTTGGGCGAGATCGATGATCCGGGCATGGAGATCGAGATCGCGGTGCGCAAGTACGGCGTTCCACACGAGTTTTCCGACGCGTGCATTGCGCTGGCGCGGGCCCTGCCTGACAAGGTGCGGCCGCAGGACAAGAAGCGCCGCGTGGACTTGACCGACGTGCCGCTGGTGACCATTGATGGCGAGGACGCGCGCGACTTCGACGATGCCGTGTACTGCGAACCGGCCAAGGTGGGGCGCGGCAAGGGCTGGCGGCTGCTGGTGGCGATTGCCGATGTCAGCCACTATGTGGAGACAGGCAGCGCCATCGACGTGGACGCCTACGAGCGTGCAACGAGTGTGTATTTCCCGCGCCGCGTGATCCCCATGCTGCCTGAGAAGTTGTCCAACGGTTTGTGCTCCCTGAACCCGGAGGTGGACCGCCTGTGCATGGTGTGCGACATGCTGGTGACCAGCACCGGCGAAATCCATGCCTACCAGTTCTATCCGGCCGTGATGTGGAGCCATGCGCGCTTCACCTACACGGAGGTGGCGGCCATCCTGGCTAACACGCGCGGGCCCGAAGCCCTGCGCCGCAAGGACCGGGTTGCCGACCTGGAGAACCTGCACGATGTTTACCGGGCATTGCTCAAGTCGCGCCAGCAGCGTGGGGCGGTGGATTTCGAGACCACGGAAACGCAGATCGTCTGCGACGAGAACGGCCGTATCGAAAAAATCGTGCCGCGCGTTCGCAACGACGCGCATCGCCTGATCGAAGAGGCGATGCTGGCGGCCAACGTCTGCAGCGCGGACTTCATCGCGCAGGGCAAACACCCGGGCCTGTACCGTGTGCATGAAGGCCCCACGCCCGAGAAGAAGGACATCCTGCGCAATTACCTGAAAGCCATGGGAGTGGGCCTGACGATCAGCGAAGAGCCGACGCCGGGTGAATTCCAGCGCATCGCGGACGCCACCAAGGACCGGCCCGACGCACAGCAGATCCACACCATGCTGTTGCGGTCCATGCAGCAGGCCATCTACACCCCCATCAACAGCGGCCACTTTGGTCTGGCGTACGAGGCCTACACGCACTTCACGAGCCCCATCCGGCGATACCCGGATCTGCTGGTGCATCGTGTGATCAAGGCGATCCTGGCCGGCGGAAAGTACGAACTGCCCGCCTTGCCCACGCCGGGCGAGGCGCACGAAAAACTGGCGCGCCGGCTGGCCGCGCGCGTGAAGGCGCCCGGGCAGAAGCCGCGCAAGCCGGCGCCTGCGCCCAGCAAGGATGTGCAGGCGTGGGAGGCCGCGGGGCTGCACTGCAGCGCCAACGAGCGCCGCGCCGATGAAGCCAGCCGCGACGTCGAAGCCTGGCTCAAGTGCAAGTACATGCGCGAGCACCTGGGTGAAGAATACGGCGGCGTGGTGACGGCGGCCACCAGCTTCGGCATCTTCGTGACGCTGGATGCGATGTACGTCGAAGGCCTGGTGCACATCACCGAGCTGGGCGGCGAATACTTCAAGTTCGATGAGGCGCGCCAGGAGCTTCGCGGTGAGAGAACCGGCATCCGCTATGCCATCGGCACGCGCGTGCGGGTGCAGGTCAGCCGGGTGGACCTGGACGGCCGCAAGATCGACTTCAGGCTCGTGCGCGAGGGCGAGGAGCTGATGGCCCGTGCCATGAAGGAAAAGGGCGTGTCGGCCTCGGCCGGTCGCGCTGCGGCAACCGCAAAGCCCGACAAGGCCAAGGCAGCACGAAAGGCCGCAAAGGGGGAACGCGGCTCCGTGCCTTCGGCGGACCGTGCGCCACGCTCGCCCATCCAGGCGCTGAAAGCGTCCGTCAAGAAAGCGGCCGCCAAAAGCAAGGGCCGCAAGTCAAGGCGCTGAAAAGCGCACCATGCAGTATCGATAATCACAACGAGGAGTACCAGAAAATGAGCAAGATCGCGATCGTCACGGGCGCGGGCACCGGTATTGGCCGCGCCGCGGCGCTGGCGCTGCTGAAAGACGGCTGGCATGTGGCGCTGGCCGGCCGCCGGGCCGAGCCGCTGGAAGCCGTGGCCGCTGAATCAGGCGCTGGCCCGCGCGCAGTGGCCGTGCCCACCGATGTGGCGGACCCGCAGGCCGTGCGCGCGTTGTTCGATCGCGTCGTACAGGCCTTTGGCCGCGTGGACCTGCTGTTCAACAACGCGGGCGTCAACGCGCCGGGCGTGCCGCTGGACGAGCTCACCATCGAGCAGTGGAAGAACGTCGTGGACATCAACCTCAACGGCATGTTCTATTGCATCCAGCACGCGTTCCGCGTCATGAAGGCGCAGGAACCCAGGGGCGGGCGCATCATCAACAACGGCTCGATCTCGGCCCACACGCCGCGGCCCAACTCCATCGCCTACACGGCGACCAAGCACGCAGTGATGGGGCTGACCAAGACTGCGTCGCTGGACGGGCGCAAGCACGATATTGCCGTGGGTCAGATCGATGTGGGCAATGCCGGCACCGAGATGGCCATGCGCATGGCCAAGGGCGTGCCGCAGGCCAACGGCGAGATCGCCGTGGAGCCGCTCATGAACGTGGACATCGTCGGCCAGTCGGTGCTGTACATGGCCAACCTGCCGCTGGAAGCCAATGTCATGTTCCACACGGTCATGGCAACCAAGATGCCCTTCGCGGGCCGCGGCTGATCAGAGCTTTGCCGCGAGCGCGCCGGCGGTGAGTGGCAGAGCCGCGGGCCATTCGTCGGCGGCGTGGCCGTGACGCCACGCGGCCGTGGCTGCCGCATCGACTGCGTTCATGCCGCTTGCCTGCAGCGCGCCGATCAGCCCCGCCAGCACATCGCCCGTTCCAGCGGTCGCCAGCCGTGAATTGCCTGTGGGATTGATCAGCGCCGGCGCTTCAGCGCTCGCAATGACGCTGCCGGAGCCCTTGAGTACAACCGTGCAGCCAAACTGCTGCGAAAGCCGGCGCGCAGCCTTCAGGCGGTCGACCTGGACAGCGGCCGTGTCGCAGCCCAGCAGCCGCGCTGCCTCCAGCGGATGGGGGGTGATAACCGTGCTGCCGGGGTGACGCTGCGCGCGCGAGCGCAAAAGGACCTGCAGTGACGCATCGTCGCTGATGGCGTTGAGCGCGTCGGCGTCCAGCGTGAGCCGGCGGGCGCGGGACAGCACGGCCGGCAGTACCTCGCGCACCGCCTGGCCGCCGCCGCAACCGCAGACGACGGTCGCCGTATCCAGGTCCAGCGAATCCCACGGGCGCAGCATCAGTTCGGGCTGCGCGGCGTCGTGCGTTGCCACCGCGCCGTCCAGCAGACCCACGAACACACGGCCCGCGCCCCCATGCAGCGCCGCGCGTGCCGCGAGCAGGGCGGCCCCGGCCATGCCCGGGGCTCCGCCGATGACGGCCACGTCGCCATAGCTGCCTTTGTGCGATGCGTGGGGCCTTGCCCTTGCGACCGGCGCACCCGCCAGATGGGCGCACGGTGGCGCGCCTGCCGTATCGATGGCCAGGGTGTCGAGCCAGACAGCACCTGCGGCATCACGTCCGCTGGCTGTGAACAGCCCGGGTTTCAGCGTCAGCAGGCTCAGCGTCCAGCGGGCCTGCACGGTGGGGCCAGCGGCATGGCCGGTATCGGGGTTGAGCCCGCTGGGCACGTCCACCGCCAGCACTGGGGCGGGTGAGGCGTTCAGTTCAGTGATGCAGGCGGCCAGGCGGCCCGCGGCCGCGCGGCTGCTCCCTATGCCCAGCAATGCGTCGATGCACAGGTCCGTTGCCGCCATGTCCGGCGGCGACGCATCGGCAAAGGGCACGCCGGCCTCACGGGCGCGCACCAGCGAGGCGCGGGCGTCCGGGGGAACGGTGGCTTCGTCACCCAGCCAGGTAACGATTGCGTTGCCGCCCCAGGTCCGCAGGTGTAGCGCGGCTTCCAGTCCGTCGCCGCCGTTGTTGCCAGGCCCGCAGGCGATCCAGATCGTGCGGGCCTGCGGTGCGACGGCCAACGCCAGGCGTGCCACGGCCAGACCAGCGCGCTGCATCAGGGTGTGCTCCGGCAACGCAGCCTGTGCCGCGGCTTCGAGCGCTCGCGTGGCCGTGACCTCATGCAATGGCCAGGCCCGCGACGGGTAGACGGATTGAAGCTGTGAGGGTTTGTGGGCCTGCATGGGGCGATTGTGCGCCCGCAATGTTGCGTGCTCAGGGGGCGGCCTGGACCGGCAGGCTTGCTGTCACGGTGGTCCCGGCTGCGCTGCCGGACACTTCCAGCATCGCGCCGATGCGCTGCGCCCGCAACCGCATGTTGCCCAGGCCGCGTCCGCTGGCCGTCTGCGCGGCCAGGCCGCGTCCGTCGTCCTGAACCCGCAAATGCACGAGCGGTGCTTGGGCATCGGCGACCCAGGCCACGCGGACGTTGCGCGCGCCCGAATGCTTGAGGGCGTTGGTCAGCGCCTCCTGCAGGATGCGCAGCATTTGCAGCACCACGCCCGGCGCAAAGTTCAGGTCCGGCGCCTGCAGTTCCCAGGCTGACGCGATGCCTGCGGCCGCCAGGCGAGGTTCCAGACGGAAGCGCAGGTTGGCCAGTGCGTCGTTCATGGAGGTCGCGGCGGTGTCCAGCGAGTCGATGACCAGCCGCAGATCGTCCACGCATTCGCGCACCAGCGCCGCGGCGCGCGGGCCGTCCAGCGCACCCTTTTCGAGCGCATGCTGCAGCGCGATGAGCTGGGAGCCCACCCCGTCGTGCATGTCGCGCATCAGCCGCTCGCGTTCGCCGGCCACGGCGGCGGCGCTTTCGAGCTGGGCAATGCGCTCGTAGTGGCGTTCCAGTTCCAGCGTTTTGTCCCGCACGCGCTGCTCCAGCCCGGCGTTCAGGCGCTCAGCCTCGTCCAGCGCCTGAAAATAGCGCCCGCCCAGCGCCGCCACCAGCGTCGCCACCATCAGCGGCGGGCCGTAGTTCAACCAGGGCAGGGGGCTGTAAGGCAGGTGGCCGGCAACCACGCCCCAATCGTGCAGGCAGGTCGCCGCCATGAATGCGATGCCGGACAGGATCAGCGTGTGCGGCGCCTGACGCTCGTGCCAGGCCAGCCGCGCCGCCGTAACGGCGGCCCAGGCACCAAATACCACGGCCAACGCCCACCAGGCTGGCCGCAGCGATGCCAGGACCTGGTGACCCAGCGGTGTGATGGCCAGCGGCGCCGCCACGCACAGCGCCAGCCCGATGCGCTCGGCCACCCGGTGAGGGCGTTGCGCGAAGCGGTTGACCACGATGGCCAGCAGCACAAAGCCCAGCGACAGGCTGGCTGCAAGGAAGAAGTCGCCGCTTCGCAGGCCCAGCGGTTCGCGCAGCGGCACCAGCCAGCCATCGTCGCCCGTGTAGTAAAGCGCGCGAAGCGCCCATGTCAGCGCCAGCGCGCAGAACCATGGGTAGAGGCTGTGCCCGGGCCGGCGCAGCCACAGCAAGCCCACGAACGCCGCCGCGGCCAATGTGGCCAGGTTCAGCGCGCGCGGCAGGTCGGCGCGCCAGAAACGCTCGGCCGCGTAGCGCGGTGCGACCCATTCCTGCGGCCCGACCTCCAGCACTGACAGGCCGGCGTTGATATCGCGTTCCACACGCAGCTGAACGTCCAGCACGTTGCGGCCTTCCAGCAGCAGCGAAGCAGGCAGTACCACCAGGTACGGAGGGCTTGCCCGCGGCGAGATGTGCACGGCGTCGAAGGCCGGCTCGCGCCATACGTCCGCACCGTTCAGGCGCACGGCCAGCGCCGAATTGGCCCATTGCACGCGCAGCGCCCAGGGCGTATCGGGCTGGTGGCGCACGTCGAACGCCACGCGGTACCAGCCGAACCCGGCGTCGCTTGGCCCATGGTCGCGCCATAGATCGGGCAGGCGGCGTGGCTCCCAGGGCTGGGGTGTGCCGTCCTCAGGCGCAGGCGCATCGCTTTTCAGGAAAGATGCGTGTTGAATCTGCTGGACGTCGGTGGCGGGCTCGGCCCGCAGGGGTTGGGCGCCGAGCAGGGCTGCCGCCAGCAGCAGCACGGCGCGCAGCGTCATCGGGGCAAGCCCGCCAGAAAACGCCCCAGCGCGTTCCAGTACATCGGGTCGGCCGATACCGTGTCGTGGTTGGCCTGGGGCACGGTCACGGGCGTCAGTGGCCTGCCGGCCCAGGCCTGCGCCAGCAGCTGTGCGCGTTCCGGCGGAATGGTGCGGTCCTGCTCCGCGATGATGAACAGCGTGGGCGCCTTCACCTGCGGCGCCAGTGATTTGCTGTCCAGCGGATGGCGCAGCAGCAGGCCGACCGGCACCAACTGCATGCGTGTCTGCACATAGTCGCGCACGCTGTCGAATGGTGTGACCAGCACGGCGCCCGCGACCTCGCGCTGCGCCGCCACGTGGGTCGCGAAGTAGGAGCCCAGGCTGGTGCCCATGACCACGACGGGTCGCCCGGGAGCAATGTCGTCCACGCCGGCCGAGAGTCGGTCATGCCAGAGCAGGGCGTCGTCCTGCAAGGCGGCCTGGCCTGGCTTGCCGCCGCTTAACCCGTAGCCGCGGTAGTCGGTCAGCAACAGGTCCCAGCCCGCAAAGCGGTCGATGCGGGCCAGGCGCCAGTGCACATCCTCGGCGTTTCCGCCAAAGTACAGCAGTGTGCCGCGCGGCGGCGTGCCGGCGGGCGCGGGACGGTACCAGCCATGCAGCAGGGTGCCGTCGGGCGCGTCGATCCAGACATGGCGCGCCCCGGGCAACTGGGCCACGGCGGCGTCGGCGCGCTCGTGGGTCATGCTGCGCTGCAGGAACAGCCGGCTGTCCTGCGTGGCCCAGAGAAACACCATGAAGCCCACGTAGAGCGCGGCCAGCACGCCCAGCCAGATGCCCGCGGTGCGCAGGGTGCGACGTACGGCGCCGGAGCTCATGGCGCGATCAGCCCGTGCTGGCGGGCGATGTAGACCGCATGGGTGCTCGAATGCGCCTGCAGCTTGCGGTAGATGTTCTTGACATGGGTCTTGACCGTATGCGGCGAAATGAACAGCTGCTGCGCCGCCTCGGCAAAGCTCACGCCACGCGCCACCAGGTCCAGGATGTCGAGCTCGCGCCGCGACAGCATGGGCGTGTCGGTCGCAGCGGCTGCCGGCGCCGGCGACTGGTGGCGCCGAAGCAGCAGCCGCGCCAGCGGCGGACTGATGGGTGACTCGCCAGCGCGCAATGCGTGGATGGCAGCATTAAAGTCGGCCGGCAGGCTGTCCTTGAGCAGGTAGCCGGTGGCGCCGGACTCGATCGCGCGCAGCAGGTTGGCTTCGCCGCCGAAGACGGACACCACCATGATCTCGGTGGCCGGGCACATACGCCGGGCATGGGTGATCACGTCAAAGCCCGTGCCGTCGGGCAGGTCCAGGTCCACCAGCAGTACGTCCGGCTGCAGTGGCCCCAGGGCGTCCATGGCCTGCGCCACCGTTGCGTATTCA
This sequence comes from Ramlibacter sp., assembly GCA_041905405.1. Lineage (GTDB taxonomy): Bacteria > Pseudomonadota > Gammaproteobacteria > Burkholderiales > Burkholderiaceae_C > RAM1. The sequence goes on along the minus strand of JAYRLC010000010.1, from coordinate 79,578 downwards.
CCAGCCAACTGCAGCTGTGCGTCGGCACGCAGGTTGTCGAGGAAGCGCTCGCGGTGCAAAGGGTCGTCTTCGACGATCGCCACGGTCATGGGGACAGGCATGAACGGACCATACCAAAACACGGGCCCGCTCAAAATACCCCTGCGGGGGGATGGGCGCGGCCTTGGCCCGTTCATACAGTGGCGGGCATCGCAACCACCACTCTCGGGAAACGCACCATGATCCTCCCCCCGCTCCTGGCCGGCCTGGCCGGCATCATCCTGCTGGCCGCTGCGCCTGTCGCCCGCGCTGACGTATTTGCCCATGGCGGGCAATGCCTGGCCAACAGCGGCGGCCGCGCCGTAATGCAGCCTTGCAGCATGAGCCGGCACAACAACAACATCCGCTACCTTCCGGCCGAGAACGTGTTCTTCGGCCAGCTCCAGCAAGGGGGGCAGTGCCTGGAGATGAACCGCAGCGGCCAGGTGTTCTTTGCCGCGTGCAACTTCTCGAAGTTCCAGGAATGGAAGTTCTCCGCCTCGGGCCAGTTCAACAACGCCGACCCGGGCCTGTGTGTGGTGCCATCGGGTGGCGGCGTGGCCGGCATGCGCTGCCCGGCCGGCGGCTGGGCCAACCTGAGCTACGCGGTGGTGCGCGTGCCCAACCTGAACGTCGCGCGCGGCACGCCGCTGGCGATTCGCGGCGCTGACCTGATCAACAAGCAGACGGGCGCCATCGTGGCCGGAGGGGCGGGGAATATTGTTGCGGGCGGCGCGGGAAACATCGTGGCTGGCGGGGCGGGGAATATCGTGGCGGGCGGGGCTGGCAACGTGATTGCAGCATCCAGCCGGTCTTCGTTGCAGGCCGTCGCGGCCATCGTGGCGGGTGGGGCAGGCAATTGAACGCCCTGAGCCGGATTTGCGCGGGTGTAGCCCTGGTGGCCGTGGCCGCTGGCGCGCTGGCTCAGACCGTGCGTCGCACCATGGATGTCAACGTGGGCGACCGCGTGGAGTTCGAGCGGTTGGGCAAGCGGGACACGGGCACGGTGGTGCGCATCGTGCTGGGCTCACCGCCTGAAGTGGCCTCGTTCACCGTCATCCAGGACAGCGACAACGACCGCTTCACGATCCTGGTGCGCGGCGACAACGTGCGTAAATTGGACGGTCCCGCCAATGCAGCGCACGTTGCGCCACCGGCCCGTCAACGGGCAGCGTGCCCCGAGCGCGACACGCGCCAGGGCGCCACTGCCAGCCCGGACCTGGTGCGCGCGCTGATCGTCTGCCACCTGGAGGACAACTCGGGCTCTTATGCCGGCAAGACCGTGAACGTGGACGTGCTTTCGTTCCGGATGGGCCGTGTGCTGAAGAACCGCGACGCTCCCGTGAGCCTGCGCTATGCGGACCCCGGCGCCACGCTCTACAACGCCACCGTGCGCTACAACCAGCGCATCTACAGCAGCAGCGAAGTCGTGCATTTCGACGGCAATGAGCATGGTTTTACCGTCTACGTGGATCTGCACAACCGCTGGACAGTGGGCATGAACCGTATCAAGGATGGCGAGATGCGCCGCACTGCGGCCCCCCGGTAGAAAGGTGTCACCGGCGTGCGAATCTTCGTTCTTTTTCTGTGTGGATTGACCCTGCCCGTGTGGTCCGCCATTTCACCCACCGTCCCAGCTGGCGTGTACGAGTGCAATGGGCCGTATGGCATCCAGACCGGTCCCACGTTGGGCACCATCGACGCGCGCCGCTATCGGGATTTTGACGGCAGTACGGGTGATTATCGCTATGACGCCAAGACAGCCCTGCTGGAAATCACGAGCGGGCCATTGAGCGGCATGCAGTACCGGCGTACCGGTGAAACCCTTCTGCGGCCACTGGGTCGCGCGGGACAGCTTGGCCCCATCGCCTGTCCCATCAACCGTGGCAAGAGACTGACAGGTCGCTGGTGATGTCAACGCTATGGCCATCGAAGATCGCGAATTCCTTCACCAGACGTCGTTGCGCCTGACGTCAGTGAACCGCCTCTTGGCGCTCTATGTGACGCTTCTCGCTGGTTTCTGGGGTGGGCACAAATTCCTGCTGGGCGCGAGACGCGAGGGCTGGCTCTACTTGCTGTTGACGTTGACCACCGTTCCGCTATGGGCGTCGCTGGCTGACTTTTTTGACATGCTGCGCCAGCCGGCGCTTGGAGAGGGTTTCCTGCGGCGGCGGCTGCTGCGGCGGCATCCAGCGGACGCCTGCGTTGTGGAACGCGAGACGTGGTTGCGGCTGGGCAAGGTGGTCCTGACTATGGCGTTGGCGATTGCCGTCAAGGCCTGGATGGGTTGAGGACAGCCGTGGGCGCAGACCTGTCTGTATTTCTCGGCGCCATGGCCAGCATGGTGGGTGCATTGGTTTTTGGCAGTGGCGTGTCGGACTACAAGTATCGGCCCGGGCTTGACCGGCGCACCCTGAGCGCAATGGCGCGCATGGGCGCTGGCGTCGCGGTATTTGCAGCCGGACTGGCGGTGATCGTGCTCAAGCCGCTTTGAACCGCTGCATGCCGAGGCCGTCCACATCAACGCCGGGCGTCCTGCCCGCGATCTGGTCGGCCACGATGCGTGCGCTGCCGCAGCTCAGCGCCCAGCCGCTGGAGCCATGGCCCAAGTTCAGCCAGAGGCCGGGCAACCCGCTTGGGCCCAGCACGGGTGGGCCATCAGGCAGCATGGGCCGCGCGCCTTTCCATTCCTGCACGCTGGCGCCCGTGTTGGAGATCTGTGCAGCCCCCGGAAACCAGTCATGCAGCACCTTGTACAGCGTCTGGATGGATGCGGCGCGCTTCACATCGGGACGCCCGCCGATCTCGGCACTGCCGGCCACCCGCACGCGGTTGCCCAGGCGCGAGATCGCCACCTTGTAACGCTCGTCCATCAGTGCGCTGCGCGGCGCGTTCAGCGACTCGCGGATGGGGGCGCTGATGGAGTAGCCGTACACCGGTGTCAGCGGCACCTTGAGCCCCACCGCGCGCAGCAGCGCGGCGCTGGACGTGCCCGCGCACATCACGAGCGCGTCGAAACGGCGCGGCGCCGGCTCGCCGCGGACAGCCAGCGTGGCCGGCTCGGCGGGGTTCAGCGCCGCCACGTCGGTGTTGAACTCGAACACCGCGCCCAGCGCCTCGGCTTCTTTCTTGAGCAGAAGGGCGAACTGCCGGCAGTTGCCCACTTCGTCGGACGGCAGATGGACCGCGCCCAGGAACTGCGTGTCGGGGTTCAGCGCGGGTTCGACCAGGCGGGCCTGCTCTGCCGAAATCTCGCGGAATGCCACACCGGCGTCGCGCAGCACCTGCAGCCCAGGCTGCACGAGCTTGCGGTCGGCCTCGGAGCGCAGCAACACCATGTAGCCTTGTTCGCGGTCATAGTCCAGTTGCAGTTCATGGGTCAGCTCGTGCAGCCGTTCGCGGCTGTAGAACGCCAGCCGCTGCATGCGGCCCCGGTTGGCCAGGTAGGTTTCGAGCTTGCAGGCGCGAAACCACTTCCACATCCAGGCCACGTCGGCACCCGTCAGCGGCCACACGAGCTTGACGGGGGCGTGCTGGCTGAACAGGTAACGCGCCACCTTGCCCGGCATGCCCGGCGCGGCCCAGGGCGTCACGTAGCCGGGGGCCACCACGCCTGCATTGGCGAAGCTGGTTTCTTCGGCTGCCGCGCCCCGGCGCTCGAACACGGTGACTTCATGGCCATCGGCGGCCAGTTCGTAGGCGGTGGTCACGCCGATGATGCCGGCTCCCACGACGGCGACCCTCATGCGGCGCTCCCTGCGTTGAAGCGACGGGCGAGCGCAGCCTCGGCCTGCGATGCGATATTGAGCACCGTGTCGTCGCGCAATGCGCCGTGCCACAGCATCAGGCCCACGGGCCGTTCGCCGGGCTGCTGGCAGGGGATGGAAATGGCGCAGCCGTCCAGCATGTTGATCACGCTCGGGTTGCGCAGCAGCAGGGCGTTCACGCGGAAGAATTCCTCGTCGCGTTCGGCGCCCGGCGCAACGCTGGCCAGGGTAGGCGCCACGATGGGCACAGTAGGGGACAGCACGGCGTCGTAGCCGGCAAGGGACTTGCCCACGCGTTCGATCCAGTCCTGGCGCGCCTGGACAAGCGCCAGGTATTCCCACGCTTTCATGCCCGCACCGCGTTCGATGCGTGTGCGTACGCGCGGGTCGTAGCCGTCGCCGCTGCGGGCGAGCAGGTCGCGATGCCATGTGTAGCTTTCAGCAGCCGCAAAGCCCCCTGCAGCCTGGATGGCGCCCAGGTCCTGGATGTCTGGCAGGGCAATGGTGTCGATCCGTGCGCCGGCGTCGCGCAGTGTCTTCAGGGCCTGTTCGAATGCAGCGGCCGTGGCGGCGTCCAGGCCGTCCAGCATGGTGGTTTGCACCACGGCCAGCCGGTACGCTGGCAGCGGGGCGCCGCTGCGGGTGACGGTGCGGGCCGCCAGAAGTTCGTGGACGGTGATGGCATCGCGCACGCTGCGCGTCATGGCGCAGACCGTATCCAGCGTCGTGGAAAGCGGCACGGTGCCGTCTGTGGGGACCAGCCGCGCCGTGTTCTTGAACCCCACGATGCCGTTCAGCGCCGCCGGGATGCGGATGGAGCCGCCCGTGTCCGACCCCAGGCCCACATACGCCGCGCCGGTGGCCACCGACACTGCCGCGCCCGAAGAGGAACCGCCCGGAATGCGGCTGGCGTCGAAGGCATTGGGCGGCGTGCCATGGTGCGGGTTCACGCCGACGCCCGAAAACGCGAACTCGGTCATGTTGGTCCGCCCGATCAGCGTTGCACCGGCGGCCCGCAGCCGGGCGACGGCGGGGCAGTCCCGCGCCGCTACGGCGTCGCCGGCCAGCACGGCGGAGCCCGCCGCCGTGATTTCACCAGCCACATCGAACAGGTCCTTGACCGACACGGCCAGTCCGGCCAGCGGCCGTTGGTCGATGCCCGGCGCCCTGACGGTACGGTGGGCGTTGTCGAAGCTGGTGTGAACGAAGGCGTGCGCGCATGCGGGCGACCGCGCGACGGCCACAGCCTGATCGAGTTTGGCGGCGGCGCTGGTCTGGCCGGAATGAATACGCGCGCGGGAGGCGTGAAGGTCGGACAGCATGGGTCTTTCAGAGGGGAGACGAGCCAATCTGCTATACTCTTTGGGTTTTGCTGAGTGGCGGGCAGTGTGATCTGCAGGCTGCGGTGAAACAAATCGCAAACCAGCCCATCAAGGTGTTGCATTCCGGACTGATTCCGGGGCGCAAAACGGGCTGGATTTTAGACCCAACCTTCGGAGTTAGTTATGTCCGCAACCATGCGTCAAATGCTGGAAGCCGGTGTCCATTTCGGCCACCAGACCCGCTTCTGGAACCCCAAGATGGCCCCGTTCATTTTCGGCCATCGCAACAAGATCCACATCATCAACCTGGAAAAGTCGCTTCCGATGTTCCAGGACGCGATGAAGTTCGTGAAGCAGCTGTCCGCCAACCGCGGCACCATCCTGATGGTGGGCACCAAGCGCCAGGCTCGCGAAATCGTCGCCGCCGAAGCGCAACGCGCCGGCGTTCCCTACGTCGACCAGCGCTGGCTGGGCGGCATGCTGACCAACTTCAAGACGGTCAAGACGTCCATCAAGCGCCTGAAGGACATGAAGGCCCAGCAGGAAGCCGGCCTGGATTCCCTGTCCAAGAAGGAACAGCTGATGTTCCAGCGCGAGATCGAGAAGCTCGAAAAGGACATCGGCGGCATCCAGGACATGAACGCTCTGCCGGACGCCATCTTCATCATCGACGTGGGCTTCCACAAGATCGCCGTGGCTGAAGCCCGCAAACTGGGCATTCCGCTGGTCGGCGTGGTGGACTCCAACCACTCGCCCGAAGGCATCGACTACATCATCCCCGGCAATGACGACTCGGCCAAGGCTGTGACGCTGTACGCCCGCGGCATCGCTGACGCCATCCTCGAAGGCCGCGCCAACGCGGTGAACGACGTGGTCAAGGCCGTGTCCGAAGGCGGCGACGAATTCGTCGAAGTCGAAGAGGGCGCCTCTGCCTGACACGCTCTCCGAGCCGTGAGAAGGGGCTCTGGTAGCCCCTTTTTTACAACCGAACCGATTGATTGAACTGAATATTACGGAGTAACAAATGGCTGCAATCACCGCAAGCATGGTCGCCGAACTGCGCGCCAAGACCGACGCCCCCATGATGGAATGCAAGAAGGCTCTGACCGAGGCTGACGGCAACATGGAAAAGGCCGAGGAGCTGCTGCGTGTCAAGCTGGGCAACAAGGCCGGCAAGGCGGCCGCACGCATCACGGCTGAGGGCGTGGTCACCGCTTCCATCGACGGCACGACCGGTGCGCTGCTGGAAACCAACTGCGAAACCGACTTCGTGACCAAGAACGACAGCTTCCTGGCGCTGGCCAATGCAGCTGCCGGCCTGATCGTCAAGCACAACCCCGCCGACGTGGCGGCTCTTGGTGCGCTGGCCTACAGCCAGGACGGCTTCGGCCCCACGCTGGAAGACGTGCGCAAGGGCCTGATCGGCAAGATCGGCGAGAACATGAGCTTCCGCCGCTTCAAGCGTTTCGCCGGCAGCAACAAGCTGGCCGCCTACCTGCACGGCACGCGCATTGGCGTGGTGGTGGAGTTCGAAGGCGACGACACGGCTGCCAAGGACGTCGCGATGCACGTCGCCGCCATGAAGCCCGTCGCGCTGACCAGCGCCGATGTGCCGGCGGACCTGATCGAGAAAGAACGTTCCGTGGCCGCCGCCAAGGCCGAGGAAGACCGCAAGGCCGCCGAAGCCGCGGGCAAGCCCGCCCAGTCGGCGGAAATCGTTGCCAAGCGCATCGATGGCGGCGTGCAGAAGTACCTCAAGGAGGTCTCGCTGTTCAACCAGCCTTTCGTGAAGAACGACAAGCAGTCCGTCGAGCAGATGCTTAAGGCCGCCAACACCAGCGTCAAGGCGTTCACGCTGTACGTGGTGGGCGAGGGCATCGAGAAGAAGGTCGATGACTTCGCGGCCGAAGTGGCCGCCCAGGTCGCGGCAGCCAAGGCTGCGGCCTGACGCGGAAAGGGCGGCTGCGGCCGCCCTTTTTTCACCCCTCTTCAGTACACTCGACCATTACCCTCAAGGAGCCCCGACCCATGCCCGATGCCAAGCCAGCCCACAAGCGAATCCTGCTGAAGCTGTCCGGCGAGGCTCTGATGGGTGACGATGCCTTTGGCATCAACCGTGCCACCATCGTGCGCATGGTCGAAGAGGTGGCCGAGGTCGTGAACATGGGCGTTGGCGTGGCCGTCGTTATCGGTGGTGGCAACATCTTCCGCGGCGTGGCGGGCGGCTCGGTCGGCATGGACCGCGCAACGGCCGACTACATGGGCATGCTGGCCACCGTGATGAACGCGCTGGCGCTGGCCGACGCCATGGACAAGCAGGGCCTGACGGCCCGCGTGATGTCCGCCATCAACATCGAGCAGGTGGTGGAGCCCTATATCCGCCCCAAGGCGTTGCAGTACCTGGAAGAGGGCAAGGTCGTGATCTTCGCGGCCGGCACGGGCAACCCGTTTTTCACGACCGACACGGCAGCCGCGCTGCGTGGCGCCGAGATCGGCGCAGAACTGGTGCTCAAGGCCACCAAGGTCGACGGCGTGTACACGGCCGACCCCAAGAAGGACCCCAACGCCACACGCTACAACAAGCTCACGTTTGACGATGCCATGGCGCAGAATCTGGGCATCATGGATGCGACGGCCTTTGCGCTGTGCCGCGACCAGAAGCTGCCGATCAAGGTGTTTTCGATCTTCAAGCACGGCGCACTCAAGCGCGTGGTGATGGGCGAAGACGAAGGCACCCTGGTGTACGCCTGAAGGCCCGAGGAGAAACGCAATGACGATCGCCGACATCAAGAAAACCACCGAAGGCAAGATGGACCAGTCCATCGCCGCCTTCAAGAACAACCTCACCAAGATCCGCACCGGCCGCGCCAACCCCGCGCTGCTGGACACCGTGCAAGTGGACTACTACGGCTCCATGGTGCCGATCAGCCAGGTGGCCAACGTGTCGCTGCTGGACGCCCGCACGATCAGCGTGCAGCCCTGGGAAAAGGGCATGGGCGCCAAGATCGAAAAGGCCATCCGCGAAAGTGATCTGGGCCTGAACCCGGCGTCCATGGGCGACCTCATCCGCGTGCCGATGCCGCCCATGAGCGAGGAGCGTCGCAAGGAGATGACCAAACTCGTGCGCAGCGAGGGCGAGAACGCCAAGATCGCGGTTCGCAACCTGCGCCGCGATGCCAATGAAGCGGTCAAGAAGCTGGTCAAGGACAAGCTCGCATCCGAAGACGACCAGAAGCGCGCCGAGGGCGACATCCAGAAGGTGACCGACAAGCATGTGGCCGAGATCGACCACATGGTGTCGGCCAAGGAACAGGAAATCCTGGCCGTCTGACCAGGCCAGGCCGTTGTCCATGGCTGTCGCATCCGCAGTTCCCCATCACATCGCCATCGTGATGGACGGCAATGGCCGCTGGGCCACACGCCGCTTCCTGCCGCGTGTAGCGGGGCACAAAAAGGGCGTGGATGCCTTGCGGGCCTGTGTGCGCCACTGCGCAGAGCGCGGCGTGCGCGTGCTGACGGTGTTCGCTTTTTCCTCCGAGAACTGGAACCGCCCCGCCGAAGAGGTGTCGGGCCTGATGGAACTGCTGGCCATGGCGCTGTCGCGTGAAGTCCCGCAGCTCAAGGCCGAGGGCGTTCGCATCATTTTCGTTGGCAACCGTTCAGCCTTGTCCGAGAAGGTGCGGGCCGGCTTGGCTCAGGCCGAAGCGGCTACGGCCGGCAACACCCGGCTGACATTCAACGTCTGCTTCAACTATGGAGGCAGATGGGACATTGCCCAGGCGTCAGCGGCGCTGGCTGCGCGTGGCGAGCCGATTACCGAAGCGTCCCTGGACAGGGCCATGGCGCTGTCGCACGTACCGGATCCGGACCTGCTGATCCGCACCGGCGGAGAGCAGCGCATCAGCAACTTCCTGTTATGGCAGGCAGCCTATTCGGAGCTTTATTTCAGCGACAAGCTGTGGCCCGAGTTTGACGAGGCCGCGCTGGATACGGCCATTGCCGAGTTTGGGCGACGCGAACGGCGTTTCGGCAAAACGTCCGACCAGGTGGCTGGTACATGCGCTGACCAGCGGGCGGCCTGAACGCGCACCCCATGCTCAAACAACGCATCATCACCGCCGTTGTACTGTTGGCCATCCTGCTGCCCGCATTGTTCTACCCCTCCCCGGAGCCCTTCGTCGCCGTGGTTCTGGTTCTGATTGCCGCAGGCGCATGGGAATGGGCGCGTCTGAACGGTTGCGGCCAGGCGGCGTCGCTCGCGCTGGCTGCGGTGTGCCTGGCACTTTGCGGCCTGGCCTGGCAGGCGGGTTGGCTGGCACGGTCGTTGCCCACGCTGTGGAGCGTATGGGGCGCTGTCTGGGTTCTGGCTGGCGCCTGGCTGTTGCGCGCTGGCGTGGCTGGCTGGCCGCGCATTCCACAAGCCATCCGCCTTGCAGGGGGTTTGCTGGCGGTCTGCATTGCCTGGCTCGCGGTGGCGCAGGCGCGCGTCATGGGCATCAATTTTCTGCTGTCGGTTCTGGTGCTGGTATGGGTGGCGGATATCGCTGCCTACTTCGCAGGGCGGGCGTTCGGCCTGAAGTTCACCCGAAGCAAGCTGGCGCCTTCCATCAGTCCTGGCAAGAGCTGGGAGGGTGTGTGGGGTGGGATGGCCGGCGTGCTGGTGCTGGCGTTGGCCTGGGTCGTTGCCGACAGCCGCCTCCAGCCCGCCGTTGCCAGCCTGTACACCCGCCTGGCGGATGTGCATCTGTTGTTGCTGGTGATCGCGGCTGTTTTTCTGGCTGCCATGAGCGTGGTGGGTGACCTGGTGGAGTCGCTGGTCAAGCGCAGCGCCGGCGCCAAGGACTCCAGCGGCCTGTTGCCCGGCCACGGCGGCGTGCTGGATCGGGTCGACGCCTTGCTACCCACACTTCCCTTGGCCATGATGCTGGCGTCCATTGTTCGATGAAGCAGCGCGTGACCGTACTGGGCTCCACGGGCTCCGTGGGCGCCAACACGCTGGACGTGATGGCCCGGCATCCCGGCCAGTTCGAAGTCTTTGCGTTGAGCGCGGCCACCCGCGTGGAAGAACTGCTGGCCCAATGCCTGCAATTCCGGCCGCGTTTTGCCGTCATGGCCAGCGCCGCGCACGGCCGCGAGCTGGGACAGCGGCTGCGTGACGCCGGCTCGCCAACACGTGTGCTGGACCAGGCCGACGCACTGCAGGTCATTGCAAGCCATGACGAAGTCGATGCGGTCATGGCGGCCATCGTGGGTGCTGCAGGGCTTGGACCTTGCCTGGCGGCAGCGAGCGCGGGCAAGCGGCTCCTCCTGGCCAACAAGGAAGCGCTGGTCGTTGGCGGCGAACTGTTCATGTCGGCCGTGCGCCAGGGCGGGGCCACTCTGCTGCCCATCGACAGCGAGCATTCCGCAATCTTCCAGTCGCTCCCGGAGGACCCCGCCACCTGGAATCAGCGCGTGGACAAGATCATCCTCACAGCGTCCGGCGGTCCGTTCCGCACGCGCGCGCCTGCCACGCTGCGCAACGTGACGCCTGAGGAGGCCTGCGCCCATCCCAACTGGGTCATGGGCCGCAAGATATCGGTGGATTCCGCCACGATGATGAACAAGGCGCTGGAGGTGATCGAGGCCCGTCATCTGTTCGGATTGCCGCCCGAACGGCTGGAGGTCGTCATCCACCCGCAAAGCGTCATCCACTCCATGGTCCAGTACCGGGATACGTCCGTGGTGGCCCAGCTGGGCACGCCCGACATGCGGGTGCCCATTGCCTACGGCCTGGCCTGGCCCGAGCGGGTCGTATCGGGCGCCCAGGCGCTGGATTTCAGCCGGCTGGCGGATATGAGCTTCGAGTCATTCGACAGCCGCGATCACCGGGAGCGCTTCCCCGGCCTTCAACTGGCCTGGGACGTCCTGCAGGGCGCGCCGAGTGCCCCTGCTGTCCTGAATGCAGCCAACGAAGTGGCCGTGGCCGCGTTTCTGGACCGGCGCATCCGGTTCGACCAGATTCACCATGTCAACCTTGCAACGCTGGACGCCGTCGCCACCTGCAGTCCAGAATCGCTGGAGCAACTGCTGGCGCTGGATGCCGATGCGCGGCAAGCAGCGCAGGCTGCCATCGCCCGGTTGCCGGCCTGAGCCTGTCCAGGAGAACCCATGCTGACCGTCGTTGCTTTCATTGTTGCGCTGGGACTGCTGATCGCCGTGCATGAATACGGCCACTACCGCGTGGCTGTCGCCTGCGGCGTCAAGGTGCTGCGCTTTTCTGTCGGCTTCGGGAAAACGCTGTACCGCTGGCAACCGGCGAACCAGAAGCACGGGCAGAACACCGAATTCGTCGTCGGCGCTTTTCCGCTGGGCGGCTACGTGAAGATGCTCGATGAGCGCGAAGGCCCCGTGGCCCCGGCCGAACGGCATCTGGCCTTCAACAACCAGCCCCTGCGCTCCCGCGCGGCAATCGTTGCGGCCGGACCCGCGGCCAACCTGCTGTTGGCGGTTCTGCTGTATGCACTGGTCAACTGGTATGGCGTGCAGGAACCCAAGCCTGTATTGGCGACGCCCGTGGCCGCCTCCATTGCGCAGGAAGCCGGCCTGCGTGCAGGCGACGTGGTGCAACGCGCGGGGTTTGATGGCGAGGCGATGGAGCCCGTCAAATCGTTTGAATCGCTGCGCTGGATGCTCACGCGCGGGGCCCTGGATGGCCGCGACGTACGACTGCAGGTGGGCCGAACGGAAGAGGGTGTTTCGCGCGAGGTAGTGCTGGCGCTCAGCCGGCTGGAATCGCGTGACGCGGACGCCCGGCTGTTCCGTCGTATTGGCATCCTGGGCCCCTGGACGCAACCGGTGATCGGCGACGTGATGCCCGCGAGCGCTGCCGAGAAATCAGGCCTTCGCAAGGGGGATGTCGTGCTTTTCGCGGGTGATGTTGCCGTGGCCGATGGCGCGCAGCTGCGCGAATTGATCCGCGGGTCGGTCCAGGACGGCAAGCCGCGCGCAAGCGTCTGGCGGGTGCAGCGCCAGGGCCAGTTGGTCTCCGTGGATGTCATGCCCGACCTGCGCCAGGACGGCGCCGGCATGGTGGGCCGCATTGGCGCCTACGTGGGAGCGCCGCCCGAACTCGTCACCGTACGCCTCGGTCCGCTGGAAGGCTTGTGGGCCGGCGCCGTGCGGACCTGGGAGGTCTCGATCCTGACCCTGCGCATGATGGGCAAGATGGTCATCGGCGAAGCGTCGATCAAGAACCTCAGCGGCCCGCTCACGATTGCCGACTACGCAGGCAAATCCGCCAGCCTGGGGCTGACCCAGTACATCGTGTTCCTGGCTCTTATCAGCGTGAGCCTAGGGGTGCTGAACCTGCTGCCGCTGCCGGTCCTCGATGGGGGGCACCTGATGTATTATCTTTGGGAGGGCGTGACGGGCAAGAGCGTCTCCGACGCATGGATGCAGCGGCTGCAGCGCGGTGGCGTGGCGCTGCTCATGGTCATGATGTCGATCGCGCTGTTCAACGACGTGACCCGCCTGTTTGGTTAACCTATTTGGCTCTAGCCGTGACGGCCCTGTCAGGGGTTGCGCGGGCCGCTCCTGATTCATGAACAAACAATTCAACGGCTTTCGCCTGCGCACCGTTTCAGCCCTGGTGGCCATGGCCTTCGTTGCCAACGCCGCGTGGGCGGTCGACCCGTTCACCGTGCGCGACATCCGCATCGAAGGCCTGCAGCGCGTGGAGCCCGGCACCGTGTTCGCATCCCTGCCGTTCCGCGTGGGCGACCAGTACAGCGACGACAAGGGCTCTGCGGCCATCCGGGCGCTGTTCGCGCTGGGCTTGTTCAAGGACGTGCGGCTGGATGTCAGCAACGACGTGCTCGTGGTGATCGTCGAAGAGCGCCCGACGGTGGCCGACGTGGATTTCGCCGGGGCCAAGGAATTTGACAAGGACGTGCTGAAAAAGGCGCTGCGCGACATCGGCCTGACCGAAGGCCGGCCCTTTGACCAGGCATTGGCGGACCGGGCCGAGCAGGAGCTCAAGCGCCAGTACATCAACCGCAGCCTGTACGGTGCCGAAGTCGTGACCACGGTCACCCCCATCGAGCGCAATCGCGTCAACCTGACGTTCAGCGTGACCGAGGGCGACCCGGCCCGCATCAAGGACATCCGCATCGTGGGCGCGAAGGCCTTCTCGGAGTCCACGCTCAAGGGCCTGTTCGACCAGGATACCGGTGGCTGGCTGAGCTGGTACACCAAATCGGACCGCTACGCCCGCAACAAGCTCAACGCGGACCTGGAAACGCTGCGGTCGTACTACCTCACGCGCGGCTACCTCGAATTCCGCATCGACTCCACGCAGGTGGCGATCTCGCCCAACAAGCAGGACATCTCGATCACCATCAACGTGACCGAGGGCGCCCGTTATGTCGTGTCCGGCGTCAAGCTTGAAGGCAACTACCTGGACAAGGAAAACGAGTTCAAGTCGCTCGTGACCATCAAACCGGGGCAACCGTACAACGCCGACCAGGTCGCGGAGACCACCAAGGCATTCACCGACTACTTTGGCAACTTCGGCTTTGCCTTTGCCCAGGTCGAGGCCCGGCCCGAAATCGACCGCGTGAACAACCGCGTTTCTTTCGTGCTGGCGGCCGAACCTTCCCGCCGTGCCTACGTGCGGCGCATCAACGTCGGGGGCAACAACCGTACGCGCGACGAGGTGGTCCGCCGGGAGTTCCGCCAGTTCGAGTCGTCGTGGTACGACGCGGAGCGTATCAAGCTTTCGCGCGACCGCGTGGACCGGCTGGGCTTCTTCAAGGAAGTCAACGTCGAGACGTCCGACGTGCCGGGCGCACCAGATCAGGTCGACCTGAACATCAACGTGGCTGAAAAGCCGACCGGCAGCCTGCAACTGGGCGCCGGCTTTTCCAGCGCCGAGCGTCTGGCGCTGTCGTTCAGCATCAAGCAGGAAAACGCTTTTGGCTCGGGCAACTACCTGGGCGTGGAAGTCAACACCAGCAAGTACAACCGCACCATTGCGTTCAATACGGTCGACCCGTACTTCACCGCGGACGGCATTTCGCGCACGTTCGACGTGTACCACCGCCGCTCCAAGCCGTACGAAGACCAGGGCGGTAATTATGAACTCGTGACGTCCGGTGCCAGCGTGCGCTTTGGCGTGCCGTTCAGCGAAGTGGACACCATTTACTTCGGCACGGGCCTGGAGCGCATCACGATCAAACCGGGCACCAACATTCCCGCTGCCTACCTCGCCTATGCCAACGAATTCGGCTACACCAGCCACTCCATCCCTCTGACGTTGGGCTGGTCGCGCGATGACCGCGACAGCACGCTGGTGCCCAACAATGGCCGTTACCAGCGCCTGTCTTCTGAATGGGGCGTGGGCGGCGACGCGCGTTACCTGCGGGCCAACTACCAGTACCAGCAGTACATCCCGCTGAACAAGCAGTTCACGCTGGCGTTCAACGGCGAGGCCGGCTGGGGCAAGGGCCTGGGCGGACGGCCGTTCCCAGTGTTCAAGAACTTCTATTCGGGCGGCCTGGGCTCCGTGCGCGGCTTTGAGCAGGGCACCCTGGGTCCCCGCGACGTGACGGGTTCCAGCATCGGTGGCCCCAAGAAAGTCACCCTGAACGCCGAGGTGATCGCTCCGTTCCCGGGCGCGGGGAACGACCGGACGCTGCGGATGTTCGGATTCTTTGATACCGGCAACGTCTTTGGCGAGACCGAGAAGCTCGACGCCGGTCAGTTCCGCGCATCCGTGGGTATCGGCTTGAGCTGGATTTCCCCGATCGGGCCGTTGCGCCTGGCGATCGCCAACCCCGTGCGAAAGTTCGCTGGCGATAGAATCCAGAAATTGCAATTCCAGATTGGAACGTCTTTCTAATGAAGTATTTTTCCCGTCGATTTCGCGTGGCTGCCTTGCTGGGACTGATGTCCCTGGCTGGCCATGCCCAGGCAGAAGACTTCCGCGTTGGTTTTGTCAACACGGACCGGATCTTCCGTGAAGCCACCACCGCCAAGGCCGCGCAGACCAAGCTGGAGCAGGAGTTCTCGCGCCGCGAGAAGGAACTGAACGACCTGGGCACCAACCTCAAGAACGCATCCGACAAGTTCGAACGCGAGGCGCCGACCCTGCCGGAAAGCCAGCGCACCACGCGTCAAAAGCAGCTGGTCGATCAGGACCGTGAGTTCCAGCGCAAGCGCCGCGAATTCCAGGAAGACCTGAACGCCCGCAAGAGCGAAGAACTCCAGCAGGTGCTGGAGCGCGCGAACCGCGTCGTCAAGCAGGTCGCCGAAGCCGAAAAGTACGACCTCGTCCTGCAGGAGGCCGTCTACATCAACCCCAAGCACGACATCACCGACAAGGTGATCAAGGCGCTGAACGCCGGCGCCAAGTAAGGCTGGCGACCCTCCAGGTGTGTCGCTCCGTCTGGCCGTCATCGTCGAAGCGCTGGGCGGGGAGCTGCATGGCGATCCGCAATGCCTGATTGAACGGCTGGCGCCGCTGGAATCTGCGGATTCAACGGCGCTGAGCTTTCTGAGCAACCCCCGTTACCAGCAACAACTGGCCGCCTCGCAGGCGGCCTGTGTCATTGTGGGTCCGGCCATGCGCGATGCGGCCGTCCGGCGTGGCGCATGCATCGTCGCTGACGACCCGTACCTCTACTTTGCCCGGGCCACGCGGTTGTGGAAGTTGCGCGCCGGCGGCGTTGCGCCTGCGGGCATCCATGCATCGGCCGTGGTGGACCCCGGCGCCATCGTGCATCCGACGGCCTGGATAGGACCGTTGTGCGTCGTGGAGCGCGGAGCCCGCGTCGGTGCCGGGACGGTGCTCAAGTCCCGCGTTACGGTGTCTGAAGGCTGCGTGATCGGTGAACGCTGCATCGTCCATTCAGGTGCCGTCATCGGCGCCGATGGCTTCGGCTTTGCGCCGAGCCAGGGCACCTGGGAAAAGATCGAGCAGTTGGGCGCTGTCGTGATCGGAAACGACGTGGAGATCGGCGCCAATACCTGCATCGACCGCGGGGCGCTGGACGATACCGTGATCGGCGACGGCGTGAAGCTGGACAACCTGGTACAGATCGGACACAACGTAAAGGTCGGGGCCCATACGGCCATGGCGGGCTGCGTGGGCGTGGCCGGCAGCGCGACCATCGGGGTGCATTGCACGATCGGCGGCGGCGCGATCGTGCTGGGGCATCTGACGCTGGTGGACCACGTCAATATTTCGGCGGCAACCGTCGTTACCCGCTCCGTCAACAAGCCCGGCCACTACACTGGCGTGTTTCCCATCGACGACAATGCCGCCTGGGAAAAGAACGCCGCGACGCTCAGGCAGCTCCACGCGCTGCGCGAGCGCGTCAAGGCAATCGAGAAGACTGAAAAACCATGATGGACATCCACCAGATCCTCAAACAGCTGCCGCACCGCTATCCCATTCTGCTGGTGGATCGCGTGCTGGAGCTCGAAAAGGGCAAGCGCATCAAGGCGCTGAAGAACGTGACGATCAACGAGCCGTTTTTCACCGGCCATTTTCCGCACCGGCCGGTCATGCCCGGCGTGCTGATGCTCGAAGCCATGGCCCAGGCCGCTGCGCTTCTGGCCTTCGACACAGTCGGTGTCACGCCCGACGACAAAACCGTTTACTACTTTGCCGGCATCGACGGCGCGCGTTTCAAGCGGCCCGTGGAGCCTGGCGACCAGCTTGTCATGGACGTGACGCTGGACCGCATGAAGGCGGGCATCTTCAAGTTCAAGGGCGTCACGCGCGTGGGCGACGAAGTGGCCTGCGAGGCCGAACTGATGTGCACCATGCGGTCTATCGCCTGAACGCAGGGACATGAGCCTCATCCATCCCACGGCGCTGGTCGACCCCTCGGCGCAGCTCGACAGCTCGGTCAGCGTGGGGCCGTACACCGTCATCGGCCCTCACGTGAAGGTCGGGGCCGGTACGACCATCGGCGCGCATTGCGTGATCGAGGGGCACACGACCATCGGCCGTGACAACCGCATCTTCCAGTTCAATTCTCTCGGTGCGGTCCCCCAGGACAAGAAATACGCAGGCGAGCCCTGTGAGCTGATCATTGGCGACCGCAACACGATCCGCGAGTTCTGCACGTTCAACATCGGCTCCCCGGGCGGGGGGGCAGTGACGCGGGTGGGCGACGACAACTGGATCATGGCCTACGTGCACCTTGCGCACGACTGCCTGGTGGGCAACCACACGATCTTTGCCAACAACAGCCAGCTCGCGGGCCACGTGGAAGTCGGAGACTGGGTGATCCTGGGCGGCTTCACCGTCGTGCACCAGTTCGTGCGGATCGGCGCGCACGGCATGACGGCCATGTGCTCGCTGCTGTTCGCCGACCAGCCCCCTTTCGTCATGAGCCAGGGCCAGCCGGCACAGGCCCGGTCCATGAACTTCGAAGGTCTGCGGCGACGGGGCTTCACGGCTGCGCGCATTGCCGCCGTCAAGGCCATGCACAAGGCGTTGTACCGCGACGGCCTCACGCTGGAGCAGGCCCAGGAGCGTATCGGGGCGCTCGTGCAGGCCACGCCCGAAGCGCAGCCCGACGTCCAGATGATGCTGGACTTCCTTCGCAGCACCCCGCCGCAGCGCGGTATCGTCCGCTAGGGCCATGCAACCCGCGGTGAGCATGGTTGCTGGCGAGGCTTCCGGCGACCTGCTCGCCGGTTTGCTGCTGGACGGCATGCAGCGGCGCTGGCCGTCGCTGCGGGTGTCAGGCATCGGCGGACCGCGCATGGCCCAGCGCGGCTTCCAGGCCTGGTGGCCGTACGACAAACTGGCCGTGCGTGGCTATGTCGAGGTCTTGCGGCATTACCGCGAAATCGTGGGTATCCGCAAGCAGCTGCTGCAAAGGCTGCTGGCGGACCGGCCCGACGTGTTCATCGGTGTCGACGCCCCTGACTTCAATCTCGATCTGGAAGCGGCGCTGAAGGCGCAGGGCGTGCGAACGGTCCATTTCGTCTGCCCGTCCATCTGGGCCTGGCGTGCGGACCGCGTCGAGAAGATACGGCGCAGCGTCGACCATGTGCTGTGCATCTTTCCGTTCGAACCGGCGCTGCTGGCCGCTCATGGCATCGCCGCGACTTATGTGGGGCATCCATTGGCGGATGTCATTCCGATGGAGCCCGACCGGGCCGGCGCGCGCCGGCTGCTAGGGCTGCGGGACAGCCAGACAGTGGTGGCCGTGCTGCCGGGCAGCCGGCAGTCCGAGATCAAGTACCTCTCCGGGCGTTTCCTGCGGGCGGTGAAGCTGGTCCTGGCTGCGCGGCCAGATACCCGCTTCGTGCTTCCGGCGGTGGGCGCCTTGCGTGCTGGAATCGAGGCGCAGGTGCGGGCTGCGGGCCTGACCGCAAGCCTGCAGGTGCTGGACGGCCAGTCCCATGCGGCGCTGGCCGCCTGTGACGTGACGCTGATTGCCAGCGGCACCGCCACGCTGGAGGCGGCGCTTTTCAAGCGGCCCATGGTCATTGCCTACAACATGAACTGGCTGTCCTGGCAGATCATGCGCCGCAAGAAGCTGCAGCCCTGGGTCGGGTTGCCCAACATCTTGTGCGGCGACTTCGTCGTGCCCGAGCTGCTGCAGGACGCCGCCACTCCCCGGGCAATGGCCGACGCGGTCTTGGCGTGGCTGGATGCTCCTGAGAGAATCAGCGGGCTGCAGCGGCGCTTCACCGCGCTGCACCACGAACTGCGGCGGGACACTGCGACACTTGCGACCGATGCGATCCAGAAAGTTTTTGAAAGCTGAGCAGGCGCCCCTGGCCTGGGACGCCCCCGGCCTGATGGCCGGCGTGGACGAGGCCGGCCGTGGCCCGCTGGCGGGCCCGGTCGTGGCCGCCGCGGTCATTCTGGACGACATGCAGCCAATCCAGGGCCTGGCCGATTCCAAGACGCTGACGCCGTTGCGCCGCGAAAAACTCTACGACGAAATCCGTGCCAAGGCGCTGTGCTGTTCCATCGGGGAAGCCAGTGTGGAGGAGATCGACGCGCTCAACATTCTGGAAGCCACCATGCTGGCCATGCGCCGGGCGGTGGAGGGGCTGCGCCTGAAGCCCATCAAGGTGCTGGTGGATGGCAACCGCCTGCCGCGGCTGGACGTGCTGGCTGAAGCCATCGTCAAGGGCGATGCCAAGGTCAAGGCGATCTCGGCGGCCTCTATTCTGGCCAAGGTGCATCGTGACCGCTGGTGCATCGAGTTTCACCAGCAGTATCCGCAGTACGGCTTTGACGGCCACAAGGGTTACGGAACGGCCGAGCACCTGGCTGCGTTGCGCGAACATGGTGCCTGTCCGCAGCACCGCAAGTCCTTCGCGCCGGTGGCGGTCATGCTGCGATGACATCCCACGCCGTCACGCACATCACGTCCCGTGACAACGCGCTGCTCAAGGATCTGCGCCGCCTGACGCAGGACGCCACGGCCTATCGCCGGCAGGGCAGGGTGTGGCTGGAGGGCGACCACCTGTGCCGCGCGGCCCTGGCGCGAGGGTTCAAGCCCGCGCTGGCGTTGTTCTGTGAATCGGCATGGCCCGCATTCAGCGGAGACTACGGACGCACCGGCGCGAAAAACATCGTGGTCGCCGATCCGCTGTGGGCCGGCATCAGTGCGCTGGAGTCACCCGCGCGCATGGGCTTTGTACTGGAACTGCCAGTGACGCCGGCCATCGAACCGCTGGCCGCCAGCGTGATCCTGGACCGGGTGCAGGACGCAGGCAATGTCGGTTCCATCCTGCGCAGCGCTGCCGCGTTTGGCTTCACACAGGTCATTGCGCTGAAGGGAACGGCGGCGCTGTGGAGCCCCAAGGTTTTGCGGGCCGGCATGGGCGCGCATTTCGCACTCACGCTGGTCGAGGGCGTGGAGCCGTCCGCACTCGACATGCTGGCGGTGCCGGTCATCGTGACCAGCTCCCATCAGGGCGAACTCGTCCAGCGGCAAAAGCTGCCCTGGCCCTGCGCGTGGGCCTTGGGGCACGAAGGGCAGGGCGTGAGCGACACCTTGGCAGGCATGGCCAGCCTGGCGGTGCGCATTGGCCAGCCGGGCGGTGAAGAGTCGCTCAACGTGGCGGCGGCCGCCGCCATTTGCCTTCATGCAAGCGCCGTCGCCAATACCCGTTGAATGAGGGTTTATGCCCGTTGCGCATGAGCGAAGGGCGCGCGCTGCGGCTATAATCAGGGGCTTTCCCGCAAACCCCCCCGTACGCCTAGCGCATTCAAGCCTCTTCCCTACAAAAGCCGCAACGAGAGAACCCTCTTGAGCGCGTTTGGGCGTACCCGTAACCATCCGGAGAACCCAGTGCTTTTGTCCCTCCAGGGAACCGCCCCCCACGCCATCCTGGCGCTCGCTGACGGCACGGTCTTTCTCGGCAATTCGATCGGAGCCACCGGCTCCACCACCGGCGAAGTGGTGTTCAACACCGCCATCACCGGCTACCAGGAAATCCTCACCGACCCGAGCTACTGCCAGCAGATCGTGACGCTCACGTATCCGCACATCGGCAACTACGGTGTCAACGCCGAGGACATCGAAGCCGACAAGGTCCACGCCGCAGGCCTGGTCATCAAGGACCTGCCGCTTCTGGCCAGCAACTTCCGTTCATCCATGACCCTGTCGCAGTACCTGGTCAAGGAAAACACGGTTGCCATCGCCAACATCGACACCCGAAAGCTCACGCGCCTGCTGCGCACCAGGGGCGCGCAGAACGGCTGCATCGTCGGCCTGCCGGCTGGCGAGGCCGTGACGCAGGCACAGATCGACAAGGCCGTCGCCGCCGCCAAGGCCGCGCCGAACATGTCGGGCCTGGACCTGGCCAAGGTCGTGTCCGTCACCAAGCCGTACGAATGGACCCAGACCGAGTGGAAGCTGGGCAGTGGCTACGGCACCCAGGCCGCGCCACGCTTTCATGTGGTCGCCTTTGACTACGGCGTGAAGAAAAACATCCTGCGCATGCTGGCCGAGCGCGGCTGCAAGGTCACGGTGGTGCCGGCACAGACGCCGGCCAAGGACGTGCTGGCGCTCAAGCCCGACGGCGTGTTCCTTTCCAACGGTCCGGGGGACCCGGAGCCCTGCGACTACGCCATTGCCGCCACGCGCGCAGTGATCGACGCGGGCGTGCCGACCTTCGGCATCTGCCTGGGCCACCAGATCATGGCGCTGGCTTCCGGCGCCAAGACCTTCAAGATGAAGTTCGGCCACCACGGCGCCAACCACCCGGTCAAGGACCTGGACACGGGCCGCGTCAGCATCACCAGCCAGAACCACGGCTTTGCGGTGGACGAAAAAACCTTGCCTGCCAATCTTCGCGCCACGCACATCAGCCTGTTCGACAACACGCTGCAGGGCCTGGCCCGCACCGACAGGCCCGCATTCTGCTTCCAGGGCCACCCGGAAGCCTCGCCGGGGCCGCACGACATCAGTTACCTCTTCGATCGCTTCATCAAGCTGATGGAGGCGAAGTGACTAACCCCCACGTTCACGGCTTCGCCGTTTCACTGCCCCCCAAGGGGGCCTTCGCTCCCTTGGAGCGGTCCTGCGAGAGCGAACATGCCTAAGCGCACAGACATCAAGAGCATCCTCATCATCGGCGCCGGCCCGATCATCATCGGCCAGGCCTGCGAGTTCGACTACTCCGGCGTGCAGGCCTGCAAGGCGCTGCGTGAAGAGGGCTACAAGGTCATCCTGATCAACAGCAACCCCGCGACGATCATGACCGACCCGGCCACCGCCGACGTGACCTACATCGAGCCCATCACCTGGCAGACGGTCGAAAAGATCATTGCCAAGGAAAAGCCCGACGCCATCCTGCCCACCATGGGTGGCCAGACCGCGCTGAACTGCGCACTGGACCTGTGGCGCAACGGCGTGCTGCACAAGCACAAGGTCGAACTGATCGGCGCCACGCCGGAAGCCATCGACAAGGCCGAAGACCGCCTGAAGTTCAAGGACGCGATGACCCGCATCGGCCTGGGCTCGGCCCGCTCGGGCATCGCCCATTCCATGGACGAGGCCTGGGCGGTGCAGAAGACGGTGGGCTTTCCCACGGTGATCCGTCCCAGCTTCACGCTGGGCGGCACGGGCGGAGGCATTGCCTACAACCCCGAGGAATTCGAAGTCATCTGCAAGCGCGGCCTGGAGGCATCGCCCACCAACGAACTGCTGATCGAAGAGTCCCTGCTCGGCTGGAAAGAATACGAGATGGAGGTTGTCCGCGACAAGAAGGACAACTGCATCATCGTCTGCTCGATCGAGAACCTGGACCCGATGGGTGTGCACACGGGCGACTCCATCACCGTGGCGCCGGCGCAGACGCTGACCGACAAGGAATACCAGATCATGCGCAACGCGTCGCTCGCGGTGCTGCGCGAGATCGGCGTGGACACGGGCGGCTCCAACGTGCAGTTCTCGGTGAACCCGAAGGACGGCCGCATGATCGTGATCGAGATGAACCCGCGCGTGTCGCGGTCGTCGGCGCTCGCGTCCAAGGCCACGGGCTTTCCGATCGCCAAGGTCGCGGCCAAGCTGGCCGTGGGCTACACGCTGGACGAACTGCGCAACGAGATCACGGGCGGTGCCACGCCCGCGAGCTTCGAGCCCAGCATCGACTATGTGGTCACCAAGATCCCGCGTTTTGCGTTCGAGAAATTCCCTGCGGCCGACAGCCGCCTCACGACGCAGATGAAGTCCGTGGGCGAAGTCATGGCCATGGGCCGCACCTTCCAGGAGTCGTTCCAGAAAGCCCTGCGCGGGCTGGAAGTCGGCGTGGACGGGCTGAACGAAAAAACCCAGGACCGCGAAGTGCTGGAAAAGGAGCTGGGCGAGCCCGGCCCCGAGCGCATCTGGTACGTGGGCGACGCGTTCGCCCAGGGCATGAGCGTGGACGAAGTCTTTGCGCTGACCAAGATCGACCCCTGGTTCCTCGTCCAGATCGAAGAGATCGTCAAGATCGAACTTGAGCTCGAAAAGACCACGCTGGACGCCCTGAGCGCCGATGAACTGCGCACGCTCAAGAAAAAGGGCTTCTCCGACCGGCGCCTGGCGCGCCAGCTCAAGACCACTGACAAGGTCATCCGCGACAAGCGCCATGCGCTGGGCATCCGCCCCGTGTACAAGCGCGTGGACACCTGCGCGGCCGAGTTCGCGACCGACACGGCCTACATGTACTCGACCTACGACGACGAGTGCGAGGCCGAGCCCACCAACAAGAAGAAGATCATGGTGCTGGGTGGCGGCCCCAACCGCATCGGTCAGGGTATCGAGTTCGACTACTGCTGCGTGCACGCGGCGCTGGCGATGCGTGAGGACGGGTACGAGACCATCATGGTCAACTGCAACCCCGAGACCGTGTCCACCGACTACGACACGTCAGACCGCCTGTATTTCGAGCCGCTGACGCTCGAAGACGTGCTGGAAATCGTGGACAAGGAAAAGCCCACGGGCGTGATCGTGCAGTACGGCGGCCAGACACCGCTGAAGCTCGCGCTGGGCCTGGAGGCCGCGGGCGTGCCCATCATCGGCACCAGCCCCGACATGATCGACGCGGCCGAGGACCGCGAGCGCTTCTCGGCGCTGCTGCGGGACCTGGGCCTGAAGCAGCCGCCCAACGCCACCGCGCGGACCGAAGCGGAAGCGCTTGAAAAGGCCAGCTCGCTGGGCTACCCCCTGGTCGTGCGCCCCAGCTACGTGCTGGGCGGCCGCGCCATGGAAATCGTGCATGAGCAGCGGGACCTCGAGCGCTACATGCGCGAGGCCGTCAAGGTCAGCAACGATTCCCCCGTGCTGCTGGACCGCTTCCTGAACGACGCGATCGAGTGTGACGTGGACTGCCTGCGCGACCCCGAGGGCAAGACCTTCATCGGCGGCGTCATGGAACACATCGAACAGGCCGGCGTGCACTCGGGCGACTCCGCCTGCTCGCTGCCGCCGTACTACCTGTCCAAGGCAACCGTTGACGAGCTCAAGCGCCAGTCAGCCGCCATGGCGGGCGCGCTGAACGTGGTGGGCCTCATGAACGTTCAGTTCGCCATCCAGGAAGTGGACGGCAAGGACGTGATCTACGTGCTGGAAGTGAACCCGCGCGCCTCGCGCACGGTGCCGTTCGTGTCCAAGGCCACGGGCATCCAGCTGGCCAAGGTGGCCGCGCGCTGCATGGCGGGTCAGTCGCTGGCGTCGCAGGGCATCACCCACGAGGTGACGCCGCCGTATTTCAGCGTCAAGGAAGCCGTGTTCCCCTTCGTCAAGTTCCCGGGCGTGGACACCATCCTGGGACCCGAGATGAAGTCCACGGGTGAAGTCATGGGCGTTGGCAAGACTTTCGGCGAGGCGTTCGTGAAGAGCCAGCTGGGCGCAGGCACCAAGCTGCCCACGTCGGGCAAGGTGTTCCTGACCGTCAAGAACGGGGACAAGCCGCGTGCCGTCGGAGTGGCCCGTCAGTTGCATGCGCTGGGCTTCGTACTGGTCGCCACCAAGGGCACGGCGGCGGCCATCACGGCGGCGGGCCTGCCGGTGCAGACGGTCAACAAGGTGACCGAAGGCCGTCCGCACGTGGTGGACATGATCAAGAACAACGAGATCGCCCTGGTCATCAACACCGTGGAAGAGCGCCGCAACGCCATCGCCGACTCGCGGGCCATCCGCACGTCGGCGCTGCTGGCGCGTGTCACGACGTTCACCACCATCGCGGGCGCCGAGGCGGCTGTCGAGGGCATGAAGTACCTGGACAAACTGGACGTCATCTCGGTGCAGGAAATGCACGCCCAGCTCGCGTAACCCGCCTTCTATAATTCATCTCATCCACCGCCGGTCGGCAACGTCCGGCGGTTTCTGTTTGCAGGAGAGACAAATGGCGACTATCCCCATTACCAAGCGCGGCGCGGAAAAGCTCAAGGCGGAATTGCATGAGCTCAAGACCGTGCAGCGCCCCTGGGTCATCAATGCTATCGCCGAGGCGCGGGCGCAGGGCGACCTGAGCGAAAACGCCGAATACGACGCCGCCAAGGACCGCCAGGGCTTCATCGAAGGCCGCATCCAGGAAATCGAAGGCAAGCTCTCGGCCGCGCAGGTCATCGACCCGAGCCAGCTGGACGCTGGCGGCAAGGTGGTGTTCGGCGCCACGGTCGAGCTGGAAGACGAAAACTCCGGCGAACAGGTCAAGTACCAGATCGTGGGCGAGGACGAGGCCGACCTCAAGCTGGGCCTGGTCAATATTTCCAGTCCCATCGCGCGTGCGCTGATCGGCAAGGAAGAAGGCGACACGGCCGAGGTCCAGGCGCCCGGCGGCGTCAAGCGCTACGAAATCGTCGCCGTCCAATACCTCTAGAACGCTCAAACCCCATGCGCGAACGCCTGCCCGTCATGGCGGCTGCCCTCTGGTGGGGCAGCCTGACGGCCGTGGGTTTTGTCGTTGTGCCCCTGCTGTTTGCCCACCTGCCCACGCCGGCCATGGCCGGCGGTATGGCGGCCAGGCTGTTCACGGCGCAGACCTGGGTCTCGCTGGTGTGCGGCATGCTGATGCTGATGGCCTCGCGCCAGCCGGGCGGCGACACGGCCGCATGGGCGCGCCATGCGCTGCCCTGGGTGGTGGCGGGCCTGCTGTGCGCGGCGCTGGTGGAGTTCGCCGTGGCCCCGCGCATCGTCGCGCGCGAGAACCTCAGGCTGTGGCACAGCCTGGGCAGCGTGCTCTACCTGCTGCAGTGGGCCTGTGCAGGCCTGGCGCTCTGGAAGAGTTTGCCGCGGCGCGCCGGTTGAGCCCGGCCGTCGCCGGTATCAGCCCAGGCGCGTTTTCTTGACAGATTTCTGTTTGGGCTTGGCCCGCTTGACCTGGCCGCCGGACGTGAGCCGCTGGTTGCCCAGGACGCGCAGAGTTTTGACTTCGGGGCGTTGTCCACCCTTGCTGCTGTATTTGATGACCTTCACGTCGCGCGGACCAGGCTTGCGGTCCTCGTCCTCGGCACGCTCCTTGACCGGCTTGGGGCGCCACAGCACCAGCAGTTTGCCGATGTGCTGGATGGGCGCGGCGTTGAGCTCGTCGGCAAGCTGCTGGTAGATGGCTTCACGCTGCTCGCGGTCGTCGCCGAGCACGCGGACCTTGATCAGGCCGTGGGCGTTCAGCGCGGCGTCGGTTTCCTTTTTGACGGCGGGGGTCAGGCCGTCGTTGCCGATCATGACCACCGGCGACAGGTGGTGGGCCTCGGCGCGGTGTTCCTTGCGCTGGGCGATGGTGAGTTGAATCTGGGGCATCCCCGTATTATCGAGGCAGGATGAAAGCCAAAACCAAGAGCAGCAAGGTCAACAAGGCGTGGCTGCACGACCACATCAACGACCCCTGGGTCAAACTGGCGGCCAAAGAGGGTTACCGCGCCCGCGCCGCCTACAAGCTGCGGGAGATCGACGAAACCCTGGGCCTGATCAGGCCGGGCCACCTGGTGGTCGATCTGGGCTCGACCCCCGGCGCGTGGAGTCAGTATGTACGCCGAAAGCTCTCACCTGCCGGCGCGGCGATGGGGGCGCTGAACGGCGCCATCATTGCGCTGGACCTCCTGCCCATGGAGCCCATCGAGGGCGTGACCTTCATCCAGGGGGATTTCCGCGAGGCCGACGTGCTGCAGCGGCTGGAGGCTGAAGTGGCAGGCCGCAAGGCCGATGTCGTGGTGTCGGACATGGCGCCCAACCTGTCGGGCATTGCGTCTGCCGATGCAGCGCGCGTGGAGCATCTGGTCGAGCTGGCGGTGGAATTTGCGCAGAATCACCTCAAACCAGAGGGGGCGCTGGTGGCCAAGGTGTTCCATGGTGGCGGCTACGACCCCCTGGTGGCGCTGTTCCGTGCCCACTTCAAGGTCGTCAAGCCATTCAAGCCCAAGGCGTCGCGCGACAAGTCCTCGGAAACCTTTCTGATCGGCATCGGTCTGAAGAAAAGCGGGACATAAGCCTCGTTAGTCCTATGGCTACCGTAGCGAAATTGCATCGTTTCATTGCTTGAAAGTCCTAAAATGAGGCGCAAGTAAAGCAAGTCTTCCTTCCGGAGCCTCAGTTGAACAATCAATGGTTTTCCAAAGTTGCTGTCTGGCTGGTGATCGCCCTGGTGCTGTTCACCGTCTTCAAGCAATTTGACACGCGCGGCGCGGCCGGCGCCAACTACCTGGGCTATTCGGAATTCCTGCAGGAAGTCCGCAACAACCGCATCAAGACCGCGACCATCCAGGAAGGGCAGGGCGGCACCGAGATCGTCGCCACCACCATCGACGACCGTCGCGTGCGCACCACGGCCACCTACCTGGACCGCGGCCTGGTGGGCGACCTCATCAACTACAACGTCAAGTTCGACGTCAAGCCGCGCGAAGAAGGCTCCCTGCTCATGACCCTGCTGGTCAGCTGGGGCCCCATGCTGCTGCTGATCGGCGTGTGGATCTACTTCATGCGCCAGATGCAGGGCGGCGGCAAGGGCGGCGCCTTCAGCTTCGGCAAGAGCAAGGCGCGCATGCTCGACGAGAACAACAACCAGGTCACCTTTGCGGATGTTGCCGGCTGTGACGAAGCGAAAGAAGAAGTCAAGGAAGTCGTCGACTTCCTGAAAGACCCGGCCAAGTTCCAGAAACTTGGCGGGCGCATTCCGCGCGGCCTGCTGCTGGTCGGCCCGCCCGGCACCGGCAAGACGCTGCTGGCCAAGGGCATTGCCGGCGAGGCCAAGGTGCCGTTCTTCAGCATCTCGGGCTCCGACTTCGTGGAAATGTTCGTCGGCGTGGGCGCGGCCCGCGTGCGCGACATGTTCGAAAACGCCAAGAAGAACGCTCCCTGCATCATCTTCATCGACGAAATCGACGCCGTGGGCCGCCAGCGTGGTGCCGGCCTGGGCGGTGGCAACGACGAGCGCGAGCAGACGCTGAACCAGATGCTCGTGGAGATGGACGGCTTCGAGACCAACCTGGGCGTGATCGTGGTGGCCGCCACCAACCGCCCCGACATTCTGGACGCCGCGCTGCTGCGCCCGGGCCGCTTTGACCGCCAGGTCTATGTGACGCTGCCCGACATCCGCGGCCGCGAGCAGATCCTGAACGTGCACATGCGCAAGGTTCCGCTGGGCCAGGACGTGAACGCGTCCATCATCGCCCGCGGCACGCCCGGCATGTCCGGCGCCGACCTGGCCAACCTGTGCAACGAAGCCGCCCTGATGGCCGCCCGCCGCAATGCGCGCGTCGTGGAGATGCAGGACTTCGAGAAGGCCAAGGACAAGATCTTCATGGGCCCCGAGCGCAAGAGCATGGTCATGCCTGAGGAAGAGCGCCGCAACACGGCCTACCACGAGGCCGGCCACGCGCTGATCGGCCGCATGCTGCCCAAGTGCGACCCGGTGCACAAGGTCACGATCATCCCGCGCGGCCGCGCCCTGGGCGTGACCATGAGCCTGCCCGAAAAGGACCGCTACAGCTACGACCGCGAATACATGCTCAACCAGATCAGCATGCTGTTCGGTGGCCGCATCGCCGAAGAAGTCTTCATGAACCAGATGACGACCGGCGCCAGCAATGACTTCGAGCGCGCCACGCAGATCGCCCGCGACATGGTCATGCGTTACGGCATG
Source organism: Ramlibacter sp. (assembly GCA_041905405.1). Lineage (GTDB taxonomy): Bacteria > Pseudomonadota > Gammaproteobacteria > Burkholderiales > Burkholderiaceae_C > RAM1. The sequence continues at coordinate 50,879 of JAYRLC010000010.1, read as the reverse complement.
ACCGAGGCGCTGGGCCCCATGGTGTATTCCGAGAACGAAGGCGAAGTGTTCCTGGGCCGCTCGGTCACCAAGACGACCAACATGAGCGAGCAGACCATGCAGAAGGTCGATGGCGAAGTCCGCCGCATCATCGACGACCAGTACAACCTGGCTCGCCGCCTGATCGAGGACAACAAGGACAAGATGCACGCCATGGCCAAGGCCCTGCTCGAATGGGAAACCATCGACGCCGAGCAGTTGGACGACATCATGGCCGGCAAGGAGCCGCGTCCGCCCAAGGACTTCACGCCGCGCACGCCGTCCTCTGGCGGCGGTGGCGGATCCGGCGGTTCGCCAGTGACCGACCCCGCGCCGACGGCAGCTTGAGGCTGTTTGGCCACGGATGAAAAGGGACCTTAGCGGTCCCTTTTTTCATTGCCGCGATGCAGCACAATCCGCGCATGCTCTGGCAAACCTCTCGCTTTCAGATCGACCTGTCCCGCCCGCGTGTCATGGGCATCGTCAACGTCACGCCCGACTCGTTTTCCGACGGTGGCCTGCATACCGGGCCCGGCAGCGCCATTGCGCATTGCGAAGCCCTGGTCGCGCAGGGCGCGGACATTCTGGATATCGGCGGGGAGTCCAGCCGCCCCGGCACGGCGCCCGTGCCGCTGGACGAGGAACTGGCCCGCGTGCTGCCTGTGCTGCGCGAAGCCGTGCACCTGGGCGTGCCGGTTTCTGTGGATACCTACAAGCCAGAAGTCATGGGCCGGGCGCTGGACCTGGGCGCGGACATCATCAACGACATCTGGGCCCTGCGCCAGGCGGGCGCGCGCGAGGCGGTCGCCGCCCATGCGCGCTGCGGCGTGTGCCTGATGCACATGCACGGCGAGCCGCAGACCATGCAGCGCTCGCCCATGGCGGGCGACGCCGTGCCGCAGGTACGGACCTTTCTGCAGGCCCAGTCGCAGGCGCTGGCGGCGCTCGGCGTTGATGCGGCGCGGATCGTGTGGGATCCGGGCATCGGCTTCGGCAAGACGGTGGAGCAGAACTTTGCATTGCTGGGACGCCAGGCCGAACTGCTGCAGGACGGCTACCCCGTGCTGGCCGGCTGGTCGCGCAAGTCGTCCCTGGGCGTGGTGACGGGGCTGCCTGTGAATGACCGGGTGGCCGCCAGTGTTGCTGCCGCCGTGCTGGCGGTGCAGCGCGGCGCCGCCATCGTGCGCGTGCACGACGTGCGTGAAACCGTGGGGGCACTGAAGGTGCTCGCCGCTACAATTTCAGGAGCAATGCCCCTACAGGCCGACGCGCAGGAGACGACACGATGAGCAGGAAATACTTCGGCACCGACGGCATTCGCGGCACTGTGGGCCAGGCGCCCATCACGCCCGACTTTGTCCTGCGGCTGGCCCACGCGGTGGGCCGCGTGCTCAAGCGCACCGAGGACCGCCCCACGGTGCTGATCGGCAAGGACACCCGCATCTCGGGTTACATGCTGGAATCAGCGCTGGAGTCTGGTTTCAACTCGGCCGGGGTGGACGTGGTGCTGCTGGGCCCCTTGCCCACGCCGGGGGTGGCCTACCTTACGCGCGCGCAGCGCGCGAGCCTGGGCGTGGTGATCAGCGCGAGCCACAACGCGTTTCCCGACAACGGCATCAAGTTCTTCAGCGCCCAGGGCACCAAGCTCACCGACGCCTGGGAACAGGAAGTCGAGGACGCGCTCCATGAACCGCCCGTGTGGGCCGATTCGGCCACGCTGGGCAAGGCGCGCCGCCTGGACGACGCGGCGGGCCGCTACATCGAGTTCTGCAAGAGCACCTTTGCCAACGACCTGTCGCTGCGTGGCCTGAAGATCGTGGTGGACGCGGCGCACGGCGCGGCGTACCACATCGCGCCCAAGGTGTTTCATGAGCTGGGCGCCGAAGTGCTGTCCATTGGCGTCGCGCCTGACGGCCTGAACATCAACCACGAGGTGGGGGCCACGCACCCCGAGGCGCTGGTACGCGCCGTCAAGGCCAACCATGCCGATTTCGGCGTTGCGCTGGACGGCGATGCCGACCGGCTGCAGATGGTGGATGCGGCCGGCCGCCTGTTCAACGGCGACGAAGTGCTGTACCTCATGGTGGCCGAGCGCCTGGCGCGTGGCGAGCCGGTGCCCGGCGCCGTGGGCACGCTGATGACCAACATGGCGGTGGAGGTCGCGCTCAAGTCGCGCGGCGTGCAGTTCGTGCGCGCCAAGGTCGGCGACCGCTATGTGCTGGAAGAGCTCGAAAAGAACAGGTGGCTGCTGGGCGGCGAGGGCTCGGGCCACCTGCTGGCGCTGGACAAGCACACGACCGGCGACGGCCTGATCAGCGCGCTGCAGGTGCTGCAGGCCTGCGTTCGCAGCGGCCGCAGCCTGGCGGAACTGCTGGCGGATGTGACGCTGTTTCCCCAGACGCTCATCAACGTTCGCCTGCGCCCCGATCAGGACTGGAAGTCCAACGCGCTGCTGGCGAGCGAAACCCGGGCGGTCGAAGCCGAACTGGGTGCCGCGGGCCGCGTGCTGATCCGTGCAAGCGGCACCGAACCGCTGCTGCGCGTGATGGTCGAAGCGCGCGACGCCGCACAGGCGCAGGCCAGTGCGCAGCGGCTGGCCGACGCCGTGCGCGCCGGCTGACGAGGCTGTTATCCGGGTTTGCGCAGCCTGTCGTGCAGGCGCCAGCCCTGCAGGCACACAAACTCGTGCGCACCCCGCAGGCAGGCCAGGGTGATGGCTGCCAGCTGCAGCACGGCATGTTGGAGCGAAGTCATTTGCCCACGGTAGCGTTGCTGCGTGACAGCGGCGTGTCACGAAAACTGCACACACGGGCCTTAGGGTGTTGGCCTGATGCCCGTCCGATCCTCCGCGCCATTCCCCGGCTTGCCCGAACTCCAGGCGCTGCAGCGCATCATTGACCTGGCTGGCCGCCACGCGCAGGCGCGCAGCTGGCCGTCGGCGGCCGGCCCCGGCGGGCAGGTCTGGCCGGTGCTGGCCATCACGCTGGGCAACCCGTCCCGGCAGGTGCCCGCGGTGGGATTCTTCGGCGGCGTGCACGGGCTGGAGCGCATCGGGGCGCAGGTGATCATCGCGTACCTTGCGTCGCTGGCGACGCGGCTGCGCTGGGACACGACGCTGCATGCGCTGCTGGAGCACGTGCGCCTGGTGTTCATGCCGGTCGTCAACCCGGGCGGCATGGCGCGCCATACCCGGGCCAACCCGCAGGGGGTGGACCTGATGCGCAACGCCCCCGTGGATGCGCACGAGCCCGTCCCATTCCTGATCGGCGGACAGCGCCTGAGCGCCGGCCTGCCGTGGTACCGGGGCCGGCCCGACGCGCCGCTTGAGCCAGAAAGCGCGGCATTGTGCGCGCTGGTGCAGGATGAGCTGCATGGCCGGCCCTTCAGCCTGGCGATGGATTTCCACTCGGGCTTCGGCATGCTGGACCGCATCTGGTTCCCGTTCGCGCACCGGCGCGGGCCCATCGGCCACCTGGCGCAACTGCATGCGCTGCATGAAATCTTCCAGGACAGCAACCCGCACCACCCGTATGTCTTCGAGCCGCAGAGCCACCAGTACCTGGCCCATGGCGACCTGTGGGATCACCTGTACCTGCAGGCATGCGCCCACGAAGGATCGGTGTTCCTGCCGCTGACGCTGGAGATGGGCTCGTGGATCTGGGTCAAGAAAAATCCGCGGCAACTCTTTTCGCGGCGGGGCATCTTTAACCCGCTGATCGCACACCGCCAGCAGCGCGTGCTGCGCCGCCATTTGCCATTGCTGGACTTTGCCGTGCGTGCCGCGGCGGCCAGCGCGCGATGGCTGCCGGGCGACCCGGCCTCGCACCACGCGCAGGGCCTGGCCCGCTGGTACGGGGGGCGCACATGACGTCGTGGGTGCTGCTGCGCGGCCTCACGCGCGAGGCCGCGCATTGGGGCGGGTTTGCGGACGCGCTGGCGCTTGCCTTGCAGGAGGCCACGGGCAGTGCGCACCGCGTCCTCTGCGTGGATCTGCCGGGCAACGGCATGCACCATGGGCAGCGCAGCCCGCTGCAGGTGGGTGTCATGGCGGCGGCCGTGCGCGCCGAACTGCAGCGGCGCGGCGTCGATGGTCCTGTGGTGCCGGTCGCGATGTCGCTGGGCGCCATGGTGGCCATTCAGTGGGCGGCCACGGCGCCGCGTGAGTTGGCTGGCTGCGTGCTCATCAACACCAGCGCCGGCGGCTTCAGCCCACCCTGGCACCGGCTGCAACCGCGTCACTACGCGACCCTGGCCCGCATGGCGTTGGCGGGTGCGACGCCACTGGAGCGTGAGCAGGCCGTGCTGGACATGACCAGCGCCCATGCTGAGCGGCATGGCGGATTGCCTGCGGTGTGGGCCGCGATCGGCGCGCAGCACCCCGTGTCGCGTGCGAACGCGTTGCGCCAGATCGTGGCCGCGGCACGCTTCCGTGCGCCACGCAACCCGCCGGCCGTACCCGGACTGGTGCTGGCCTCGGACGGCGACAGGTTGGTGTCGCCGCAATGCTCGCGGCGGCTGGCGCAGGCCTGGAGCTGGCCGCTCGCAATGCACGCGCAGGCTGGTCACGACCTACCGCTGGACGCGCCGGACTGGGTGTCAGGGCAGATCACGGCCTGGTGGCAGGCGCGGGTTTCAGGCGCCGGGCCGGGCTGGGCGGGGCGTCAATAGCGCAGCCAGGCCGACGCCTGCCACGGCGCCCGCGCATTGCGCAAGGACGAAGCCCGGCGCGCTGGCCGGCGCGATGCCCGCAAAGCTGTCGCTGAGCATGCGGCCCAGCACCGCCGCAGGGTTGGCAAAGCTGGTGCTGGCCGTGAACCAGTAGGCCGCACCGATCCAGCAGGCCACCAGCGCCGGTGCTTTGCCCGCTGGCGCGCGGGCGATCACGAACAGCAGTCCCGCTGTGGCGACGCCTTCGGCCAGCCATTGGCTTGGGCCGCTGCGCACCCGGCTGCTGAGTTGCAGCAGCGGCAGCCCGAACATGGCATGCGCCAGCCAGGTGCCGGCAACCGCTCCCGCCAGTTGGCTGGCGATGAACGGCAGAACCTGGCGTGCCGGCAGAGCCCCCTGCCACGCTGCGGCCAGCGTCACCAATGGGTTGAAGTGCGCGCCGCTGACAGGCCCCAGCGTCTCGATCAGCACGTACAGCGCGAAGACGGTGGCCAGCGTATTGGCCAGCAACGCCACCGCCGTGTTGCCGCCCGACAGGCGCTCGGCCATGATGCCCGAGCCCACTACGGCGCACAGCAGGGCCGCGGTACCCAGCGCTTCGGCCGCGTAGTGACGGGCCGATGTCATGCGCCGGCCAATTCGCGGGCGCGGGTCTGCAGCATGAGCCGGTCCACGCTGCCGGCCGGCAGGTTCACCAGCAGTTCCAGCCGGCGCCGGATGGCATGCAGCGTCTGGCGAAAGGCCTCCAGCTTCTGCGCGTCGCTACCCGGCACGGCCGAAGGGTCGGCATACCCCCAGTGGGCCGTGGCCGGCTGGCCCGGCCAGTAGGGGCAGGTTTCACCCGCCGCGTTGTCGCAGACGGTGATCACGAGGTCCATGTGCGGCGCATCCGGCGCTGCGAACTCATCCCAGCTCTTGCTGCGCAGGCCGGCGGTGGCGATGCCTGCCGATTGCAGCACCTGCAGGCCCAGGGGATGGGGCTGCTGGTTGTCGCGCGGGCTGCTGCCGGCCGAGAAGGCGCGGAAGCGCCCGCCACCAATGTGGTTCAACGTGGCTTCTGCCAGGATACTGCGGGCCGAATTGTGGGTGCACAGAAACAACACGTTCAGGGGAGTCTGAGTCATGGGCGCATCCTCTTCAGCAACAGTTGCTGCGCCCGGCGCAGCATGCGCTGGCGGCGGGAGAGGGCGGCGACGGTGCGGCCGGCGTGGCGCCGCGGGCTTGTGCCTGGCTGAACACCGGAATGCTGTCCAGCGTGTGGAACTGTTCCCAGGCAATGCCCTGCGGATCGGTCACCCAGTATTTGTCACTGCGCGCGTAGCAGCAGGTGGTTTCGCCTTCGTCCAGCAGCGCCATGTCGGCGCGGCGGGCGTTGTCCTTCAGGGCCGCCAGCTCGTCGGCCGATTCGACCTGGATGCCAAGGTGGCCCACGCCGGGGCCATCCCCCCGCGTCGAAATGGCGAAATTCACCGGCGGATCGTCCAGCATCCACTTGGCGTAGTCGGCTTCCGTGCGGGCCGGCGGCTGGTTGAACATGGCCGAATAAAAGGCAACATTTCTGGGCAGGTCGTCAACATGCACGTGGACGTGAAAACGCTTCATGGGTCAGCTCCTCAGCAGGTGGTACAGGGGGTGGGGGTGGATGCCTCGCACGCCGCACCCTGGCAGCAGTGCTCGGTCAGGTAGGCCAGCAGGGCGTTCATGCGGCTGAAGTCCGCGCGGTAGATCAGGTGGCGTCCGCGTGGCTCGCTGTGGATCAGGCCCGCATGCGCAAGCTCCTTGAGGTGAAAGGACAGCGCGCTGGGCGAAAGCGCCATCTGCTGCGCCATGGCGCCGGGGGTCAGCCCCTGGGGGCCGGCGACCACCAGTGCGCGAAAGGCCCGCAGACGCTGGGGTTGCGCCAGGGCCGCCAGCGCGCGAACGGTGGTGCTTTCATCAGCATCGGATTCCATATTTCAATAATATTTGAATTATTGAAATGAAGCAAGAGTGGGTGCTGTCACAGAGCTGCCACCCATTTGCCACGGTGCCGTCACCGTGCAATCACACACTGCGCGCATCCCCGAGCCAAAGCACACAAGGAGAGCGCTCATGAACGAACTGCCCAGCCCCACCATGCCGCTGTCGCCGGTGTCTTTGCCACGGGGGTCACTTCATCGAAACGATCATCAGGTCATCGCTCAGGCTGGGCGCGGCAGCATTTCGGTTTCGTGGGCCAGCCACCAGGACGAAGTCCGCCAGGCCCAACGCCTGAGGTATGACGTGTTCGCGCGTGAGATGGGCGCGCGGCTGAATACCTCGATCGCAGGCCACGACGTGGACCTGTTCGACGACTACTGCGAACACCTGCTGGTGCGTGATGTGGACACGCAGCAGGTGGTGGGCACCTACCGCGTGCTCACGCCCGCGCAGGCCCGCCGCGTCGGCGGTACCTACAGCGACACCGAGTTCGACCTGACACGGCTGCGCACGCTGCGCGAGCGCATGGTCGAGCTGGGCCGCAGCTGCGTGCACCCGGACCATCGCCACGGCGGCGTGATCCTGGCGCTGTGGGGGGCGCTGGCCGAGTTCATGGTGCGCAACCAGCTGGACGTGATGATCGGCTGCGCGAGCATCCCCATGCTGCACAACGGCGTGGTCAGCGGCGACGCCGCGGCCAGCATCTGGCACCAGGTCAAACAGACGCACCTGGCCCCCATCGACTACCACGTGCGCCCGCGCCTGCCGTTGCCAGTGGAGCAGCTGGACGGCTCGCTGGACATCGAGCCGCCCGCATTGATCAAGGGCTACCTGCGCTTGGGCGCCAAGGTGTTGGGTGCGCCGGCATGGGACCCGGACTTCAACACGGCGGACTTGCCCATGCTGATGCGCATTGCCGATCTGCCGGCGCGCTACCGCAAGCACTTCCTCGGGACGAAATGACTCACCCCCATGATTTGGCCCACCCCCGAAGCGCTTTGCGCTTCCCCCTCAAGGGGGCGGCACCAGGGGCCTGGCAAAGCCAGTTCCCCGGTGCCCTGGCCTCGGACACGGGCTTCGTGCACAACGACGACGACACGGCCCGCGTTCGCTACCGGGCCGTATTCATATCCGACCTGCACCTGGGCACACCGGGTTGCCAGGCCGCGGCGCTGCTGGACTTCCTGAAGGCGTACCCCAGCGACTACCTGTACCTGGTGGGCGACATCGTGGACGGCTGGCAGTTGCGCCGCCGCTGGTACTGGCCCCAGGCGCACAACGATGTGGTGCAGAAGCTGCTGCGCGCCGCGCGCAAGGGCTGCCGCGTGGTCTACGTGCCAGGTAACCATGACGAGTTCGCGCGTGAATTCATCGGCCACCAGTTCGGCGGCATCGAGGTGGTGGAAGAGGCCGTGCACCGCACGGCCGATGGCCGCAACCTGTGGGTGATCCACGGCGACTACTTCGACGGCGTGATCCAGTGCGCCAAGTGGCTGGCCTACGTGGGCGACAACCTGTATGAGTTCACGCTCAAGCTCAACCGCCACCTGAACAACCTGCGTGGCCGGATGGGCCTGCCGTACTGGTCGCTGTCGGCGTACCTGAAACACAAGGTCAAGACGGCGCTGAACTACGTGACCGACTTTGAAGTGGCGGTCGCTTCCGAGGCGCGCCGCCGCGGCCACCAGGGCGTGGTCTGCGGCCACATCCATCGCGCGGAAATGCGCGACATCCAGGGCACGCTGTACTGCAACGACGGCGACTGGGTCGAAAGCCGCACCGCGCTCGTGGAACACATGGACGGCCGGCTGGAACTGGTGCATTGGCAATCCGCGCCGCAGCAGCCCGTGCGTGCCGCCGCCACAGTCCCCGCCGACAAGGTGAACGCATGAAGATTGCATTGATAACTGACGCCTGGCAGCCGCAGGTCAACGGCGTGGTCACCACGCTGGTGGAGCTGGTGCGCGAGCTGGGCCACAGCGGGCATGAAGTGCACGTGATCCACCCGGGTATGTTCCGCACGCGGCCGTGTCCTGGCTACCCGGGCATCGACCTGGCCGTGCGTCCGCGCCGCGGGCTTGCGCAGCGGCTGGACGCGCTGCAGCCCGACGCCGTGCACATCGCCACGGAAGGCCCCCTGGGCTGGGCCGCGCGCGGCCATTGCCTGCGGCGGGGCTGGCGCTTCACCACGGCATTCCACACGCGCTTTCCGGAAATCCTGCAGGCGGCGCTGCGGATTCCGCTGTCCTGGGGCTATGCGCTGTTCCGTCACTTTCACAAACCATCGGCCGGCGTCATGGTGCCCACGCACGGCGTGCTGCGCATGCTGCAGGGCAGGGGCTTTCGCAACCTGCGGGCCTGGACGCACGGCGTGGACACCACGCTGTTCCAGCTGGGCACGCGCCCGTCGGTGTACGAACCCATGGGGCCGCTGCCGCGCCCGGTGGCGCTGTACGTGGGACGCGTGTCGTACGAAAAGAACATCCAGGCCTTTCTGGGCATGGACTTTCCCGGCACCAAGGTGGTCTGCGGCGTGGGGCCAGTAGAGGCGCAGCTGCGCGACCGCTTTCCCGGCGTGCGCTGGCTGGGCCTGCTGGCGCGCGAGGAACTGGCGCGCGTCTATGCCGCAGCGGACCTGTTTGTGTTCCCCAGCCGCAGCGAAACCTTCGGTCTGGTGATGCTGGAGGCCATGGCCTGCGGGACGCCCGTGGCCGCCTACCCGGTGGATGGCCCGCTGGAAGTGCTGGGCCAGCCGCAGGCGCGGGGCGGCGTGCTGCACGAAGACCTGCAACAGGCCAGCTACGCCGCCCTGGCCGTGCCGCGCCACGAGGCGCGCGCGCGGGCGCTGGAGTTCAGCTGGACCGAGGCAGCGACGCTTTTTGCCAGCCACCTGGTGCCGGTGTCACAGACCTGTCACGAAGCGGCGGAACACTGTCACAAGCCCGTCATCCCGCTGTCATCCTGACCTTCCCATCTTGAACCCCGAAGTCCCCCCGGTCCCGTTCCTGGACCGCGACCACAGCATCCTGGCGTTCAATGAACGTGTTCTGGACTGGGCGCGCCGCCCCGACGTGCCGCTGCTGGAGCGGCTGCGCTACCTGTGCATCGTCTCGTCCAACCTGGACGAGTTCTTTGAAGTGCGCGCCGCGCCGCACCTGACGGCTGCGCAGGCCGGCGACCGCAAGGGCCTGTACACCGTGGACAGCTTCGATGCGCTGGCCCACGCCGCGCACGACCTCGTGGCGCGCCAGTACGCGCTGTACAACGACGAGCTCATGCCCGCGTTCAAAAAGGCCGACATCGACATCGTGTCGCATGGCGAGCGCAACCCCGCGCAGCGCAAATGGGTGGACGACTACTTCGAGCGCGAAGTGCGGCCGCTGCTGATCCCCGTGGGTCTGGACCCGGCGCACCCGTTCCCCCAGGTGGCCAACAAGTCGCTGAACTTCATCGTGCGCCTGGGCGGCAAGGACGCGTTCGGGCGCCACAACGAAATTGCCATCGTCAAGGTGCCGCGCGTGCTGCCGCGCCTGATCCGCATGCCGGACAAGGTGGCGGGCAGGCACACGCTGTTCGTGTCGCTGTCCAGCGTGATCCGCGCGCACCTTCCCGACCTGTTCCCCGGCCGTGAGGTGGGCGAGTTCTCGCAGTTCCGCGTGACGCGCCATTCCGACCTGGCGGTGGACGAGGACGACGTGCAGAACCTGCGCACGGCGCTGCGCCAGGGGTTGCAACACCGCCACTACGGCCAGGCCGTGCGGCTGGAGGTGTCCGCCGGCTGCTCCGAATACCTGTCGGAATTCCTGTTGCGGCAGTTCAACCTGCCGGCGCCGGCGCTGTACCGTGTGCACGGGCCGGTGAACCTGGTGCGGCTCACGCAGCTCGTGGACCTGGTGGACGCGCCGCAGCTTCGCTTTGCGCCCTACAAGGCGAGCTACCCCGTGTCGCTGGTGCCGGGGCAAAGCTTTTTTGACCGGCTCAAGCAGGGCGACGCCCTGATCCACCAGCCGTACGAAAGCTTCGACGGCGTGCTGGCCTTCCTGCGCGAGGCGGTCAACGACCCGCAGGTGCTGGCCATCAAGCAGACCATCTACCGCACCGGCTCGGACAGCGAGCTCATGGACCTGCTGCGCGAGGCCGTGCGCCGCGGCAAGGAAGTGACGGCCGTCGTGGAACTGAAGGCGCGCTTCGACGAGGAAGCCAACATCAACTGGGCGGAATCGCTGGAGTCCATCGGCGCGCAGGTGGTGTACGGCGTGGTGGGCCTGAAGACGCACGCCAAGATGCTGCTGATCACGCGGCGCGAAGGCCGCCACCTCAAGCGCTACGGCCACCTGTCCACCGGCAACTACAACCCGCGCACCGCCCGGCTGTACACCGACCTGAGCTACCTGACGGCGGACGCCGAACTGACGGCCGACATGGAAAACGTGTTCGTGCACATGGCCAGCCAGAGCCGGCTGCCCAGGCTGCACAAGATGCTGCTGGCACCGTTCCAGCTGCACCGCACGATGATCGAAAAGATCGACGCCATTGGCGAGGCGGCCGCGCAGGGCAGGGCGGCCCGCATCGTGGCCAAGATGAACGCACTGACCGACGAGGCGCTCATGCAGGCGCTGGTGCGCGCAGGGCGCCAGGGCGCAAAAATCGACCTGATCGTGCGCGGCGCGTGCATGCTGCCCGCGCAGGTGCCGGGCGCGACCGCCAACATCCGCGTGCGCTCCATCATCGGCCGCTTTCTGGAGCACGCCCGGGTGTTCTACTTCCGCGACGGCGAGGACGAAACCCTGTACCTGTCCAGCGCCGACTGGATGAACCGCAACATGCTGCGGCGCATCGAGCTGGCCTGGCCCGTCACGGACCCGGCGCTGCGCCGCCGCATCATTGACGAATGCCTGGTGGCGGCGCTGCACGACGGGCGCGATGCCTGGGACCTGGGGCCCGACGGCACGTACCGCCGGGTGGACGCGACGCTGCCGGGCCACGGGGCGCAGGCAGCGCTGATGGCTCGCTACGCCGCCGGCCGCGCGGTGCAGGACACATGATCATGGACCTCATCCTCTGGCGCCACGCCGAAGCAGAAGACTGGTTGGAAGGCTGCAACGACCTGGAACGCTCGCTCACCCCGCGCGGCGAAAAGCAGGCCGCGCGCATGGCCGCCTGGCTGGACCGCCAGCTGCCCGACGCCACGCGCATCCTGTGCAGCCCCGCCCGTCGCTGCGAGCAGACCGTGCTGGCGCTGGGCCGCAAATACAAGCTCCGTCCCGAGCTCGCGCCCGACGGCACGCCTGAACAGCTGCTGGAAGCGGCGCTGTGGCCCGCGTCGCGCGTGCCCGTGGTGGTGGTGGGTCACCAGCCCACGCTGGGCGGCGCCGTGGCGCAGTTGCTGGGCCTGAAGCACGGCGCCAGCCCGGTGCGCAAGGGCGCGGTCTGGTGGATCCGCAACCGCGAACGCGACGGGCACGAACAGACCCTGGTCGTCACGGTGCAGACGCCGGACCTGTTGTAGCGCGGGCGAGCCGCCCGCGCGGGCTCAGCCTTCGGCCTTGCCGGGACGGCCGGTCTTGATGGCCGGCACGGCGGCCATGGCCGACTTGAAGGCGGCGTCGGACATCTGCGCCAGCGCCTTGATGCCGGCACGCAGCACTTCGCTCTTCTTGGCCGGCGCGCCCAGCCTGGCCGCGCGTTGCTTCAGCTCGTCCAGCACGGCGTATTCGGGCTTGGGAATGGTGAAGCTGTCGCGCACGAGCTTGGGTTTCTTGGGTTTGTCGGTCTTTTCAGCCTTGACGGGTTTGCCAGCCTTGACGGGCACCGTTGCGGGCGGTGCGCCGGCAGGCGCGGGCGTTTTGGCAACGGGCTTTGCAGGCGCCGGCCTGGCGGCATTGCGGGCGGGTTTTGTGGCGGGCTTGCCGGCGGACGCGGACTTTCTGGTGGCAGGCATGGACATCTCTCAATCTGTTGAAACGGTATAAACAGTATATATAGTTTTTGAAGACCGGAAAAGCACTGCATTTCCGAGGATCGCCGGCCCGTGCCGCGAGGCAAGATCGCTGCACCACTCCTGTCCCCGAGGATCCCGCGTGAAGATCAGTCTCAAACTCCCCCTGGCCTTTGCTGTCGCGTTGCTGCTCGTTGCGGCTGCGGCCTGCTGGGGCATCTACAGCCTGAACCGTTCGCTGAACATCTATGCGGTAGTGGTACAGGGCAAGCACGAGCAACAGGTGCTGGCCAACGACATCTCGCTGGACTTCAAGGTGCAGGTGCAGGAGTGGAAGAACACGCTGTTGCGCGGGCGCAATCCGCAGGACCTGGAGAAGCACTGGAAGTCGTTCCAGAAGCACGAGCAGGCCGTGGCGGCGAACGCCGGCCGTTTGGCTGCCGTATTGCCCGAAGGCGAAATACAGGCGCTGGTCAAGCAGTTCATCACCGCGCATTCCAGCATGGGCAAGCGCTACCACCAGGCGTACGACGCGTTTCGCGCGGCCCGCTTCGACCCGCGGGTCGGCGATGCCGCCGTGACGGGCATGGACCGCGAGGCCGTGCGCTTGCTGGATGACGCGGGTGATCGCATTGCCCGCGACGCTGCCGCCGTGGCGGCTCAGGCGGCCGCCAGTGGCAGCCAGGCGACCTGGGTCAGCCTCACGCTGATGGCCGTGGTCTTCATGGTGTGCGCTGCCGGCGGCGTGCTGTTCAGCCGGTCCATCACCCATCCGCTGGGCCGGGCTGTGGCCGTGGCGCAGGCCGTGGCGGCCGGCGATCTTTCGGTCAGTCTGGACGCGCGTGGCCAGGACGAACTGGCGCATTTGCTCAAGGCCCTGCAGGCGATGCGTGACAGTCTGGCAAGCGTGGTGTCCAACGTGCGCGAAAACGCCGACAGCGTGGCAACAGCCAGCGCCCAGATTGCTCAGGGCAATATCGACCTGTCCAGCCGTACCGAGGAACAGGCCAGTGCCCTGCAGCAGACAGCTGCCTCCATGGATGAACTGAGCAATACCGTCCGTCACAACGCTGACAACGCCCGCCAGGCCAGCGAGCTGGCACAGGGTGCCACGGAAGTGGCCGTGCGTGGCGGAGCGGTCGTTGGCGACGTGGTGAGCACCATGAAAGGCATCGACGATGCCTCCCGCCGCGTGACGGAAATCATTGGCGTGATCGACGGCATCGCCTTCCAGACCAATATCCTTGCGCTGAACGCGGCGGTGGAAGCCGCGCGCGCTGGCGAGCAGGGACGTGGCTTTGCCGTGGTGGCAGGCGAGGTTCGCACGCTGGCCCAGCGCAGCGCCGATGCCGCGCGCGAGATCAAGGCGCTGATCGCCGACAGCGTCCAGCAGGTCGGCCAGGGCTCCGCGCTGGTGGGCGAGGCGGGCTCGATCATGAACGAGGTGGTCGCCGCCATCCAGAAAGTTACGGGAATCATCGGCGAGATATCCCATGCCAGTACCGAACAGAGCGCCGGCGTGGGACAGATCACGCAGGCTGTAGGCCAGATGGACATCGCCACGCAGCAGAACGCGGCGCTCGTCGAGCAAAGCGCCGCTGCCGCACAGAGCCTGAAGTCCCAGGCCGGTCGTCTGGTCGATGCGGTGGCGGTGTTCCGCCTGGCGCCGGCCTGAGCTACAGCAGCGCCAGCCCCCAGGGCGTCTTCTGCCACGCCAGCATCTCTTCGCGCAGCAGGTGCGCCGACTGCGGATAGGCCGCAGCCCAATCCTCGCGCAAGGCCAGGCTGAAGCGGTGTTCAGCGTCGTCGCTGCGCAGCTGCATGCCCTTCAGATCCGGGTCGCGCCGCGCATGGCACAAGATCACCGCCAGGCGCAGCGCCAGCAGCTGGTGCACGAACAGGCTGTCGTCGAAATCGGCGTCCAGCTTGCGCAGCTTGCCCCGGTGGCCCAGCACCAGCAGGCTCAGGCGGTGCAGTTCGTGCTGCGCGAAGCCCGGCGCGTCCACGTTGTCCAGGATGTAGGCGCCGTGCTTGTGGGCGTCGCTGTGCGAGATCAGGTTGCCGATTTCATGCAGTTGCGCGGCCCATTGCAGCTTGCGCTGGGAGCGCTCCAGCTCGGCGGCCGTATCGCCCGCACGCAAGCCCCGCAGCAGGACCGACGCGACCTTGCCCACCCGCTGGGCCTGCGCCGCTTCCACGCCGAACCGGGTGGCCAGGCGCTGCACGCTGGCGTTGCGCAGGTCGGTGTCGCCATGCTCGCGGTCCAGCAGGTCGTACAGAACACCATGGCGCAGCGCGCCCTGGGCCGGGTGCATTTCGGCAATGTCCAGCAGGTCGAACAGCGCGCGCAGCACGCTCAGGCCGCCGCCGATCACGGCGCGGCGGTCGTCCTTCAGGCCCTCCAGCCGCACGCGGTCGGCGCTGCGGGCGGCCAGCAGGCGGTCGCGCAGCCAGTCCAGGCCTTCGCGTGTCACGCTGCCTTCAGGCCAGCCTTCGGCCGTCAACACGTCAGCCACCGCGCCAATGGTGCCGGACGAGCCGTAGGCCACGTCCCAGGCGTCGGGGCGGTAGACGTTCAGCGCCTCGTCCAGCACGGCCTTGGCGGCGACCTCGGCGATCTGGAACGCCTGGTCGGTGAACTGACCGTCGGGGAAATACTTCATGGACCAGGCGACGCTGCCCACGCGAAAGCTTTCCATCGCGCTGGCGTCCAGGTTGCGGCCCAGGATCAGCTCGGTGGACCGCCCGCCAATGTCCACCACCAGCCGGCGCTCATCGCTCTGGGGCAGCAAATGGGCCACGCCCTGGTAGATCAGGCGCGCTTCTTCGCGGCCGGAAATCACGTCGATCGGAAAACCCAGCACACGGCTGCCCTGGGCGATGAATTCATCGCGGTTACGCGCCTCGCGCAGGGTCTGCGTGGCCACGGCGCGCACCTGGCTGCGCTTGAAGCCGGCCAGCCGCTCGCCGAAGCGCGCCAGGCAATCCCAGCCGCGCTGCATCGCTTCGGGCGTGAGGTTGCGCTCGGCGTCCAGGCCGTTGCCCTGGCGCACCGTTTCCTTCAGGTATTCGGTCCGGTGGATCTGGCCATGGTCGAGCTGGCCGATTTCCAGGCGGAAGCTGTTGGAGCCGAGGTCGACGGCGGCAAGGCGGGTACCGTTTTGCATGCTGTGCTGTGAAATTTGCGGGCCAGCATAGCAAACGCCCCGTTGCCTGTGCCTTGATTTCAACGTTGTGCTATCCGATCACGCGGCCATCGATGGTCAGCATGCTTTGCGTCACGTAGGTGGCGCTGCGCTTTTGCGGGTTGAACGCCACGCGATAGCCGCCCACGTCCAGGTTCTCGCGCCGCTGGAACGCGGCCAGCGCCGTGGCGCGGGTCAGGTTGCCGTCCACGTCACGCAGCACCTCGTAGGTGTAGCGCGCCGCGATGAAACCCGCCAGGCTCAGGGACACCGGAGGCTCGTCGAACAGCCGTGCCAGCGTTTCGCGGTAGCCGCGAACCACGGGCAGGCTGGCCGTGACCATGGGAACGGCCTGGGTGGCGATCACCGGCGTGTTGCGGGCCGCGCCCATCTGGGTCATGGTCTGCAGGTTCACGTCGGCCAGGGCCACGATATAGCGCTGGCGCTGCTGCTTTTCCAGGCCCTGGGTGAACTGCACAAGCTCTGGCGTGCCGCCCACGAACAGCAGGATGGCCGGCGTGCCCGGCGTCAGGCGCTGGCCCAGGCGGTCCAGGTCGCCGGCGGCGCGGAAGGTCTGCAGCCGCAGCTTCAGGCTGGAGGCAATGCGTTCCAGGTCCTCGCGGTAAAGGTTGTATTCGGCGGGCGACGCGTAGACGGCACCCACTTCCTGCACGCCCATCACGGTCAGCGATTTGAGCGCGTGGTTGATCTGGTCCTGCCGCGCGGCAAAGATGGGGAAGGTGCGGTCATCCACCTCCACGCTGGAGTTCTGCAGCCACGGTGCTACGTGCGCGATGGCCGTGTTGTGCTGGCGCAGTTCGCCCGCCAGCACGCCGGCAACGGGGTCGCCGGCTGTGCCGGACAGCACGATGCAGGCGGGGTTGTCCAGCAGGGGCTGCAGCGCGGCGCGCACGCTGGCGGCGGTGCCGTCGGTTTCGACGGACACGTGCTGCACGGGCCGGCCGCGCACGCCGCCACGGGCATTGATGTCCTGCCAGGCCGCGCGCGAGCCGATCAGGAAATCCTTGGACACGTCCTGCTGTTCGGGCGAGGCGTCCACGATCTGGGCGACGGTGATCGGGCGGCCGTTGGCTTTGCCCGGCTGGGCAAAAACGCGGGGTGCGGCCACCAACGCGGCAGCACCCAGCAACGCCAGGCGCCTGCCGGGCGAGGTGAGTGAAGGGGTCATTGCGAAGAGGGCGGCTCAGCGCTTGGGCGGCATCAGCACGCGGTCGACGGTGTGCACCACGCCGTTGGTGGCGTTGATGTCGGCCGTCTGGACCAGGGCTTCCTCGACCGTCACGAACTCGCCAGCCTTGGACAGCTGCAGGTCGGCGCCGTTGGCCGTCTTGGTCTTCCCGTTTTTGACCTGGGCGGCGGTCATCTTGGCCGGCAGGACGTGGTAGTTCAGCACGGCCTTGAGTTGGGCCGGGTCCTTGGCCAGGTCGGCCATGGTCTTGGCGGGTACGGCCTTGAACGCGTCGTTGGTCGGGGCGAACACGGTGTAGGGGCCGGCGCCCTTGAGTGCATCGGTCAGGCCGGCTTGCTTGACCAGGCCGTTCAGCGTGCTCAGGGCCGGGTCGGCGGCGATGGTGTCGGCGACAGACACGGGAGCCTTGGGCGCGTCGGTCGTGGCGCAGCCGGCGAGGGCGGCGGCCAGCAGGGCGGCCAGGGCGAGCTTGGAATGAATCATTTGCGGTTACTCCGTCGGGTCGAATGGATGAGGGACAGCCGGGGAGCGTAGGGAGCATTGATGACCGCTTGGTGACTTCCGAGTGACTGGAATGTGACAGCCGGAAAGCGGCGCCACAGAGGGAAAACAGCCCCTTCATGTCACGGCACTGTCACAAAAGCTTCTTAGAGTCGCTTCCAAGTTTTGTTGCAAACCGTGTCTTCCAACCCTTCTCCAAAGGCAGATCCATGAACATGAAATTCCGCTTCGCCACCGTTGCTTTTGCCGCCCTGGCGGCCCTGTCGCAGGCCGGTGTGGCTGGTGCGCAGGAAGTGACCGGCGCCGGCGCCAGCTTCCCGGCGCCGCTGTACTCCAAGTGGGCCGCCGACTACAACAAAGCCACCGGCGTCAAGATCAACTACCAGTCCGTGGGCTCCGGCGCCGGCCTGAAGCAGATCGAAGCCAAGACCGTGGACTTCGGTGCTTCCGACGCCCCCCTGAAAGACGACGAGCTCAAGGCCAAGGGGCTGCTGCAGTTCCCCACCGTGATCGGCGGCGTGATCCCGGTCGTGAACATCAAGGGCATCGCTCCCGGGCAGCTCAAGCTGAACGGCCAGGTGCTGGGCGACATCTACCTGGGCAAGATCGCCAAGTGGAACGACCCCGCCATCAAGGCGCTGAACGGCAGCCTGGCGCTGCCTGACGCCGCCATCGCCCCGGTTCGCCGCGCCGACGGCTCGGGCACCAGCTTCCTGTTCACCAACTACCTGTCCAAGGTCAACGCCGAGTGGAAAGCCAAGGTTGGCGAAGGCACGGCCGTGAACTGGCCCGTGGGCGCGGGCGGCAAGGGCAACGAAGGCGTCGCCGCGTTCGTGGGCCGCCTGCCCAACTCCATCGGCTATCTGGAATACGCCTACGTCAAGCAGAACAAGCTGACCTTCGCGCAGATGCAGAACGCCGACGGCACGTTCGTGTCCCCCGACGACAAGGCCTTCAAGGCCGCCGCCGCGGGCGCCGACTGGGCCAAGAGCTTCTACCAGATCCTGACCAACCAGCCCGGCAAGGAATCGTGGCCCATCACCGGCGCGACGTTCATCCTGATGCACACGAAGCAGGACAAGCCGGCCCAGGCCGCCGCGTCGCTCAAGTTCTTTGAATGGGCCTACAAGAACGGTGACAAGACCGCCGACGACCTGGACTACGTGCCCATGCCCGACGGCGTCAAGGGCGCCATCGCCAAGGCTTGGACGGACAACATCAAGGATGCTTCCGGCAAGTCGGTGGCATTCCGCTAAAGAAAAAAGGGCCTCAGCGTGTCTTCAACCCTTCCGGCCAATGAGGCCCCTTTCAACTTGTCAGCGACAACCCCTCCCTCCCGGCGCCCGGTGCGCAGCGGCCCCATGGCGGACCGGCTGTTTGCCTGGGCGGCCAAGGGCGCGGCGCTGCTCACCCTGGCGCTGCTGATCGGCATCCTGCTGTCGCTGGTGGCCGGCGCCTGGCCCGCGATCCACAAGTACGGGCTGGGCTTTCTGACCAGCACGGTCTGGGACCCGGTGCAGAACGAGTACGGCGGGCTGGTGATGATCTACGGCACGCTGGCCACGTCCCTGATCGCGCTGCTGATTGCGGTGCCGGTGAGCTTCGGCATCGCACTGTTCCTGACCGAGCTGTCGCCGGCCTGGCTCAAGCGTCCGCTGGGCACGGCCATCGAGCTGCTGGCGGCCGTGCCGTCCATCGTGTACGGCATGTGGGGCCTGCTGGTGTTCGGCCCCATCCTGGCCACCTATGTGCAGCAGCCGCTGCAGAACCTGCTGGGCGGCGTGCCGTACCTGGGTGCGCTGGTGTCGGGCCCGCCGGTGGGCATCGGCATCCTGTCGGCCGGGATCATCCTGGCCATCATGATCATTCCCTTCATCGCCTCCGTCATGCGTGACGTGTTCGAAGTGACGCCCACGCTGCTGAAGGAGTCCGCCTACGGCCTGGGTTCGACGACCTGGGAAGTCGTGTTCAAGGTCGTGCTGCCCTACACCAAGGCCGGCGTCATCGGCGGCATCATGCTGGGCCTGGGCCGCGCTCTAGGTGAAACCATGGCCGTGACGTTCGTGATCGGCAACTTCAACCAGCTCGATTCGCTGAGCCTGTTCCAGGCGGCCAACAGCATCACCTCGGCCCTGGCCAACGAGTTCGCCGAAGCCGGTGGCGGCCTGCACGAGGCGGCGCTGATCTACCTGGGTCTGGTCCTGTTCTTCATCACGTTCGTCGTGCTGTCGCTGTCCAAGCTTCTGCTGGCCCAGCTGCGCAAGGGCGAAGGAGCGCGTTCATGAGTACCACGGGCACCGGGCAGCAACTGCTCAAGAAGTCCGACCTGGCCGCCGCGCGCCAGGCCAAATACAACAGCCGCAAGCGCGTGAACCAGATCGCGCTGACCCTGTCGCTTGCCGCCATGGCCTTCGGCCTGTTCTGGCTGGCGTGGATCCTGTGGGAAACCGTCCGCCTGGGCGTGGGCGGTCTGGCGCTGGCCACGTTCACGCAGTCCACCCCGCCCCCCAACGAGGTCGGCGGCATCGCCAACGCCATCTATGGCTCGTTCCTGATGGTGTCGCTGGCCACCTGTGTGGGCACGCCCGTGGGCATCCTGGCCGGCATCTACCTGGCCGAATACGACCCCAAGGGCTGGCTCGCCGAAGTCACGCGCTTTGTCAACGACATCCTGCTGTCGGCGCCGTCCATCGTGATCGGCCTGTTCGTGTATGCCATCGTGGTGGCGCGGTTCAAGACCTATTCGGGCTGGGCCGGCGTGATCGCGCTGGCGCTGATCGTGATTCCGGTGGTCATCCGCACGACCGAGAACATGCTGCAGCTGGTGCCCGCCGGCCTGCGCGAAGCGGCCTACGCGCTGGGCACGCCCAAGTGGAAGGTCATCACGCTCATCACGTTGCGCGCCGCCCGCGCGGGGGTGGTGACGGGTGTGCTGCTGGCCGTGGCCCGCATTGCCGGTGAGACCGCGCCGCTCCTGTTCACCGCGTTGAACAACCAGTTCTGGACATCCAGCCTGAGCGAGCCGATGGCCAGCCTGCCCGTAACCATCTTCAAGTTCGCCATGAGCCCGTACGAAAACTGGCAACAACTGGCCTGGGCCGGCGTCTTCCTGATCACCCTGGCCGTGCTGGGCCTGAACATCCTGGCCCGCGTTCTCACCTCCGGTAAGAACTGAAAGAACACAACATGAACACTCTGACCACCCATAAAGAGCAATCCAAGATCTCGGTGCAGGGCCTGGACTTCTACTACGGCAAATTCCACGCGCTGAAGAACATCAACCTGGAAATCCCGGAAAAGAAGGTCACGGCCTTCATTGGTCCCTCGGGCTGTGGCAAGTCCACGCTGCTGCGCATCTTCAACCGCATGTTCGAGCTGTACCCCGAGCAGCGCGCCGAAGGCAAGGTCATGCTGGACGGCGACAACCTGCTGACCAGCAAGGAAGACGTTGCCCTGATCCGTGCCAAGGTCGGCATGGTGTTCCAGAAGCCCACGCCGTTCCCGATGTCCATCTACGACAACATCGCCTTCGGCGTGCGCCTGTTCGAGGACCTGAGCCCGGCCGACATGGACGAGCGCGTCGAATGGGCGCTGCGCAAGGCGGCCCTGTGGCTGGAGGTGAAAGACAAGCTCAACCAGAACGGCGCGAGCCTGTCCGGCGGCCAGCAGCAGCGCCTGTGCATTGCACGCGGCATCGCGATCAAGCCCGAAGTGCTGTTGCTGGACGAACCCTGCTCGGCGCTGGACCCGATCTCCACCGGCAAGGTCGAGGAGCTGATCGCCGAGCTCAAGAGCGACTACACCGTGGTGATCGTGACCCACAACATGCAGCAGGCCGCCCGTTGCAGCGACTACACGGCCTACATGTACCTGGGCGACCTGGTGGAATTCGGCGCGACGGAACAGATGTTCTTCAAGCCGACCCGCAAAGAGACGGAAGACTACATCACCGGCCGCTTCGGCTGACGCGGCAACAGGGAGCCATTCACATGCCCGACAAACACCTTTCCACCCAGTTCGACGCCGAGCTCAACGGCGTTTCTTCCCGCGTCATGGAGCTTGGCGGGCTGGTCGAATCACAGATTCGCCAGGCCATCTACGCGCTGTCGCAGTTCAGCGCCGAGGCGGCCAGCCAGGTGCTGGAGACCGAAGGCCGCGTGAACACGATGGAGGTCGAAATCGACCGCGAGTTGTCGTCCATCATCGGCCGCCGCCAGCCGACGGCGCGCGACCTGCGCCTGCTGATCGCCATCTCCAAAACCACCGCCAACCTGGAGCGCGTGGGCGACGAGGCCGAGAAGATCGCCCGCATGGTCAAGTCCATCATCGAAAGCGGCGCCGCCCGCTCGCTGCCGTCATCGGACCTGCGCGTGGCGGCCGACCTGGCATCGGGCCTGCTGCGCCGTGCGCTGGACGCGTTCGCGCGGCTGGACACCAGCGTGGCCGTGTCCATCCTCAAGGACGACGGCCTGATCGACCAGGAATTCGACGGCTTTGTGCGCAAACTCATCACCTACATGATGGAAGACCCGCGCACGATCTCCGCCAGCCTGGACCTCCTGTTCGTGGCCAAGGCCATCGAACGTATTGGCGACCATGCCAAAAACATCGCAGAATTCATCATCTACATCGTCAAGGGCGCCGACGTGCGGCACACCACGATGGAGCAGATCGAGTCGGCGGTGCAGTAAAGGCCATCCAGTCACCCATGAAGCAACAACCCCGCGTCCTGATCGTTGAAGACGAATCGCCGATCGCCGAGCTGATCGCCGTGAACCTGCGCCACAACGGCTTCCAGCCGGTGTGGGCGGAAGACGGCGCGTCGGCGCAGCGCGAACTGGACGCCGTGCTGCCCGACGCCATCCTGCTGGACTGGATGCTGCCGGGCCAAAGCGGCGTGCAGCTGGCCAGGAAATGGCGGGCCGACGCGCGGACCAAAAGCATTCCGATCCTCATGCTCACGGCCCGCGGCGACGAGCCCGACAAGGTCGCCGGGCTGGATGCCGGGGCCGACGACTACATCACCAAGCCGTTTTCCACCCAGGAGCTGCTGGCCCGCATCCGCGCCGTGCTGCGCCGCCGCGCGCCCGAACAGGTGGCCGACAGCGTGACCATCGGCGAACTGGCGCTGGACGCCGCCACCCACCGCGTGCACTGGCAGGGCCACCCGCTGAAGGTCGGCCCGACCGAGTTCAAGCTGCTGCACTACTTCATGAAGCACCCCGAGCGCGTGCACAGCCGCGGCCAGTTGCTGGACAAGGTCTGGGGCGACCATGTCTTCATCGAGGAGCGCACGGTGGACGTGCACGTCAAGCGCCTGCGCGAAGCGCTGGGCGTGGCCGGCGCCATGGTGGAGACCGTGCGCGGGGCGGGCTACCGGCTGACGGCGCAGGCATCCATACCCAGCTCCGCCCAAGCCTGAAACGGCCTGCGGCACGCCCGGCCGCGTGCGCGGCCTGTGCCGGCGGTCCTGTGCTAACGTCCCCCGATGGATCTGCGTTTCGTTCTGTTCGTGGTCTTGGCCTGCGCCGCGGCCGCGGTGACCGGCTGGATGCTGGGCTGGGCTCACGCGGCCGAAGGCGCGCTGGTGGTCGTGCTGGCGCGCATGCTGCTCGAACGCTGGCGCGGCCGGCGCGTGCTGGCGGCCATCAAGGCCGACGCGATCGCCACGCTGCCCCGGCGTGCCGGCGGCATCTGGGGTGAGCTGGCGCAGCGCGTGCAGCGGCTGCTGCGTGACCGCGAAGCCCAGATCCGCCAGAGCGAAGCCAGGCTGCAGGAGTTTCTGGTCGCGCTGGAAAACTCGCCCAACGGCGTGGTGCTGCTGGACGAAAAGGCCCGCATCGAATGGTGCAACCAGACGGCCGCCAACCACTTCGGCTTTGACGCACGGCGCGACCAGCTGCAGCACATCGGCAACCTGGTGCGCGACCCGGCATTTGCCGCCTACATGGCGTCCTGGAACTACAGCCGCGACGTGGTGCTGACGGTGCCCGTGGCCGGGTCGGCGCCGCTGAAGCTGTCGGTGCAGGCCCATCCCTACGCCGGCAACCGCCGCCTGCTGCTCAGCCGCGACGTGACGGCCGTGGAACAGGCCGAGGCCATGCGGCGCGACTTCGTGGCCAATGTGTCGCACGAAATCCGCACGCCGCTCACCGTGCTGGCCGGCTTTGTGGAAACGCTGCAGACCCTGCCGCTGGGTGACGCTGAGCGCCAGCGCTACCTGGCGCTCATGTCCCAGCAGGCGCACCGCATGCAGACGCTGGTGAACGACCTGCTCACGCTGTCGCGACTGGAGGGCAGCCCGCCGCCGGGCGGCGGCGACTGGACGCCGCTGGCCGCGTTCGTCGCGCAGTGCGAGCAGGAAGGCCGCTCGCTGTCCGCGCTGCTCACGCAGGGCAAGCCCCATGTGATGAAGGTCAGCGCGCTGCCGGCGGTGGAGGTCGCGGGCTCGGCCAGCGAATTGCAAAGCGCCATGTCCAACCTGGTGAGCAACGCCATCCGCTACACGCCGGCCGGCGGCTGCGTGGAACTGCGCTGGCAGGCACTGGCGGACGGGCGGGGTGAGTTTTCGGTCAAGGACAGCGGTCCGGGCATCGAGCCCGAGCACATTTCGCGGCTGACCGAGCGCTTCTACAGGGTGGACCGCAGCCGGTCGCGCGAAACGGGCGGCACCGGCCTGGGCCTGGCCATCGTCAAGCATGTGCTGCAGCGCCACGGCGCCGAACTGCGCATCGACAGCACGCCCGGCGCCGGCTCGACCTTTGCGATCGTGCTGCCGGCGTCCCGGCTCAGGCCGTCGCCGGCAACGAAAGCCGATGGCGCTGTACCGAGCGCCACAGCAGCGCAATAAAGGCCGCCGCCGTCAGCACCAGCGCCAGCACGGCCGCGGCCCAGAATGCGGACGGCGCATTCAGCGGCGCCAGGGGGCCCAGCCCCGTGTAGGCCAGCAGATAGCCCCCGCCCAGGCCGACCCCCCACAGCAAAACGCCATAGACCAGCAGCGTGGCCACAGCCACACCGTAGCTGCGCAGGATGAAAACGCACACCGCCTGCACGGCGTCGGCCACATGGTAGGCCGCTACCCACACCAGCAGCCCCGCCGCCACGGCGGCCACCTGCGCATTGGCGCCCGCATACAGCCGCGCCAGCGGTTCATGCGCCAGCACCAGCAGTGCCGCGCTGCACAGCGCCAGCAACAGCGTGAGCTTCAGGCCCAGCCGCAGCGCCAGCCGGGCGCGTGCGGCGTCGCCCGCGCCCAGCCACCAGCTCACGCGCGCGCTGACGGCGATGCCCAGGGACAGCGGCATCATGTACAGCACGCCCACCAGGTTGGACGCGATCTGGTGCGCGGCCGTGGCCACGGTGCCCTGGCGCGCAATGAACAGCGCCATGAGCGAATACGACGTCACCTCCACCAGAATGGCCAGCCCGGTGGGCACGCCCAGCCGCGCAAAGCGGCCGATGGCCTGCCAGTCGGGCCGCTGCAGCGGCTGCCAGATGCGGTAGGGGCGGTACAGGGGATCGGTGCGCAGCAGCCACAGGGCCAGGGCGCACATGAGGTATGCCACGATGAGTGTCGCCCAGGCACACCCGGCCAGCCCCATGGCCGGCACGCCCAGCCCGCCAAAGGTGAACCAGATCGACAGCGGCACCTTCACCGCCAGCGAACCGACCTGCACCCAGGTCACCAGCAATGGCCGGCCCAGGCTCTGGTTCAGCGTGGCGTACATGCGAAACAGCAGCGACGGCGGAATGGCCAGCGCCAGGATGGCCAGATAACCGCGCACCTCGGCCTGCAGCGCGGGCGGCACTTCGGTCCAGTGCATGAGCGGCCCGGGCAGCAGCAGACCGGCGACACCCAGCACCATGACCACCAGCGCCAGGTACAGGGCCTGCCGCACGGAACGGCCAACCTCCGCATCACGGCCTGCGCCGCGCAGCTCGGCCCAGACCGGCAGCAGGGCCTGCATCACGCCGTTGAGCGCGATGAAGATGCTGATGTAGATGGCCGAGCCCACCGACAGTGCTGCCAGCGCCTGCGCTGAAAAGCGCCCGGCCACCAGCGTGTCGGTCACGCCGAACGCCATGACGGCGAGTTGGCCGGCCAGCACCGTGCCGGCGTGGCGCATGATGGTCCGCAGTTCCGACATCGATGGGTTGCGCGTCGGATTAGCGGCTGGCGCGCTGGTAGAGCAGCACGTTGTCGTTGGCGTCCGCCGGGCGGCGCACGGTGGCCAGCAGCGTCCACTGGCGCATGTCCAGGCCCGCGGCCAGTGATTCCACCGACGCCGCGCCCACGATCAACCAGGGGCAGGCAGCGGCCACGCCGACCGGTTGCAGCGCGAGCTTGCCGTGGTAGCGGAAGGCGGCCACGTGGCCGCGGCTCAGGCCGTGCACCTCCACGCAGCCGGGCTTGTCGATCAGGCGGACCACGTTGTTCACCACCGGCGTATAGCTGCGCGCAAAGTCCAGCAACGGCATCCACAGCGTCATCAGCAGCAGCCAGCAAAGTGCCGCGCCGCCGGCCGGCAGCACCAGGCTCTTCCAGATGGCGGCGCGGTGGCGGCCGGCGCGCCATTTGACCAGCCACGCCCAGCACAGCGTGGCCAGCAGCGCCACCCCCATCACCGGCAGCGAAAACGACGGTTCAAAGCCCGGCGCCAGCCGGGCGACGTTGGCCGCCGGCTTGGCGGGGACGCCGGTCTGCATCGACACCCACACGACCCAGATCACCAGGGCGCAGCCGCTGAAGAACAGCAGCGTGAACCAGTCGATCAGCGCGGCCACGCTGCGCTGCAGCGTGGGCAGGGCGAACGCGGCCAGCGCGGCCAGCGCGGGCAGGCCCAGCAGCAGCGACCGGTCGGCCGACGGCGTGCTCAAGGTCGTGGCCAGCGCCACGGTCACGAACCACAGCGGCAGCGCCACGTGGCGGCTGGTGAGCTGGTGCCGCCAGCGCCACAGCGTCCACAGCGCCAGGGGCCAGGCCGGCCAGGTGAACCACAGCAGCAGCTTGCCGGCGCTGCGCCAGTCGCGCCCCGCACCACCCGGCAGGCCCAGCCGCCAGCGGTACAGGTCCAGCGCCCACGCCAGCGCCGCGACGGCCAGCGTGGCAAGCGCCACAAACCCGGCCCACTGCAACTGGCGGGGACGCTCGGTCGCAGGTGTTGCCGCGCCCGCCAGCAGCAGGGCGGCGCTGCCTGTGCCCAGCAGCACCGCCATGGAAGGAGCACCGCTCAGGGCCAGACCCGCCAGACCGGCCGCCAGCACCGGCCCGGCGATGAGCGGATGCCAGGCGGCCGCGGCCAGCGCAAAAAACGCCAGCGCGGTGAAGGCAAGCTGCGCAGCCGCGGGCGTGGTCTCATGTGACAGCTGGGCCAGGCCCAGGCAGGCGATCATGGCCAGCAGGCCGCCGTCGGCCATGGCCCGCGCGTAGTCGCGCGGGCTCGCCTCGCCGCCGAAGGCAAAGGCCACGGGCTGCGCCTGCGGGCTGCGGGCCAGGTAGTAGACGCCGTACCAGGTGGCGGCCAGCGTAAGCCCCAGCAGCAGCACAAAGGGCAGGCGGGCTGCCAGGTCGGGACTGAGCCAGGACGGAGCTGCGATCACGGCCCACGCGCCCAGCCAGTAGGGCAGAAGGGCATCGAACTCGGGCGGCCGGCCCAGCAGCGTGGGGTTGAACCATGATGCGCCGCCCGAGGCGAGTTCGGCCATGTAGCCGAACGCGGTCATGTCGGCGTTCTTCCAGGGCTCGCGGCCAATAAAGCCGGGGAGCACGTAGGCCAGGCACAGCAGCAGCAGCGCCACCCGGGGCAGGCGGCGCACGGCGCTCTGGGCAACGATGGCGGGGGTCGGGGGCGTCACTGCGCTGGAGTGTAGGGGCTGGGCGTGGGCGCGGCTGGCGGCAATGAAAAAGGCAGCGCGGTTGCCCGGGCTGCCTTTTTTCGGGGAAGAAGGCCGGTCAGGCGGTCTTCTTGCCGAACTTGTTGCGGAACTTCTCGACGCGGCCACCCATGTTGTCCACGGACTTCTGCGTGCCGGTGTAGAAGGGGTGCGACTCGCTGGAGGTGTCCAGCTTGTACAGGGGGTATTCCTTGCCGTCGTCGTGCTTGACGGTTTCCTTCGTGTTCACGCACGAGCGGGTGATGAACTTGAAGTTGTTGGACAGGTCCACGAACAGCACGTCGCGGTAGTTGGGGTGAATGCCTTCTTTGGCCATGATGATTCCTTGGAGTCAGCTGCGGGAGCCGCCACCGGACCACCCGGGGTACTTTCCGCGAAAAAGCCCTCGATTATTGCACAAAATCAAGGACTTACGTCCGATCAGCCGCCGCGACGCATCATGTCGAAGAACTCGACGTTGGACTTGGTGGCCTTCATGCTCTTCAGGACCATCT
The DNA here is from genome assembly GCA_041905405.1 of Ramlibacter sp. Taxonomy (GTDB): domain Bacteria; phylum Pseudomonadota; class Gammaproteobacteria; order Burkholderiales; family Burkholderiaceae_C; genus RAM1. The sequence continues at coordinate 23,009 of JAYRLC010000010.1, read as the reverse complement.
CCATCGCCTCGATCTCGTCCATGTTGTACATGAACTGGCGAAGGATGCGGGTCTTTTGCAGGATCTCGGGGGGCAGCAGGAGCTCTTCGCGGCGGGTGCCCGAGCGGTTGAGCTGGATGGACGGGAACACGCGCTTTTCGTACAGGCGGCGGTCCAGGTGGATTTCGCTGTTGCCCGTGCCCTTGAACTCTTCAAAGATCACTTCGTCCATGCGCGAGCCGGTGTCGATCAGCGCGGTGGCGATGATGGTCAGGCTGCCGCCTTCCTCCACGTTGCGGGCCGCGCCCAGGAAGCGCTTGGGGCGCTGCAGCGCGTTGGCGTCCACGCCGCCGGTCAGCACCTTGCCGGAACTGGGCACGACGTTGTTGTAGGCGCGGGCCAGGCGGGTGATGGAGTCCAGCAGGATCACCACGTCCTTCTTCAGTTCGACCAGGCGCTTGGCGCGCTCGATCACCATCTCGGCCACGTGCACGTGACGGGCGGCGGGTTCGTCGAAGGTGGAGGCGATCACCTCGGCCTTGACCGAGCGCTGCATTTCGGTGACTTCCTCGGGGCGCTCGTCCACCAGCAGCACCATCATGTGGCTGTCGGGGTAGTTGGCGCTGATGGCGTGGGCGATGTGCTGCATCATCACCGTCTTGCCGCTCTTGGGCGGGGCGACCAGCAGGGCGCGCTGGCCCTTGCCGATGGGGGCGATGATGTCGATCACGCGGCCCGTGATGTTCTCGTCGCCCTTGAAGGCGTCACGCTCCAGACGCATCTGCTCCTTGGGGAACAGCGGCGTCAGGTTCTCGAACATCACCTTGTGCTTGTTCTGCTCGGGCGGGCCGTCGTTGACCTTGTCCAGCTTGGTCAGCGCGAAGTAGCGTTCGCCGTCCTTGGGGATGCGGACCTCGCCCTCGATCATGTCGCCGGTGTGCAGGTTGAAGCGGCGCACCTGGCTGGGGCTGATGTAGATGTCGTCGGTGCTGGCCGTGTAGCTCGTGTCGGGGCTGCGCAGGAAGCCGAAGCCGTCGGGCAGGATTTCCAGCACGCCGTCGGCAAAGACCTGCTCGCCTGCTTTTGCCCGCTTCTTGATGATGGCGAACATCAGCTCCTGCTTGCGCATGCGGCCGGTGTTTTCGATCTCAAGCTCATCGGCCTGCTTCAGGACTTCGGACACGTGCAGTGCCTTGAGTTCGTTAAGGTGCATGGAATGACCCCTGACGGGAGTTCAATGAAATATTGGGGGGTTGGATGGCCGGGCGAATGAACGTCGCAGGCCCTGAACTCGAACCGGCTGCTCATGGCGCCGGTGAACTGCGTGAAAGTATATGACAAAACAAAGGGGCCGGAAGGGCCCCTTTTGTTGCAACGCGGGCAAACCCCCGCGGGCGGCGCTCAGGCCAGTTGCTGGTCGATGAAGGCCGTGAGTTGCGCCTTGCTCATGGCGCCGACCTTGGTGGCGGCAAGCTGGCCGCCCTTGAACAGCATGAGCGTGGGAATGCCGCGGATGCCGAACTTGGCGGGAATGTCGCGGTTTTCGTCCACGTTCATCTTGGCGATCTGCAGCTTGTCCTTGTAGGTGGCGGACACTTCGTCAAGGATGGGGGCGATCATCTTGCAGGGGCCGCACCATTCGGCCCAGTAGTCAACGAGGACGGGTTTGTCGGCCTGGAGCACATCGGCTTCGAAGCTCGTGTCGGAGATGTGTTTGATGAGGTCGCTGGCCATGGTGTGTTTCCTTGGTTGTCAGTTGGCGGTACAGCTAAAGTGGGGGGAATTGTGACAGAAACCAAGTCCCTTCATGGCCCATGGAATGGCCTTTTCCCGCTATGGGCGCGATAGCGCAAGACCATCACGGCCCTGTGCTGGACGCCGTGATGGCGCAGGTGCGCGCGCTGCTCGTCCAGCGGGGCGCCCATCCGGCCCGTACCGTCGTGCTGGTGCCCTATGCGCAGCTCATGCCGCGCGCGGCGCGCGCCTGGGCGCGCGTGGCGCCGCAGGGTTTTGCGCCCCGGTTCGAATCAACCATGAACTGGGCGCGCAGCCAGAGCGGCCTGCAGGGGGGATTCGCCCCCGGCCCGCTGGACCTGTGCCACGACGCGGCGCGTGACCTGCTCACGGCGCACGCGCTGCTGGCCGACGCCGGCCTGGCGGACCGGCGCGAGCTGCTCGCGCCGCGCGTGATCGAGGCCGCGGCGCAGCTTGCCCCGCTGGCCGCGGCCGTCCCGCCTGCGGGGCGGGGCGCCTGGGCGGCGCGCATGCGCGCTGTGGTGGGCGGCGGCATGGAGGCGCCCGTACTGGCGCTGGAGCTGGCCGCCGCGCGGGTGGCGCTGGAATGGGTGGCCGCGTCCCGTTACGTCACCGACTGCCTGCTGGCCGACGCCGCGCGCCGCGAAGTGGATTGCCTGGTGGTGCTGCGCGGCTACCAGTCCGAGCCGCTGGTGGAGGCCATCTGCGCACATTTTGACGACCGGGCCGTGACGCTGCCCCTGGTGCAGCCATTGCCCATCGGACAGGTCCGGTTGCATGCCGCGCGCGAGCCCGAGGACGAAGCGGCCCGCGCCGCGGCCTGCGTGCTGCGCCATCTGGCCGAAGGCCGTGGCCCGGTGGCGCTGGCCGCGACAGACCGCGTGCTCACGCGGCGCATCCGCGCGCTGCTGGGCGACCGCGGAGTGCGCATCCGCGACGAAACGGGCTGGAAGCTGTCCACGACGCGGGCTGCCGCGCAGCTCATGGGAACGCTGCGCGCGGCGCGTCACGACGCATCCAGCGACGCGGTGCTTGACTGGCTCAAGCATGCGCCGGCGCTGGCAGGGCCGACCGTGCGGGGGCTGGAATCGCTGCTGCGCGAACAGGGCCTGCGCGACTGGGCAGGCGCGGCGCGCTGGATTGCCGCCGATGACGGTGCGTCTGTCCGCCGAGCCGCGCTGGTGGCCGCCCTGTCCGATATCCAGGCGTGGCGCGCCGTGCTGCAACGGACGCGGCCGCTGGCGCAATGGCTGGCGGCGCTGCGCGAGGTGCTGCAGGCCACCGGGCAATGGCAGCCGCTGGCGGACGACGCCGCGGGCGACGCCGCGCTCAAGGCGCTTCGGCTGGACGAGGGCGCGCAGGACGAATGGGCCGCCTTGCCGCAGGCCGCGCGCCGTATCGAGCTGGGCGAGTTCACGGCCTGGGTGAACGACGTGCTGGAGGACGCGAGCTTCAAGCCCCGCCATCCGCGCGACGAGCAGGTGGTGATCCTGCCGTTCCCGCAGATGCTGGGGCAGGCATTCCCGGCGGCGGTGCTGCCCGGTTGCGACGAGCACAGCCTGCCGGCCGCGCCCGAGCCGGCCGGACCCTGGACGGCGGGCCAGCGCGCGGGCCTGGGCCTGCCGGATCGCCAGACGCTGGAAGCCGCGCAACGCGCCGGCTGGCAGCAGGCCCTGGCCGCGCCCCAGGTGGATGTGCTGTGGCGCACGGCCGATGCCGCTGGCGAGCCGGTGCTGCCCAGCGCGTTGGTGCAGCAGTTGCAGCTTGCGCCGGCGCAGCCCGGGCAGGCCGCCGCCAGCCTGGGCGATGACCCGCGCGAACTTCGCCGGCTGGCCGCCGCGCCCACGCCGCGACCGCTGCCGCGTGGCGCGGCCTTGCCCGTGAGCCGGCTGTCGGCGTCGGCCTATGAGGACCTGCGGCGCTGCCCCTACCGGTTCTTCGCGCTGCGCCAGCTGGGCCTGAACGAGGCCGGCGAACTGGAATCCGAACTGGACAAGCGCGACTTCGGCACCTGGCTGCACGGGGTGCTCAGCGAATTCCACCGCGCGCTGGCATTGCAGCCTGTGACGGGGCCGCAGCGCCTGGCGCTGCTGGAGTCGGCGGCCCAGATCCAAACCGATGCCATGGGGCTGTCCGATGGCGAATTCCTGCCCTTCAAGGCCAGCTGGCCGCAGGTGCGTGACGGCTATCTGTCCTGGCTGGCCGACCACGAAGCCGAGGGGCTGCAGTTCGCCGAGGCCGAGGCCGATCGTGAGACACCGCTGGGGCCGCAGACCCTTGTCGGCCGCCTGGACCGCATCGACCGCGGCCGCGACGGCGCGGCCCTGGTCATCGACTACAAGACCGAGGGCCTGGAGGTCACGCGCAAGCGCGTGAAATCGGGCGCCGAGGACACGCAGCTTGCGTTCTATGCCGCGCTGCTGCCGGACGACACGCTCAGGGCGGCCTACGTCAATGTCGGCGAGCGCGGCGAGACCGGCACCGTCGAGCAGAAGGACGTGGTCGAGGTTCGTGACGCGCTGCTGGACGGCATCCGTCAGGACATGCAGGCCATTGCCGGCGGGGCGCCGCTGCCGGCGCTGGGCGAGGGCGCCGTGTGTGACTACTGCGCGGCGCGCGGGCTGTGCCGCAAGGACTTCTGGGCATGACCGTTCCCCTGCAGGAAGACTACGCCTACGAACTGAACGGCCAGCGCGTGAGCCGCGCGCAGTTCTATGCCGTGGCCTGCGATCCGCGCCGAAGCGTGGCGGTGGAGGCCTGCGCAGGCGCGGGCAAGACCTGGATGCTGGTGTCGCGCATGCTGCGCGCGCTGCTGGACGGCGCGCAGCCGCATGAGATCCTGGCCATCACCTTCACCAAAAAGGCGGCTGGCGAGATGCGCGAGCGCCTACAGCAATGGCTGCAGGCATTTGCCGACGCGCCCGAAGAGCGGCTGGCCCACGAGCTGCGCATTCGCGGCGTGTCCGCACAGGATGTGCCGGCGCAGTCGGCGGCGCTCGCGGGCCTGTACCGCGCCTTGCTGCAGGCGGGCCGGCCGGTGCAGGTGCGCACCTTTCACAGCTGGTTCGCGGCGCTGCTGCGCAACGCGCCGCTGGCCGTGCTGCAGAAACTGGGCCTGCCGGCCCGCTATGAACTGCTGGAGGACGACAGCGAAGCGGTGGCCGCCGTGTGGCGGCGCTTTCACATCGCGACGGCGGGCGATGCCGCCGCGCGGCAGGACTATCTGGACGCCGTGGCGGCGCACGGGCGCTTCAACACGCTCAAGGCGCTGCAGGCGGCGCTGGCCAAGCGCGTGGAATTCGCGCTGGCCGACGCCCACGGCGTGGTGGACCGGTCAGTGCGGCGGTTTGACGAGCAGTTTCCTGAGCTCGCGGGCCTGGCGTTGCCGGCCGAAGCGCTGGCGGGCGCCGTGGCGCGCACGGTGTTGCTGGAGGCCGCCCGGGTGCTGGGCGGCGGCGCGCCCACCTATGCGGCGCTGGGTGGCAGGCTCGAAGAGGCCGTGACCGGCACGGACCTGGACGGCGTCGTGGCGGCGCTGTTCACCCAGAAAGGCGAGCCGCGCAAATTCGGCAAGCTGGCCGACCATCCTGCGGTCGTCGGTGCGCAGACGCTGGCCGGCCGGCTGCGTGACGCGGCCCTGCAGCACGAGGCCTGGCTGCACCAGCAGCGCATGGCGCGGCTCACGCGCAGGCTTGCCGACGACTTCGCGGCGCTCAAGCGCGAGCGCGGCTGGGTGGACATGAACGACGTGGAGCGCGCGGCGCTCGTCATGCTGTCCGACCCGGTCCTCAGCGGCTGGGTGCAGGAACGGCTGGATGCGCGGGTGCGGCATCTGCTGATCGACGAATTCCAGGACACCAACCCGCTGCAATGGCAGGCGCTGCACGCCTGGCTGGCGGGGTATGCCGGCGCGGGCGGCGCGCCCGGTGTCTTCATCGTGGGCGACCCCAAGCAGAGCATCTACCGCTTTCGCCGGGCGGAACCGCAGGTCTTCCGCGCGGCGCAGCAGTTTGTGGTGCAGGGGCTCGCGGGCGACCTGCTCAGCTGCGACCACACCCACCGCAATGCCCGGCAGGTGCTGGCCGTGGTGAACGAGGTCATGGGCGCGGCGCAGGGCGCGGGCGAATACGACGGCTACCGCGCCCACACCACCGAATCGGCCGAGCCGGGCGCCGTACAGCGGCTGCCGCAGATCGCGCGTGCGGCTGCGCAGGGCGACGACGCCGCGCAGCCCGACCCGCTGGCCTGGCGCGACAGCCTCACGGTGCCGCGCGAGCTGCCCGAGGACAGCCTGCGCACGCTCGAATGCCGGCAGGCCGCGCGCTGGATCGCGCGCCAGCTGGCGGCGGGCCATGCGCCTGGCGACATCATGGTGCTGGCGCGCCGGCGCGAGCCGCTGTCGGTGCTGCAGGACGAGCTGCGTGCGCTGCACATCGCATCTGTCCAGCCCGAAAAGAAAAACCTGGCCGACGCCGCCGAAGTGCAGGACATCGTGGCGCTGCTGGACGCGCTGGTGTCACCGGGGCACGACCTGTCGCTGGCGCGGGCGCTCAGGTCGCCCTTGTTCGGCCTGGCGGACGACGCGCTGGTGTCCCTGGCCGGGCACAGGCGCGCGGCGCAGTCGCAGCGCCTGAGCGTGAGCTGGCACGACCTGCTGGAGCAGGCGGATCTGCTGCCCGCGCCGCTGGCCGGTGCAGGCGCCGTGCTGGCGCGCTGGCGGCGCTGGGTGGCCATGCTGCCGCCGCACGATGCGCTGGACGCGATCTACCACGACGGCGACGTGCTGGCGCGCTTTGCCGCCGCGGCGCCGGCCGCGCTGCGCGACGGCGTGGTGGCCAACCTGGGCGCGCTGCTGGGCGCGGCCCTGCAAATTGACGGCGGCCGGTTCCTTACGCCCTATGCGCTGGTGCGCGCCCTGCGGGCCGCAGGCGCGCGCGCGCCGGTGGTGTCCGGTGGCGCCACCGTGCGCCTGCTCACCGTGCACGGCGCCAAGGGGCTGGAGGCGCCGCTGGTGCTCATGCTGGACACCGACGCCGAAGCGCCCCGCAGCGAAACCATGGGTGTGCTGGTGGACTGGCCCGGCGAGGACGAAGCGCCCCTGCGCTTCACCTTCCTGGCCAGTGAAAGCCGGCCCCCGGCCTGCACTGCCCCGGCGCTGGCCGTTGAGAAGGCGGCCCGCCAGCGCGAGGAACTGAACGCGCTGTACGTGGCCCTGACACGCGCGCGCAGCCGGCTGGTGCTGTCGTCCACCGAACCCCACCGGGGTGTGGCGGCCAGCTGGTGGCAGCGGCTGCTGCCGCTGGCCCAGCCCCTGGACGCGGACGCTGACTTGGACGATGTTGACGGCCCGGCAGTGGCAGCGACGCCGGCCGCGGAAGATTTCATGCTGCTGCAGTTGCCGCCCGCGCCGCCACCGCCTGAGGCGGACACCGCGCCCGACGCGGCGCAGCAGGACGACGACACGCCTGCGTCCCGCATGGGCCAGGCCATGCACCGGCTTCTGGAATGGTGGACGCCGGATGCGGGCGGCTGGCCGGCGCCGCAGCGCCTGGCGGTGCAGCGCGAATTCGGCCTGGATACGCAACAGATCGGTGACGCCGCGTCCATGGCGCAACGCATTCTGGCGGGCGATGGCGCCTGGGCCTGGGACCGCGCGCTGGTGGATTGGCAGGGCAACGAAGTGGCGCTGCACCATGGGGGCGAGGCCCTGCGGCTGGACCGGCTGGTCCACAGGCGCGACACGGGCCAGTGGTGGGTGCTGGACTACAAGTCCGAATGGCAGCCCGAGCGGCGGGCGGCGCTGCAGGATCAGATGAGGATGTATCGCGCCGCCGTGCAGGCGGCGTACCCGCAGGCCGTGGTGCGCGCCGCGTACCTGACGGCGCAGGGCAGATTGGTGGAAGTGGAATGACAGACAAAGTGATCGTGGTGGGCGCCGGGCCGGCAGGCCTGATGGCGGCCGACATGCTGGCGCAGGCCGGCGTGTCGGTGGACGTGATGGATGCCATGCCCTCGGCGGGGCGCAAATTCCTGCTGGCGGGCAAGGGCGGGCTGAACCTGACCCATTCGGAGCCGATGCCGCAGTTCGTGGGGCGCTACGGGCCGCGGCAGGCCGACGTGGGGCGTCTGCTGGCCGGCTTCGGCCCCGATGCGCTGCGCGGCTGGGCGCAGGGTTTGGGCATAGAGACCTTCGTGGGCACGTCGGGCCGGGTGTTTCCCACCGACATGAAGGCCGCGCCGCTGCTGCGCGCCTGGCTGCACCGCCTGCGGGAAGCCGGTGTGCGCTTTCACATGCGCCACCGCTGGACGGGCTGGGCTGCGGATGCGCACGGGCGCGAAGGCACGGCGACCGCCCTGCGGTTCGCCACGCCGCAGGGTGAGGTGACGCACACCGCCCGCGCCGTGGTGCTGGCCCTGGGCGGCGCCAGCTGGGCCCGGCTGGGCTCCGACGGCGCCTGGGTGCCGCTGCTGGCGCAGCGCGGCGTGGCGGTGGCGCCGCTACAGCCGGCGAACTGCGGCTTCGATTTGGCGGGCGGCTGGACGCCGTACTTCGCAGAGCGCTTTGCGGGTCAGCCGTTCAAGAGCGTGGCGATCCGCTGCGCGGACAGCCGCGGCGGCAGCTTTGAACGCAAGGGCGAATTCGTGGCCACCGCCACGGGGGTCGAAGGCAGCCTGGTCTATGCCGCGTCGGCGCTGCTGCGCGACGAAATCGCCGCGTCAGGGCAGGCGGTGCTGCATGTGGACCTGCTGCCCGCGCGCAGCGCCGACCAGGTGCTGGCGGAGGTGACGCGCCCGCGGGGCTCCCGCTCGCTGTCCAGCCACCTCAAAAGCCGGCTGGGCCTGGACGGCATCAAATCGGCGCTGCTGCACGAGGTGCTGGACAAACCCGCGTTCAACGACCCGCAGCGCCTGGCGGCGGCGATCAAGGCGGCCCCACTCAGGCTGTCGGCCCCCCGGCCGGTGGACGAGGCGATCAGCACCGCGGGTGGCGTGCCGTTTGAAGCCATGGACACGGGCCTGATGCTGCAGGCGCTGCCCGGCGTGTTCTGCGCCGGTGAGATGCTGGACTGGGAGGCTCCCACGGGCGGCTACCTGCTGACGGCATGCCTGGCCAGCGGTCGCGCGGCCGGCCAGGGCGTTGCCGCCTGGCTACGTGGCGATCCGGCGATGCGGGTTCAAACGCCAGGCTAGGGGCCGTCAGGAGAAAGCAGAAGGGCGCGGGTCAGAACCGGGCGCGGTAATACAGCATCGACTGGTTACCCTTGAGCGCGGCGCCACCGGTGTTGATCTGCAGGCCCACGGCGCTTTGCTGGGGCCGGAAGCCGAACGTGGACAGGGCGTCGAACTGCATTTCCACATTGGTGCCGTACACGGGGTCGCCGGCCAGGCCCAGCGGGTCGGCCGGTGCGCCGCTGCGCCGCCAGGCGGCCAGGTCCAGCCGCGAGCTGCGGCTGAACTGGGTGCGCCAGCGCAGGCTCATGTCCATGCTGGTGGGAAGGGGCTGGCGCAGCGACGGCATCAGGCCCGTGCCGGTCGGGCTGGACACGTCAAAACTCAGGCCGATGGCCGAACGGGGGGAGCTTGTGGCCCAGCCGGTCAGGCCGGCGCGCGGCACTTCGCGGCCGGACATCGGGTCGTACACCGGCGAAACCGAAGGCGTGAGCTGGAACTGGGGTCTGACCTGGGTGCTGGGCGCCGTGCCGGACTGGGCCGCCGCCAGGCCACAGGCCAGGGGCACAAACACGGCCAGGGCGGCCTTCAGGGGCGTGATCCGCGCGCGGCGCGGGCTTGGGGACAGGACACCGTACGACATGGCAGGCACCTCCAGTGTTGTGAGGTCATGGTACTGCGACGCCGCGCTTTTGGCACGTGGACGAAAGTCGGAAAAGACGGGGGAAAGCGCGGGATATCGAGGGATATCGCGAGCAATGGGAAGAGGGGGAAGAAGGGAAGTTGACGAGCCTTACCCCCGGCACTGGCTCCACAGTTAGGGCTGCTTGGTTCCCCACCTGACCCGGTTGGCCGCTTCACCATGCGGGGAGGCCCGTCAGACGCGATTGTAGGCGACGGCGGGTGTCCGTTGGCCGCGCCGGGCCATCTAGAATCGAGCGAATGTCCTATCTCGTGCTCGCCCGCAAGTACCGTCCCAAGACCTTCGTGGAAATGGTGGGCCAGGAGCACGTGGTGCAGGCGCTGACCAATGCGCTGACGCAGCAGCGGCTGCACCATGCGTACCTGTTCACCGGCACGCGCGGCGTGGGCAAGACGACGGTGTCGCGCATCCTGGCCAAGTCGCTGAACTGCCAGGGCGCCGACGGACAGGGCGGCATCACCGCCACGCCGTGCGGCGTGTGCCAGGCCTGCACCGACATCGATTCCGGCCGCTTCGTGGACTACACCGAGCTGGACGCCGCGTCCAACCGCGGGGTGGACGAGGTGCAGGGCCTGCTGGAGCAGGCCGTCTACAAGCCGGTGCAGGGCCGCTTCAAGGTCTTCATGATCGACGAAGTGCACATGCTCACGAACACCGCGTTCAACGCGATGCTCAAGACGCTGGAAGAGCCGCCCGAGTACCTGAAATTCGTATTGGCCACGACCGACCCGCAGAAGGTGCCGGTCACCGTGCTGTCGCGCTGCCTGCAGTTCAACCTGCGGCCCATGGCGCCCGAGACCGTGCACGAGCATCTGGTCCGCGTGCTGCAGGCCGAAAGCGTGCCGGCCGACACGGCGGCGCTGCGGCTGCTGTCGCGCGCGGCGCGTGGCTCCATGCGCGACGCGCTGAGCCTGACCGACCAGGCCATTGCGTTTGGCAGCGGCCAGTTGCAGGAAGCCACCGTGCGCCAGATGCTGGGCAGCGTGGACCGCAGCCATGTGTTCCGGCTGATCGGCGCGCTGGCCGAGGGTGATGGCCGGGCGGTGGTGGAAACGTCCGAGGCGCTGCGCGTGAATGGCCTGAGCGCCGCGTCGACGCTCGAGGAAATGACCGCCGTGCTGCAGCGCATGGCCGTGCTGCAGGCTGTGCCCTCTGCAGGGTCTTTGGCCGACGACAGCGATCCCGAATCGGCCGAGCTGGCCCGGCTGGCCGCGGCCCTGCCGGCAGATGAGACGCAACTGCTGTACAGCCTGTGCCTGCACGGCCGCGCCGAGCTGGGTCTGGCGCCCGACGAGTACGCGGCGCTGACCATGGTGCTGCTGCGGCTGCTGGCCTTCAAACCCGGCGCGTTTCGCGCCCCGGCTGAAAAAAAAACTCTGAGTGAGGCGGCCCCGGCCGTACGGCCGGCCGCGCCTGCCGTGACTTCGGCGCCCTCGCCACAGGCTGCGCCGCAGGCCGCGCCCGCTGTGCCTCTGGCACCGCCAACCCGATCCCCGGTCGCCCCCCTGCAGGCCCCCGCGCCCGCGCGTCTGGCCGTGCCGGCCGTGGGGGCGCCGCCCGGGCAGGTGCTGCCCGTGGTGGAGCCCGCCGTGCCGCGCCCGCCCGTGCAGCGGGTGGCCGCCCAGGCCGGCCAGCCCGGCAGCCCGGTGGTGGGCGTGCCGGTGCGGGTGCAGCCCGAGCCGCGTGAAGAGGCCGGTGTTCGCGCGTCCGCGCCGCTGGTGCCCACGCCGGAAGGTGATTTCTGGCACGCCACCGTGCGCGGCCTGGTCGAGTCCGAAGCCATCACGGCGCTGGTGCGTGAACTGGCCCTGCAGTCCCAGCTGGTGGCGCGCGACGAGGGCCACTGGATTCTGCGTGTGGAGCGTGAATCACTGAACCAGCCGGCCAGCCGCGAGCGGCTGCAGAACGCCCTGGCCTCGGCGGGCCATGCCGTGAAGCTGGCCGTGGAGATTGGCGCCGTGACCGACAGCCCCGCGCGACGCAACGCCGCTGCCGCCGCCGAGCGGCAGCGCGCGGCCGAGGCCATCATCCTGAACGACCCCTTCGTTCAGGAGATGATGCGCGACTTTGGCGCGAAAATCGTGCCCGGCAGCATCAAGCCCGTGGCCATGCCGGCCACCCCGAACAACTGACAACCGCAACCAGGACACACCATGTTCAACAAAGGACAGCTCGCAGGCCTCATGAAGCAGGCCCAGGCGATGCAGGACAACCTCAAGAAAGCCCAGGACGAGCTGGCCAATATCGAAGTGACCGGCGAGTCCGGCGCGGGCCTGGTCAAGGTGCTGATGACCTGCAAGCACGACGTCAAGCGCGTGACCATCGACCCCAGCCTGCTGGCCGACGACAAGGACATGCTGGAAGACCTGGTGGCCGCTGCCTTCAACGCCGCCGTGCGCAAGGCCGAAGAGACCAGCCAGGAAAAGATGGGCAAGCTCACCGCCGGCATGCCGGGCCTCCCCCCGGGCATGAAGTTCCCCTTCTAAAGTCACGCATTCGTGGCTGACTCGAACTCGCTGGAGGCGCTGGTCCAGGCCCTTCGCCGCCTGCCCGGCGTGGGCGTCAAGTCGGCTTCGCGCATGGCATTTCACCTGCTGCAGCATGACCGCGAGGGCGCGCAGATGCTGTCGCAGGCGCTGCACCAGGCGGCTGTCAGCGTGCGCCACTGCAGCCAGTGCCACACCTTCACCGAGGGCGAGCTCTGCGCCACCTGCCTGGACCCGCAGCGCGACCGCAGCAAGCTGTGCGTGGTGGAGACACCGGCCGACCAGTCGGCGGTGGAGCGCACCAGCGCCTACCGCGGCCTGTATTTCGTGCTCATGGGCAAGTTGAGCCCGCTGGACGGCATCGGTCCGCGTGACATCGGGCTGCAAAAGCTTTTCGACCGGGCCACGGCCGGCGAGGTTCACGAAGTGATCCTGGCCACCAACTTCACCGCCGAGGGCGAGGCCACCGCGCACGTGATCGGCGAGGCGCTGAAGGCCCGCGGCCTGCAGGTCACGCGTCTGGCGCGGGGTGTGCCGGCCGGCAGTGAACTGGAATACGTCGACCTGGGCACGATCGCCCACGCGCTGGTGGACAGGCGCTGAACGTCAAGATAAAAAGGAGAAGCCCATGGGTTACGCGAAGTTCACCATCGCCTACTGGTGCCTGCTGTTTGCGGCCCTGCTGCCGTTTTGCTGTGCCTGGCTTGCCAAGTCGGGCAAGTTCACGACGCCCCGGCGCGAAGGCGGCTTCGACAACCACAACCCGCGCGCGTGGATGTCGCAGCAGAAAGACTGGCGCGCCCGCGCCAACGCGGCGCAGGCCAACAGCTTCGAGGCGCTGCCGTTCTTCATGGCGGCGGTGATCATCGCCCACCAGCTTGGCGCGGCACAGACGCGGCTCGATATCCTGGCGTTCGTTTACATCGTGTTGCGTGTGATCTACATCGTGATGTACGTCGCCGACCTGGCGACCGTGCGCTCGGTCGTGTGGACGCTGGCACTGCTGGTCAACATCGGCATCCTCTTCGTCGGCTACCGCTGACGCCTGCTTCGCGCTTTTCCGCTGCTTCCCCGTTACGTAAAAACCCGCTCGGGATGTTCCCGATGCGGGCGCGGGGTCGCGTGCGTAAGCTCGCAGTCAGTGCGAAAAAGAGAGGCTCGTCCCGTGAAAACCATAATCAGAACAACTCTGCTGTCCCGACGAACGTTCACGGCCCTGGGTGTGTTCGCCGCAGCCTCGGTCGCCGTCCCGTCACTGCGCGCGCAACCCAAACCCGAGAAGACCAGGCTCACCATCGCCGTGGGCGGCAAGGGCACGTTCTATTACATGCCGTTGACCATTGCCGAGCAGCTCGGCTATTTCCAGTCCGAAGGCCTGGACGTGCAGATCACCGATTTCACCGGTGGTACGCCGGCACTGCAGGCTGCGGTGGGCGGCGCGGCCGACGTGGTGAGTGGCGCCTACGAGCACACGATCAGCCTGCAAAGCCGCGGCCAGATGTTCCAGGCCTTCGTGCTGCAGGGCCGCGCGCCGCAGATCGCGGTCGGCGTGTCGACCAGGACGGTTCCCCACTACAAGTCACCGGCCGACCTCAAGGGCCGCAAGATCGGAGTTTCGGCGCCGGGGTCGTCCACCAATCTCGTCGCCAACATCGTGCTGTCGCGCGCGGGCCTGAAGGCCAGTGACGTGACCTATGTGGGTGTGGGCACGTCGGCCAGTGCGCTGACGGCGCTTCGCTCGGGCCAGGTCGATGCCATGAGCAACACCGATCCCGTCATGACCATGCTCGAGCAAAAGGGCGACGTGCGCATCATCGGCGACACGCGCACGCTCAAGGGCACAGCCGATATTTTCGGCGGCCCCATGCCGGCCAGTTGCCTGTACGCACCGCTGGAGTTCGTGCAGAAGAACCCCAACACCTGCCAGGCGTTGGCCAACGCCATCGTCCACGGCCTGAAGTGGCTGCAGACCGCGGGCCCCAGCGACATCATCAAGACCATTCCCGAGTCGCACCTGCTGGGTGACCGGGCGCTGTACCTGGCGTCGTTCAACAAAGTACGCGAAGCATTCGCCGTGGACGGCGTGTTGCCCGAGGAGGGGGCCCGGACGGCGCTGCGGGCGCTGGCGGCCTTCGACCCCGCGATCAGGGTCGACCGGATTTCGCTGGGCCGGACCTACACCAACGAGTTCGCGCGGCGCGCCAAAGAGAAGTTCAAGACCTGAGCGCCATGCTCAGCGCTTGGGCGCCGGCCGCACGGCTTTGGCCGGCGCGCGCTTGACGGCCTTGATCGCTGGCCGCGCCGAAGGGCGGCCGGCTTGCGACCTGATGGCAGGGCGTGACGCCGTTGCCCGCACCGGCAGGTACACCACGATCTGCTGGCCGATGCGAAACGCGGCCGACGCGCCGGTGTTGTTCCAGTCGGCCACCTGCGCGGCGCTGAGCTTGTAGCGCCGCGCGATGCTGGCCACGCTGTCGCCCTTGCGCGCCTTGATGACGGTACGCCGCGTGACGATTTCGGGCGCCAGGCTGAGCTGGCCGTTGTCGGCCAGGTGCGCGGCCACGTCGTTGTCGACCCGCGCGGTGCGCGGCGCCAGTACGACCGAGCCGGCGCGGATCAGCATGCGCGGCGGAATGGTGTTGACGGCGCGGAAATCGGCTTCGCTCATGCCCACGCGGCGCGCGGCTTCGGCCACGCTCATGGTGGACGGCGCCGTCCAGGCGGTCCAGCTCGCGTACTGGCCCTGGTTGTGGGCCTCGAAGTTGCGCTTGAACACCGTGGCGTTGTCCCAGGGCAGCAGGATCTGCGGCGTGCCCGCGGCCAGGATCACGGGGCGGTTGGCGGACGGGTTCAGCGCCTTGAAGTCCTCCAGCTTCACGTCGGCCAGGCGGGCGGCCAGCTCCACGTCGATGTCGCGCGTGACGTCCACGGTCTGGAAGTACGGGTGGTTTTCGATCAGCGGCAGTTCGGCGCGGAACGCCTCGGGGCTGGCAACGATGTTCTTGACCGCCTGCAGCTTGGGCACGTAGTTGCGCGTTTCGTTGGGCATGTTCAGGTCGGTGTAGGCCGTGCCCTGGCCGCGCCGCTGGTTCGCGCTGATCGCGCGGCCCACGCTGCCTTCGCCCCAGTTGTAGGCAGCCAGCGCCAGGTGCCAGTCGCCGAACATGCCATGCAGCTTCTGCAGGTAGTCCAGCGCCGCGCGCGTGGACGCCAGCACGTCGCGCCGGTCGTCGCGGAACACGTTCTGCTTGAGCTCGAAGTACGTGCCCGTGGCCGGCATGAACTGCCACATGCCCGCGGCGCGTGCGCTGGAGACGGCCTGCGGGTTGAACGCGCTTTCTATGAAGGGCAGCAGGGCGAGTTCGCTGGGCATGTTGCGCCGCTCCAGCTCCTCGACGATGTGAAAGAGGTACTTGCGCGAGCGCTCGGTCATGCGCTGCATGTAGTCGGGCCGCGTGGCATACCACTGCTCCTGCTGGCGCACCAGGTCGTTGTCCAGGTTGGGCATGGCAAAGCCGCGGCGGATGCGGTCCCACAGGTCGGCCGGTGGCTGCGCGCGGGCCACCCCGCGTGACGCGGCCTCGGCCGCGGTGATGGGTTGCAGCGGGCCGTTGGGAATGACGGCCACATGCGGCGCGGGCGCGGCGGGCGCGGGGGCCGCCACCGCCGGCGCGGGGGCCGTGGCGTCGGCGGCGGATGGTTTGGCGGGCATGTTGCCGGTGGCGCAGCCGCCCAGCCAGACCAGGCAGGCCAGTGCGGCAAAGCTCAGGCGTTTCATTTGAATTCGTTCTTCCATTGGCGGATGGCGGCAAACACGGCGGCTTCGTCGCCGGTGGCGCCGTTGTATTCCCGCGCCGCCTGCATGACGGCAGGCTTGCGTGTGCGCAGGAACGGGTTGATGCAACGCTCCTGCGCCAGGACGGCGGGCAGGGTGGGGCGGTTTTGGGCGCGCAGCGCCTTGCACTGCGCTTCGTAGGCGGCCAGCTCGGCGTTGTGCGGCTCCACGGCCCGGGCAAAACGCAGGTTGGACAGCGTGTATTCATGGGCGCAGCACACGCGGGTGTTGTCCGGCAGGGCGGCCAGCGCATCCAGCGAGGCCAGCATTTGCGCGGGCGTGCCTTCGAACAGCCGCCCGCAGCCGCCCGAGAACAGCGTGTCCCCGCAGAACAGCAGCGGTGCGCCGTCCATGCCGTCGCAGAAGTAGGCAATGTGTCCGGCGGTGTGGCCGGGCACGTCGATGACCATGAACCGCAGACCCAGCACCTCGCAGGCGTCGCCGCCGCAAAGCCGTGTGATCGGCTCGGGCATGCGCTCGCGCGCGGGGCCGTAGACGGCCGCCCCCGTGGCGTCGCGCAGCGTGTCGACGCCGCCGGTGTGGTCGGGATGATGGTGCGTGACTAGAATCGCTGCCAGTTGCAGCCCATGCTGCTGCAGCGCGGCGGTCACGGGCTGCGCGTCGCCCGGGTCCACCACCACGGCCTGGCTGCCGTCGTGCAACATCCAGATGTAGTTGTCGGAGAAGGCGGGCAGCGGAGTCAAGGTCATGGGTGGCGAAATTATAGGTTTGCGTCAATGGTTTGAAACCCCGCCGGGCCGGTACATGCTCGGGTGGGAGCAGGCCTTTTTCGACGAGGCCGTGGCCGACATCTTTGGTTACCACGCGCTGCAGCTGGGCCTGCCCGGGCTGGATTCGCTGCAGGCCAACCGCATGCCCCACAAGTGGCACGCCACGTCCGCGCCGCGGCCGGCAGGCGCGGCCCCCGAGGGCATCACCAGCTTCACCGCCGACTTTGCCGCGCTGCCGTTTGCCGCCAACAGCCTGGACCTGGTGACGCTGCCGCACACGCTGGAGCTGAGCGCAGAACCCCACGCCGCCCTGCGCGAGGTCGAGCGCGTGCTGGTGCCCGAAGGCCGTGTCGTGATCTGCTGCCTGAACCCGGCGAGCCTGTGGGGCCTGCGCCAGCGGCGCATGCACCTGTACCGGCGCATGGGGTTCGGCCAGCCCTTTCTGCCCGACGCGGGCGAGTTCATCGGCTACTGGCGGCTGCGCGACTGGCTGCGGCTGCTGGGCTTCGAGGTGGAGTCATCGCGGTTCGGCTGCTACCGGCCGGCGCTGGACGGCCAGACATGGCTGGACCGGTTCCAGTGGATGGACAGGGCAGGGGGGCGCTGGTGGCCGATCTTTGGCGCAGCCTATGCGCTGGTGGCCGTCAAGCGGGTGCGGGGCATGAAGCTGATCGGGCCGGCATGGAAGAATGCGCCTGCGCTGGCCACCGCGCCCGTGCCGCTGGCCAACAAGGCACACCGCGGCGGCGTCCGGCCCCAACCCGAAGAACACAGGACCTGAAACTTGAATTCGATCGACATCTACACCGACGGTGCCTGCAAGGGCAACCCCGGCCCGGGCGGCTGGGGCGTGCTGCTGAAGTCCGGCGCCACGGAAAAGGAGCTTTTCGGCGGCGAGCCGTCCACCACCAACAACCGCATGGAAATGCAGGCCGTGATCGAGGCGCTGTCGGCGCTCAAGCGCCCCTGCGCCGTGACGCTGCACGTGGACAGCCAGTATGTGCTCAAGGGCATCACCGAATGGCTGCCCGGCTGGAAGGCCAAGGGCTGGCGCACCGCGTCCAAGCAGCCCGTGAAAAATGTGGATCTGTGGCAACAGCTGGATGCGCTGGTGGCCGGCGGCGGCCACAAGATCGACTGGCGCTGGGTGCGCGGGCACAACGGTGACCCCGGCAACGAGCGGGCGGATGCGCTGGCCAACAAGGGCGTCGAAAGCGCACTGCGACGCTGACGGCCCCTTTACCGGTGCCGGAACCCCCGGTCTGTGTAAAGCCTAAGTAAATGCTGGGGCGATATTCGCCAGCGGCTGGGTGGCCGCAGGGTCTTCCGATGGCGGAACAGGATGGCCCTGATACATTCAGAGACTTGTTGGCACGCCAACCCGAGGCGGCGCCCGTTACCACAGCAGTTCCATGGCATCGAAAGCTCTCTATACAACGGTTGCCGTTGTCGGCATCGCCTGCGCATCCGGTGCGGCGTGGTGGTTCCAGAACAAGCCCTCCCGGTCGGCCGAGACGGCGGGGCCAGCGAACCCCCAGAGCCGCGGGCCAGGGGGGGCACCGGGCGGAGCAGGGCCGGGAGGGCCGGGGCGCCCACCGGCGGTGGAGGTGGCGCGGGTGGAAACCCTGCGGCTGACCGATGATGCCCAAGCTGTGGGCAGCCTGCGATCGCGCCAGAGCGTGATCGTGCGACCCGAGGTCAGCGGGCGCGTGACCCAGCTGAATTTCCGGGATGGTGACCGGGTGCGCAAGGGGCAGTTGCTGGTGCAATTGGACGACCAGTTGCCGCTGGCGCAGGTGCAGCAGGCGCAGGCCGAGCTGTCGATCGCCCAGGCCAACCACAAACGTAATCAGGAATTGGTGGCGCAGAACTTCATCAGCCAGCGTTCGGTGGAAGAGAGCGCGGCCAACCTCCAGGTCGCGCAGGCCAAGCTGGCGCTGGCCCAGGCTACGGCCGCCCGGCTGCGCATCGTGGCGCCGTTTGACGGTATTGCGGGCATCCGTACCGTCAACGTGGGGGACTACCTGAAGGATGGCGCCGACATCGTGAACCTGGAAGACATGGCCGCGATCTACGTTGACTTCCGCATGCCAGAGCGCTTTCAGACCAAGCTGCGTCGCGGCCAGCGGGCCGATGTCGCGATCGACGCGCTGCCCGGGCGCAAATTCGTGGCGATGGTGCAGGCCATCGATCCGCTGGTGGATGCCAACGGCCGGTCCATCGGCGTGCGTGGCTGCATCGACAACCGGTCGCTGCAGTTGCGGCCCGGGATGTTCGCGCGGGTGACCACCGTGTTCGGCGAGCGCGAGAACGCGCGCGTGATCCCCGAAGAGGCCATCGTGCCGCAGGGCGGCCGGCAGACAGTGCTCAAACTCATGGACGGACCCGACGGCGATACCAAGATTGCCCAGCGTGTGGAGGTCAAGGTCGGGATCCGCCGGCCCGGCCGCGTGGAAATCATCGACGGGCTGCAGCCGGGCGATCTCGTGGTGACGGCCGGCCAGCAGCGCGTGCAGCGCGACGGCACGCCGGTGCGCGTGCTGGAGATGGCGCGTGGCGGGCAGCGTCCCGCAGGTGCCGTCGCTGCCGCGGTTGCACCTGCACCTGCACCTGCACCTGCCGGTCGCGTCGATGGGCCCAACCCCTGCACCGGGGACACTCCCCGGGCCGCTGGGCGGTCCTGAGCGGGAGCACGCGCCATGCAACTGGCTGAAATTTCCATCCGCCGTCCGGTCTTCGCCACCGTTCTGTCCCTGCTGGTGCTGTTGGTCGGGATCGTGAGCTTCGACCGTCTGACCGTACGCGAGTATCCAAAGATTGACGAACCCGTCGTCACCGTGACGGTGCGCTACCCCGGTGCATCGGCCGAGGTGATCGAGTCGCAGATCTCCAAGCCGCTGGAGGACTCCATCGCCGGCATTGACGCGGTGGATGTGATCACCTCGATCAGCCGGGCCGAGCAGAGCCAGATTTCCGTGCGGTTCAAGCTGGAAAAGGACCCCGACGCGGCTGCGGCAGAAGTGCGCGACCGTACGGCGCGGGTGCGCAATCGCTTGCCGCCCGCCATCGACGAACCCGTGATCGCCAAGGTCGAAGCGGACGCATTCCCCGTGATCTTCATGACGTTTTCCAGCGATACGCTGTCCCGGCTGCAGATCAACGACATGGTCAACCGCATTGCGAAGCCGCGCCTGCAGACCGTCACCGGGGTGGCTGACGTGCGCATCTTTGGCGAACGCAAATATGCGATGCGCGTGTGGCTGGACACAGAGAAGCTCGCGGGTTACCGCCTGACGTCCCAGGATGTTGAAGAGGCCATCCGCCGCAGCAACATTGAGCTGCCGGGCGGGCGGATCGAATCGCAGCAGCGGGAGTTCAGCGTGACCTCGCAGACCGACCTGATGCGGCCGGCGCAGTTCGCCGACATCACGATCAAGAGCGTGAACGGTTTTCCGGTCAAGATCCGGGACGTGGCGCGCGTGGAGGAAGGCGCGGCGGACGAGCGCAGCGCGGTCCGCCTCAATGGTCGCGACGCCATTTCCGCCGGTGTGATCCGCCAGGCCACCGCCAACCCGCTGGACCTGTCCAAGGGCGTGCGCGAGATGATCCCCAAGCTCAAGCAGGATCTGCCCGCGGACATCGTGATCGACATCGCCAACGACAACTCGGTGTTCATCGACCGGTCGATCAAGAACGTGTACCGCACCATCGTCGAAGCCATCGTGCTGGTGGCGCTGGTGATTTTCGTTTTCCTGCGTACGTTCCGTGCGTCGATCATCCCGATCGTGACCATCCCGGTCAGTCTGGTGGGCACGTTCGCGCTCATGGCGCTGGCGGGCTTTTCCATCAACACGCTCACGCTGCTGGCCCTGGTGCTGGCCATCGGGCTCGTGGTGGACGACGCGATCGTCATGCTGGAAAACATCTTCCGCCATATCGAGGAAGGGCTGGATCCGTTCTCTGCCGCCATCAAGGGCGCCCGCGAAATCGGCTTTGCGGTGATCACCATGACGGCCACGCTGGTGGCCGTGTATGCGCCGCTGGCTTTCACGCCGGGGCGCACGGGGCGTCTGTTTGTGGAGTTCGCGCTGGCGCTGGCCGGTGCCGTGGTGGTGTCGGGCTTCGTCGCCCTGACGCTCACACCCATGATGTGTTCCAAGTTGCTGCGGCACAACCCGGCGCCGACCCGCTTTGACCGGTTCATGGAAAAAAACCTGAACAGGCTGTCCGACGGGTATTCAGGAGTGCTGCGCTGGATCATCACCACGGGCTATCACCCCGCGCCGGGGGTCCGGGGCATGGGGGCGCGCCTGCGCGGCTTTTTCCTGCAGGCCCGCTGGATCGTTATTGGCGTGATGCTGATCAGCGCCGCGGCCATCGCGGTCGTGTATCCCGGGATGCGATCGGAACTATCGCCAATGGAGGATCGCGGCGTCATCACAACCAACATCACGGCACCCGACGGCTCCACCCTGGAATACACCAATCGTTATGCGCGCGCCATGGAGCGGATGGGCGAAGGGTACAAGGAGTTCGACCGTATCTTTGCCAACGTGGGTAACCCCTCCGTCTCGCAAGGCAACGTTACCTACCGCACGGTGGACTGGACTGAACGTTCGCGCACCACCATGGACATGGCGCGCGAACTGGGGCCGAAGCTCGCGGCGTTGCCCGGCGTGTCCGCTTTTCCCATCACCCCGCCTTCCCTTGGCCAGGGCTTTCGCGATCGGCCGGTGAATTTCGTGATTCAGACTTCTGACAGCTACCAGAATCTGAATCAGGTGGTGCGCCAGATGCTGGACGAGATTGCCAAGCAGCCTGGCATCCTGCAGCCGGACGTGGACCTGCGGCTGAACAAGCCGGAGCTGCGCATCGAGATCGACCGTGCCCGCGCGGCCGACCTGGGGGTGGCGGTGGACGTGGTCGCCCGGGCCATCGAAACCATGCTGGGCGGCCGCAACGTGACGCGCTACAAGCGCGATGCCGAGCAGTACGACGTGATTGTGCAGAACCAGGCATCGGGCCGTACGACGCCAGAGGATATTGACAGCATCTATGTGCGGGGCCGCAATGACACCGTCATCCCGCTGTCGGCGCTGGTCAAGGTCAGCGAGAGCGTGAGCCCCCGGGAGCTCAACCACTTCGGTCAGCGCCGCTCGGCCACCATTTCGGCGAACCTGGCGCCCGACTATTCGCTGGGCGAGGCGCTGGCCTACCTGGACCAGGCGGCGGCGCGCGTGCTCAAGCCAGGTTACACGACCGACCTGAATGGCACCTCGCGCGAATTCCGCAACTCGCAGGGCGCGCTGGCCGTCGTGTTCGTGCTGGCGCTGGTGTTCATCTTTCTGGTGCTGGCCGCGCAGTTCGAGAGTTTTGTGGATCCCCTGGTCATCATGCTGGCCGTGCCGCTGTCCATGATCGGGGCCCTGCTCGCGCTCAAATGGTCGGGCGGATCGTTGAACGTGTATTCGCAGATCGGGCTGATTACGCTGGTGGGGCTGATCACCAAGCACGGGATCCTGATCGTGGAATTCACCAATCAGCTGCGCGAGGAAGGCATGGCCATGGTGGATGCTCTGGTCAAGGCCTCGTCGCAGCGGCTGCGGCCCATTCTCATGACCACCGGCGCCATGGTGCTGGGTGCCGTGCCTCTGGCCATCGCCACGGGTGCCGGCGCGGAAAGCCGTCAGCAGATCGGCTGGGTGATCGTCGGGGGCATGTCGCTGGGCACGCTTCTGACAGTGTTCGTGGTGCCCACGATGTATTCGCTGTTCGCGCGTCATCAAGTACCCGGTGCCAACAAGGCCGAGGCCCGGGAGCGGCCGGACTATCACGGCGAGGACGAAGTCGTCGCGGCCAAATGACTGGCGTTTGCACGGCAGCGCCCGGCACCTTCAGGCGCCGTGGGCTTGCGGTGGCTTGCGCAGGATGACTTCGATGGCGCTTTCGGCGATGGGGCCCAGCGTCTGGTCGCTGCGGCCGGCCAGGCCCTGCATGACGGTGGCGTCCAGCGTTTCGATCTTGAGCGTTTGCACCTGATCTGCAAAGTGCACCAGCAGGTCCACCAGATTGACACTGCGCGGTGACCAACTGGACTTTTTGTGGATGGTGAACGTCCATTTGTGGTCGGCGTTGTAGGTCGACGGGAAGACTCCCTGCTCGTACAAGTCCTCGTCGGGCACCATCAGCACAGCGTGGCCACCCGGTTTGAGCACGCGCAACCAGTTCTGCATCGCTTGGACCGGATTGACGAGGTGTTCGAGGCAGTGACTGGAATGGATGAAGTCGAATGCCCGGTCCGGCACGCCGGCCAGAAACTGGGCGTCGCCGTCTGCCAGGTCCCAGGCGCG
>JAYRLC010000072.1:0-11385 GCA_041905405.1 Ramlibacter sp. | reverse complement strand
GATCATCAGCCGAAAGCGCTGGGCGTCCAGTTTCAGCACGAACCGCCGGGCCAGCACCGAGCCGACCATGATCGTGCTGCCGATCATCAGCCCCTTGACCACCGCGTCCCACGGCAGCGCGCCCAGGCTGCGAAAGGCCGCGGCCTTGGCCAGGTACACGGCCAGCGAGCCCAGCGCCTCGGTGGACAGGTAGGCGCCCTTCACCAGCCCGTAGGCCAGGAAGAACGGCGCGTTGATGGGCCCCGTGCTCACCACGATGCCCGTGATGAAACCGATCACCGCGCCCACCAGCGCCAGATGCGCAAGCCCCAGCGTCCACTGCCGCGCGGCCATCCAGCGGCGCGCGGGGATCATTGCGATGAAAAACACGCCCAGCACCGCCTCTACCACGCCCGTGGGCAGCGTCAGCAGTGTGGCCGCGCCCAGCGCCGCGGCCGGCACCGCCGGCAGGCTGTAGGCCAGCGCGGCCGGCCAGTTCACGTCGCGCCACCACACGGCCACGCGGGATGCGTTGGCCATGATGCTGGCCACCGCCATGATAGGCACGGCCTCGCGCGGACCGAACACGATCACCAGCGCCGGCATGAGCATGATGGACGTGCCGAAGCCGATCACACCGCCCACGGTGCCGGCCGCGAGTCCCAGCAGGAGAACGAGCGCAAACTCCATCAGGGCTGCAGCCTCAATGCGGCTTGTCCTTGCAGATCTCGAACATCTGGTTGGACACGGTCGCGCCCGCCAGGCTGATGCGCGCCAGCACGTAGCGGCAGCCAGGCGCGGCCGGCCCCTTGTCCGAGGTTTCGATCAGGTAGCCATTGCCGTCCAGTCCGCTGGAATCGCCATACAGTACTGCCAGGTCCAGCACGCGCTGGCGGAATTCACGCGACGCGGGTGTGTCGAGCCACGTCGGCGGCGCGGCAGGTGATGTGCCGGCGGGCGCGGCGGGCGGCGTCTGCGCCGTGCTCACGCCGCAGGCCAGCGCGACGGCGGCCATTGCTGCGCGCACACTCCACGTTGCCCGGCGCCAACCCCGCATGTTCAATCCTCCAGCAGCCGCACCTTGACGCTCTTGCCCTTGATGCGCCCGGCGTTCAGGCGGCGCACGGCCTCGGGTCCGATCGCGCGGTCCACGGCGACATAGGTGGAGTATTCGTTGATGTTGATCTTTCCGATCTGTTCTTTCGCAAAACCGGCCTCGCCGGTCAGCGCGCCCAGCACGTCGCCCGCGCGGATTTTCTCCTTGCGCCCCCCCACGATCTGCAGCGTGACCATGGGCGGCTTCAGCGGCCCGCTGCCCGTGGGCTTCAGTTCAGCCAGTGGATGCCAGGCCGACTCGCGCCCCTGCAGCTGTTCGATGCGGCCCACATAGCCCATCTCGTCAAGGCTCGCCAGGCTCAGCGCCAGGCCGGACTCGCCCGCGCGGCCGGTGCGCCCCACGCGATGCACGTGCACTTCGGGGTCCGGCGTGATGTCCACGTTCACCACCGCCGCCAGTTGTGCAATGTCCAGGCCGCGCGCGGCCACGTCGGTGGCCACCAGCACCGAGCAGCTGCGGTTGGCAAACTGCACCAGCACCTGGTCGCGGTCGCGCTGCTCCAGGTCGCCGTGCAGGGCCTGCGCGCTGAAGCCCTGGGCCTGCAGCACGGCCACCAGGTCACGGCACTGCGCCTTGGTGTTGCAGAACGCGAGCGTGCTTTCGGGGCGAAAGTGGTTGAGCAGCAGGCCCACCGTGTGCAGCCGTTCGCTGTCCTTCACTTCGTACCAGTGCTGTTCGATCTGCGCGCTGGCGGGCTGCGCATCGACCTTGATCATGAGCGGCTCGCGCATGAACTGCGCGGCCAGTTTGGCGATGCCGTCGGGGTAGGTCGCCGAGAACAGCAGGGTCTGCCGCTCTTTCGGGCACTGGCGCGCGACCTTGGCGATGTCGTCATGAAAGCCCATGTCCAGCATGCGGTCGGCTTCGTCCAGCACCAGCGTGTTCAGCGCATCGAGCTGAAGCGATCCGCGTTCCAGGTGGTCCATGACACGGCCGGGCGTGCCCACCGCGATGTGGGCGCCGTTCTCCAGGGTGGCGAATTGCCCGCGCATCGGCACGCCACCATACAGCGTCACGACCTTGATGTTTTCTTCGGCCCGCGCCAGGCGGCGGATCTCGGTGGTGACCTGGTCGGCCAGTTCACGCGTGGGGCACAGCACCAGGGTCTGCACGGCGAAGCGCCGCGGGTTCAGGTTGGTGAGCAGCGCGAGCGCAAACGCGGCCGTCTTGCCGCTGCCGGTGCGGGCCTGCGCGATGAGGTCGCGGCCCAGCAGCGCAGGCGGCAACGCGGCCGCCTGGATGGGCGTCATCTGGGTGTAGCCAAGCTGCGCCAGATTGGCCAGTACGGCCGGGCTCAGCGCCAGCGCGCTGAAGCCCTGTTCGCCCGTAACGGACGGGGATGTCGATGTCATGGCGCATTATCCGCGCCACGGCATCGGCAAGCGGCGCGTCAGCAGCCGGCGGGACGGTCCGTTCGCATGGGAATGAACCCCGACAGCGTGATGCTGTTGGAACCCGAGGTCAGCACGGTACCTGCGAAGTTCACCCGATTGCCGCTCTTGGACACCGACGAATTGCCCACCGGGGGCGATGCTTCGTAGGTCACGCCGGCCAGCTTCATGGTCACGCGGTGCGCCTGGGTCGTGTCCACCAGGTATTCGATCGCGCCTTCGGCAACCGCGCCGCCACCCACCCGGGGAATGTTCTCGAAGCTGAAAACGCAGGCGTCGGTCGCGCCGATGCGCTCCAGTTTGTTCACGCCCGACAGCGGCGTATTCGCGTTGGCATAGGCGCCGTTCAGGTCGCTGTTGGTGGCCGAGCTGATCGCAAAGGCCGAGTCGTAGTTGGTCGGGTCCGGGTCGTCACCGCCACCGCCGCATGCGGCCAGCAGGGACACCAGCAACGCGCTGGCAACGAGGGGAAGGGTTTTCATGGCGTGTGTGACAGTGGGTTTGACAGAGACCCAGTGTCAAAAAACATTCCCCGGGCGCCCGTAGGACGCGCCAGCGCAATGCTGTCAGGCGGTCACTGACACCGGCACGCGGCGCGCGTGCCGTTTGCCGTTGAGCAGCTGGCCAATGGCCGTGTAACGCACGCACAGGTGATAACTGGCCAGGCAGACGGCCGTGGTGGCCACGATGTTCAGCAGCATCTTCACCAGCGCAGGCAACGGCGCCCCGTACAGCAGCGCGCCAAAGCCGATCGTCAGCGGCAGGTGCAACAGATACACCCAGTAGGAGCTGTCGGCCAGGTAGCCCAGGAACGCATGCGGCCGGTGCAGGTAGCGCAGGAACAGGCCGATGAACGCGAAGCTCCACAGCCATGCGAGCGAGTTGTACACATAGGCAATGCACAGCGGCAGGTTCCAGCCGGACAGCTGGCCCCGGCGCTGCGCCTCCACCAGCAGGCCCGTTCCCATGAACAGCGGCACACCTGCCAGCGCGAAGGCGGCCCAGCGTCGCGTGTACAGCGCAAACAGCGCCTGCTGGTGATGCCACAACGCCCAGCCGAACACGAAGAACAGACCGTTGTGCAGCCATTCCGCCAGCGGCGGCAGGAAAGAACCACTGGGCACCACCACGCCCTGCGGGTACATCGCCCCCACCAGCGCAAGCGGCGCTGCCAGCACGGCAACACCCCAGGGCGCGCCACCCAACCGGCCCAGCACCTGACCCACGGCGGACGCAACCCTCGGCGGCAGGCGCTTGCCCAGCCACAGCACGGGCGCTGCCAGCACGCAGAACCACAGCAGCATCCACAGGAACCACAGGTGCATGGTGGTGGGCCCTTTGGGCATGTTGGGCCGGGGCGGCACAAGGCTCGGGTCCAGCCCCCAGGTGCCGCGCGCCATGCGGTGCAGGAACAGCAGCGCAAAGATGACGCAGGCCGCAAAAACGGGCGGCCAGAAGATGGCGAACGGCAGGCCCAGGCGGCGCACCCGGTTGCGCACCATGCCCCGCACGCCCTGCTTGCGCACCAGCATGGCGGCGAAGAATCCCGCCAGGATGAAGAACACCGGCATGCGGAACGCATGGATGAAGGCCGACAGAATATCCGCCACCTTGGTGGCGCGATCGTCATGCCAGGGCAGCGGCGAGTCGTTCACCATGTGGATGACCGACACGTGCAGGACGACGCCCAGCCACATCATGAGCGCGCGCAGGTTGTCCAGCGCGTACAGGCGATCCGTGGCGGGCTGCGGGCTCACGGGACCCGGCTCAGCGCTTGACCGACAGCAGCTCGATCTCGAAGTTCAGCGTGGCATTGGGCGGAATCACGCCGCCCGCGCCGCGCTCGCCATAGGCAATGGCTGGCGGGCAGGTGAGCTTCGCCTTGCCGCCGGGCTTCATGCGCTGCACACCCTCGGTCCAGCACGGGATCACGCGGTTGAGCGGAAATTCGGTGGGCTGCCCACGCTTGTACGAGCTGTCGAACTCGCGCCCGTCGGCAAAGGTGCCGCGGTAGTGGACCTGCACCGTGTCGGTGGCCGCGGGCGACGCGCCCGTGCCGTCCTTGAGGGACTGGTACACCAGGCCCGATGACGTGGTCACAGGGGGGGTGACGGCGGCGGGTTGCGCCATCGCCGCCGATGCGAGGCCCAAAGACAACATCAACACGCTGGCGTTCAAGGAGAACTTCATGAAGCGGACTTTCAAGCAGGGGACAACGGGGCAGCCATTATGTCTGCGCCACAATGTCCACTGCAGGGGATTCAACGCACATGGAAATCCGGCAGTTCAAATATTTCGTCAAGATCGCTGATCTCGGAAGCTTCTCCAAGGCATCGCGCGCGCTGCACATTGCGCAGCCTGCGCTAAGCCAGCAAATGGCGCAGCTGGAGGCCGAGCTGGGTCATGCGCTGCTATTGCGCGAGCCACGCGGAGTCAAGCTGACCGGGCCAGGCGAGGCTTTTTACCGGCATGCGCAGCGCCTGCTGCGTCAGGTGGACGACACGGCTTCAGCGGTTCAACAGTGCGCGGCGCAACCCTCGGGCACGGTATGTGTTGGCCTGCCCTTGAGCACCTCGGCCCAGTACGCGCTACCCCTGCTGGCGGCAGTGCGCGAGCGCCATCCCAGCATCGTGATCGAATTTTTCGACGAAATCAGTGGCAATCTGCTACACGGCCTGACCAGCGGCCGGCTTGACATCGGCGTACTGGTCAACGATGACGATGCTCGCCTGGTTCCTGGTGTGGCGCTGATGGACGAGCTGCTGTTCATGGTGTCGCGCGCCGGCATGGCGCCCACGGGAAAATCGGTTTCGCTGCGCCAGCTGCACGCGTTGCCACTGGCATTGCCCGGCGCTGGCCAGGGCGTGCGCCCCATCCTGGACCAGGCTTTGGCGCAGCAGGGGCTGCGCCTGGGCCCGCTCGCGGTTTGCGCCAATTCCATGAGTATCATGCGGCACGCGCTGTACGAGGGCATGGCCCATGGGGTCATGCCCTGGGGTGCCGTTGCCGACGACGTACAGGCAGGTCGCCTGGTCGCCACCCGAATTACACCGGCGCTGACGCGCCGCGTTCACGTCTGCACCACGACCGACGCCGGCCTTTCGCAGGCCGGCCAGGTTGTTCACGACCTGCTGCTGGAGATAACCCGCCAGCGGGTGCGTGGCCGCCTGTGGCGCGGCGTCAAGCTGCTGTAACCACGCACGTGAACCCATCGCGCGGCGCGATGGGGGCAGACGAATTCCGTATTTCCCAGGCCCAGAGGCGCCTCCTAGACTCCCGCCACATTTCAACAACGGCAGGAGACCATGGACGCGCAAACCACCCCACCCCCCCCGGCAGGCGCGCTGACGCCTGCCTTGGCCGCCGAGCTTGCCGCACTGCTGGGCGATCGCTTCACGCTCAATATCGCCGTACGCCGCCAGCACGGCAGCGACGAGTCCAGCTACCCTTGCATGCCGCCCGATGCGGTCGTCTGGCCCGAGACCACCGGCGAAGTCGCCACCATCGTGCGGCTGTGCGCGCTGCATGCGACACCGATGGTGGCGTTCGGCGTCGGTTCGTCGGTGGAGGGCCACGTGCTGGCCCTGCACGGCGGCGTCTGCGTCGACCTGTCACGAATGAACCGTGTGCTGTCCATCGATCCACAGGATCTGAGCTGCACCGTGCAGGCCGGCGTGACGCGCGAGACGCTGAACAGCGCCCTGGCAGACAGCGGGTTTTTCTTCTCGGTAGACCCGGGCGCCGACGCCACCCTGGGGGGCATGGTGGCCACCGGAGCATCGGGCACAAATACGGTGCGCTACGGCACCATGCGCGACAACCTGCTGTCGCTGACCGTGGTGCTGGCCGACGGCGAGGTGGTACGCACCGCACGGCGCGCACGCAAAAGCTCGGCTGGCTACAACCTCACCCAGCTGTTCGCGGGTTCCGAAGGAACGCTGGGCATCATCACCGAGGTCACGGTCCGCCTGCACCCGCAGCCCGAGGCGATTGCAGCAGCCGTGGTGAACTTCCCCAGCGTTGGCCAGGCGGTGCAGGCCGTGATCCAGGCTCTGCAGATGGGTGTGCCGCTGGCGCGCGCCGAGTTGCTGGATGCACTTACCATGCGAGCCATCAACGCCCACAGCCATATGGGTCTGGCTGAACGGCCGACGCTGTTCCTGGAGTTCTGTGGATCCGACGCCCAGGTGCGCGAACAGACCGGCGTGGTGCAGGACATCGTGGCCGAACATGAAGGTGGCGGTTTCCAGTGGGCCACGCGGCCCGAAGAGCGACGCCGCCTGTGGACGCCGCGCCACCACGCCTACTTTGCCTGCCTGCAGCTTCGCCCCGGCAGCCGCGCTGTGTCTACCGATGCCTGCGTGCCACTGTCACGGCTTGCGGACTGCGTGGTCGAAACAGCCGCCGACATCGACGCCAGCGGGCTCATTGCACCGGTATTTGGCCATGTGGGCGACGGCAATTTTCACTGTGTTCTGCTCGTTGACACGGCCGACCCCGGCGAGGTGGCGCGGGCCGAAGCACTGGCCCACCGACTGGTGCGCCGCGCCATCGACATGGACGGCACCTGCAGCGGCGAGCACGGCGTTGGCCTGCACAAGATCGCCTACCTGAAAGATGAACATGGCGCGGCAGGGGTAGGGCTGATGCGCCGGATCAAGCAGGCCCTGGACCCACTGAACCTGTTGAACCCCGGCAAGGTGGTGCCTCCTGCACAGCTGGCCGCCGCAACCACAATGCCGGAGGCCACATGAAGCGACGCAGCCTGCTGGCCACCCTTCCCGCCCTGGCCCTGCCCGCACACGCCCAGACCCCGGCGGCTGAGCCCGGCGTGAGTGCGCGCGAGATCGTGCTGGGCCAGACGGCCGACCTGTCGGCAAGCCGTTCGGTCATCACGCGCGCCTACAGCGGCGGTGCGCAGCTGCACTTTGACGAGGTGAACCGCCTGGGCGGCATCCACGGCCGGCAGTTGCGTGTGGTCCAGCTGGACGATGCCTACCAGACAGCGCGCGCGCTTGACAATGCACGCCAGCTGGTGGCGCGACCCGTGTTCGCGCTGGTGCATTCGGTGGGCACCGCCATCGCGGGCGGTTTGATTCCTTACCTGGAGACACAGGGCGTGCCTCATGTACACCCGCTGACCGGCGGCGATGAAGTTCGCGCACCAGCGCTGCCCAGCCGCCAGACGTTCTTCCTGCGCGCCAGCTACCGGCGCGAGGTGTCCCGCATCGTCACCCAGCTGCGCACGCTGGGAATCAGTCGCATTGCCCTGGCGCATGAGGACGAGCCTTTCGGCCATGGGATCCGCTTGCAGGTGGACGACGCCATGCAGGCCGCGGGTCTGTCACTGGTGGCCACGGGCCTCATGCCGTTCAATCAGCCCACCGCCGTGCAGGCTGCGGCACAGACCGTGTACCGGGCCCGCCCGGACGCGGTGATTGTGGGCAGTGCAGGCCCCAGCGTGGAAAACTTCATCGCGGCCACCCACCGGCTGGGCCTGCGCACCACCTACTACTGTCTGTCGGTCAGCAATGTGGAGCGGTTGCACAAGGCGCTGGGTCCGCTGAGCGAGGGCGTGGTGGTAACACAGGTCATGCCCTCTGTACGGACCAGCACGATGCCTGTGGTGCGCGATTACCGCCGCGCCTCAGCGGGGCCAGACAGTACGCCCAGCGGCTTCGGGCTGGAAGGCTTCATTTCGGCGCGGCTGATCACGCAGGCCTTGCAGGCGGCCGGGCCGCTGCTGACACGCGCCCGCTTTATCGCCATGCTGGAACAGCCGCCCAGCGCGCAGCTGGGCGGCTTTCCAGTGGGGCATACACCGGCCACACGCAACGGCTCGCCGTTCGTGGAGCTGGCCATGATCGGCAGGCAGGGCAGGCTGGTGCAATGACCGCCAACCAGGCAAGGGCCGCAGCGCAGGCCGACGACGCCACCGCCGCTGCCTTGCTGCGGATGCTGGAGCGCAATGTGCGGCTGGGTCAGCACAAGCTTGCGCTGCGTCACTGGTTGATGCTGCACGAACGCCGTGCGACCGTGCCCGCACACCTGGTGTCGTATTGCGAACAGGCGCGCGAGCGCTGTTCATCGCGCGAGCTGGCGGCCATCGAGTCGGCCGTTGCGGCCTGGGTTTCCATGTGCTCGCCGCGCTCGCGCTGGTGGCTGGACCTTCAGCCGGGCGAAGCCGTGCATTGACGCGACGGCTGCGCAGCCCTATGGCGCCACCAGGGCCATGCGGCGGCGGATTCTCGCGGCTTCGTCGACGGCGCCGGCGGCATCTGCCCGCTGGGCCTGCACGCCCAGCCAGGCCAGCAACGGACGGCGCCAGCCCTGGGCCGACGCAGTGGCCACAGCCTGCGCGATCACGTCGGGGCTGGCGCGGCCCATGCGCACCAGCACCCCGGCCGCGACCAGGCGCGACAGCGGATCGGCCACGGCCTTGACCGCATCCGCACCGCCGGCCAGCACGGCGCGCTGGGGCGCGGGCAGCAGGGCCGCGTCCTGCGGCTGGGCCTGCCCGGCCAGGTAGGCCGCGTAGGCGCGCTCGGCCGCGGGCGCGTCCTGGCGCAGCGGCTCGAAGCCCGGACAAGGCTCGAACACCAGGCTGGCCACCTGCACGGCGCAGCGCAGCAGCTCGGCCCGCGCCACCTGTTCGGGCTGGCCGGTGGATGACAGCGCACGACGCGCACGGGTGAATTCGGCCGCTTCCACGCGCGCGTTGCCGCTCATGTATGCGGCGGTGAAATCGTCGAGCGCGCCGCGGGCGTTCATCTGCCAGTCGGGCGGGGGCGGTGTGTTGCTGCAGCCCGCCAGCGTTGCAACGACCAGCGCTGTGAAGAAAGCACGGCTCATGGCAGCTTGATCTCCGTGTCGCGCTTGAACGGCCACTTGCGGTTGATCTCGTTGATCAGGCCTTCGACCTTGCGCAGGTTGGATTCCACCTCGGCCCGCAGCGTGCCCAGGTCCTCGGTCGCCACGCGCGCGTTGGCGCCCACGGCCTTGGCCTCGACCAGCACGGCGTCCATCTTCTTCAGGCTTTCGCGCGTGTCGGCCAGGATGGCGTTGACCTGGCCGATCGCGGCCTTCATGTCGGGCACCACGCCCTGCGGGCCGAACACCTGCGTGTCGGCCTTGGCGGCGATGCCGTCGGCCTTGATGACCAGCCCGTCCAGCCGGGCCAGCAGCGTGTTGGTGCGGTCCAGCGCCAGCACGAGCTTCTGCGCGTCGGCATCGTTGCCGGTGAGCACGCCCAAAGCGCCGCGCGGTCCGTTGAGCTTTTCCGTCGTGGCCTGCAGGTTCGCCAGCGTCGCACCCAGTGCACCTTCTTTGGACGCCAGCGCGTTCAGGTTCTCCAGCAGCTCACGCGCCGTGGACAGCACGCGCGGGATCTCGGCCGACGCGTCGCCGCGCAGCACCTGGCGCACGGCGCCGTCGGGCAGGGGCGGGTCGGTCAACACGCCGCTGTAGGCGCGGATGTTGGTGTTGCCCACCACGCCGCGCACCAGCGTGAAAACGCTGGACTGGCGCAGCCAGTGCGCGTCACGCGTGGGCACGTCGATCAGGATGCGGGCGTTGCCGTCTTCGGCCAGCTCGATGCGGCGCACCCGCCCGATCGGAAAGCCCGAGAACGTGAGGTTCATGCCCACCACGACGCCTTCGGAGTCGTCGGCCACCAGCACGAGGCGCTGCGTGGCCTCGAACGCGCCGCGCGAATACATCAGGTACAGCACCGACGCGCCCACCAGCAGCGCTGTGAACACCAGCAGCAGCAGCGCCTTGAATTCGACATTGGCCACGGGCGGCGCGGTCGGCAACGGTGGCTCGGCGCTGCCGGCGGGCGTGTTCGCCAGGTCGACGGGATCGCGGGGATCGGTCATGGGAAGCGGTAGGGAAAGGTCAATAGTAGTTGCCGACCAGGGACACAACCTCGATCAGCACGAGCACGGCGAACACACGCACCAGGCCCTGCAGCTCGTCGCTGGTGCGCCAACCGGCGACGTTGCTCTCGTACAGGCCGGCGGCCATGGGCATGAGCGACACGGCCAGGCTGAAGAACAGCGTCTTCAGCGTGAACACCAGCGTCACGGCGGGGTTGAACACCTGTCCGAACATGCGCGTGTAGGCCGGCAGCCCCGCGGGCTGAAAGCCATACACCGCCAGGTATGCCAGCACCATCGCCACCACGCAGCTGAGCGCCGCCAGCGTCACGACCGAGAACATGCCCGCCACCACGCGCGGCAGCAGCTCGCGGCCCACGGGGTCGATGCCCCGCGCGCGCATGGCGTCGAACACGCCGCGCCGGCGCATCTGCGCCAGCTCGGCGCCATTGGGGATCGTGCAGCGCAGCGCCACGAACAGCGCGGCCGTGAGCGGGATCAGCTCCAGCACCAGCACGCGGATCACCATCTCCAGCGCGTACTGCGACAAACCGTAACTCAGCGCCGTGACGACCACGATGCGCGTGAGCACCAGGCTCACCAGCGCGCACAGCACGGTAAACCAGCCCAGCACGGGCGCGGTGTCCAGCCAGATGTGGCGCGCGGTGGCGCGCCGGTTGTCCGCGCCCCAGCTGCGCGGCGACAGCGCCAGCACGACGATGAGCGCGCCGAAATGCACGATGCGCCACCAGGCCACGGCCCAGCGCCAGGGCGCGCGCGCCGCGCGCTGCAGCGGATCGGTCAACTGCGGGGTGGAGGGTAGGAAGGAAGCCTCTCGGCCTCCCTCCCCCCTAAGAACCGGACGTGCGCCTTTCGACGCATCCGGCTCACGCACGACCACTGGATCGGTAGCTTCATTGGGCTGCATTGCCCTAGTCTACTTCTCCAGATTAAAGTCCCCGTGCTGGGACCGGCTTGGTTACCTCCAAACCCAGGGCGTGTACCCGCCGGTGACAGACCG
>JAYRLC010000009.1:0-117041 GCA_041905405.1 Ramlibacter sp. | reverse complement strand
CTGAAGATCGAGCGCGAGACCCACAAGCTCGAAAAGCGGCTGTGCCGCCAGATGGGCCAGGCGATCGTTGACTTCAACATGATCGAAGAGGGCGACAAGGTCATGGTCTGCCTGTCCGGCGGCAAGGACAGCTACGGCATGCTGGACATCCTGCTGAAGATGCAGGCGCGCGCGCCCATCAGCTTCAGCATCATCGCCGTCAACCTGGACCAGAAGCAGCCCGACTTTCCCGAGCATGTGTTGCCCGAATACCTGACGGCGCTGGGCATCCCGTTCCACATCGAGAATCAGGACACCTATTCCATCGTCAAGGACAAGATCGCGCCTGGCAAGACCATGTGCAGCCTGTGCAGCCGGCTGCGCCGCGGCATTCTGTACCGCGTGGCCGACGAACTGGGCGCGACCAAGATCGCGCTGGGCCACCACCGCGACGATATGCTTCAAACCTTTTTCCTCAACATGTTCTTCGGCGGCAAGCTCAAGGGCATGCCGCCCAAGCTGGTCAGCGACGACGGCAGGCACATCGTGATCCGCCCGCTGGCCTATGTGGCCGAAAAGGACCTGATCCGCTGGGCCGAGCACAAGCAGTTCCCCATCATCCCCTGCACGCTGTGCGGCAGCCAGGAAAACCTGCAGCGCAAGCAGGTCGGCGCCATGCTGCGCGAGTGGGAAAAGAAGCACCCCGGCCGGCTGGAGACCATGTTCAACGCGTTACAGAATGTCGTGCCTTCGCACCTGGCGGACGGAACGAAGTACGACTTCAAGGGTCTGAAAGCCACGGGCGTTGCCAGCGAAGACGGTGACAAGGCGTTCGACACCGACGACTTCACGCCGCAGGTGCCGTCCGGCAGCCTGCCGGGCCTGCAGGTCGTGCGCCTCTGACGGGTGCCGCGCGGGCCGCCCACAAAGGTTCACCATGAAATTTCTGTCCCGCCGGCTCGTCTCTTTCTCAACCCTGCTGGCCGCCGCACTGCTGGCCGGCTGCGCGTCCACGTTCCAGCTGGACAACGACGTGCGCAGCTTCTCCAGCCTGCCCTCGGTACCGGCCAACCCGGCTTACCGGTTCGAGCGGCTGCCCTCGCAGCAGAACCCGATGCAGGACCAGGTCGAAGCCTGGGCCGACCCTGCCCTGTTCCGCGCGGGCCTGAAGCGCGACGACGCCGCGCCGCGCTACAGCGTGCAGGTGGTGGCGCGCGTGCAGCGCATCCTGTCGCCGTGGGCCGACCCGTGGGACGGCTGGGGTGGCGGCTTTGGTCCCGGCTTCTTCGGCCCCGGCCCGTATTGGATGTCGCCGTTCGGCCGCATGGAGCAACCCTGGTACCGGCGCGAGGCCAGCGTGATCCTGCGCGAACTGGCCACGCAAAAGGTCGTGTACGAAAGCCATGCCGTCAGCGACGGTCCCTGGGCCGACAACGCCGCCGTGATCCCCGCGATGTTCGACGCCGCGCTGCAGGGCTTTCCCAACGCGCCGCAGGGCGTGCGCAAGGTCAACATCCAGGTGCCGGCGCGCTGAGCCGCGCCGCAGGCGGCACAATGGCCCCCTGACCCTAACGACCTGCGAAACGCCTTGACGCTCGAAGCCACCCGCATCATCGCCATCCGCCATGGCGAAACCGCCTGGAACGTGGACACCCGTATCCAGGGCCACCTGGACATTCCGCTGAACGACACCGGCCTGTGGCAAGCGCAGCGCGCCGCCGCCGCGCTGGCGGGCGAGCCCATCGCCGCCGTCTACACCAGCGACCTGAAACGCGCGCACGCCACCGCCGGCGCCATTGCCGGCGTGGCGGGCCTGCAGCCCGTGTCCCACACCGGCCTGCGCGAACGCAGTTTCGGCGTGTTCGAAGGCAAGACGTTCACCGAAATCGACACCCTGTGGCCCGACGACGCCCAGGCCTGGCGCAAGCGCGTGCCCGACTGGACGCCGCAGGGCGGTGAGTCACTGCTGGTGCTGCGCGAGCGTATCGCCGGCACCGCGCAGGCGCTGGCAGAACGCCACATGGGCGAGCAGATCGTGCTGGTGGCCCATGGCGGCGTGCTGGACGTGCTGTACCGCATCGCCACCGGACAGGACCTGCAGGCGCCGCGCACCTGGCAGTTGGGCAACGCATCCATCAACCGCCTGCTGTGGACGCCGCAGGGCTTTTCGCTCGTGGGCTGGGCCGACACCCACCACCTGGACGAAGGATCGCGCGATGAAACCCACACCTGATCCGGGCAGGAAGCCCATGCCCGAGGCGCTGCGCGCGCTGGTGGGCCAGCCGGTGGCCGCCA
The DNA here is from genome assembly GCA_041905405.1 of Ramlibacter sp. Lineage (GTDB taxonomy): Bacteria > Pseudomonadota > Gammaproteobacteria > Burkholderiales > Burkholderiaceae_C > RAM1. The sequence continues at coordinate 114,767 of JAYRLC010000009.1, read as the reverse complement.
TTGACACGCCGGCGCTGGTGGTGGACCTGGACGCCATGCAGCGCAACCTGGGACGCATGGCCGACTTTGCCAAAAAGCACAACATCCGCTGGCGCCCCCACGCCAAGATGCACAAGAGCGCGGCCATCGCGCGGCTGCAGATGCAGGCGGGCGCCGTTGGCGTGTGCGTGCAGAAAACGTCCGAAGCCGAGGCCATGGTGGCCGGGGGCGTGACCGACGTGTACATCAGCAACGAGGTCATCGCGCCGCACAAGCTGGCCCGCGTGGCGGCGCTGGCCCAGCAGCTTGCGGCGGCGCACGGGCGCCTGGCCATCGCAGTGGACAGCGCCGAAGGCATCACGCGCCTGGCCCAGGCCATGAACGACGCGCGCGGACGCGGCGGCCAGGCCGCGGTGATCGACGTGTTCGTGGAGATCGACGTGGGCCAGCGCCGCTGTGGCGTGGCGCCCGGCGCTGCGGCCGTGGGCCTGGCGCTGGAGATCCGCAAGCACGCGGCGCTGCGCTTTGCGGGCCTGCAGGCCTACCACGGCAAGGCGCAGCACTTGCGCACCGCACAGGAGCGGCGCGAGGCCATTGCCATCGCGGTGGAGGACGTGGTGTTCACCCGCCGCCAGATCGAGGCGCAGGGCATCCCCGTGGACCTGGTCACGGGGGCCGGCACCGGCAGCATGGTGCTGGAGGCCGCCAGCGGCATTTATGGCGAGCTGCAGGCCGGCTCGTTCATGTTCATGGACGCCGACTACGCGCAGAACGAGCGCGACGCGGCGCAGCCCCACTTCGAACACGCCCTCTTCGTGAAGACCCAGGTCATCAGCACCTGCTCCACGCACTCGGTCTGCGACGCGGGCCACAAGAGCCACGCGATCGACTCGGGCCTGCCTCGCGTGCACGGGCTGGACGACGGCGACGCGCTGGAATACTTCAACGGCGGCGACGAGCATGGCGTGCTGCGCACCACGGGCGCCGGGCACCGGCTGCCGGCCATCGGCCGCTACCTGTGGCTGGTCCCCGGCCACTGCGACCCTACGGTCAACCTGCACGACTTCATGGTCGGCGTGACCGGCGGCCTGCGCAGCGGCCGCGTGGACAAGATCATCAGGGTTGACGCGAGGGGCGCGCTGACCTGAGCGCTCAGGCGCCGTCGGCGGCGGCCCGAACTGCGGGCAACTGCGCGAGCAGCTCGGGCAAGGCGATCTGAACGGTGTCCCAGACAACGGCGAGGTTGATGTCGAAGTAGCCATGCGCAATGCGATTGCGCATACCTTTCATGCTGCGCCAGGGCACCTGCGGGTGCTGTCCGGCAAAAGCTTCGTGCTGAGCCAGAAGTTTGGTAGCTGCCCCCCAAAAATGACGAGATTGAGGATGACGGCTTGTTGCGTCCGGCGATCCTGCATGAAATCCTCCCGGGAAAGACCATTCACATAGGCGCATGCCTGCCGCGCCGCATCCATCATGTGGTCGATGTAGTCAGCAAGCCGTTGATGCTGGCTCATAGGGGACGGGCCTGAGCAAGCACCTGATAGCGAAATTTCTCAGGCAGGTCTTCAGGCGTCAGCAGATCGACCGGTACGCCCAACATCTCTTCCAGTTCGATTTGCAGGCCGCCGAGATCGAACAAGGTGGTGCCGGGCAGCGGGTCCACCAGCAGATCCAGATCACTGCCATCCACATCATCGCCGCGCGACGCGGACCCGAAACCCTGGGATTTGCTGCACGATGCCGCGCCACGGCCGCAAACACGGCGTCACGCTGCAGCGAGATGGCATGGGACGGGATCATCGCGGCAATCTTATCGCTTGCGCCGGCATCAGGGTTCACGCCAGAGTCAACGCCGTTGCTCCGGCGGAGAATAAGGCATGTCCTCCAGCCAGATCATCGTCCTTGCCACGCCGGTTTTCTTCCTGCTGATCGCGATCGAATTCGCCTGGGGCTGGAAGAAGGCGCGCAACACCTACCGGCTGAACGACGCCATCACCAGCATCGGCCTGGGCATGCTGAGCCAGACCAGCGCGGTGTTCACGCGGCTGCTGCGCGTGGGCATCTACACCGCCGTGTATTCGGCCGTGGCGATCTGGCCTGACAGCGCGTTCTGGACCACCTGGTATGGCTGGCTGCTGGCACTGGTCTTCTACGACTTCTGCTACTACTGGCTGCACCGCGCGGGCCATGAGAGCGCCGTGTTCTGGGCCGCGCACGTGGTGCACCACCAGAGCCAGGACTACAACCTGTCCACCGCGCTGCGCCAGACCAGCTCGGGCGCGCTGCTGGGCTGGATCTTCTACCTGCCCATGGCCGTGGCCGGCGTGCCGCCGCTGGTGTTCGGCGTGGTGGCGCTGGTGGACCTGCTCTACCAGTTCTGGGTGCACACCGAACACGTGCCCAAGCTCGGGTGGTTCGACCGCTGGTTCTGCAGCCCGTCCAACCACCGCGTGCACCACGCCGTGAACGACCGCTACCTGGACCGCAACTACGGCGGCGTCCTCATCATCTGGGACCGCATCTTCGGCAGCTTCAAGGAAGAGGACGAGAAGTGCGTGTACGGCACGCGCAAGCCGCTGAACAGCTGGGACCCGCTGTGGTCCAACACCGAGGTGTACTGGGGCCTGCTCAAGGACTCATGGCACGCCCGCAGCTGGGCCGACAAGGTGCGCGTGTGGTTCAAGCCGCCGGGCTGGCGGCCGGCCGACGTGGCGAAGCGGTTTCCGCATGCGCCGTTCGACCTGCAGGCCGTGCAGACCTGGCACCCGCCCATGAGCCGCGCGGTGATGTGGTTCGGCGCACTGCAGTTCATCGCGCTGCTGGGTGGCGTGGCGGCGTTCCTGTGGGTTGCCGAGGGCATGCCACGGTCCCAGGCCGCCGTGTGGCTGGGCGTGCTGGCCGCGGGCCTGTGGGCCGTGGGCGCGGTGATGCAGGGGCGCATCACCGTCACCGAGGTGCTGCTGGTCGAGGTCGCGGCGCTGGCCACCGCCACGGCGGCGCTGGGCTTCATCGAATGGCACCGCGTGTTCAAGCCGCTGGCGATGGTGCTGGCGATGGCGTTCGTCGTGGTGCGTGCGGGTGGATTGGGCGGCCTGCGGCGCTTTGATGCGCTGCTGCTGGGGGCGCTGGCGATGTCGCTGGCGGGTGATGTGTTCCTGATGTTCCCCGGCTATTTCATCCCGGGGCTGGTGTCGTTCCTGGCGGCGCATGTGCTGTATATCGCGTTGTTCCGCCAGGGCGTGGACTGGTTCCAGAGCCGCCGCGCGCTGGCGGTCACGCTGGGTGTAGGCGCGGCGATGTATGCGTTTCTGTGGGCGGGTGGCTTGCCCGCCGCGCTGCGCGTGCCGGTCGCGGCCTACGTCGTGGTGATCGCGCTCATGGCCGCGCAGGCCATCGGCCGCGCCATGGTGCAACGCGATGCCGCATCCGTGGGTGTGGCGATAGGCGCGGGCTTCTTCATGATCAGCGATTCACTGCTGGCCACCAACAAGTTCGTGTCGCCGCTGCCGATGGCGCAGGTGTGGGTGCTGGGCACCTACTATGTTGCGCAGATCCTGATCGTGCGACATGCGCTGCGGGCACCAGACCGGCCGGTCACCCCAGCGGCACACGCAACAGCACCTCAGCACCTTGCGGGGTGAACGTGAGGTCCAGCGTGCCGCCGATGGCCGTCGCACGCTGGCGCATGTTGGCCAACCCGCGGCCTGCCGTCACCGGTGCATCAGCCGCCCGCTGCGGGCTGCTGCCGTCGTCGGCCACCCGGACCTGCAGCAATCCACCTGTGCAGCTGACCGCCAGGTCGACGCGGCGAGCCCCTGAATGCCGCAACGCATTGGTCAGCGCCTCTTGCACGATACGCAAGACCTGCAGCACCCGCCCCGGCGGCAGGTCCAGGTCGTCCGCCACACCCATCGTCTCCCAGTGCAGGGACAGGCCTGCGGCCTCCAGCCTGGGCCCGACGCGGTAACGCAGATTGGCCAGCGCCGCCGCCAGATTGCCGTGGTCGGGTTCCAGCGAGTCGATCACCAGGCGCAGGTCGTCAATGCAGTCGCGCAGCAGACGTGCAACCTGTGCGGGCGCGAGCGTGCCGCGTTCCACGGCCCCCGTCATGGTGATGAGCTGTGAACCGATGCCGTCGTGCATGTCGCGCATGAGCCGCTGTCGCTCCCGGTTCAGCGCACTGTCAAGTTCAAATGCAGCCACCTTGCGCATGGAGTCTTCCAGCGCCTGCGCCTTCTGCTGCACGCGCGCTTCCAGCTCGCGGTTAAGCGTGCGCGCAGTATCAAATGCCGCGAAGTAACGCCGTGCGAGCGCACCCACGAGTCCCACGGTAAGCAGCACCGACGCGTAGTCCTGCCAGCGCTGCGTGCCGAACGGCAGCCAGTTGATGGCAACCAGCCAGTCGTGTACAGCCAGCAACTCACTGGCAACGACTGCTGCCAGCACCAGCAGCGCACCGCCGCCCGCGCCTTCATTCCCGCGCCGGATCGCATACCGCACCAGCAGCGCAATACTCAGCCACATGGGCACACCGCAGGCGACATAGAAAGGCGTCCGGATGGTGCTCAGCGCGCCTTCGCCCACGGCGTACAGCGCGACCGGTAGCAGCACCATGGCCGCCAGGGTCGCACGCTCCGCACGCGGACAGATCAGACCCGTGAAGCGCAGCACGAACAGCAGCAGCATGAGCCGCGCAATCGCCAGTCCTGACAGCACAAAAGTTTCCCAAACCCGCGATGGCACCTCGGGCAGGGTGAACGCAATGTCGAAGTTGCGCAGGCTCCACACAGCCGACACCACCAGAAAGCCGCCGCACCAGCCGTACAGCGCCTCACCGCCGCTGCGGGACCACAGCAGCAAAACCAGCAGGCCCAGTACCAGCACGGCGGCGTTGAGCGTGCGCGGCACGGCCACGCGCAGCAGATGGTCATCATCGAACAGTTCGCGCACCATCTGCTGCGGACCGAAATACGGCGCGGCCAGCCCGCCACGCAGGTTGGGCGCCACGCGCAGGCGCAGCAGCACCTCGTTGGCGCCTTGCCGCAACGCCTGCGGTGGGACCGTCGCCCACTGCGGAAAGCCCGCGCTGCGGCCCACGTTCGGCCCGTCCGTGCCGCCACTGTCGGCCACCAGAACGCCGTTGACCCACAGCTGAAACGCACTGTTGACCAGCGGCAGGTACAGCGCATGCAGGTCCTGCGGCGGTTGCGGCAATGACACGGCCATGCGGTACCAGCCGTGGCCATGAACACCGGGGCGGGACTCGCGCCAGCTGTCGGGCAAGGTCTGCCGTGCCCAGCCGGTCGCAGGCGGCGCCGCGCCGCCTGACAGGGCGAACGAGGCCTCGCGCAACTGCACGACCTGGTGTGAGGCGTCCTGTGCGGGCGACAGCGACATCAGCCAGCCCAACCCTGCGAGCAGCAGCGCACCCACGATTGCGACGACGGATGTCAGGGGCTGCTGCATCGTGACGAACCGCTCGCGCAGCAGTGGCCGCGTCGGGCTCAGGAGAACAGTTCGCCCGCGCTCTTGGGCGGCACCACGCCCAGGTGCCGGTACGCCGCCAGCGTGGCCGTGCGGCCGCGCGGCGTGCGCTGCAGGTAGCCCTGCTGGATCAGGTACGGCTCGATCACGTCCTCGATCGTGTCGCGTTCCTCGCCGATGCTGGCGGCGATGTTGTCCAGCCCGACCGGGCCGCCGTCGAAGCGGTGGATCACGGCTTCGAGCAGCTTGCGGTCCATCACGTCGAAGCCCTGCGGGTCCACGTCCAGCATGGCCAGCGCCTTGTGCGCGATCTCGGGCGTGATGCGGCCCGTGCCCTTGACGTCGGCGTAGTCGCGCACACGGCGTAGCAGGCGGTTGGCAATGCGCGGCGTGCCGCGCGAGCGGCGTGCGATCTCGGCCGCGCCCTCGTCTTCGATGGGCGCATTCAACAGTCCTGCGCTGCGGCGCACAATGCGCGCCAGCTCGTCGGCCGTGTAGAACTCCAGCCGCGCCACGATGCCGAAGCGGTCGCGCAGCGGGTTGGTCAGCATGCCCGCGCGCGTGGTGGCGCCCACCAGCGTGAACGGCTGCAGATCGAGCTTGATGCTGCGTGCGGCCGGGCCCTCGCCGATCATGATGTCGATCTGGTAGTCCTCCAGCGCGGGGTAGAGGATTTCCTCGACCACCGGGCTCAGGCGGTGGATCTCGTCGATGAACAGGACATCGTTCTTTTCCAGGTTGGTCAGCAGCGCCGCCAGATCCTTGGGCTTTTCGAGCACGGGGCCCGAGGTCTGGCGCAGGTTCACGCCGAGCTCGTGCGCGATGATGTGCGACAGCGTCGTCTTGCCCAGGCCCGGCGGTCCGAACAGCAGCACGTGGTCCAGCGCCTCCTGGCGCTTGCGCGCCGCGCCGATGAAGATCTCCAGCTGCTCGCGCGTCTTCTGCTGGCCCACGTAGTCGTCGAACAGCTTGGGGCGCAACGCGCGCTCGATCGCTTCTTCATTCGGCGAGGCGGGGGCTGCCGACACCACGCGTTGCGGGGCGGGCAGGCCGAAGTCGTCTGTCTGGATGGCCATCTGATTTATTTCGCCAGCGACTTCAGCGCGAGCTTGATGCCTTCGCTCACGCCCACGTCCTTGGGCAGGGCCTTGAGCGTGGCGGCGGCTTCCTTGTCGCTGTAGCCCAGCGCCACCAGCGCCTGCAGGATGTCGGCCTGCGCGTCGCTGGTCACGCTGGCGCTGCCCGCGCCGATGTCGGCGCCGAACTTGCCCTTGAGTTCCAGCAGCAGGCGTTCGGCAGTTTTCTTGCCGATGCCGGGTACTTTCACGAGCCGCCCCGCGTCCTGCGCCGTCACGGCCTGGGCGATGTCGCCCACGCTCATGCCGCTCAACACGCTGAGCGCGGTGCGCGGACCCACGCCGGAAATCTTGATGAGCTGGCGGAAAGCTTCGCGCTCGCCGGGCGTCGCAAAGCCGTACAGGATCTGCGCGTCCTCGCGCACCACAAAGTGCGTGAGCAGCGTGACCTTGTCGCCAAGACCGGGCAAGTTGTAGAACGTGCTCATGGGCACGTCCACCTCGTAGCCCACGCCGTTGCAGTCCACCAGCACCTGAGGCGGGTTTTTCTCGACCAGCGTGCCCTGCAAGCGGCCGATCATGATGCCCCCACGCTTGTCACTGCGTGTACTGCGGTGCCCCCCAAGGGGGCCTTCGCGCCTTGGGACGGCCCGGCGGCGCTCATGGGTTCACCAGCCCGCGCCGCGCCGCCTCCAGCGCTGCCTCGGCGCGCGACGACACGTTGAGCTTGCGGTAGATCTGCTTGATGTAGTCGGCGATCGTGTGGCGCGACAGGCCGAACTGCTGCGCGATCTCGGGCAGCGTGTAGCCCTTGGCCACGCGCTGCAGCACCTCGGTCTCGCGCTCGGTCAGGCTCACTTCGTCCTCGATCTGGCGCACGAGCGTCTCGCGCCGACCGCTCGCACCGGCAAAGTGGGCGAGCACACGGCGGGCGATGGGCGGCGACAGCGGGGGCTCGCCCTGCGTCATGCGCAGCAGCTGCGCGACCAGCGTGTCCTGGGGTTGCTCTTTCAGCAGGTAGCCGAACGCGCCGGCCTGCAGCGCGGGAAACAAATGGTCGTCGTCGTCGTAGATGGTGACCACCACGGGCAGCGCCGCGGGCTGGTGGCGGCGCAGCGCGCCCACCACATCGGTGCCACTGCCGTCGGGCAGGCCCAGGTCGATCAGCGCCAGATCGAAGCGGCCGCGCTGCACGCAGGCCAGCGCCTCGTCGCGCCGCCCCGCCGTCGTGACCTGCAGCGCCGGAAAGGCCGCGCGCGCCACGTCGCCAAGCCAGGCTCGGATTTCGGGCAGGTCTTCGACGATCAGGGCGCTGTTCATGGAGGGTCGATGTTAGCGGATTGCTCTTCCAGCGGGACGCACACCGACAGCAGCAGGCCGCCGTCGTCTGCGCGGCGCACCGTGTGCCGCCCGCCCAGCTGGCGTACCCGCCGCTCGATGCCCGGCAGGCCATGGCCGCCCGTCCTGTCCTGCACCGGGCGTGCAGGGCCGCGCCCATCGTCCGACACAGACATCTCCATCACGGCGGGCGCAAATCTGATGCGTACGGTGCAAGTGGTGCCGCCGCTGTGCCGGATGGCGTTGGACACAGCCTCGCGCAGCACGCGCGTGAGCTGCACGTGCGTGCGCGCGGGCAGCACCAGGGCTGCGGGCGGCTCCTGGACGTCCCACTGAGCGTTAAAACCCGCCGATGCAAGCCGGCCAACCGTTTCGGCCCGCCAGTCGGCCAGCACGTCGGCTGCGGGCGCAGCCTGCGCCGTCATGCCGCGCACCGACAGGCGCATTTCGTCCAGCGCCTGGCGCGCCATGCCGGCGACGCGCTCGCGCTCGGCACCCTGCCCCCCCGCCTGGGCCACATGCGCAATCGTCAGCAGCTTGGCGCCCAGATCGTCGTGCAGATCGGACGCAATACGCTGTCGCTCGTCCTGGGCGGCCTGTGCGGCGCGCAGCGCCGTCAACTGCTCGTAACTGCGTTCGATTTCACGCGACTTTTCGGCCACCCGCGCTTCCAGCTCCTTGTTCAGCGTTTCGGCATGGTTGAGCGCCTTGACGAACATCTGGATCAGCCGGATGCCGATCACCACGAACAGGAACGGCATGGTGAAGTGGATCACGTGCACACGCGGCAGGGGCAGCCAGTCGTTTTGCAGCGCAATTTCTATCCCCGCCAGAACGACCGCCACCACCAGCACCCCCGCCATGAGCCAGAACTCGCGCCGGTGCCCGCGCCAGGCAGCGCGAAAGAAATACACCACGCACAGCAGAAACTCCAGCGCCATGAGGTTGTAGACGGTGCTGGCGGCTGCCAACAACCGTCCCGGCCCGACCGCCACAAGCACGACAGGGACCGCAGCCGCCTGCGCGGCCAGAAACCCGTCAACCCAGCGTTGGCGTACCGCCACGAGCCGCAGCAGGAACAGGTAGGCACAGGCCAGCACCGGCGGGAACAGGCTGCAGATCAACACCTCGGTCGTGTGGTGCGACAACGGTACGTTCTGCACGAACAGTCGCGTGCTGATCACCGCCCAACCTGTGGTGAACAGGCCGAAGTACAGGAGGTAGCTGTCGCGCCGCCGAACGGCCGCCAGCCCCAGCATCGCCAGGCCCAGCGCCGAGACCGTGGCCGCAATGATCTGCGCCACGGTGACGTTCCAGAACAACTGGCTGTCATACAGTAGCTGCAGGGCGGACAGCGGACCCACGTGAATCTCGGACAGCCCTGCAGCGCGCTGTCGGGCCGATACCTCGTTTTCGGCAAACCCTGCCAGCCGGATGAGCAGTTCATTGGTGCCGGGCCGCAGCACGGCGCGTGGCAACGCCGCCAGTTGGGGGTAGTAGCAGTTGCGCGTCACCGTCCCGGTCATCAGGCCGCTGCCGCCAATCTGCTCGCCGTTCAGAAACACTTCGGCATTGGTGCAGGCACGCTGCAGATAGACACCCAGCAGTCCGCCGTCATCCGCCTGGACGCGATCCAGATCTATGGTCAGCCGGTACCAGACAATGCCGCTGTAGCCAGGGAACATGTCGGCCCAGTCGTGCGGCAGCACAACGGGGGACCACTGCGCAGGCGGCCCGCCGCCCGGGCCGGCCAGCCCCGCCTCGGCGCGCAAGAGCACCGTCGGCGCGGCTTGCGCCAGGGCGCACACCGCGCACAAGGCAACGGCGACAATACAACGCAGCAAACCCAGACCCATCGCATGATTGTCCGCCACACCTTTTCACCGCCCAACAACACCCGCCTGACGAACCTGTGCGGACCCACCGACGCCCATTTGCGGCAGATCGAGCTGGCGCTGGGCGTGGCCATCGCCCACCGGCACGAGCAGTTCAAGATCGACGGCCCCAAGGCCAAGGCCCAGCGCGCGCTGGAAGTGCTGCAGGCCCTGTACGAGATTGCGCAACGCCCCATCGGCCCCGACGTGGTGCAGCTCACGCTGGCCGGCGACGCGCCGCTGGGTGAAGACGCCGACGGCGCCATGACACTGCAGACCCGCCGCAGCGACCTGAAGGCCCGCACGCCCATGCAGGGCCTGTACCTGGACAACATCGCCAACCACGACATCACGTTCGGCATCGGGCCCGCGGGCACGGGCAAGACCTACCTGGCCGTGGCCATGGCGGTGGACGCGCTGGAGCGCAGCGCCGTGCAGCGCATCGTGCTGACCCGCCCGGCGGTCGAGGCCGGTGAAAAGCTCGGCTTCCTGCCTGGCGACCTGAACCAGAAGGTGGACCCGTACCTGCGCCCGCTGTACGACGCGCTGTACGACCTGATGGGCTTTGACAAGGTGGCCAAGGCCTTCGAGCGCAACGCACTGGAAATCGCGCCGCTGGCCTTCATGCGCGGCCGCACGCTGAACAACGCCTTCGTGATCCTGGACGAGGCACAGAACACCACGCCCGAGCAGATGAAAATGTTCCTCACGCGCATCGGCTTCGGCGCCAAGGCCGTGGTAACCGGCGACGTAAGCCAGATCGACCTGCCCAAGGGGCAACTGAGCGGCCTGGTGGACGCCGAGCGCGTGCTCAAGCGTGTCAAGGGCATTGCGCACACGCGCTTTACCAGCGCCGACGTAGTGCGCCATCCACTCGTGGCGCGGATCGTGGATGCCTACGACGCAGTGCGCAAGCCGGGGGCGGACAAGGCATGAGTCCTCGCCCCGCCCTGCCCGCGCTGAACTTGTCGCTGCAGTTCGGCCGATTTGATGGCGATGCCCTTCACCGCGCGACTCTGACCACCGCGCGTGTGCGCCGCTGGGTTAGCCACGCGCTGGAGGCACCTGGCGAGATCACCGTGCGCATCGTCGGCCTGGACGAAGGCCGCGCCCTGAACCTGTCGTACCGCGGCAAGGACTACGCCACCAACGTGCTCACGTTCGACTACACGCGCACGCCCGTAGTAGCCGCCGATCTGGTGCTGTGCGGCCCCGTGATCGCGCGCGAGGCGCAGGCGCAGCGCAAGACGCTGGAGGCCCACTATGCCCACCTGCTGGTGCACGGCGCGCTGCATGCGCAGGGCTGGGACCATGAAACCAGCGAACGTGATGCGCTGGCGATGGAGACGGCCGAGATCCTGCTGCTGGGCGCGCTGGGCTACGCCAACCCGTACTGAAAGCACCGGTTCAGAAACAAAAAAGCCACCGCATGGGTGGCTTTTTGCAAGGTGACTGGAAATCAGCCCGAAACAGGCGTCAGCACCACGGTCGTCACGATGTTGCCGTTCAGCGTCAACTGGCCACCGGGGTTGACACCTACCGTCACGGCCGTGTTGGCCGAAGCCGCCGCGCCCAGCACCAGCGCCACGCTACGGCTGGTGGCTACGCCGTTGGCCAGGGCGCCGGCCGTGCCAACGCTCAGGTTGCAAGGGTTGACCGTGACGGTCTGGCCGAGCGCCAGCGCGTGGCCGGTCGGGAAGGTCGAAGACGTCACCGCAAAAATGCAGGAGCCGAAGGTCGTGGTACCGGTAGCCGTGGCACCGCCCGAGGCAATGTTGAACGCCGGGGTGGCGCTGCTGCTGGTGAACTGGACCGTCGTGGCGGCATTGGTACCCAGGGCCGCGACGCCGGACGAGAAGCTGAAGGGCACGTTGGCCACGGCAGCAGCCGCTGCGCCGGTGGTCGCCACCGTGGTGTTGGCCGTCACGCCCAGCACAGGGTCGCCACCGCCACCGCAACCGCCGGCCAGGGCTGCACAGAAAATTGCCGCGAGTTTGTATTTCATTTCAGGTCACTCCAGAAGGAAGTTGTTTCGAACAGGTGAAGGAAAAAGTCACTAAAAGATACGACGGAGCCAGAATACCGCAAACAACGGTCCGTGCAAACTCCCAAATTATGGGGATCAGCGCACTTGCAACGGGATGGTGACCGGTCCGTCGTTGGTCAACGTCACCTGCATATCCTCTGCAAAACGCCCCGTTTGCACCAGGGAATGCAGCGTACGCGCCTGTTGAACCACATAGTTGTACAAACGCAACCCTTCGTCCGGCGCCGCGGCGCCCGTGAAACTGGGCCGGTTGCCGCCCGCCGTGTCCGCCGCCAGCGTGAACTGGCTGACCAGCAGCAGCCCACCCCCCATATCCTGCACGCTGCGGTTCATCTTGCCCGCGTCGTCCCGGAAGATGCGCAGTTTCAGCAGTTTGGCCAACAGCTTGTCGGCCTGGACCTCGGTGTCTCCCCTTTCCGCGCAGACCAGCACCAGCAGGCCGGGGCCGATCTGGCCTACCACTTCACCGCCGACTTCCACCCGGGCCTGGCTCACCCTTTGCACTACGCTCAGCATCAGATCAGGTCCCTTTCGTCGTCAAAGTGGGCTTCTACGTCGCTCGGCAGCAGCTGAATGGTCGCGCGCAGCCCGGGCACGGCGCTCATCAGCGCCTGTTCCACACTGGTACGCAGCGCCGCGGCCCGCCCCAGCGTCCAGTTGGCCGGCATGTGCATGTGCAAGTCCACAAAGCGGCGCTGGCCGGCCTTGCGGGTTGTGATGTGGTCGAAACGGATCGTGCGGTGTTCAAAACCGGCCAGGGTGTCGCGTATCTGCGACAGCACCTGGGGCTCCAGCGCCTCGTCCATCAAGCCCTGGGAAGACCGCTTCATGAGGTGAAAGCCTTCCCGCAGGATGTTCAGCGCCACACCCATGCCCACGACCGCGTCCAGCCAGACCCAGCCGGTCAGCCCCACGGCCACCAGCCCCACCACGACGCCCGCGGATGTCCACACATCGGTAATCAGGTGGCGCGCATCGGCTTCCAGCGCAATGGATCGGTGCGTGCGCGCCGCCCGGAACATGGCCCAGGCCAGCAGGCCGTTCAATGCCGAGCTGCCCACGGCCAGCGCCAGGCCCCAGCCCAGTTGCTCCAGCGGTTGAGGGTCCAGCAGCCGGTGCGCCGCCGCCCACAGGATGCCCAGCGCCGCGCCGATGATCAGCACGCCCTCGAAGCCCGACGAGAAATACTCTGCCTTGTGGTGGCCGTAGGGATGGTCTTCGTCGGCGGGCCGCTGGGCAATGGTGACCATGACCAGCGCAAACACGGCGCTGGCCAGGTTCACGAACGACTCCATCGCGTCGGACAGCAGCCCCACCGACCCGGTGACGTGCCAGGCCAGCGTTTTCAGCAGAATGGTCACGACGGCGACGGCCACGGACGCGCGCAGCAGGCGCTGCGGGGTCAGCCAGGAGGCGGGCACGGGGTTCATGCCGGGATTGTGGCCCAGCGGGCACAATGCGCCCCATGCTGCACCCAGCCCTGCACACGATGCGCCGCCACCGCCTGTGGATCGCCGCGGGACTGCTGCTGTCGGTGTTGGGTGCGCTGGCGCTGGCCCGGCTGGAGCTGTCCCGGCTGCGCGAAGCGTTCGAGACCGACGCACGCATTGCCCATCGTCTGCTGAGCCAGCGGGTGGTGCAGCATGACGCCGTGCTGGCCACGCTGGCCCTGCTGCAGCCCGGCGTGCAGGGCGACGCACCCGAGCAGCGGCTCATGTCGCTATACCCGCAGATTCTGGGCGTACAGCGGCGCGACCGGGATGCTGTCTGGGCCGACCCTGCCCTGCAGGCGGCCGAGGTCCTGTCGCGCGCCGTACGGCGTGCCGTTCTGGCCCACGTGGATCTGCCCGCTGGCCGCTATGACCTGGTGCTGGCCGCGCAGCCCGCCAGCTTTGCGCTGCGCATGGACGTGCGCGCCACCGTCCCCTGGAGCGAATGGCCGATGGCGCCGGACGCGAGCCCCGTGCGCGTCACGCTGGAGCATGAAAGCCGCAGCTTTGTCGTGCAGCCGGGCCGGCTCGCGGACGGCGGCTGGCGTTTTGATTTCCACAAGCACCTGGCGTCGGACAGCCAGCCCTTTGACGTAGTGGCCGTGCGCCAGGTGGGCTGGGCTGAACTGCCCTGGGGATGGATGCTGGCCTGGATGCTGGCGGTGGCAGCCACGCTGGGCGGCGCCCAATCGCTGCTGCGCCAGCGCCAGGCGCGCCACCGCGCCGAGGAACTGCTGCGCCTGGGTCAGGTGGCGCGCCTGAACACGCTGGGCGAGCTGGCAGCCGGCATGGCGCATGAGTTGAATCAGCCGCTGACGGCGCTGCTGGCCAGCACACAGGCGGCCGGCCGGCTGCTGGCCGACGAGCCGCCCGACCTTGACACCGCCCGCCGCGCCATGGACCAGGCCGCGCAGCAGGCCCGCCGCGCCGCCGATGTCGTGGGCCGCCTGCGCCGGGCCGTGGAACGACCCGATCCCGCCGCCAGCCTGCAGCCGGTGGCGCTGCAGGACACGGTGGCCGCCGCCCTGCATCTGCTGGAGCCGCAGTTGCGCCGCCAGGGCGTGACCGCCCGGGTCGAATCGCGTGACGGCTCCATATGCGTGCTGGCTGATCCTGTGGGGGTGGAGCAGGTCATCCACAACCTGCTCATGAACGCGCTGCAGGCGCTGGAGCAAACGCCCGCGGGCCAGCGGCAGGTGCTGCTGACGCTGTGGCGCGACGCCGGCCAGGGGCTGCTGTCCGTGGCTGACACGGGGCCGGGCATTGCACCCGAGCTGGTGCCACGCGTGTTCGAGCCGTTTTTCAGCACGCGCGAAGGCGGCCTGGGACTGGGCCTGAACCTGTGCGAAACGCTGGTTCAACGCATGGGGGGCCGGCTTCAGGCCGCCGCCCGCGCCGGCGGGGGCGCTGCCTTCACCCTGCAACTTCCTTTGGCGCCCGAATGAACAGCCTGTCCCCCTTGATCCACCTGATCGACGACGACGACGCCGTGCGGTCCAGCCTGGCGCTGCTGATCGGAACGGTGGGACTGCGGGTGCAGGACTGGGCGGACCCGCAGGCGTTCATGGACGGCTTTGACCGGCAGGCCGTGGGCGCGATCGTGCTGGACGTGCGCATGCCGGGCATCAGCGGGCTGGCCGTGCTGGAACAGCTCATCGCGCAGGGCGTGGACCAGCCCGTCATCATGCTGACGGGCCATGGCACGGTCGAGATGTGCCGCCGTGCGTTCAAGGCCGGCGCTGCGGAGTTCCTGGAAAAGCCCGTTAACGACGAAGCCCTGCTGGAGGCATTGCAGAACGCCGTGCGCCAGCATGTGAAGTCACGCGAGCGCCACCAGGCCGACCGGGCGGCGCGCGAGCGCTTTGCCCAGCTTTCGGCGCGCGAGCGCGAGGTGCTGGGCCTGATCGTGGCGGGCCTGACCAACAAGGAGATCGGGCGCGCGCTGGCGCTGTCACCGCGCACGGTGGAGACGCACCGCGCCAACCTGTTCGCCAAGCTGCAGGCCGAGTCGCTGGCCCATCTGATCCGCGGCTACGCGGCGCTGGTCGAGGGCGCTGCGTAGTTTTACGGAGCCGCGCGCGTAGCGCCACGAATGGCCGCGAAGCGCCGCAATTCCTACAGTTCTCCTCACGGTTGATCGAACCGCGAACCCCGGAGAACCCCATGCGCAAAATCGCTTTCACATTCGCCCTGTCCCTCATCGCCGCCACGGCCGCCCAGGCCCAGGCCGTGCGAACCGAACGCAACATGTCGCTGGAGCTGGCCAACCAGATCGCGGGCGCCACCGTCGCGGCCTGCACGGCCGGCGGCTACGCCGTGACCGCCACCGTGGTGGACCGCGCCGGCACCGTGCGCGCGGTGCAGCGGGCCGACAACGCCGGCCCGCACACCCTGGCCGCCAGCCTGCAAAAGGCCTACACCTCGGCGTCCGCCAAAAACACGACGCTGGCCATGATGGAAGGCGCCCAGAAGAACCCGGCGGCGGCCAACCTGGTGAACATTCCT
The DNA here is from genome assembly GCA_041905405.1 of Ramlibacter sp. Classification (GTDB taxonomy): domain Bacteria; phylum Pseudomonadota; class Gammaproteobacteria; order Burkholderiales; family Burkholderiaceae_C; genus RAM1. The sequence continues at coordinate 98,974 of JAYRLC010000009.1, read as the reverse complement.
GGCTACCTGCTGCTGGGCGGCGGCGTGCCCGTGAAGGTGGGCACGGAAGTGATCGGCGCGGTAGGTGTGGGCGGCGCGCCCGGCGGCCACCTGGACGAACAATGCGCAATGGTGGCGCTGGACAAGGTGAAGGATCTGCTGAAATGAAACAACACGCGTTGTTCGCCACCGCACTGGCCTGCGCGCTCTCGGCGGGTTGGTTCCAGACTGCGTCGGCCCAGGTGGGCCCGACGCCTGCCGAGGCCGCTCGCTACACAGGCCTGCATGCCGCCGCCCACAAGGGTGATGTCACACAGATCGACAGGCTCGCGGCGGCCCGCACCGACCTGAACGCCCGCGACGGCAACGGCCGCACGCCGCTGCACGTGGCCACGTTCGCCCGGCAACGCGAGGCGATCCGCGCGCTGGTAAAAGCCGGCGCAGGCATCGACCTGCTGGACAACGACCGTTATGACGCTGTCACCATCGCGTCGGTGGCCGATGACGAGGAGACGCTGCGCACCCTGCTGTCGCTGGGCGCGAGTGCCCGGCAGGTCACCAGCCGCTACGACGGCACGGCGCTGATCGCCGCGGCGCACCTGGGCCACGATGGTGTGGTGCGCCAGCTCATCGCCGCCGGCGCGCCGCTGGACCATGTGAACAACCTTCACTGGACGGCCGTGATCGAGTCCATCGTGCTGGGCAACGGCGGCGCGCGCCACCAGGCGACGCTCAAGGCGCTGATCGATGCCCGTGCAAACCTGCAACTGACCGACCGCCATGGCGCGACCCCACTGCAGCTCGCGCGCACGCGAGGCTACGCCGCGATGGCGCAGATGCTGGAGGCCGCGGGCGCGCGCTGAAGTGCGCAGCCCGGCCCCGCGGTCGCCCGCGCGACGCGACTAGGGAAAACAACAGGCTCGCGGCACGCAGGCGCTGCCTAGCATCTGCGAATGCCTGCCAACGCAGCGGGCCGTGCACCGGGCGCGGCCCGCTCCTCCATCCACCGCGAAGTGCTGCCGTCGGCCTCGCGCCACGTGAGCCTGTCGCTGGCGCTGATCCCCGGACCGGCGTACGAAATCGAGCCCGAACCGTTCCTGCGCGTGAGCTTCAACGTCGGGCCGTCGTATTCGTTCGACGCATCGGGGCCCGGCACGCACGCCACCTTTGCCATGCGCCATCACGCGCTCATGATCATTCCGCCGGACACCTGCGTCGCGCACAGCACGGCCACGCCGCGGCCGGCGGGGCGAGCGCTGAAGCCGGCCCGGCTGGCGACGTTCCGCATCTCGGCCGCGCTGCTGGCCGATAGCGCGATCGCGCTGGGACTGCCGCCCGAACGCGCCCGACTGCGCCACCAGGTCGTGCCAGGTGACGAGGTACTGCGCCTGCTGTCGCAGGCGCTGTACGCAGACCTGCGCGAAGGCCACCCCGACGGCCCGCGCGCCACCGAGCGGCTGGCCATGGCGCTGGTGACGCGACTGCTGCTGCGCGAGCAGGACCATGCCGCCGGGCCCGCACCGGGCGGGCTGGACAAGGCCCGTGCGCACATCGACGCACACCTGGGCAGTGCCCTGCGGCTCGAGGACCTGGCCGCGGTGGCCGGCATGAGCCTGTTTCACTTCTGCCGCGTGTTCCGCGAGGCCACCGGCGCCACACCCCACCAGTACATCGTGGGCCGGCGCATGGAGCTGGCCTGCCGGCTGCTGTGGTCTGCGCGCCTGGCGGCGGGGGGCGGCCCGAGTATGTTGGACATCGCGCAGGCCTGCGGCTTCAGCAGCCAGAGCCATTTCGCCGCACAGTTTCGCCGCCACACAGGTCAGACCCCGCGCCAGTGGCAGCGCGGCCTGGGCCAGAACGACAGCGTACCGGCACCGGCACGGTCACAGACCCCCGAGTAGCCCAGGCGACAGCGCACCACAGGGTTTGCCTGAGGCGGGCCGCGCAAGATTCCGCCAAGCGCGGGGGGGCCGCGCAATTTCACGCCAGACCGCGCGCGATGCGCCCGGCACAGTGACGCCACCCGAAACCTGCGAGGAGACGCCCATGAATTCCCTGAATCCTGACGCCATCACACGCCGCGCCGCGATCGGCGCGCTGGCCGCCGCCGCGCTCGCAGCGCGCGCCAGCGTCCCGCCCCGGGGCGAGCTGCTGGTGGGCCAGAGCGCGCCGCTGAGCGGCATGATGGCCAACCCCATGGCCAATGTGCTGGCAGGCCAGCAACTGGCGATCGACGAGATCAACCGCAAGGGCGGCATCGGCGGGCGGCGCGTACGGCTGGACGTGCTGGACGACGCCTTCGACGCCAGGCGCACGCTGGACAATGCGCGCACGCTGGTCGAGCAGCGCGGCGCGCTGGCCCTGTTCGGCACCGTGGGTACGGGTCAGACACTGGCCGTGCTGCCGTACGTCGCCGACAAGCGCGTGCCCCTGATCGCGGCATATAGCGGCAGCCCGGCGCTGCGTGCGCAACCCAATCCGTACTTCTTCACGACCCAGGCCGGCTACGACGACGAACTCGTGCGCATCGTCCGCAACCTGGTCGCGGTGCAGGCCCGGCGCATCGCGGTCGTCTACCAGGACAACGAGTTCGGCAAGCTGCTCATGCCCATGGCCGAGAAGATCATCGCCGCCGAAGGCGCCACGCTGGCCGGCAGCCGCGCGCTGCAGGCCAGCGGCGCCGACGCCGTGCCCGCCGCCCAAGCCGTGGCCGGCATGAAGGCCCAGGCGGTCGTCATGCTCGTGGCCGGGCCTGCCGTCGTGGGCTACATCAAGGCCAACCGGGTCTACGCGTCCATCCCCGTCTACACGCTGTCGCTGTCTGTGGGCTCGGCCATCCTCAAGGCGCTGGGCGACGACGCGCGCGGCCTGGCCGTGTCGCGCGCTACGCCCTACCCCTGGCGCGCCACGACGCCGCTGGCCAAGGAGTTCAATGCCGCGATGGCCAGGGCCGGCAAGGAAGTGGACTATGACCACTACCTGGGCTACATCAACATGCAGGTCATGGCAGCGGGCTTGCGCGGCGCGGGCAAGAACCCCACGCCCGAATCGGTGCGCGAGTCCATGGAGAAACTGGCGCGGCTGGACCTGGGGGGCTACGTGATGGAGTTCGGACCAGACAAGCGGCACGGCTCCAACTTCGTCGAAATCACCGTCGTCGGCCCCAGGGGCAATTTCATCAGGTGAGCGTCACGCGCGCGAACTTGCGCTTGCCGACCTGCACGACATAGGTGCCGGCGGCGAGCTTCAGGCCCTTGTCGCTGACCACGGCAGAGTCCACGCGCACGCCGCCGCCGTCAATCAGGCGGCTGGCTTCGCTCGTGGACGGCGCAAGGCCCGCGGCCTTGAGCAGCGCGGCAATGCCCAGCGGCGCGCCGGACAGCGACACGTCGGGAATGTCGTCGGGCACGCCGCCCTTGCTGCGGTTGATGAAGTCCTGCTCGGCGGCGTCGGCCGCGGCCGCGTTGTGAAAGCGCGCCGTGATTTCCCGGGCCAGCATGACCTTGGCATCCTTGGGATTGCGGCCGCCTTCCACTTCCTTTTTCAGCGCGGCGATCTCGGCCTCACTGCGGAAGGACAGCAGCGTGTACCAGCGCCACATCAGCGTGTCGCTGATGGACAGCACCTTGGCGAACATGCTGTTGGCGTCCTCGGTCACACCGATGTAGTTGTTCTTGGACTTGGACATCTTGTCCACGCCGTCCAGGCCCTCCAGCAGCGGCATGGTCAGGATGCACTGCGGCTCCTGGCCGTATTCCTGCTGCAGGTGGCGGCCCATGAGCAGGTTGAATTTCTGGTCGGTGCCGCCCAGCTCCAGGTCGCTCTTGAGCGCCACGCTGTCGTAGCCCTGCATCAGCGGGTACAGGAACTCGTGGATCGAGATCGACGTGCCGGCTGTGAAGCGCTGGTGGAAATCGTTGCGCTCCATCATGCGCGCCACCGTATAGCGGGCCGCGAGCTGGATCATGCCGCGCGCGCCCAGCGGGTCGCTCCATTCGCTGTTGTAGCGCAGCTCGGTCTTCTGCGGGTCCAGGATCTTGTCGGCCTGGGCACGGTAGGTCTCGGCGTTGGCCTTGATCTGCTCGGCCGTCAGCGGCGGACGGGTGGTGTTGCGGCCCGACGGGTCGCCAATCATGGAGGTGAAGTCGCCGATCAGGAAGATCACCGTGTGCCCCAGGTCCTGCAGCTGGCGCATCTTGTTCAGCACCACGGTGTGGCCCAGGTGGATGTCCGGCGCGGTCGGGTCCAGCCCCAGCTTGATGCGCAGCGGCACGCCCGTGGCCTCGGATTTGGCCAGCTTCTTGAGCCAGTCTTCCTGGGGGATCAGCTCCTCGCAGCCACGCAGCGACACGGCCAGCGCCTCACGGACACGGTCAGTGACCGGAAAAGTTGTAACGGAAGCTTGATTCATAAGGGTTTTTTCAGATGCCGCGGAAAGCAGGCTGGCTATACTGCCAGCCAATCGACTGCGCCGGATTTTAAAGTGGCGCGGTTTTTGCAAATCGTCGTGTAGGACTCTGGCGATTTGTAACGCAGGGAACCATCCTGCCGCAGTGCAGGACTTAGACGGATCTTTCTGGGGACTCATCTTTTGAACAACGGTTTGACCGCCGCCGGCGACGCTTTGCTGTCGCGGCTGGCCCGCACGATCCAGCATCACCCGAAACACATCACCGCGCTGGCGGCCGCCCTGTTGCTGGGCGGCGGCGGCGGTGCCTACGCCGTCGCGAATCTCGCGCCCGACGCATCCGACCTGCCCGTACGCCAGGTGCTGGAGGCCGTGGACACGCTGCCCCTGCAGGCGCAGGTGGACCAGCTGGACGCCCACAGCTTCAAGCTGTTCCGCTCTGAAGTCACGCGCTCGACCGATACGCCCGAAGCCCTGTTGCAGCGCCTGGGCATCAACGACCCGGCCGCCGCCGGCTTCCTGCGGGGTGACGCGAACTTCCGTAGCGGCGTCCTGGGCCGCGCGGGCCGCACGGTCACCGCCGAAGCCAGCGACACCAACGAACTGCTGCGCCTGTCCGCCCGCTGGGCGCCCGAGGACAACGGCCAGTTCACGCGCCTGGTCATCGAAAAGACGCCCCAGGGCCTGGCCTCCCGGCTCGAAGCCGCGCCGCTCGCCGCCACCGCCCGGATGGGCAGCGGCACGATCCGGTCGTCGCTGTTCGCCGCGACCGACGAGTCGCGCATCCCCGACGCCGTGGCCGTTCAGGTGGCCGAGATTTTCTCGGGCGACATCGACTTTCACCGCGCGTTGCGCCGTGGCGACCGCTTCAGCGTCGTTTACGAATCGCTGGAAGCCGATGGCGAGCCGCTGCGCACGGGCCGCGTGCTGTCGGCCGAGTTCGTGAACAACGGCAAGACCTACCAGGCCATGTGGTTCCAGGAACCCGGCAGCAAGGGCGGCTACTACACGCTGGACGGCCAGAGCCTGCGCCGTGCCTACCTGGCCTCGCCCATGGAGTTCTCGCGCGTGACCAGCGGCTTCAAGATGCGCTTCCACCCCATCCTGCAGAAATGGCGGGCCCATCTGGGCGTGGACTATGCCGCGCCCACCGGGACCCCGGTGCGCACCGTGGGCGATGGCGTGGTGGAGTTTGCCGGCGTGCAGAACGGCTTCGGCAACGTCGTGTTCGTGAAACACCGCAACAACCACGTCACCGTCTACGCCCACCTGAGCCGCGTCTTCGTCAAACGCGGCCAGAGCATCGGCCAGGGCCAGACCGTGGGCGCCGTGGGTTCCACGGGCTGGGCCACCGGTCCGCACCTGCACTTCGAGTTCCGCGTCAACGGCCAGCACCAGGATCCCATGACGATCGCCCGCCAGAGCGAATCGGTGCCTGTCTCGGTCGCGGCGCGGCCGGCCTTTGACCGGCTGGCGCTGGGCGTGCGCGGCCAACTGGCGGCGGCCGGCTCGATCCAGCAGGCCAGCGCGCAGTGAACATCCGGCGGGCCGCCCCCACGCGCGCCGCCGGCCCCTGTCCATGAGCGAACGCTACATCGGCCTGATGTCCGGCACCTCGCTGGACGGCGTGGACGGGGTTGTGGCGGACTTTGCAGACGGGACCCTGCGGGTGCTGGCGCATGCCTCGCGACCGTTCGCCGCCGGGTTCAGGGCCGAGCTGCTGGCCCTGAACCGCAGCGGACCCGACGAACTGCACCGCGCCGCGCTGGCGGCCAACACACTCGTGCAGGCCTATGCCGCCACGGTGGCCGATCTGCTGGCCACCACCGGCCTGAAGCCCGCCGACATCCGCGCCATCGGTGCCCATGGACAGACCGTGCGGCACCGGCCGCAGGAGTTCAGCGGCACCGGTTACACCTGTCAGCTCAACAACCCCGCCCTGCTGGCCGAGCTGTGCGCCATCGACGTCGTGGCCGACCTGCGCAGCCGCGACGTCGCGGCCGGGGGCCAGGGCGCGCCGCTGGCGCCGTTCTTCCACCAGTTCCTGTTCGCGCGCACGCATGCGACGGTCGGCGTGCTCAACCTGGGCGGCATCGCGAACCTCACGGTCCTGTCGCCCGGCGGGCGCATTGCCGGCTTCGACTGCGGCCCCGCCAACGCGCTGATGGACAGCTGGTGCGAACAGCACCTGGGCCGCGCCTTTGACGATGGCGGCGCCTGGGCTGCCACCGGCGCCGTCCATGCGCCGCTGCTGGCCACCTGGCTGGCCCATCCCTACTTTGCCCAACAGCCACCCAAAAGCACGGGGCGCGACCTGTTCCACCGGGCCTGGCTCGATGAGACGCTCGCGCGCCATGGCGCGCTGACGCCCGCCGACGTGCAGGCGACACTGGCCGAGCTGACCGCCCGGAGCTGCGCCGCCGACCTGTTGCGCCACGGCGCCGCAGCACGCGAACTGCTCGTATGCGGTGGCGGTGCGCTCAATGACCACCTCATGGGCCGCCTGCGCGCGCTGCTGCCAGGCGTCGACGTGCAATCCACCGATGCGCGCGGCCTGCCGCCGCTGCAGGTCGAAGCCGCTGCCTTTGCCTGGCTGGCCCGCATGTGCATGCGCCGGGAGCCCACCAACACCGCCCCGGTCACCGGTGCTGCCGGGCCGCGCGTGCTCGGCGCGATCTACCCGGCGTAAGCCGCAGCCCGCCCAACAAAAAGCCGCCTTGCGGCGGCTTGTGCGTGAGGGACCCGCGCGGTATCAGGTCGAGAAGCTCGAACCGCAGCCGCAGGTCGTGGTGGCATTGGGGTTCTTGATGACGAACTGCGCGCCCTGCAGATCTTCCTTGTAGTCGATCTCGGCGCCCACGAGGTACTGGTAGCTCATGGCGTCAATCAACAGCGACACGCCGTTCTTGGTCATGACCGTGTCGTCTTCGTTCGTGATCTCGTCGAACGTGAAGCCGTACTGGAAGCCGGAGCAGCCGCCGCCCTGCACGAACACCCGCAGTTTGAGGTCGGGATTGCCCTCTTCGGCGATCAGGTCAGCCACCTTGGCGGCCGCGCTGTCGGTGAAGACCAGCGGGGCGGGCATTTCGGACTGGATGTTTTCGGCTACTGCGCTCATGGGGGGACTCCGGTGGGACGGCTTGGAATAGTACTGCTTTTCTGTCGGGAATTCCCGTCAGAAGTTGTTTGCCGCCAGTTTGAGTAGGGGCTTTTCGTCCATGGCGGCCGTGGGCCGCAACTGGCCCGCGATGACTGCGCCCTGGTGCATTTCGAGCGCCTTGTAATACACGTCGCCCTCGATACGTGCCTTGGGCTGCAGTTCCAGCAGCTCGCGGGTGTGGACCGGGCCACGTACCGTGCCGTTGATGATCACGTGGTCGGCGTGGATCTCGCCTTCCACCGTGGCGCTTTCAGAGATGACGAGGATGCTGGGCGCATCGCCATTGGCACGGATGTCGCCGATCAGCTCGCCATCCACGCGCAGGCCGTCGGTGAACTGGAAATTGCCTTCGATGCGGCTGCCTTGCGCGATCAGGCTCTTGATGGGCGGTTGCGCCTTTTTGCCAAACATGTGTGGGATCCTCTCAACGACTGTCCTGGAGCTTGATGCTTTGTATGGCGCGGGTGGCCGTGCCTTCCACCAGTCTGGCGGAGACGTTTTTTACCACGGCCTGAGGGGGCAAGTCGACAATGCCTTCGACACGGCGGTACTGGCGGAACTGCAGCGCCTGCGGGCCACCGGGCAGGGTCATGGTCCAGGGCTTGCCGTTCTCAACGCCTGTGAAGGTCAGCTCGATCTGGCCCTTGAACTCCGGCGCGTTCTTGACCGGCTGGATCACCAGCACCTGCCATTTGAGCTGGCGCTCACCCACCACCTCGGCCTGCAGGCCGCGGATGGACACGCCTTCCTGGCCGGCGGCAGGAATCAGCTTTTCAAAGAACCCCAGGTCGTCGCGCAACGCGCGGTTGTCTGCCTCCAGCTGGCGGACCTGGGTGGCCATCTTTTCCTGTGCGGCCCGCTCGGCGGTCAGCAGGCTGCCCGACGTGTTGACCACCGACTGGGCCTTGTCGCGTTCCTCGCGCAGGCGGACGACCTCGGATCGAAGCTGCGACAGCTCCTGCTTGGCGCTGGAATCCAGGCCGGCAATGTTCTTGCCAAACTCGAAAGCCCACAAGCCCACGGCCGCGCAGAAACCCAGCACGATGGCCATGACCAGCCAGCGGAAAGGCCAGGGCATGGCGCTGCGCACGGCCATGCGCGGTGCGCTGATGGTCAGGCGGCGGCGGAGCAGGCGAAAACGCATGGGAGGATGAAGGGGCGCAAACGGGAGCGCAAGGGTGCCACAAACAACAAAGCCGCAGCAAGCTTTACTTGTGCGGCTTTGTTGCGGCGGTAAGCGCCGGTGCAGCAGGTGCCGATTAGCGCTTGCTGAACTGCTTGCGGCGGCGAGCAGAGTGCAGGCCGACCTTCTTGCGCTCGACTTCGCGGGCGTCACGGGTCACGAAGCCCGCCTGGCTCAGGGCCGGCTTGAGCGACGCGTCGTAGTCGATCAGGGCGCGGGTGATGCCGTGGCGGGTGGCGCCGGCCTGGCCGGATTCACCGCCGCCGTGCACGTTGACCTGGATGTCGAACGTTTCAGCGTGGTTGGTCAGCAGCAGGGGCTGGCGGGCAATCATGATGGACGTCTCGCGGCCGAAATAGGCCTGGATGTCCTTGCCGTTCACCGTGATCTTGCCGGTGCCTTTTTTCAGAAACACGCGGGCGACGCTGGATTTGCGACGGCCGGTGCCATTGTTCCATTCACCAATCATTCTCAAGGCTCCTTACAGTTCCAGCACTTTGGGCTGTTGGGCGGTGTGGGGGTGCTCTGCGCCGCCATACACCTTGAGTTTCTTGATCATGGCGTAGCCAAGCGGGCCCTTGGGCAGCATGCCCTTGACGGCCTTTTCCAGCGCGCGGCCGGGGTGCTTGGCCTGCAGGTCGCGGAAGTTGGTGGCCGTGATGCCGCCGGGATAGCCGGAATGGCGGTAGTACACCTTGTCCAGGGACTTGGTGCCCGTCACCTTGAGCTGGGCTGCGTTGATGATGACGATGAAGTCACCGGTATCGACGTGAGGCGTGTAAATGGCCTTGTGTTTGCCGCGCAAACGGAGAGCAACTTCGCTGGCTACTCGTCCGAGGACCTTGTCGGTCGCGTCAATCACAAACCACTCGTGCTTCACGTCAGCGGGTTTTGCGCTGAACGTCTGGGTCATGAGTTTTCTCTCTAAAGAGTTGGTTTGCGGAAACCTTTGGGTTCCCTTGTTTGAGCCCTTTTCCACGGTCGGTGTTCCTCTTTTGGGAATCTCTTAGGTGGTATTTACCCCTTCCGGAGCCTCCGCCGCGGGGCCACAAATGCGCTGCGAAGCCGACGATTATACGAAAAATCAATGGGTTAGCGCAATCGGCGGGTGCTTTGGCGGATGTCCGCGCGGTACCATCAGCCCCCTATGTTCAGTTACCGCCACGCCTTCCACGCCGGCAACCACGCCGACGTGCTCAAGCACACCACGCTGATCGCCCTGGTGCGCTACCTGACCGAAAAGGACGCGGCGCTAATGGTGCTGGACACCCACGCCGGGGCCGGGCTGTACCGGCTGGACGGCGACTACGCCGAAACCAGCGGTGAATCCGGCGGGGGCATCGCCCGCCTGGCCGGGGCGACCGGCCTGGCACCGGCACTGCAGGACTATCTGGACACGGTGGCGGCCTTCAACAAAAAAGGAAGCCATAAGATCTACCCCGGCTCGCCCTTCATCGTGCAGCGGCTGCTGCGCGACCACGACAAGCTCAAGGTGTTCGAGCTGCACCCCACCGACGCCCGCGCGCTGGCAGGCAACATTGCCCAGCTCGAAGCGGGGCGCCAGGTTACCGTGCTGAGCGAGGACGGTTTCGAGGCGCCGCGCAAGTTCCTGCCGCCGCCGTCGCGCCGCGCGCTGGTGCTGTGCGACCCGAGCTACGAGCTCAAGACCGACTACGCCAAGGTCGCCGCCATGGTCACCGACGCGATCAAGCGTTTTGCGACCGGCACCTACGCCATCTGGTACCCGCTGATCCCGCGCCCTGAGGCGCACGACCTGCCCCGCAAGCTGCAGACACTGGCCACCAAGTCCGGCAAGCCCTGGCTGCACGCGACGCTCACGGTCAAGTCCAGCAAGATCACCACCAATGCCGCGGGCGAAACGGTCCGTCCCGGCCTGCCGGCCAGCGGCATGTTCATCATCAACCCGCCTTACACACTGAAGGCCGCGCTGGCAGCCGCTCTGCCCCAGATGGTCGAACTGCTGGGGCAGGACCGCAATGCGGCGTTCGGGCTGGACAGTGGAGGCTGATCAGAACTTGTGGCGGATGCCGAAGCCGTAGCTTGTGCCGCTGGCGAAGGTCGTGATCTTGTCGCGCATGAGCATGGTGTACACGTCGGTGCGCTTGGACAGGTTGTAGTCGTAGCCCAGCGTCCAGGTGGTGCGCGTGTTGCCCGGCGTCACGCGCGTTTTGGCGCCGCCCACCAGCACCTTGCCCGTGGCGCCTGCGGGGATCGAAGCCCCCAGTGACACGGTCTTGGCTTCGGGCACCAGCTTGTCCGACTTGGCGCGGCCATAGGTCAGGAAGCCCTTGGCAAAGCCGGCGTCATACGACGTGCCGACCATCCAGTCGGTCTTGACGTCAGTCGTGGCAAACGGGGCCGGGCTGCCGGGGTTGCTGATCTGGTCGCGCTCATAGAACATGGTCGCGGCGAAAGGGCCATTGAAATACAGCACGTTGAAGCCCGCGTTGTGCGGGCCGTTGGAACCCTGCACTTCGCCGAACTGGTAGTGGAAGTTGGCCGACAGGCCGCCCCAGCGCGGCGTGCTGTAGGTGATCTGGTTGGCCCAGCCCGTGTCGGACGGCGTGGTGGCCGTCCAGCCCGTGCCGTTGAACAGGGGCACGTTGGCATGCAGCACCAGCGGCGAGAACGTGAACGAGTCGCCGAACGGGTTGAAGATGACGGTGGGCAGGAAGTTGGGTGCCAGGCCTCGCCCCAGCATCACCGTGCCGAAGCCGCCCTGCAGGCTCACGTTGGCGTCGCGCGAGAAGTACGGGTCGTTGGCAAAGCGGCCCTGGTTGCCGGTGTCCACCTGGATGAATGTGGTGAGGGCGAAGTTGGCCTTCAGCCCGCCGCCCAGGTCCTCGGTTCCTTTGACACCAAACCACGAGGTGGTCATGCCGCCACTGTTGACGACCGTGCGGCGCCCCGGGTCTCCCGACATGCGCAGGCCCCCGGCGTAGATGTCGGTCGTGCCCATGAGCTGCACGGAACTCTGCGCGCTGGCGGCGCCCGCCAGCAGCGTGAGGACGCCTGCGGCGATCAGATTTGTTTTCATTTCTTCTCCTGCAATTGAAGGTACGGCTTGAAGCCGGCTACGTTTTGCAAAACCTGTGCCGCACCGCAGCAAGCCGCCCTGGCAATGCTTTGAATACTTATGACGCAAGTTCATTGCTGGATGCGGGCAGTTGCGCGCACCTTTAAGGGGATTACCATTTTTTGCGGCGCACAATAATTAACCAACCGATCGGTCGGTTAATTGGCTATACTGCGCCACGGCCCGGCTTTGCGGCCCAGGAGACACGCATGTACACCCAGGCACTGGATCTGCCGGACGCGCAGGCGGCAACGCTGAAAGCGGTGCCGCCCCCCGCAGGCGACGCGGCGCGGCAGGCGCATTTCGACCAGAAGATCGATGCGGACGGCAAGATCGAGCCGCGCGACTGGATGCCCGACGCCTACCGCAAGACGCTGGTGCGCCAGATCAGCCAGCATGCGCACAGCGAGATCGTGGGCATGCTGCCCGAGGGCAACTGGATTTCGCGCGCACCCAGCCTCAAGCGCAAGGCCATCCTGCTGGCCAAGGTGCAGGACGAAGGCGGCCACGGCCTGTACCTGTACAGCGCGGCCGAAACGCTGGGCACCAGCCGCGACCAGATGCAGGACGCGCTGCACAGCGGCCGCGCCAAGTACAGCTCCATCTTCAACTACCCCACGCTCAACTGGGCCGACGTGGGCGTGATCGGCTGGCTGGTGGACGGCGCGGCGATCATGAACCAGATCCCGCTGTGCCGCTGCTCGTATGGGCCGTACGCGCGGGCCATGATCCGCATCTGCAAGGAAGAAAGCTTCCACCAGCGCCAGGGGTATGAGTCGCTCATGGTGCTGATGCAGGGCACGACCGAACAGCGCGCCATGGTGCAGGACGCCGTCAACCGCTGGTGGTGGAAATGCCTGGCCATGTTCGGCCCGCCCGACGCCGACAGCCCCAACAGCGCGCAGGGCATGCGCTGGGGCATCAAGCGCATCAGCAACGACGACCTGCGCCAGAAGTTCGTGGACGCTACCGTGCCCCAGGCGAAATTGCTGGGCGTTACCCTGCCCGACCCGGACCTGAAATGGAACGAGGCGCGCCAGCACTGGGACTATGGCGCCATCGACTGGGACGAGTTCTGGGCCACCGTCAACGGCGACGGCCCCTGCAACAAGGAGCGCCTGGCCACCCGCGTGCAGGCGCACGAAGAAGGCCGCTGGGTGCGCGAAGCCGCGCTGGCCCACGCCGCCAAACAAACGCAACGCACGATGAAGGAGGCTGCATGAGCACGCCCGCACTGAAGGAATGGCCGCTGTGGGAAGTGTTCGTGCGCAGCAAGCAGGGCATCGAGCACAAGCACTGCGGCAGCCTGCACGCCAGCGACGCGCAGCATGCACTGCAGATGGCGCGCGACGTCTACACGCGCCGCCAGGAAGGCGTGAGCATCTGGGTCGTGCCATCGGCCAGCATCACGGCCAGCGAGCCCAATGACAAGGCAGAGTTTTTCGATCCGGCGGGCGACAAGGTCTACCGCCACCCGAGCTTCTACGCCATCCCCGACGAAGTGGGGCACATGTGATGGCCGCCGCTGCGCTCGCACCGGTTGACTACCTGCTGCACCTGGCCGACAACGCGCTGGTGCTGGGCCAGCGCAACGCCGAATGGTGTGGCCACGGCCCCGTGCTGGAGGAAGACATCGCGCTGGCCAATATGAGCCTGGACCTGGTCGGCCAGGCGCGGCTGCTGTACCAGTACGCGGCTGAACGCATCAACGGCGATGAACGCGAAGCCGCGCGGTTTGCCCACCTGCGGGGCGCGCGCGCACACGGCGCGGTCACCGAGGACACGCTCGCCTATTTCCGTGACACCCACGAGTTCCGCAACTGCACGCTGCTGGAGTGGCCGCACCACGGCCCGCTGGCGGGCTCGGCCGTCGCGCCGCGCGACTACGCCACCACCATCGTGCGCAACTTCCTGTACAGCGCGTTGATGGTGCTGGTCTGGGACCGGCTGCAGTCGTGCGCCGACACGCAACTGGCCGCTATCGCCGCGCGTTCACTGAAAGAGGTGCGCTACCACCTGCGCCATTCGCACGACTGGCTGGTGCGCCTGGGCGACGGCACCGACGAGTCGCACCGGCGCGCGCAGGCGGCGCTGGACCACCTGCTGCCCGGCACGCAGGAGTTCTGGGTCACAAGCCCCGCCGAACAGGCCGCGCAGGCTGACGGCACCGGGGTGGCAACCGCCGCGCTGCGTGACGACTGGACGGCCCTGGTCGACGAAGCCATCGCCCAAGCCACGCTGGACGGCACGCAACGCAAGGGCTACGTGACGCAGGGCAAGATCGGCGTGCACTCCGAGCACCTGGGCTTCATGCTGGCCGAGATGCAGGGTCTGGCGCGGGCGCATCCCGCTGCAACCTGGTAACGCCATGCCGACCGCCACCGCGCTCGCAACGGACCCGATCGAGCAGGCCTGGGAAGCGCTCGCCATGCTGACCGACCCCGAGATCCCCGTCGTCACGCTGCGCGAACTGGGCATCCTGCGCGACGTACGCACCGGCGCGCAGGGGCTGGAGGTGATCATCACGCCCACCTACAACGGCTGCCCCGCCATCCAGCAGATCGAGGACGACGTGCGCGCCGCGCTGGCCCATGCCGGCATCGACGCGCAAGTGGTGACGCAGCTCGCACCGGCCTGGACCACCGACTGGATGACGCCCGCCGCGCATGACAAGCTGCGCGCATACGGCATCGCACCGCCGCATGCGTGCGATACGCAAGCCGCGTCCACCGGCAACGTCGTGCATCTGCGCAAGCGCTTTGCGCCCGTCACCGTCGCCTGCCCGCAATGCGGCTCGGACAACACCACCGAGACCTCGCACTTTGGCTCCACGGCCTGCAAGGCGCTGTACCGCTGCCTGGACTGCATGGAACCCTTTGACTACTTCAAGCCCCACTGAACGACGATGAACGCCGCTGTAGCCCCCCGCTTCCATGCCCTGCGCGTCGCGCGCGTGTCGCCCGAATCCGACGGCGCGGTGGCCATCGCGCTGGCCGTGCCGCCCGAGCACCGCGACGCATTCCGTTTCGAGCCGGGACAGTTCCTGACGCTGCGTGCGCTGATCGGCGGGCAGGACGTGCGGCGCAGTTACTCCATCTGCTGCCCGCGCGAGCGGCTGCAGTCGGCCGGTGAACTGGAAGTAGGCGTGCGCGCCGTGAACGGCGGCGCGTTCTCCAACTGGGCCGCCACGCAGCTGAAGGCCGGCGACACGCTGGATGTGCTGCCGCCAGACGGCCGCTTCACGGTCAGGCGGCCCCGCGCACTGCACCGGGTGGGCTTTGCATCAGGCTCGGGCATCACGCCCATCCTGTCCATCATGGCCACCACGCTGGCCGAGGACCCGAACGCCAAATTCACCCTGGTGTATGGCAACCGCCGCATGGCCAGCGTGATGTTCAACGAGGCGCTGCAGGACCTGAAGGACCGCTACCCCGGCCGCCTGACGCTGATCCACATCCTGTCGCGCCAGGCGCAGGAAGTGCCGCTGCTGGAAGGCCGCATCGACGCGGCCAAGGTGCGCGAACTCATGGCCACCCTGCTGCCCGCGCGCAGCATGGACGAGGTTTTTGTCTGCGGGCCCGAAGGCATGATCGAGGCGACCGAGGCCGCGCTGGTCGAAGGCGGCGTGCCCGCCGACCGCATCCGCACCGAACGCTTCACCAGCGCCCACCCGCAGGACCCGGGCGCCGCGCGCACCAGCACCGCCCCGCGCGAGCGTGACGGCGAGGTGGAGCTGACCGTGATGCTGGACGGCCGCCCCCACGTGATGCGCATGGGCCGCGGCGAACACGTGCTGGACGTGGCGCTGGACGCCGGGCTGGACCTGCCCTGGTCGTGCCGCAGCGGCGTGTGCTGCACCTGCCGCGCAAAGGTGGTGGAAGGCACGGTCACCATGGACCGCAACTTCACGCTGGAGCCCTGGGAGATGGAGCAGGGCTTCGTGCTGAGCTGCCAGGCGCGGCCGCAGACGGAAAAGCTCGTCGTGAGCTACGACGAGCGCTGACAGGTCAACGTGCGAGGGGCGTCAGAAGCGCCAGCCCACGCCCACCCCGAACAGCACCGGGTCGACCTTGAAGGTGCCCAGCTTGGCGCCGGCGGCAGACACGTCCGTGCGGATGTAGACCTTCTTCAGGTCCAGGTTCAGGTACACGCCCTTGGACAGCGGAATGTCCACGCCCGCCTGCACCGCCAGGCCGAAGCTGTCGCGGTCGATGTCCACGCCGGCCGGCAGGTTCACGCTGGAAAAGCGCGTGTAGTTCACGCCGGCGCCCAGGTACGGCTTGAAGCCGTTGAGGTTGGTGAAGTGGTACTGCGCCGTCAGCGTGGGCGGCAGGTGCTTGAGCGTGCCGATGGCCGTGCCCCGCGAGGACAGCGTCTGTTTCTGCGGTACGGTCAGGATCAGTTCCACCGCGACGTTGGGCGTCACGAAGTAGGACACGTCCACTTCAGGAATCCACTTGTCGTTGATGCTCAGGCCCAGCGGCGTGGTGTCGCCGTTGGCGCTGTTCAGGTGGACGGCGCGGGCGCGCACCATCCAGGGGCCTTCAGCCTTGGCCTGGGTCTGGGACAGGGCGGCGCCCGTGGCAAATGCGCACAGCAGCGCGGCGGCAATGGCTTGTTTCTTCATGGTCAGGGTTCTCTTGGAATCTACTTTTGCGCGGACATCCCGCACAGACCCATTGCACTGCAGTGACCGCGCGCGCGCCTTGATCGCGGGCAAAGTCGCTGCGCCCCATGCGCCGCAGGTTTGATGCTGCTCAAACCTTGCACCGCGGCACCTACACTTCCCGCCATGTCTCACGAAACCGCGCGCCACCGCCTGGCCTATACGCTGATCTTCATCACCCCCGCGCTGTGGTGCGTCAACTACCTGGTGGCCCGCTGGTCGCCGGGGGTTGTGGCGCCCCACACGCTGGCCTTCGGCCGCTGGCTGGTGGCGGCGCTGCTGCTGGGCGCCTTTACGGCGCCCGAGCTGTGGCGTCACCGCGATGTGCTGCGCGCGCAGTGGCAGCGCTTCATCATGCTGGGCGCATTGGGCATGTGGATCTGCGGCGCATGGGTCTACATAGCGGCGCGCACCACCACGGCTACCAACATCGCGCTGATCTATTCAGTGTCGCCGGTGCTGATCGCGCTGGCGTCCGTCATCTGGCTGCGCGAGCGTTTCGGCGCGCTGCAGTCGCTGGGCGTAGCCATCGCGCTGGCGGGCGTGGTGCATGTGATCATCAAGGGCCAGTGGGCCGCCATTGGCGCCGTGCAGTGGGTGCCGGGCGACCTGTGGATCGTGGCCACCACCACGGCCTGGGCCGGCTTTGCGGTGCTGCAGCGGCGCTGGGCGACGCCGCTGGGCGCCGCGGCCCACCTGTGCGCGGTGAGCGTCGGCGGGCTGGTGGTGCTGCTGCCCTTCACGGTGTGGGAACTGCTGCAGGCGGGGCAGCCGGCGCTGGGCCCCAAAGCCCTGGGACTGATGCTGCTGGCGGGCGTGTGCCCCGGCGCGGCGGCGTTCTGGTGCTATTCGTTCGTGCAGCGCGAGCTGGGCGTGGCGCGGGCGTCGTCACAGCTGTACCTGGGGCCGCTGTACGGCGCGGCCATGGCCTGGCTGTTCCTGGGCGAACCCGTGGGCTGGCACCACGCGGTGGGCGCGGCGCTGATCCTGCCGGGGATCTGGCTGGTCAGCCGCCGCCCCGGCGTCAGCCTGCCAGCCGGCGGCAGATCTCCAGCGTAGCCACCGACTGGTTCATCGTGTAGAAGTGGATGCCCGGCACGCCCGCGTGGCGAAGCTGGTCGCACAGGTCGGTCACCACGTCCAGGCCGAATGCCTTGATGCTGGCCGTGTCGTCGCCGAAGGCCTGCAGCCGCATGCGGATCCAGCGCGGGATCTCGGCGCCGCACGCGTCTGAAAAGCGCATGAGCTGCGTGGAGCTGGTGATCGGCATGATGCCCGGCACCACGGGCACCTCCACGCCGACCTTCAGCAGGTCGTCCACGTAGCGGAAATACGCGTCGCTGTTGAAGAAGTACTGCGTGATGCCCGAGTCGGCCCCCGCCTTGACCTTGGCGGCGAAAGCGTCCAGGTCGGCCATCGGCGACTTGGCCTGCGGATGTGTTTCGGGGTAGGCCGCCACTTCGATGTGGAAATGGTCGCCGGTCTCGGCGCGGATGAACGCCACCAGGTCGCTCGCATAGCGGAACTCGCCACCCATGCCGTAGCCGCTGGGCAGGTCGCCGCGCAGCGCGACGATGCGCTGGATGCCGGCCCGGGCATAGGCCGACAACCGTTCGCGGATGCTGTCTTTGGTCTGGCCGATGCAGCTCAGGTGCGGGGCGGCCGGTACGCCCTCGGCCATGATCTCGGTCACCGCCTGCAGCGTGCCGTCCTGCGTGGAGCCGCCCGCGCCAAACGTGACCGAACAGAACTCGGGCTTGAGCGCATACAGCTGCTGGCGCGCGGCGCGCAGCTTCTCGGCGCCCTCAGGCGTCTTGGTCGGAAAAAACTCCAGGCTGATTGGAAGATCCATCGCCTTCCTCCTTATGGTTTCGTTGCGTACACAAAAAATTCGCGGTTGCCGTCGCCGCCGCTGATCGGGCTGTCCAGCCAGCACTTCACCTGCAATCCCAGCGCCGTGCAGGCATCGCGGATGCGCTGCTCCACCTGGGGGTACAGCGCAGCGTCCTTGACAATGCCGCCCTTGCCGACCTGGCCGGGCTGCAGCTCGAACTGCGGCTTGACCAGCATCAGCAGCGCAGCGCCCGCTGCCATCAGCGGCACCACGGCTGGCAGCACCAGCGTCTGCGAGATGAACGACAGGTCGCCCACCACCAGCGCAAAGTCGCGGCCCGCTTGCGCCTCGGTCAACTCACGGGCATTCACGCCTTCGATCGCCGTCACGCGCGCGTCGCCGCGGAGGCGCTCGTGCAGCTGGCCGTGGCCCACGTCCACGCCCACCACGCTCGCCGCGCCATGCTGCAGAAGGCAGTCGGTGAACCCGCCGGTGCTCTGCCCCACGTCCAGACAGCGCAGGCCCGCGGGGTCCACGCCACTGTCGCGCAGGGCGCCTTCCAGCTTGAGCCCGCCGCGCGAGACGTAGCGTGCCTCGGCCGCGTCCAGCAACTCCACCGTCGCGTCAGATGGCAGATCGTCGGACTTGGCAAGCACGCGCCAGCCGCCCGGCGCCTGCCAGCGCGCACCGGCCTCGATCAGCCGCTGCGCCTGCGAGCGCGACGCCGCCAGGCCGCGCGCCACCAGCCACTGGTCCGCGCGCATGCCTGGCCTTAGTACCTGTAGGTGTCGGGCTTGTACGGGCCGTTTTTATTGACGCCGATGTACGCGGCCTGCGCGTCCGTCAGCACTGTCAGCTGCGCGTTCAGCTTGGACAGCTGCAGGCGCGCGACCTTTTCGTCCAGGTGCTTGGGCAGCACGTAGACCTTGCCAGGCTGGTAGTCATTGGGCTTGGTGAACAGCTCCACCTGCGCGATCGTCTGGTTGGCGAACGACGACGACATCACGTAGCTGGGGTGGCCCGTGCCGCAACCCAGGTTCACCAGGCGGCCCTTGGCCAGCAGGATGATGCGCTTGCCATCCGGGAAGATCACATGGTCGACCTGGGGCTTGATCTCCTCCCACTGGTATTTTTCGAGCGACGCGACTTCGATCTCGTTGTCGAAGTGGCCGATGTTGCAGACGATGGCCTGGTCCTTCATGGCCTTCATGTGCTCGTGCGTGATCACGTCCTTGTTGCCCGTGGTCGTCACGAAAATGTCGGCCTTTTCGGCAGCCCAGTCCATGGTGACGACACGGTAGCCTTCCATGCAGGCCTGCAGCGCGTTGATGGGGTCGATCTCGGTCACCCAGACCTGGGCGCTCAGCGCGCGCAGCGCCTGGGCCGAGCCCTTGCCCACGTCGCCGTAGCCGGCCACGACGGCGACCTTGCCGGCGATCATGACGTCGGTGGCGCGCTTGATGCCGTCCACCAGCGACTCGCGGCAGCCGTACAGGTTGTCGAACTTGCTCTTGGTGACCGAGTCGTTCACATTGATCGCGCGGAACAGCAGCGTGCCCTTGGCGGACATTTCGTTCAGGCGGTGCACGCCGGTCGTGGTCTCTTCGGTCACGCCGATGATCTGGGCGGACTTGCGCGAGTACCAGGTCGGGTCTTCGGCCAGCTTCTTGCGGATGGACGCGAACAGGATGCGCTCTTCCTCGCTGCCGCCATCACCAGCCACCAGCGACGCGTCCTTCTCGGCCTTCTGGCCCAGGTGCATCAGCAGCGTGGCGTCGCCGCCGTCGTCCAGGATCATGTTGGGGCCTTCGCCCTCGGTGCCCTTGGCGCCGAAGTCGAAGATGCGGTGGGTGTAGTCCCAGTAGTCGACCAGGGTCTCGCCCTTTATCGCGAACACCGGCGTGCCGCCGGCGGCGATGGCGGCGGCGGCGTGGTCCTGGGTCGAGAAAATGTTGCACGACGCCCAGCGCACGGTGGCGCCCAGGGCCTGCAGCGTCTCGATCAGCACAGCCGTCTGGATGGTCATGTGCAGCGAGCCGGTGATGCGCGCGCCCTTCAGCGGCTGGGTCTTGGCGAATTCCTCGCGGATGGCCATCAGGCCGGGCATCTCGGTCTCGGCGACGCGGATTTCCTTGCGGCCCCATTCGGCCAGGCCGATGTCGGCGATCGCGCAGTCGGCATGCACGGGGTTTTTCAGCGGTGCGTTCATGGTTTGCTCCAAAAGCAGGTTTTGAATAAACCACTGGCGAACTGGGGAGGGGGAAAACTCACCTCACAGATCACAGTGGGTGAGCGTCGTTGCGGATGACTCCGAGCCTCGCACCGCGGTGGTGCTGCAACGCTCCTCGGAAGCCGCAATTATAGGCGCCGCCCGGCACGGCGCCGTAAGTCATCGGCTTAAGGGCATCGGCTTACTGCGGCACGAAACCGCTGGCCTTGACGATCCTGGCCCAGGTCGCCGTGTACGCCTTCTCGCGCGCGGCCAGCTGCTGCTGCGGCATGAAGCCCACCGCCAGGCCCATGCCGGTCAGGCGGTCGCGCACTTCGGGCATGGCCACCACCTTGGCCAGCACGTCCGAGAAACGATCGATCGCGGCTTGCGGCGTGCCGGCCGGGGCGAACAGGCCGTAGTAGGGCACGTCCTCGAAGCCGGCCAACCCCAGCTCGGCAAAGCTGGGCACGTCGGGCAGCACGGGCTGGCGGCTGGCGCCCAGCACGGCCACGACGCGGATCTTGCCGGCCTTGTGGTTTTCGATGAAATCCGGCACCGAGCCCACGCCCGCGGCGATCTGGTTGCCCAGCATGTCGCCGATCATGGGCGCGCTGCCGCGGTAGGGCGCGGCCTGCAGGTCCAGCGCGTACTTCTGGCCGATCAGCTTGACCAGGAATTCCGGCGTGGACGCCGGGGCCGGCACGCCCACGGTGTCCTTGCCGCCGCGCTGGCCCTTGACCCAGGCGACGTACTCATCCACCGACTTGGCGGGTGTGCCGCCCGAGACGGCCAGCGCGTTGACGAAGGTGGCAAACCCGGCGACGGCCACGAAGTCCTTCGCCGGGTCGAAGCCGGGGTTCTTCATGGTCAGCGGCAGGATGGACACGGAATGGTCATGCGTGAGGAAAAGCGTGTGCCCGTCGGCCGGCGCGGCCTTGAGCGCCTGCGCGGCAATCTGGCCGCCGGCGCCCGCGCGGTTCTCGACCACCACGGGCTGGCCCAACTGGTCCTTGAGCTTGTCGGCCAGCGTGCGCGCGATCACGTCGGTGCCGCCGCCGGCGGGAAAGCCGACCAGCAGGCGAATGGGCTGGCCGGACTGGGCCTGGGCGGCGCCCAGGGCGGCAAGCACGGCGAAGGCGGCGCCCAGGGCGCGCAGGGTGGATCGGCGGGTGCGGGTCATGGAACTCCAGTACTGCAGGAAGAGGACGGGCAGGGCCGCCATGATGCAGCATCCGTGCCAGCGCCCACGTAAAATCCACGGTCCCCCGCGCCCGCCACCGGGCCCTGCACCCTACCGAGATTCCCCCGTGTCCTTCGCATCCGAAACCCGGCGCCGCCGCACCTTTGCCATCATCTCCCACCCCGACGCGGGCAAGACCACGCTGACCGAAAAGCTGCTGCTGTTCTCGGGCGCGATCCAGATCGCGGGCGCGGTCAAGGGGCGCAAGGCGTCGCGCCACGCCACGTCCGACTGGATGGAGATCGAAAAGCAGCGCGGCATTTCCGTCGCGTCGTCGGTCATGCAGATGGCCTACCGCGACCACGTGATCAACCTGCTGGACACGCCCGGCCACAAGGACTTCAGTGAAGACACGTACCGCGTGCTCACGGCCGTGGACTCGGCGCTGATGGTGATCGATGCGGCCAACGGCGTGGAGGCGCAGACCCGCCGCCTCATCGAGGTCTGCCGCCAGCGCGACACGCCCATCATCACCTTCGTCAACAAGATGGACCGCGAGGTCCGCGAGCCGCTGGACATCCTGGACGAGGTCGAGCGCGAGCTGGGCATGCCCTGCGTGCCCATGACCTGGCCCGTGGGCAAGGGCAAGCTGTTCGGCGGCATCATGAACCTGCGCACGCAGGCCATGACGGTGTTCGAGTCGGGCAGCGAACGCCGCCCGCAGGACTTTGAATCCATCCCGTTGGCCGACGCCGGCACGCTGCGCGCGCGCTTCGGCAGCGAGTACGACGCCGCGATCGAGAGCATGGAACTCGCCGTCGGCGCATCGCCCGAGTGGAACCACGAAGCGTTCCTGGCGGGCAAGCAGACGCCGGTGTTCTTCGGCTCCGGCGTCAACAACTTCGGCGTGATGGAGGTGCTGGACGCACTGGTGGACCTGGCGCCGTCGCCGCGCCCGCGCACCAGCAGCACGCAGGTCAACCGCCAGCCCGTCACCAAAGAGATCCAGCCCGAGGACCCGAACTTCGCCGGCGTGGTGTTCAAGGTGCAGGCCAACATGGACGCCAACCACCGCGACCGCATCGCCTTCGTGCGCATGGCGTCGGGCAAGTACACGCCGGGCATGAAGCTCAAGGTGCAGCGCACGGCCAAGGAGCTGCGGCCCACGTCGGTCGTGACCTTCATGAGCCAGCGGCGCGAGGCCGTGGACGAGGCCTATGCCGGCGACATCATCGGCTTTACCACGCATGGCGGCGTGCAGCTGGGCGACACCATCACCGACGGCGCAAACCTGCAGTTCACCGGGCTGCCGTTCTTTGCGCCCGAGCTGTTCATGACCGTGATCCTGAAGAACCCGCTGCGCACCAAGCAGCTGCAGCAGGGCCTGGCCCAGCTGGGCGAAGAAGGCGCGATCCAGGTCTTCAAGCCCGACGCGGGCGGCGCGATGCTGCTGGGCGCCGTGGGCCAGCTGCAGTTTGAAGTGGTGCAGCACCGGCTGAAGGCCGAGTACGACGCCGACATCCGGCTCGAAGGCTGCCAGTACACCGGCGCGCGCTGGATCACGGCCGACACGCCGGCCGAACTGCGCGCGTTCACCGACGCGTACCCGCTGCGCATGGCGCACGACGCGGCCGACGCGCTGGCGTTCCTGTGCACGTCGCCGTATGACGTGCGGCTGGCTCAGGAGCGCTTCCCCAAGATCCACTTCCACCCGCTGCGCGAGCATGCGGGGCTGGCACTGGGCAGCGCGGGCTGAAGGCGCCCCGGGCGCACGCTAAGATGCGCGGCGCCGCCACCATGGGCGGCGACCAGATCAGGGGGGAAAGAACATGCGATGGACAGGTACGGGCGTGCGCCGGGCGGCGCGCGGCGTGGCGGTGACGACTGCAACGGCGGCGCTGGCTTTGCTGGCAGGTTGCGGCGGGGGCGGCGGCAGCGCCGGCACCTGCCTGGGCAGTTACGAGGTCTGCAACCCCGGCGCGGGCAAGACCGTGCTGACGGCCGACCGGCCTTCGTCGGCCTACGCGGACATCTGCGACATGGACACCGAAAAGCGGTTCGTGCGCTCTTACCTGGACGAGGTCTATCTCTGGACCGATGAAATACCCGCCACCGACGCCCTGCCCTGGACCGTGGCCGGCTACTTCTACAACCTGCTGGTCACCACGCCGGACGTCCACGGCCTGCCCAAGGACCGTTTCAGCTTCATCGTGCGCGGCGCCGACGCCGACACCATTTCCACCGGCGCCGGCCAGGGCTTTGGCGTGCAGTGGCAGGCCGACGGCGCGGGCCGCCAGCGCGTGGCCAAGGTTGACGCCAATTCACCCGCCGCGCGCGCGGGCCTGGCGCGCGGCGGCGTGCTGGAGGCGATCGTGGCCGCCACGCACGAGGGCTGGTACCCCAACGTCGCCGGTGCAATGGTGACCTTCACCTACCGCGACGCACCGGGCGCGGCCGTGCGCACGGTGCAGCTCACCGCGGCCGCCGTGCAGGAGGACCCGCTGCCCCAAACCCGGGTGCTGACCAGCGGCCAGGGCCGCCGCGTCGGCTATCTGCAGTTCGACGGCTTTTCCAGCGGCGCGCAGGACAAGCTGATCACCGCGATCGGCACCCTGGCCGCGGCCCAGGTGCAGGAGCTGGTGCTGGACATGCGCTACAACCCGGGCGGCTACCTCTATGTCGCGCAGGCGCTGGCGTCCATGGTCACGGGCCCGGGCAACGACGGCCGCGTGTTCGAGCGGCTGGCGTTCAACCGCAAGCTCAGCGTCGACCCGGCCGATGCGGTGTGGCGGTTCGGCCCGCGCACCGAGGTGGCCGAACCCACCTACCCCGCCGGCACGGCGCTGCCGCGCCTGTCACTGGCGCGCGTCTACATCCTGGCCACGGGCGACACCTGTTCGGCCAGTGAATCGGTCATCAACAGCCTGCGCGGCATCGACGTGGAGGTGGTGCTCGTGGGCGGCACGACATGCGGCAAGCCCTACGGCTTTCGCCGCCGCGACAACTGCGGGCTGTCGCTGTTCCCCATCGAGTTCCAGGGCTTTAACGCCAAGGAGTTCGGCGATTTCTCGACCGGCTTCGCGCCCACCTGTCCCGGTGCCGACGACTTCTCGGCGGCGCTCGGCAACCCGGCGGAGGGCTTGCTGGGCATCGCGCTGCGGCACATGGACATCGGGGCCTGCACGGCCAGCACCGCGGCGCCGCAGTCGGTCGCGGCCGGCGTGCCGCAGTCCGCGGCGCTGCTGTCGCTGGGCACGAAGCGGCCCGTGCGCCCGGGCCGCCTGCTGACCGACAGGCGGTGATCAGGACGGCTTGACCAGGCCCAGCTTCTCGACCAGCGCCTTTTCGGTTGCGAAGGTGTCCTGCGCAAATTTGGTGTACGCGGCGCTGCTCATGTACATGGGCAGCATGTCGTAGCGCGCGAGCGCGGCCACGTAGCTGGGCTCCTCCATCGCCTTCTTGAAGGCGTCGTGCAGTCTGGCCACCACGTCCGGCGGCGTGCCGCGCGGCGCGCCGATGCCGAACGGCGAGTTCTGCACGATGTCCAGGCCCAGCTCTTTCAGCGTGGGCGCGTCGGGGAACTTGGGCAGGCGCTTGTCACCCCAGACATTCAGCACGCGCAGCTTGCCGGACTCGACCAGCGGCGCCCAGCCCGTGGAGTCGGATGCCGACATCACGTGCCCGCCCAGCAGCGCCTGGTTCAGGTCGGCGTTGCCCTTGTAGGGGATGTGGTTGAGCTGGATGCCCAGCTTCTGCGCGATGAGCTCGGTCGTCAGGTGCGGGCTGGTCAGCACGCCGGTGGAGCCGTAGGTGAGCTTGCCGGGGTTCGCCTTGGCGTAGGCAACAAAGTCCGCCCAGTTCTTGATGGGCCCGTCGGCCGGCGCGACCATGCCGAACGCATAGCCCGTGACGTTCAGCACGTAGCTGATGTCCTTGATCGGGTCCCAGGTGAGCTTGGTGGTATACGGCAGGCGGAAGACGCCCAGCGGGATCTGCGCCAGCGTGTAACCATCCGCCGGCACGGTCTGCAGGCCCTGCGCAGGCAGCGAGCCACCGGCACCGGGCTTGTTTTCGACCACGACGGGCTGCCCCAGGATTTTGGAGGCGTTTTCGGCCAGCGACCGCATGGTGATGTCGGTCGGCCCGCCCGCCGGGAAGGCGATGACGAGCTTGATGGGCTTGGCCGGGAAGGCTTGGGCGCGGGCGGTCAGCGCAGGCGCGGCCAGCGCGGCACCGGCGAGTTGGACGACCTGGCGGCGGCGGAGCGAGTGCATGGATGTCTCCTTGGTGGTTGTTCCACGGCATTAGACCGGGGGCCGCCGCCCGTGACCATCAGGCATTCACGGAGCCCCGGTTCCACTGTGCAGTACTAGAGCGCGCGTTCGTCGAAGCCCTGCAGCACGTTGACTGCGTTCACGCCCACCTCGGCCACCGCGTAGCCGCCCTCGAAAGTAAACACCGTCGGCAGGCCGGCGGCGGCGATGTCGCCGCCCACGCGCAGGTAGTCGGCGCTTTGCAGGCCAAAGGCCGAGATCGGGTCGCCCGCGAACGTGTCCACGCCCAGCGCCACGACCAGCGCGTCGGCGCGGTACGCCGAGATGGCTTGCAGCGCCGTGGCCAGCGCCTCGCGCCATTGGGCAAACCCGGTGCCGCGCGCCAGCGGCAGGTTGAAGTTGAAGCCCTCGCCCGCCCCCGTGCCGCGCTCGTCGGCATAGCCCAGGTAGTACGGGTATTCCGTGTGCGGGTCGCCGTGCAGGCTAACGGTGAACACGTCGGCACGTTCGTAGAAGATCGCTTGCGTGCCGTTGCCGTGGTGGTAGTCCACGTCCAGCACGGCCACGCGCCCGCAGCCCGCGTCGCGCAGCGCCTGCGCCGCGATGGCGGCGTTGTTCAGAAAGCAGTAGCCCCCGAAGAAATCCGCGCCCGCATGGTGGCCCGGCGGGCGCGTCAGCGCGAAGGCGGCTCCCGGCCCGTTCGCGCCCTGCGTGACGTGCCGGGCCGCCGTCCAGGCACACGCCGCCCCCTCGCGCGCGGCCGCCCAGGTGCCCGATGTCAACGGGCTGCCGGCGTCATACGAGAACAGCCCCATGCGCGCCGCAAAGCTCGCGGGCAGCACGTCGCTGCGGAAGGTGCGGATCGGCCAGTACGACGGGATCGCGTCGCGCTGCGCGTTGGCCGGGTCCAGCGCCACCCATTCGTCCCAGGCGTCGCGCAGGAAATCGACGTAGCGCGGCGCATGCACACGGGTGATGACGGTGTCGTCCATGGCCTGCGGCGCGTCGATGGCGCCGAGCTTGCGGGATTGCAGCTCCTGCAGAACGTAGTCGGCGCGCGCGGGGATTTCAAAGCACGGCACGAGTTCGCCACGGAACATTTCCAACTTGCCGTGATGGCGCGCATGGTTCGCGTTGTAGATCGTGAGCATGGCGGCATTGTGGCGGCAAGACAGGCCTTCGTCTTGGCAAGCCTTTCGTCTGGTGCGAGCCGAAAGCCGCCCGTCCACACTCGTCCCATGCAGATCAAAGGTTCTGGGCCAGGAGTTCCCGCGAAAGCCAGCACGCGCCGCGTACCTGACGAGAAAGCCGCGCAGGGCGAGGACACGGAAGCGCATCCCCAAGTCACCGCGGGATCGAGGCTGCCGTTCAGGTTTCCGAGCATGACCCAACTGGCGTGTCTGGCCGTGTTCGGTCTTCTGCGAAGCACGGAAGTCAGTGCAGCGGCCTCAAGAGGCACCGACAGCCTGGTGTCCGGTACACAGCCCATGGGTATGCAGAACTTCGTTGGCGACTGGCTCGACGCGGGGGGAAGAACGGTGTTGGTGGGTTCCGATGCCGACTACACACATGGAACTTCGACCAGTTGCCCGATCTTCGTGCAGGCCATCACCGGAGCGCGCATGTGGGCCCCCACGGTGTACGCGCAAGGTGCCAAGGACGAAAGAGGCGTGCACCGCGTGAACGAATGTGGCACGTGGGAGCGGAACCACGACTTGCTGAATACCCTCGCCGTCCAGAAAGCCTTCAAATTGATCGACGAGGACGACCCGCAGGGCGTCAACCTGCAGGCATTCACCTGTGGCGATGGCGGCGTCGCCATCGGCCAGGTGGATCTGCACTTTGCTTTGGGAACAAAGACCGGCGCACCTCACAGCTCCGAATTCCGCCTTCCCTGGTCCAGTGACGTCCTGGCGAGTCGCAAACCGCTTGCGCCATTGCCAGGGCAGATCTTGCAGCTCGCCCAGCAATGTGCTCCCACGCTTTTCCTCATGGGCGACCAGATCTGGGCCTTGCTGGACGGCGACGTGGCTGATCCGGAAAGGGCCGCCGCGTATTGGACCGGACAGAACTATTCATTCTGCCGGATGGACCTTGGACACGGCATCTTCGCAACGGCCATCGTGCCGCCGGTGAACGGGTCGCAGGACTTCACCGACAGGTTGCTTCGGAACTGCCGCAATCCGGTCTGCGCCTCTGCGCAGTCCGCGCCCCGCCGGCCCGCCATGGACTGGGCGCCGGTCGCAGTCGCCATCGGCCTGGTCGTTGGCGGCGTCGCTTGCCTGAGGGGACGCGCACGCGGTGACAGGAAAAATCCGCCGCGCCCCAAGGCCCCTGCGCAACAAGGGGCCCCTGCTGGCCGTGGTCGCCTGCGCAAGGTACAGCCTGCAGGCGGGCGCGGCCACTGCGCGACCGTCGCAGAACTTTCCGAGCCCCAACGTCTGCACGCTGGCTCCGCATGGGCGGTGCACGAGGAGGCCCGCAGCCTGATACCCGGCACCGCGCTGCGGGATCTGCGCGTGCTGGCCTCGCGCTGGCGCGGCGAAGCCCGCGAATCGCTGCACCGCAATCCAGCCATCGCGTCCGCCATGCTGTGCGAGCTGATTGCCGCCTGGCCGCCCGATGCGGCGCGGCAAGTGCTGCTGGGTGCAATCCGCGCGCTCGGCGTGGGATTCGACGAGGTGGTCGCCGTCATGAAAAACCGTTTGGCAGTTGATCCCAGAAATGAAGAGCTGGCCACCGAGCTCGGGGCATTGAGCCACTTCGAGCCGCTGATCCGTTCACTCGAGGCGGGCGATGGCAAGCACGCCAGACCTCAAGGTGAATCCCCGGACGACGGTGCGCATCGGCAACCCCAGCAGTCCGATCCCGCCGCCCGGGATCTGTCCATATCCGACCCAGCGTCACAGCCCCCAACCCGTGCGCGCGAGCTGGACGAAGTGATCGCCCTGACCAAAGAACTGGTCAAAAAGGGACGCGCCATCTCCCACCGCAATGGCGACTTTTATCCCGGCCTGGATATCCCGCATATCCACATCGACCAGAAGAAGGGCTTTGTCACCTACAAGCGCAAGCCGACGGATCATGCCTATATCTACCGCCACGGCAGTTACCAACCCGCAAAGATGAATGGCGTTCGCGCGCACGTGCACGACCACAAAGGGGCTGTGGGACGCTTTCTGGACTTCATTGACGGCCGCGTGACCGCCGATCAGATCCTGCAGGACACCTGACATGACGACACCTCAACTGCAAAATCTGTGCGAGGGCTTCTGCGAAATCGCCCATGTCGCACGGACTGAACTGCGCGAGCAGCAGGACGGCATCGTTGCGTTCAGCGTGCTGTGGCACAACGTCACGGTGGACGTCATGGCCCGGCCCGCAGCCGATCCGCACAACATTTTCGTGCTGTTCGACCTGGGGCTTCCCGACCTGTCGCGGGCCGACCTGTCACAGGTGCTGCTGGCGCTGCTGCAGAGCAACTTCATGGCGCTGCGCGCCAATCAGCCGGTATTCAGCTGCCACCCAGAAACCGGCACGGTTGTCCTGCAATGGGCGCTGCCGCTGGCTGACACCCACCCGGCGGGCCTGCATCAGGTGATTCAGGAGGGCGTTTCGCTGGCCCGCCTGTGGCGTCAGGACTATTTCCTGGTGAACCCGGGCCCCACAGACGCCGACGGGGCCTCGATCAACGCGGACACGTACGCCTGAACGGGGCTATCGCGCAAGCACGCCCGCCAGCGCCCGCCCCGTGTGCGTGCCCAGCGCCACCACCTGCTCGGGCGTGTCGCTGGCCACCAGGCGGCCCCCCGCGTTGCCGCCCTCGGGCCCCAGGTCCAGCACCCAGTCGGCTTCGGCGATCACGTCCAGGTCATGCTCGATCACCACCACGCTGTGGCCGCCGTCCACCAGGCGGTGCAGCACGCGGATGAGCTTTTCCACATCGGCCATGTGCAGGCCCACCGTGGGTTCGTCCAGCACGTACAGCGTGTGCGGCGCCTTCTGCCCGCGGCGCGTGACGTCGTCGCGCACCTTGCTCAGTTCAGTTACGAGCTTGATGCGCTGCGCCTCGCCGCCGGACAGCGTGGGTGACGGCTGGCCCAGCGTCAGGTAGCCCAGGCCCACGTCCTTCAGCAGCTGCAGCGGGTGGCTGATGTTGGGCATGCTGGCAAAGAAGGCCACGGCCTCGTCCACCTCCATCTGCAGCACGTCGCCAATGCTCTTGCCCCGCCAGCTCACGGCCAGCGTCTCGGGGTTGAAGCGCGCGCCGCGGCAGGTCTCGCAGGGCACTTTCACGTCGGGCAAAAAGCTCATGCCGATGGTGCGCATGCCCTGGCCTTCGCAACTCGGGCAGCGGCCCTCGCCCGTGTTGAAGCTGAAGCGGCCGGGGCCGTAGCCCCGCGCTTTCGCCTCCAGCGTGTCG
This sequence comes from Ramlibacter sp., assembly GCA_041905405.1. Classification (GTDB taxonomy): domain Bacteria; phylum Pseudomonadota; class Gammaproteobacteria; order Burkholderiales; family Burkholderiaceae_C; genus RAM1. Next base: position 68,558 of record JAYRLC010000009.1, on the reverse strand, counting down.
GCGAACAGCTTGCGGATGGTGTCCCAGAAACCGATGTAGGTCGCGGGGCAGCTACGTGGCGTTTTGCCGATGGGGGTCTGGTCCACTTCCAGCACGCGGTCCACGGCCTGCCAGCCGTCTACGCCGTCACAGCCCGTCCATTTGGGCGCGCTGCGTTTGCCGACGGCCGCCTGCACGTTGGCCAGCAGCACGTCGCGCGCCAGTGTGGATTTGCCCGAACCCGACACGCCGGTCACCGCGACCAGGCGCTTGAGCGGCACCATGGCGTCCACCCCGGCCAGGTTGTGCAAGTTGGCGCCGCGCACTTTCAGGAACTGCGTATCGCCTGCAATAGGCCTGCGTTGCTGGATCGGGTGCTTGATGGCGTGCAGCAGGTAGCGGCCCGTCACGGAATCGTCCGCCGCGGACACGTCGCTCACGCTGCCCTGCGCCACCACGCGGCCGCCGCGCTTGCCCGCGCTCGGCCCGATGTCGATGATGTGGTCAGCGCGGCGGATGGTGTCCTCGTCATGCTCCACCACCACCAGCGTGTTGCCCTTGTCGCCCAGCTTGTGCAGCGCGTTCAGCAGTATCTGGTTGTCGCGCGCATGCAGGCCGATGGTCGGCTCGTCCAGCACGTAGCACACGCCCTGCAAGTTGCTGCCCAGCTGCGCCGCCAGGCGGATGCGCTGCGCCTCGCCGCCGGACAGGGTCGGCGCGCCGCGGTCCAGTGTCAGGTAGCCCAGGCCCACTTCTTCCAGGAACTCCAGGCGGCTTCTGATTTCGGGGATCAGATCGCGGGCGATGCCGGCTTCGCGCGCGGTCAGGGTGCCTTCGACCTGCAGCGTCTCGACCCAGGCGCGCACCTCGCGCACCGACAGCTGCGCAATGTCGGTGATGCCCACGCCCGCGAATTTCACGGCGCGGGCCTGCGCGTTCAGCCGCGTGCCGTGGCAGGTGGCACAGGCCTCGTCGGCCACGTCCTCGACCTCGGGTTCGGCAAAGGTCTGTTCGCGGCCTTTGTCGTCGTCATCGCGCAGCGTGTCGTCGAACGCCTTGCGCTGCTCGCGCGTGAGCTTCACGCCCGTGCCCACGCAGTCCGGGCACCAGCCGTGCTTGCTGTTGTATGAGAACAGGCGCGGGTCCAGCTCGGCATAGCTGGTGCTGCACACGGGGCAGGCGCGCAAGGTAGAGAACACCTCCACCCGCTTGTCGCCGCCGCGCTCCAGCACGTGCAGCACGCCTTTGCCGTGCTCCAGTGTGGTGGCGAGCTTGTCGCGCAGTTCGTCCTCATTGGACGGGAGCACGTCCAGCGCCCACACGGGCAGCTCAATCGTGTGTTCCTTGAACCGGTCGATGCGCGGGAAGCCCGTGGTCGGCAGGAACTGGCCGTCCACGCGCAAATGGGTGTAGCCGCGCGGGCGCGCCCAGTCGGCCAGCTCGGTGTACACGCCCTTGCGGTTGACCACCAGCGGCGCGAGCAGGCCGATGTGCTTGCCGCGGTAGCGCTTGAGCAGCTGCGCGGCAATGCTGTCGGGGTTTTGCGGGCGCACTTCGGCGCCGTCTTTCACGCAGTGCTGCACGCCCAGCTTGACGTACAAGAGCCGCAGAAAGTGCCAGACCTCGGTCGTGGTGCCCACGGTGGACTTGCGCCCGCCGCGCGACAGGCGCTGCTCGATCGCCACGGTGGGCGGTATGCCGTAGACCGCGTCCACCTCGGGCCGGCCCGCGGGCTGCACGATGCTGCGCGCATAGGCGTTCAGGCTTTCCAGGTAGCGGCGCTGGCCTTCGTTGAACAGGATGTCGAACGCCAGTGTCGATTTACCCGAGCCCGACACGCCCGTCACCACGCTGAACTTGCCGTGGGGGATGTTGACGGACAGGCTCTTGAGGTTGTGCTCCTTGGCGTTGACGATCTGGATGGCATTCACTCCCTCTCCCTTTGGGAGAGGGTTGGGGTGAGGGCGGTAGGCGCGAGAAAGGGAGTCAGACACTTTGTGCGAGCCAATGCCCATGGCCTGCTCGTAGTCGCGCAGCGCGGCGCCGGTGTGCGACGTGGGGTGCTGGCGCACGTCCTCGGGCGTGCCTTCGGCCACGATCAGGCCGCCGGCGTCGCCGCCCTCCGGGCCCAGGTCGATCAGCCAGTCAGACGCGCGGATCACATCCAGATTGTGTTCGATGACGATCAGCGAATTGCCGCCTTCGATCAGTTTGCGCAGCGCGCGCATGAGCTTGGTGATGTCGTCGAAGTGCAGGCCCGTGGTGGGCTCGTCGAACAGGAACAGCGTGCCCTTGGTCGCCGTCGCCTGTCGGCTGGCGGTGGCGTTTTTGGCCGCGCCCGCCAGAAAGCCCGCGAGCTTCAGGCGCTGCGACTCGCCGCCCGACAGCGTGGGCACGGGCTGGCCGAGCTTGACGTATTCCAGCCCCACGTCCACGATGGGCTGCAGCGCGCGGATGACCTCACGGTCGTTGGCAAAAATGGCGGCAGCCTCGCTCACGGTCAGTTCCAGCACGTCGGCCACACTCATGATGCGCGGCTTGACGCTGCCCATGGCCTGCCGCTCGATCGTCACCTCCAGGATCTCGGGGCGGTAGCGCTTGCCGTCACAGTCGGGGCAGCGCAGGTACACGTCGCTCAGGAACTGCATTTCCACGTGCTCGAAGCCCGAGCCGCCGCAGGTCGGGCAGCGCCCGTCGCCGCTGTTGAAGCTGAACTTGGACGCCGTGTAGCCGCGCTGGCGCGCCAGCGGTGACGTGGCAAAAATCTCGCGCACGGCGTCCCACGCGCCCACGTAGCTCGCCGGGTTGGAGCGGGCCGTCTTGCCGATGGGCGACTGGTCCACGAACACCACGTCGCTCAGGTGGTCCGCGCCCAGCAGCCGGTCGTGCGCACCGGGCGATTCGGTCGCGCGGCCGAAGTGGCGCATCAATGCCGGCGCCAGCACGTCCTGGATCAGGCTGGATTTGCCCGAACCGCTGACGCCCGTGACGCAGACCATGCGTTGCAGCGGGAATTCGACCGCCACGTCTTTCAGGTTGTGTTCGCGCGCGCCCTCCAGCACGAGACGCGGTGTCGATTCGGTCACCGCGCGGCGAAAGCCCATGCCCACCTGCTTGCGCGCGCCCAGGTATTGGCCCGTCAGCGTGTCGGCGTGGCGCAGCTCGTCGGGCGTGCCGTCAAACACGATCTGCCCGCCGCGCTCACCGGGCGCGGGGCCCATGTCGATCATGCGGTCGGCCGCCAGCATGACGGCCGGGTCGTGTTCCACCACCACCAGCGTGTTGCCGGCGTCGCGCAGGCGCATCATGGCCTCGGTGATGCGGTTCATGTCGCGCGGGTGCAGGCCGATGCTGGGCTCGTCCAGCACGAACAGCGTGTTGACCAGCGAAGTACCCAGGGCCGTGGTGAGGTTGATGCGCTGCACCTCGCCGCCCGACAGCGTACGGCTTTGCCGGTCCAGTGTGAGGTAGCCGATGCCCACGTCCACCAGGTATTTGAGGCGGGTGTTGATTTCCTCGAAGAGGAGTTTGATGGCTTGCAGCTCCCCCTCACCCCAGCCCTCTCCTTGAGGGAGAGGGGGCAAGCCACTCCCTCTCCCTTTGGGAGAGGGTTGGGGTGAGGGCTGCAGGCGCTCAAAGAACAACCGCAGCCGCGCTATCGGCATGAGCATGAGGTCGTGCAGGCTCAGGCCCGGCAGCGCTTCGAGCTGCGCGCGCGACCACTGCACGCCCACGGGCATGAAGCGCTTTTCGGGCGGGAGCGCCGCGTCGGCGTCTTCCTTGGTGCCGATGCGCCACAGCAGGCTCTCAGTCTTGAGCCGCGCGCCGCCGCAGGTTTCGCACGGCGTGTAGCTGCGGTACTTGGACAGCAGCACGCGGATGTGCATCTTGTACGCCTTGCTCTCCAGGTACTGGAAGAAGCGCTTCATGCCGTACCACTGCTTGGACCAGTTGCCTTCCTTGTAGCCGGGCGTGCCGTTGAGCACCCAGGCCTGCTGCTCGGGTGTGAGCTTGTACCAGGGCGTGTCACGCGGAATGCCCGCCGCCTCGGCATGGCGCATGAGGTCGTCCTGCGCCTCGGACCAGGCGGGGGTCTGGATGGTCTTGACCGCGCCCGCGCGCAGCGTGAGCTTGTCGTTGGGGATCACCAGGCCCCAGTCCACGCCGATCACCCGGCCGAAGCCGCGGCATGCGTCGCAGGCGCCCACGGCCGAGTTGAACGAGAACATCGACGGGATCGGGTCGGCGTAGCGCAGGTCGCTTTCGGGGCAGTGCAGGCCGGTGGAGAACTTCCACACGTCGTAATCGGAATCTGACCCCGGTTTTTGGGCATGCACGCTCAACCGCCCCGTACCGCGCTTCAGCGCCACTTCGATCGCTTCGATGACGCGGGCTTTCTCAGTGCCTTGCAGGCGGAAGCGGTCGGCCACGACATCCAGCACCTTGCGCGGCCCGGTGGGCGTGGCGACTTCGCGCTCGGCCTGCACGCGGGTGAAGCCGCTGGCGGACAGCCATTGCTCCACCTCGGCCGCCGTGGTGTTGGCGGGCAGCTCGACCGGGAAGGTCACGACCAGGCGCGGATCGCCGTCCACCGTGCGGCGGTGCAGCTCGGCATAGATCGTCTCGGACGTGTCGTGCCGCACGGGCAGCGCGGTCTGTTTGTCGAACAATTGCCCCGCGCGCGCGAACAGCAGCTTGAGGTGATCGTTCAGCTCGGTCATGGTGCCGACCGTGGAGCGCGACGAGCGCACCGGGTTGGTCTGGTCGATGGCGATGGCAGGCGGCACGCCTTCCACGCGGTCCACCGCCGGCTTGTCCATGCGGTCCAGGAACTGGCGGGCGTAGGCGCTGAACGTTTCGACGTAACGGCGCTGGCCCTCGGCATAGAGCGTGTCGAACACCAGGCTGGATTTGCCCGAGCCGCTGGGCCCGGTGACCACGGTCAGTTCACCCGTGCGGATGTCCAGGTCGAGGTTCTTGAGGTTGTGCTGTCTGGCGCCGCGGATGCGGATCAGTCCCTGGGTCATGCGGTGGGTCTTTCGGGGGTGAGGCCGAACATTCTAGGCACGGCCCCATGACCGTGTGCGTTACACGGCGATACCCCTTCCAACGCTGCTGACAGGTTCAGGCCCGCAGCACCCGCTCCAGCGCCTGGCAGGGTTGCGGGCCCAGCACGTCCTGCAGACGCGGCAGCAGCTTGACCAGGTCGTCGCAGTTGCCGGCGCTTTCCACGGCCAGCACCAGCCGGTAGCCCTTGAGCCCCAGCGTGCCGGCCAGTTGCACGGCCAGCGGGTAGGCCAGGCGGTAACGCTCTGCGTCCGGCAGCGCGGCGAATTCCGCGGCCGGTGGCTCCAGCTGAGGGGGCACCTGCGCGACGCCGGTCGCCTGCTCAAGCAGGCCCATGCCCGTCATGTAGTCGACGTCTTCCCGGGTGACGCCCAGCCCCTCGGTCGCTTGGAGCACGTCGGCCACGCTGCGGCGCCCATCGAACAGGATGAAGGCCGACCGCTGGCGCGGCGACAGCGGGATGGAACGGTTCTTCAGGGCCTGCTGGCCCAGCTCCGTTTTCTGGTATTTCATGGCGGCTTGTCTCCTGGCCGCCCGCAAGGGCGGCTGTTATTTGGCGCCGGACGCGGCGGCAGCCGGCGCGGCAGGCACATGCACCGCCTCCGCACCGTGCTTTTCACCGCTCATGTCCACCTTGTCCCCGGCCTTGAAAATCACGAACAGCGCCACGGCCGCAAACACGATGAACCCAACGGCAATCTTCCACATGTTGACACTCCTTTGATTCGCTTGCCGAAGGGGCCGCTGCGCAGCCCCTTCATCAAGCCCCTTCAGTGAAGGGGTTTGGGCGGTGGGTCAGTCCTTCGCGTAGATGTCCACGTCCTTGGTTTCGCGTACAAAGAGCGTGCCGATCACGAACGTTGCGCCCGCGATGATGATGGGGTACCACAGACCGTTGTACATGTTGCCGGTCTGCGCCACGATCGCGAAGGCCGTGGTGGGCAGCAGGCCGCCGAACCAGCCGTTGCCGATGTGGTACGGCAGGCTCATGGACGTGTAGCGGATGCGGGTGGGGAACATTTCCACCAGCATGGCGGCGATGGGGCCGTACACCATGGTCACCAGGATCACCAGGTAGGTCAGGATCACGATCACCATGACCTTGTCCACCTTGGCCGGGTCGGCCTTGGTCGGGTAGCCGGCTGCCTTCAGGTCGTCGGCGACGAGCTTCTTGAATTCGGCGTCCTTCTTCTTCACATCGTCAGCGCTCAGGCCCTTGCTGCTGTAGCTGGGGATCACCGTTTCGCCGATCTTGATGGAAGCGGTCGTGCCGGCGGGGGCCGCGACGTTTTCATAGCTCACCGAAGCGCCGGCCAGCACCTGCTTGGCGATGTCGCACGAGCTGGTGAACTTGACGGTGCCGGTCGGGTTGAACTGGAACGAGCATTCGTTCGGGTCAGCCGTGACCACCACCTTGTTCTTGGCCTGCGCGGCGGCCAGGTCGGGGTTGGCGGCCTTGGTCAGCGCGCCGAACACGGGGAAGTACGTCACCACGGCCAGCAGGCAGCCCGCCATGATGATGGGCTTGCGGCCGATCTTGTCGGACAGCGAGCCGAAGATCAGGAAGAACGGCGTGCCGATCACCAGTGAGCCGGCCACCAGCAGGTTGGCGGTGGCGCCGTCAACCTTCAGCGCCTGCGTCAGGAAGAACAGCGCGTAGAACTGGCCCGTGTACCACACCACGGCCTGGCCGGCGGTCAGGCCCACCAGTGCCAGGATCACGATCTTCAGGTTCTTCCACTGGCCGAAGGACTCGGTCAGCGGCGCCTTGGAGGTCTTGCCTTCGGCCTTCATCTTCTGGAAGGCGGGCGATTCGTTCATCGACAGGCGGATCCACACCGAGATGGCCAAGAGCGCGATCGACACGATGAACGGAATGCGCCAGCCCCAGTCGGCGAAGGCGGCTTCGCCGATGGCGGTGCGGGTGCCCAGGATCACGATCAGCGACAGGAACAGGCCCAGCGTGGCCGTGGTCTGGATCCAGGCCGTGTAGGCGCCGCGCTTGCCGTGCGGCGCATGCTCGGCCACGTAGGTGGCGGCGCCGCCGTACTCACCGCCCAGGGCCAGGCCCTGCAGCAGCCGCAGCACGATCAGGATGATGGGCGCGGCCACGCCGATGCTGGCGTAGGTCGGCAGAATGCCCACGATGAACGTGGACAGGCCCATGATCAAAATGGTGACCAGGAACGTGTACTTGCGGCCGATCATGTCGCCCAGGCGGCCGAACACGATGGCGCCGAACGGACGCACGATGAAGCCGGCGGCAAACGCCAGCAGCGCGAAGATGAACGCGGAGCCCGCGTCCAGCCCGCTGAAGAACTGCTTGGCGATGATGGCGGCGAGTGAGCCGTACAGGTAAAAGTCGTACCACTCGAAGACGGTGCCGAGCGACGAAGCGAAGATGACCTTCTTCTCCTCGGGCGTCATCGGCCGGGGGGCGGCAGTTGTTGACATGGTTTTTGTCTCCTCAAGAGTTGCCGGCCCCCGACGCGGAGGCCTGGCACGGATTCTTGGAGACCGCTCTGACCCTGCTCTGACGTGAAACCAACGCTGGCTTTCGCCAAACTGGCTCATTTCTGACGATCTAGGGTCAAACCCTTGGGTGTCGTTTCATGATGCGAAGGACGGCGCATCGACCCTGCGGGTTAACCCTTGTTAACGCGTCCAACGGCGGCCGGGCGCTCTGCCGCGGCCTGCCAGTTGTCAGCAAACCAGCCGTCGCCCGACAGGTAGGCGCGCAGCATCGGCAGCGCATCAAAGCCCCAGAACAGCTTGTCGTCCACCGTGAAGGCGGGCACGCCAAACAGACCGCGTGCAATGGCGTCGTCGGTGTTGGCCTTCAGCAGCGCCTTGACGGCGTCGCCCTGCGGGTCCTGCGCGGGTTGCAGCAGCGCTGTGAGCACGCCCAGGCGCGCCGGGTCGGCTGCGTCGACGCCGCCGCGCCACACATGGCGCAGGATGGTTTCGCAAACGTAGCGGTTGGCGCGCCCCTGGCCGTCGCCGCAGGCCAGCGCCAGGCGCAGCAGCGCGAGCGGGTTGAACGGATGCGCGGCCGGCATCTGCATGGGGATGCCGTGGCTGTGCGCCAGCCACAGCACCTGACGGTAGGTCCAGTCTCGCTTGCCTGCAATTTCCGCGGGGCCCAGTTGCCCGTGGTGCTTGAGCAGGCCCGCGAACAGGACCGGACGGTAGTCCATGTCATAGCTCAGGCCCTGCAGCGCACGCGGCATGTCCTCGAACGCCAGGTACGCGTAGGGCGAGATGAAGTCGAGCCAGCAGGTGATGTGCTTCATGCGGCGGCCGCCATCCTTTCTTCCAGCAACGCCCACACCGCCCGCTTGGCATCGTCGTCCATGCGGCTCCAGCCGGCGATCTCGGGAATGGTGCGCAGGCAACCGACGCAGAACTGTCGCTGGTCGTCCATGCGGCAGATCGACACGCAGGGTGACGGCACGCCCACCTCGCCGTCGATCGCGTCCTGGCGGACCTGCGCGGCCAGGCGCCTGAGCACGGTGGCCGAATACGGTTGTGTCATGCCGGGGCCTGTGCTGCGTCGGCCTTCACCACGTCCGCCTTCACCACGTCCGCCAGCGGCGCGCCGGCCAGCGCCTCCAGATCCTGCGGGCGCAGCTTGAACACGCCGTGCGGATGGCCCGCGGCCGCCCATACTTCGTCAAAGCGCAGCAGCTCGCGGTCGATCAGCGTGACCGGCGGCGTGGCATGCGCCACGGGCGGCACGCCACCGATCGCGTAGCCGGTTTTGGCGCGCACGAAATCCGCGTCGGCACGGCCCGTTTTGCCGACGATGGCGTCGACCTTCTTCTCGTCCACCCGCCGGTCGCCCGAGGTGATGACGAGCACGGCCGCGTCGTCGCTCTTGCGGCGGAAGATGATGCTTTTGGCGATCTGGCCCACGGCAATGCCCAGGGCGTCGGCCGCCTGCTGCGCGGTGCGCGCGGCGTCGTCCAGCATCACGGGGCCGTGGGGATGGCCCTTGTCCTGAAGGTAGCGCGCGACGCGCTGCACGCTGTCGGGCAATGAATGCAGTTCGGCTCCACACATGCCGCCGATCTTACGCGGCGGCCGGCGTCCCCTGCTCGGCCAGGGCCTTGAGCCCGCGCAGCGTGACCGGCAGGCCGTTGCGCACGTCCCGCCCCACGGTGCGGTCCAGCCACCCGGCCAGCCAGCCGTGGAACGACACGCGGTGGATCACCTCCACACCGTCATGCACGGGCTGCAGCAGGTGTTCAAACCGCATGACGTTGCCCAGCACGGGGCATTCCACGGTGAAGTGCCGGCCGGGCTCGGCCTGCACCACGCGCATGGCGACGGCAAAGCCCTTGCGCGGGGTGAGCCGCCCCCTGGCGCCGACGGCGAGCGGACCATCCAGCGACGCCTGGCGTGTGTCGGGGTCCCACCGGGGCCAGTTGGGCACGTCGGCCCAGATGGCATAGACGGCGTCCGCTGGCGCCGCGACATGGATGCGTGATTCGATGGCTGGGTTCATGGGCGCGATGCTAGGTGCGCCGCGGCAGCCCGTCTTGGAAAAATCCGACAGGTTTTCAGTTCGAGAAAAACCGTGGAGCGAGCTCGCTGGACCCCAGCGCCATGCCCGTGGCGCGGGTCACGCCGTCGCGTGGCGCGGTGCCCATGAGCAGTCGGTATTCACGCGCCATGTGGGCCTGGTCGAAGAAGCCCGCGCGCTGCGCGTGCTGCGCCAGCGGCTCGCCGCTGTGCGCCATGCGTCCGCGCACGCTGGCATGCAGGCGGTTCAGGCGCTGCAGAAAGACGGGCGTGACGCCCAGCTCGGCCTGGCAGGCCCGCTGCCACTGGCGCTCGGACCAATCCACGGGCGCGCGCGTGCCGCCGCCGTGGGCCCAGCCCGCCAGCGCCCCCGCAAAGCGCACGGCACTGCTGCGCGGGGCACGCGCGGCGCGCAGGGCACGGTCCAGTTGCTTGAACAGGGTCACCGCCAGCACGGCGTCGGACGGGTTGTCGCCCAGTGAGTCCTGCAAGGTGTCGGCATCCAGACCGAGCAGGCCGGGATGCACGGCGCCGCCCGCGAACTGCGACGCGGGCTCGCCGGTCAACAGCGGCAGCACGCTGGCGCGGCACAGCAGGCTGGCGCACACCGTGCCCGGCCCTGCCACGACGATGCGGGCGTGGGCGGCGCTGCCCTGCCCCAGCAGCGCACCGGCTCCCGCGCCGTGCAGCGTCCCGCGGTGCACCAGCGTAAAGATCGCCAGCGCATGGGCCGGTGTCGGCACGACCTGCTGTGCCTGGGTGCGCAGCACGGCCACGCCCAGCACATGCGCCGACAGGTGCCGGGGCGCCGGGACGAAGCGCATGGCGCGTCAGCCCGCGCGCTTGTTCAGGATGGCCGTGGACGCGCGCGAGTTGGGCTTGCGGCCCAGGTGGTCGCTGATGTATTTGCCCGCGTCGATGAGCTTGTCCAGGTCGATGCCGGTATCAATACCCATGCCCTGCAGCATGTAGACCACATCCTCGGTCGCGACGTTGCCGGTCGCGCCCTTGGCATAGGGGCAGCCGCCCAGCCCTGCGCTGGACGTGTCGTACTGCCACACGCCCATTTCCAGCGTGGCCAGCGTGTTGGCCAGGGCCTGGCCGTAGGTGTCATGGAAATGGCCCGACACGTCGTCGATGGCGTAGTGCTTCAGCGCCGCTTCCATCGCGCGCTGCACCCTGGCCGGCGTGCCCACGCCGATGGTGTCGGCCACGCCGACGTGCTGCACGCCGATCTCTTTCATGAGCCGGGCCACGAGCTCCACGCGCTCGGGCGCCACGTCGCCCTCGTACGGGCAGCCGACGGCGGTGGAGATCGCGCCGCGGACATAGATGCCCTTGTCGCGCGCGGCCTGCACCACGGGCGCGAAGCGTTCGATGCTTTCGGCAATGGAGCAGTTGATGTTCCTCTGGCTGAAGGCCTCACTCGCGGCGCCGAACACGACGATCTCGTCGGGCCTGCTGTCCACCGCCGCCTCGAAGCCCTTCATGTTGGGCGTGAGGACGGAATAGCGCACGCCCGGCTTGCGCGTGATGCCGGCCATGACTTCGGCGTTGTCGGCCATCTGCGGCACCCATTTGGGGCTGACGAAGCTGGTGACCTCGATTTCTTTGAGGCCCGCGTCCTGTAGACGGTGGACCAGGCCGATCTTGACCTCGGCGGGGACGGGCTGCTTTTCGTTCTGCAGGCCGTCGCGCGGGCCGACGTCCACGAGTTTGACTTTGGCGGGAAGTGTCATGTCTTGCTCCTAGTAGCCGCGCTGGCGGTCCACCACGCCGGGCAGGCCGGCGATGGGTTCACCGCGTTCGACCGCGGCGATCTTGCCCGCGATCTGCGCAATGGTTTCTTCACGCAGCGTCCGGGCTGAAGTATGCGGCGTGACGGTGATTTTGGGATGCAGCCAGAACGGATGCCCGGCCGGCAGCGGTTCGGTGCGGAACACGTCCAGTGTCGCGCCAGCCAGGTGGCCGCTGTCCAGCAGCGCGATCAGGTCGTCGTCGACCAGGTGCGCGCCACGCGCGACGTTGATGACGTAGCCGCCAGGCTGCAGGCGCGACAGCGTGGAAAGGTTGAGGATGTCCTGCGTGTCGGGCGTGAGCGGCACCAGGCACACCAGGAAGCGCGATGCCGCCAGAAAATCGTTGAGCGAGTCCATGCCGCTGAAGCCGCGCACACCGTCGATGGCCTTGTGCGAACGGCTCCAGCCATTCACGGGAAAGTCAAACTGCGCCACGGCGCGCGCCACGCGCTCACCCAGCACGCCCAGCCCCATGATGCCCACGGGAAATTCGCTGCGCGAGCGGGGCCTGCGGAACGACCATTTCTGTTGCGCCACGTCGGCCTCATAGCCGTCCAGCTCGCGGAAGTGGCGGATGATGGCGTGGCAGACGAACTCGGCCATCTGCACCGACATGCCCGCGTCGTCCAGCCGCACCAGCGTGGCGCCGGACGGCAACCGCAGCTTGAGCAGCGCGTCCACGCCGGCGCCGGTGTTGAAGATGCCCCTGAGCGCCGGCTGCTCGTCCATGAACTGCTGGGGCGGCGCCCACACGACGGCATGGTCGGCGGGCGGCGCGCCGGGCGCCCATTCGGAAATATCAACGCCCGGCAACGCGGCGCGAAAGCCGGCGAGCCAGGGCTCGGCCTTGGTATGGGTACAGCAGAAGGTGATGCGCATGGCGCTGATTGTGGGTCAGCGCGCGCAGCGCCGTGCCTGCGGGGTCATTGCGCCAGCTTGAGTAGCTCCGCGCCCTCGGCCACCTGGTCACCCGGCGCGTACAGCAGCTCGGCCACGGTGCCGTCGGCCGGCGCGGCGATGGTGTGCTCCATCTTCATGGCTTCCATCACGGCCAGGGCCTGGCCCTTGGCGACCTTGTCACCAGCCTTCACGGCAAAGGACACCACCTTGCCGGGCATGGGGGCCGTCAGGCGGCCGCCCTCGGCATGCGACTCGCCCGCGTGGGCCAGCAGGTCCACACTGGTGATCTGCGTGGCGCCCTGTGGCGCGAACACATGGTCCACCTCGCCCTGGGCATGGACCTGCACCATGGCGCGCTGGCCGGCAAATTGCACGTCGATGCCGCGCTCCCCCGCGCTGAACTGCAGCGTGCCCGACGTGCCGCCCACGGCCAGATGCAGCGCGCCGTCGTGCAGGTAGGTCAGCTCGGCCGGCGCGCTCTCGCCATGGAACTCGAACGCAAAGCGGCGCACCGTGACGCCGTGCGAGCGCCAGCCGTCGCGGCGGCTGAACGGGTCGACGCCCTCGGTGGCTTTTTCTTCGATCAGCGCCTGCGCCATCGCGGCGGCCGCCGCCAGCGGCAGGCCCACCGGCTCCTGCTTGAACAGCACGGCCTGTTCGCGCTGGATCAGCGCCGTGTCCAGGTTGGCCTGCGCGAACGACGGGCTCCTGACCACATGGCGCAGGAATTGCACGTTGGTCGCCAGGCCCACGATGCGCGTCTGCGCCAGCGCCGCGTCCAGCCGCGCCAGCGCCTGTTCGCGCGTGTCGCCGTGCACGATGAGCTTGGCGATCATGGAGTCGTAGAACGGGCTGATGGCGTCGCCTTCGCGCACGCCGTCGTCGACGCGAACGTTGCTTCGTTCAAAGGCCGTGCAGTCGGGCTTGCGGTACACGGCCAGCGTGCCGGTGGCGGGAAGGAAGTTGTTGTCAGGGTTCTCGGCGCAGATGCGCGCTTCGATCGCGTGGCCGGTGATGCGCAGCTCGTCCTGCTTCAGCGGCAGCGGTTCGCCCGATGCGACGCGCAGTTGCCATTCGACCAGGTCCAGGCCAGTGATGGCTTCGGTCACCGGGTGTTCGACCTGCAGGCGCGTGTTCATTTCCATGAAGAAGAAGTTCATGGAACCGTCCTGGCGCTGCTCCACGATGAACTCCACCGTGCCGGCGCCCACGTAGTTCACAGCACGCGCAGCGGCCACGGCCGCCTCGCCCATCTGCTGGCGCATCGCGGGCGTCATGCCCGGGGCGGGTGCTTCTTCCAGCACTTTCTGGTGGCGGCGCTGCACCGAGCAGTCGCGCTCGAACAGGTACACGCAGTTGCCGTGCGTGTCGCCGAACACCTGGATTTCGATGTGTCGCGGGCGCTGCACATATTTTTCGATCAGCACGGCGTCGTCGCCGAAGCTGTTGATGGCCTCGCGCTTGCACGATGCGAGCGCGGCGTCAAAGTCCTCGGACTTGTCCACCGCGCGCATGCCCTTGCCGCCGCCGCCGGCGCTGGCCTTGATCAGCACGGGGTAGCCGATGCGGTCGGCTTCTTTCTTCAGCATCACCGGGTCCTGCCCCGCGCCGTGGTAGCCGGGCACCAGCGGCACACCGGCCTTTTCCATGAGCTGCTTGGACTCGGCCTTCAGGCCCATGGCCTGGATAGCCGACGCCGGCGGGCCGATGAAGACCAACCCCGCCGCCGTGCAGGCCTGGGCAAAGTCTTCGTTCTCGCTCAGGAAGCCGTAGCCGGGGTGGATAGCCTGCGCGCCCGTGGCCTTGGCGGCTTCGATGATGCGTTCCCAACGCAGGTAGCTTTCCTTGGGCGCGCTGGCGCCGATGTGCACGGCCTCGTCGCAGGCGGCAACGTGCTTGCCCTTGGCATCGGCGTCGGAATAGACGGCCACGGTTTTCACGCCCATGCGGCGCGCGGTCGCGGCAACGCGGCAGGCGATTTCGCCACGGTTGGCGATCAGGATCTTGTCGAACATCATTTCCCCTCGGCCGGACGCATGCCCGGCGACGAACCCACAAACCGGCGCGCCACGGCGCGCAGGAACTTGAACAGCACCACGATCAGCGCAACGGCGACGATCAGCGTCAGCACCAGCGTCACGGCAAACCACAGCGGATGTGTGAATGCCAGCCACAGCATGAAGAGCACGAAGCCGTCTTCGGCCAGCGACACGCCCACGTTGGAAAACGGCTCGGGCGACGTGTTGACGGCCGCGCGCGTGACGAGCTTGGCCGTGTGCGCCGTGGCCGCGAGCGAGCCGCCCAGCACCGCGGCAACCCAGCCCACCGCAGCGCCGTCGGCGCCCAGCGCGCCGGCCGCCAGTACCGCGCCGGCCGGGATGCGGATCAGGGTGTGCGCAGCGTCCCACACGCTGTCCAGCAGCGGCACCTTGTCGGCAAAAAACTCCACCGCCACCATGAGCCCGCTGGCCCACAGCGCTGCGGGGTGCTGCAGCACCTGCAGGCCCGCAGGCAGGTCGAGCCAGCCCATGAAGCCCGACGCGCCGGTGATGAACAGCACCGCATACAGCCGGATGCCGCTGGCCCAGCCCAGCGCCGCCGCCAGCGCGAGCAGCTGCGGTGCGTCCAGAAGGTGGGCCCAGGTGTCCATGTCGTGCGTGGTGTCAGACCAGCCAGGCCGGTTTGCGCTTGTTCAGGAACGACGCGACGCCCTCGCGCCCCTCGTCGCTCGCGCGGATGTCGGCGATGCGGCGCGCCGTCTCGGACCGCAGCGCGTCGGTGATGGGCTGGCCCGCCACGTCGCGCACCAGCAGCTTGCAGGCGCGCACGGCCGCCGGGCCGTTGGCGACCAGCGTGGCCACGATGCCGGCCACGCGCGCGTCCAGCTCGGCGCTGGTGCACAGCTCGTGCACCATGCCCATCGCGTGCGCCTGCGCGGCGCTGAAGCGTTCGGCCGTCGTGAAGTAGCGGCGCGCCGCCTGCGCACCCATGGCGCGCACTACGTACGGCGCAATCGTGGCGGGCAGCAGGCCCAGGCGCGCTTCGGACAGGCAGAAGGTCACGTTGTCGGACGCCACCAGCACGTCACAGATGGCGGCCAGGCCCATGCCGCCTGCGTAGCAGTCGCCCTGAACCCGGCCCACGATGGGCAGCGGGCATTGGTCCAGCGTGTGCAGCATGCCAGCCAGCTTCTGCGCGTCGGCATGGTTCTGGTCCCAGTCGTAGCCGGCCATGGCGCGCATCCAGTTCAGGTCGGCGCCCGCGCAGAATGCCGGGCCGTTGGCCGCCAGCACGATGCAGCGCAGGTCGCTGCGCGCGGACAGGTCGGCAAAGACCTGTGTGAGTTCGGCGATGACTTCGTCGTTGAAGGCATTGCGCACGTCCGGGCGGTTCAGGGTGACGGTGGCTACGCCCGCCGTAAAGCTGCTTTTCAGGTGGTTCATGGTGTGCTCTGCAGTTGATCGGCACGGCCGATGCGCTGATCCGGCTTTGCCTGCCAGACCACTTGGTTGTCCACCGCGTAGAGCCAGCAACGCCGCCCTTCGCGGGCGCAGTGGTTCAGGGCTTCGACCATAGCGTCAGCCTGGCTGTACCAAAAACGCCAACCACTGGTCTCATAAACCACAAACGCCTTGGGCGACGGCAGCGTCAGGTAGTGGCGATAACGGTCCTTGCCTTCTTCTCGGACAGGCACCGCCTCAAGGCTGTCGGCGGCAGCGAACCCGCTGGGCGGCGGAACGCGTCGCGTGTGCCGCTTGCCAAACCATGATGACGGCGCGGCACTGGCATGGGACGGCGATACAGCTGCGGTGGCAGTTGCTTCAGGCACAACGATTGACGGTAAAGTGGCGCGATCCACCTGCTCCGCCGCCGCAACGGCGGCGGCCTTGACGGCCGAAAGGTCATCCCCCGCAGTTCGCAACGCATCCGCCGCCGGCGTGTATGGCGCCTGAGGCACGGGCAGCGACGTTCGGGCCAGAACATCGATCGACGCCTGCTGGCTGGTGATAGCCCGATCCAGGCGGTAGTGGGTCGGCAACTGCGTGCGCGGCTGCCACTGCCTCAACTGCGGGAAATTCGAGGCGTAAATGGACCAGTCTTCATCTGCTTTGTCATCTACGCTCACGTCGAGGGTGCCGTCACCAAAGCCCCAAAGTATTTGATCCATCATTGGGGTGGGGAATCCCGTCCCCTGATCGTCGCGTGATCGCTTTACGATGTTGACAAGGTTGCTGCGCCCCAGATAGATCACCTCGCCAACGTTCGGTACTTCGAACTGAATATCCACCGTGAAATTCACGTGCGGCCCGTTAGAGCCCAAGCCCGCGAGGCCGTCGCCACTGACGCGGTCCACCTTGTACTTGCCAGGAAGAAGCCACACCAGCCCCATAAAGTAGCTGCGGTCTTTCACCGCACCCCATGTTCGAATGAATTCAAAGTAGTCACCGCGGCCGTTGTCCAGGCGTTTGAAGTGCAACGTGAGGTTGTCGATGCCCCTTGCGGGCTTGTACTCATTGCGGAAGGTGAACGGCAGCAGCACGAGGCTACCCGCCGACATGTCCGGCGCCGGCCCGGCCTTGCCGAAGCGGTAAGGCACCTTGACCCAGTCCGCTGCGGCTGCCGGGATGGAAAAAATGCCCGTGCATAGAAGCATCGCGAGAGTTAGGACTGCGCGCGCCATCATTGCACCGGCCAGGCCTGCAGCCCTTCCATTTGCTCCATGCCCGCGAAGTCGCCGTCGTCCTGGATCAGTAGGCAGTCGTTGCGGATGCACCAGGCGCCCACCAGCAGGTCGATGGGGCTGCGCACGGTGATACCGTGGGTGCGCAGGCGCCGGTACATGGCGGCGGCGTGGTGCGCAACGTCTTCGCCCCCGGCCGTTTCCACCGGCAGCGGCGCCAGCGCCTGGCGCGCGAAGTCGTATTCGCGGTCGTAGCGGAATCCGCGCAGCACTTCCATCAGCACCACGTCCAGCAGCACGATCTCGTTCGTGCTGTCGTCCAGCGCGGCGTCGAGCTGGCGCACCTGGGGCGTGTCCTGGCCATTGAAGTAGTCGATCCACACACTGGAGTCGGCCGTGATCACTTGCGGCCTTCCTTGCGCGCCGCGGCGTACGCGGCCTGTGGCTCCTGCACCGACTGGGCGGCCGCGGGCCAGTCGCCGTCAAGGCTCCAATTGAGCTTGCCGCGCAAGGCGCGGATGTTCTGGTACGCGGCACGACGCGCAAGAAGGCGCAAGCCTTCTTCGACGGCATCGCGCTTGGTCTTGAACCCGCCAGCTTTCATGGCGGCTTCCATAAGGTCGTCGTCGATCACGATATTGGTTCGCATGGCCTCACCTTTGTGTATAAAACAAACAAATCATACACATTAATGCTTTTAGACTCAACCGATCAATACCGCTTGGCCACTTCTTCGAGCATGACTTCCGTCGCGCCGCCGCCAATGCCCAGCACGCGCGCGTCACGCCACAGACGTTCGATGGCTGTCTCGCGGATGTAGCCCATGCCGCCGTGAAACTGCTGGCAGGTCTGCACGACCTCGTTCACCAGTTCGCCGGTCAGCGCCTTGAGCATGGACACGTCCTGCACGATGTCGTGGCCCTGCGTGACCCGCCAGGCGCACTGGTACATGAACGCACGCGCGGCGCGCGTCTTCGCGTCCAGCATGGACAGCCGCTGGCGGATGGTCTGCTGGTTCCACAGTGGGCCGCCGAAGGCCTGGCGCTGGCGCACGTAGTCCAGCGTGAGGGAAAGCGCACGCTGGCAGTGGCCCACGGCCATGGCAGCCAGCGCGATGCGTTCGGTCTGGAAGTTCTTCATGACCGAATAGAAGCCCTTGCCCTCTTCGCCCAGCAGGTTGGCGGCGGGGATGCGCACGTTGTCGAAGACGAGTTCGGCCGTGTCGGAACTCAGCCAGCCGGTCTTTTTCAGCGCACGGCCCACGCTGAAACCAGGCGTGCCCTTTTCCACAATGAACATGGACACCTCGCGCTTGCCCGGCCCGGTCTTGGCCGCCACGAAATACAGGTCGGCGTGCACGCCGTTGGTGATGAACATCTTGGTGCCGTTGATGACCCACCCTGCACCCGGACCATCGCCGTCGCGTTTGGCGCTCGTGCGGATGCCCGCCACATCCGATCCCGCGCCGGGCTCGGTGATGCCCACGGCCGTGATCAGTTCACCGGCGATCACCTTCTTCAGGTACTTTTCTTTCTGCGCCGCGTTGCCCGCATGGTGCAGGTGGGGGCTCGCCATGTCGGTGTGGACCAGCACGGTGATGATGAAGCCCGCATAGGTGCTCTGGCTCAATGCTTCGGCAAACACCAGATTGGTGAGCGCATCGGCCTCGGCGCCGCCATAGGCGCTCTCGTACATCAGGCCGAACAGGCCGGCCTGGCCCATGCGGCGCAGCACCTCGCGCGGCACGAAGCCCTGCTCCTCCCATTGGTCGGCGTGCGGCTCGACCTCACGCGCGATGAACTTCGCGACCTGGTCGCGCAGGGTGTCGTATTCGGGTGTGTCGTAGATGGAAGTCTGCATGATCTTGTCCCGCAAGGCCCTACATACGGAACACGCCGAACTTCGGCTCGCCGATCGGCGCGTTGAGCGACGCCGACAGCCCCAGCGCCAGCACGCGGCGCGTGTCGGCGGGGTCGATCACGCCGTCGTCCCACAGGCGGGCGCTGCTGTAGTACGGGTGCGACTGGTGGCCGAACTGGTCCAGGATGGGCTGCTTGAATTTCGCCTCTTCCTCGGCGCTCCAGGTGCCGCCCTTGGCCTCAATGCCGTCGCGCCGCACAGTGGCCAAAACGCCGGCGGCCTGCTCGCCGCCCATGACGCAGATGCGCGCGTTCGGCCACATCCACAAAAACCGCGGGCTGTACGCGCGGCCGCACATGCCGTAGTTGCCCGCGCCGTAGCTGCCGCCGATGATGACGGTGAACTTGGGCACGCTGGCCGTGGCCACGGCCGTGACCATCTTGGCGCCATGGCGCGCGATGCCTTCGCTCTCGTACTTGCGGCCTACCATGAAGCCCGTGATGTTCTGCAGGAACACCAGCGGAGTCTTGCGCTGGCAGCACAGCTCGATGAAGTGCGCGCCCTTTTGCGCCGATTCGCTGAACAGGATGCCGTTGTTGGCAACGATGCCCACGGGCATGCCCTCGATGTGCGCAAAGCCGCAGACCAGCGTGGCGCCGAAGCGCTGCTTGAACTCGTGGAACTCGGACGCGTCGACGATGCGCGCAATGATCTCGCGCACGTCGTAGGGCTTGCGCGTGTCGGTGGGGATCACACCGTACAGTTCACGGCCGTCGAACTTGGGCGGACGCGGCTCGCGCAACTGTACGTCGGGGGTTTTCGCGTTGCGCAGTGTCGCCACGGCCTGGCGCGCCAGCGCCAGCGCGTGCGGGTCGTTTTGCGCCAGGTGGTCGGCCACGCCGGACAGGCGCGTGTGCACGTCGCCGCCGCCCAGGTCCTCGGCGCTCACGACTTCGCCGGTGGCGGCCTTCACCAGCGGCGGGCCGCCCAGGAAGATGGTGCCCTGGTTCTTGACGATGATGGTCTCGTCGCTCATGGCGGGCACATAGGCGCCGCCGGCCGTGCAGCTACCCATCACCACCGCGATCTGCGCAATGCCGTTGGCCGACATGTTGGCCTGGTTGTAGAAGATGCGCCCGAAGTGGTCGCGGTCAGGGAACACATCGTCCTGGTTGGGCAGGTTGGCGCCGCCCGAGTCCACCAGGTAGATGCAGGGCAGGTGGTTCTGCATGGCGATCTCCTGCGCGCGCAGGTGCTTCTTGACCGTCATGGGGTAGTACGTACCGCCCTTCACCGTGGCGTCGTTGCACACGATCATGCAGTCCACGCCGCTCACGCGGCCGATGCCCGCGATCACGCCGGCGCAGGGCGCATCGCCCACGCCGTCCTTGTTCAGGTACATGGCGTGCGCGGCCAGCGGCGCGATTTCAAGGAAGGGCGTGCCCGGGTCCAGCAGCATCTGCACGCGGTCGCGCGGCAGCAGCTTGCCGCGCGCGGTGTGCTTGGCGCGGGCCGCCTCGCCGCCGCCGGCCGCGGCCTTGGCCACCTGGGCCGCCAGGTCGTCCACCAGCGCCTGCATGGCTGCGGCATTGGCCTGGAAGTCGGCGGAACGGGCGTTGAGTTTCGTCTCTAGCGTGGTCATTCGGTGTCGTCCTCGGGTGCAGTGCGGCGATTTACGGCCGCAGCGTCAGGCAGCTTAAGAGCGGCGGGGTGCCGCACGGGGCCACAAAGGTAACAAATCCTGCCACCTGCCGGGGCACGGAATCAGCCGGGCAAACCCTTGCGCCGGTACTCGGCCGGCGTGTCGCCGGTCCATTCGCGAAAGGCCCGAGCAAAGCTCTTTTCGCTGCGAAAGCCCACGGCCTGCGCCACCTGCTTGATGGGTCGCGCGGTGCGGCGCAGCAGGTGCAGGGCCTGTTCCTGGCGCACCTCGTCCTTCAGCGACTGTAGCGACGCGCCTTCGTCCTGCAGTTGGCGGTGCAGCGTGCGCGGCGACATGGCCAGCGTGTGGGCCAGCGCCTCGGCCGTCGCAGCGCCGGGCTGCTCTTTGAGCAACATGCGTACGCGCTGCACCAGCAGGCGGTCGCGCTTGTAAGGCCGCACGACCAGCGACAGCGCCTGTGGCAGCAGCGCACGCAGCGCCTTGTCGTCGCGCCGCACGGGCAGCTGGAGATAACGGCTGTCGAAACTCAGCGCCGCATGACGCGCTCCAAAGTGCACCGGCCCCGGGAACAGCACCGGATACACGCTGGCATGCGGCGGCGCGTCGAACGGAAACGCCACGCCCTCCAGCGGAATGGCCGAGTCCACAAGCCAGCAGCTGATGCCGTGGATGTTGCGCAGCAGCGTGACAAGGCAAAACTCGCGCATGGCCGGGTCCAGCCGCCGCTCGCTCAGCGACACCGTTGCTACGTCGGCCGCCACCAGCAGTTGCAGCGCGATGTCGTCGGTCAGCAGGTTGTGGTGGCGCAGCCAGCGCTTGAGCGCCACGCCCAGGTTGGGCGACGTGAGCGACGCGCGCAGCAGCATCACGTAGCTGCCCCAGGGCAGGCGGCGCGAGAACCACCCCAGCGCCTCGTCGTCGAGCTCGCGCATGGCCTCGCCGGCCAGCGCCTGTAGCTGCCACGATGTGACGGTGCCGCCCGCCTTGCCCACCTGCGCCGGGGTAATCTGCGCGCGCACCAGCGCACCCGCCGGGTCCACGCCGTATTTGGCGTAGGCCATGAGCAGCATGCGCACGAAGGCGATGGGGGTGACGGCGGCGTTCTTCACGACGGCCAAGTATCGCCGCGCCGGCACCGCGCAGAAAGCCTCAGGGCGCCTCAGGGCTCCAGGTAGAAATCCAGCGGGATCAGCTCCACGGCCCAGCCGCCCTCCTCGCCGATCTGCGCGGCCGGGTGCATGGAGGCCAGTTTCACCGCTTCCTCGCGCGTGTCGGCGTCGATGATGAACAGGCCGCCCACCATTTCCTTGGCCTCGGCAAAGGGGCCGTCCTTGACCTGCGTCTTGCCGGCCTGGGGGCGCAGCGTGACCCAGTCCTTGGTGTCGCCCAGCGACGCGGACACCCGCATCCTGCCCGTCGCGCGCATCTTTTCGTCCAGCGCCGGGCACTGGCTGACCAGGGCCTTGACGTCGGCAGGCGCCATGGCGGCGAATTTCTCGGGATTGAAATAGGCAAGGCCGACGTATTTCATGACAGGCTCCTTTTGGGTGATGATGCCTTGACGACGGGCGGCGCTGCCGCGACTCGACATTTTGTCCATCCCCTTGCTGAAAATCCTGTACCTCGACGCCGACCTGGCCGCCATCGACAAGCCGGCCGGGCTGCTGGTGCACCCCACCGCCCTGGACGCGCATGAGCAGCGCAACGCCATGGCCGTGCTGCGCGACCAGTTGGGCGGCCACGTCTGGCCACTGCACAGGCTGGACAAGGGCACGAGCGGCGTGCTGCTGTTCGCGCGGAATGAGACGGCCGCACGGCACTGGCGCGCGCCGTTCGAGGCCGGCACCGTCCGCAAGAAATATCTGGCGCTGGTCCGCGGCTGGCCCGCCGAAGCCGGGGAAATCAACTATGCGCTGGCCCGCGACCCTGAACTGCCATCCACGGGTCAGCCGCGCCTGGAGGCGCTCACGCGCTGGCAGCGCCTGCGGTGTTTCGACTGGCCGTTCAGCGTGGACGGCCGCCACCCAACCAGTCGCTATGCGCTGGTGCAGACGGAGCCCGCGACCGGCCGGCGGCACCAGATCCGCCGGCATTTCAAGCACATCGCGCATCCGCTGGTGGGCGACACCACGCATGGCAAGGGCGCGCACAATCGCGCGGTGGCGACCTGGCTGGGGCTGGACCGGCTGTGGCTGCACGCGCAATGCATCGAACTACCCGGCGCTCGTCCGGGGGATGCGGCTCTGCGCATCGAGGCCTCGCCGGGACCAGAATGGACTGTGCTGCTCAGCCCAGCAGCGCCGGCAGTTCGTCCATGTGCGTGAAGATGTGCGCGGCGCCCGCGGCGCGCAGCGCGCCCGGCGCGTCGTGCCCCGCCTCGGCCGGGCTGTAGCCGAACACCGTGGCGCCGGCCGCCACGCCGGCCGTGACGCCGGTCACGGTGTCTTCCACCACCGCGCAGCGGCCGGGCTGAACGCCCAGAGCGGCGGCGGCGGCCAGGTACACGTCGGGCGCGGGCTTGGACCGGGGCATCTCGTGCCCGCTGAAGATCCGCCCGCTGAAGTACGGCATGAGCCCGCACTTGTCCATCTGCAACTCGACCTTGAAACGGTCTGCCCCGCTGGCGCAGGCAATGCGGCCCTGCGTCAACTCAAACAGCCGGGCCGCGGCCTGCACGGCGCCAGGGATGGCCTTGACGTCGCGCACCAGGCCCTCGTTGCGGCGCTCCCGAAAGCGCGCCATCCAGGCGTCGGTGATGACGTGGCCGGTATTCGCCTCGATCAGCGCGACCTCGTCCTTCACGGCCTTGCCCACGAAGATGCGCATGCATTCCTCGCGCGACAGCTTCCAGCCCAGCTCTTCGAGCATGTCGCGCAGCACGCCGTTGGTGATGGGTTCGCTGTCCACCAGCACGCCGTCGCAGTCGAACAGCACGGCATCAAATCGCAGCGTCAAGTCTCGTTCCTTTTCAGTCAGAGGGGGTCTTCAGGTCGCCGTCCACGTACAGCCAACGGCCTGACTCGTTCACGAAACGGCTGCGCTCGTGCAGCCGCACGGCCCGCCCGCCCACGCGGTAGCGCGCCACGAATTCCACTTCCGCATGCGTGGCATCCACCTGCCGATGATCGCGCACTTCCAGCCCCAGCCATTTCGTACCGGGTACGGGCGACGGATCGGCCGGGCAGGTGTCGGGATGCCAGGTGGCGCGCAGGTAGTCGGTGCGGCCCAGCACGAACGCGCTGTAGCGCGAGCGCATGAGCGCCTGCGCATCGGGCGCAGGAGCGCCGCCGTCCAGCCATCGGCCGCAGCAGGCGGCCAGCGCCAGCGGCCGGCCCCGCGCATCGGCGTTGCCGCAGGGGCAGGGGATGTCTTGCGCAGCGTGCTTCATGGTGTGTGCCTTTATTTTCGCCAGAACTGCCCGGTGAACAGCACCAGCACGGCCAGCAGTTCCAGCCGGCCCAGCAGCATGGCAAAGGTGCAGACCCAGGTCTGGAAGTCCGTCAACACACCAAACGTGGACGCCGGCCCCACCAGGCCCAGGCCCGGGCCGATGTTGTTCACGCACACGATCACGGCTGAAAACGCCGTCACCATGTCCAGCCCCGTGGCCAGCATCAGCATGGACAGGCCCACGATGCTCGCGCCATAGATCAACATGTAGCCCATGACCACGGTGATGACGTTAGCCGGGATGCTGCGCCCGTTGAGCGTGACCGGGTTGACCACACGCGGATGGATGATGCGCACCAGCTCGCGCCGCGCCTGCTTGACCAGCAGGATCATGCGGACCATCTTGATGCCGCCGCCCGTGGAACCCGCGCACGATGCAAAGCAGCCCAGGAACAGCAGCAGCACCGGCGCGAATGCCGGCCACTGCGCATAGTCGGTTGACGAATAGCCCGTGGTGGTGGCCACCGACAGCGTCTGGAACGCGGCGGCGCGCAGCGCTTCGGGCCAGCTTGCGTACGTGCCGCGCGATACCAGCAGCACGCTCAACACCACGATCGCGGCGGCCAGCACCGCGAAATAGGCGCGCACTTCCGTGTCGCCCACCAGCGGACCCACGGAGCGGCTGCGCCAGACAATGAAGTAGCGCGCAAAGCTGATCCCGGCCAGCGCCATGAAGACCGTGGCCACCATCTCGATGCGCAGCGAATCCCAGTACGCAAAGCTCGCGTCGTGCGACGACAGGCCGCCCAGCCCCATGGTCGTGCACATGTGCATGAACGCATCCGCCCAGCTCATGCCGGCCCAGCGGTAGGCCAGGAAGCACGCCGCCGACAGGCTGAAATACACACCCCACAGGCCCCGCGCGGTCTCGGCAATGCGCGGCGTCAGCCGCGTGTCCTTCATGGGGCCGGGCGTTTCGGCGCGGTACAGCTGCACGCCGCCCAGGCCCAGCAGCGGCAGGATGGCCACCACCAGCAGCATGATGCCCAGTCCGCCGATGAGCTGCAGGAAGCAGCGCCAGACATTGACCGACACCGGCAGCGCGTCCAGCCCCGACAGCACCGTGGCGCCGGTGGCCGTGAGCGCGCTCATGGCCTCGAAGCAGGCATCGGTCCAGCTCAGCCCCGGAATGGTGGCCATGAGCGGCAGCGCGGAGCACGCCGTGAGCGTCACCCACACCAGGTTGACCAGCAGGATGCCGTCGCGCGGCTGCAGTTCGCGCCGGTGGCGCTGCGTGGCGCGCCACAGCAGCCATCCGCCGCCCGCCGTCCCCGCGAAGGCCAGCAGCCATACGCCCGGAAGCCCGCGATCGTCCAGCGCCCAGGCCCAGGCCATGGGCACCAGGAACGCAGGCGAAAACATCATCATCACGCGGGCCAGCACGGCCAGGACGGGCTTGAGGCTGTCCATCGCGGCGTCAGAAGAAAGTGGCGCTCACCTGGAACAGGCGTTCCACGTCGCGGATCATGCGCTTGTGCGGCAGGAAGAAGATGACGTGGTCGTTCTCGGCGATGACGGTGTCGTGGTGCGGCATCAGCACCTGGCAGCCGCGGCCCTCACCGCGCACCAGGGCCGCGCAGCGGGCGCCGTCGGGCAGCTTCAGTTCGTCGATGCGCCGGCCCACGAGCCGTGACGTGCGCGCGTCGCCCCGGGCCACGCCCTCCAGTGCCTCGGCGTCGCCGCGGCGCAGGCTGTGCACGGCCGCCACGTCGCCGCGCCGCACGTGGGCCAGCAGTTCGCCGATGACGGTCTGCGCCGGCGAGACGGCAATGTCGATCGTGCTGCCCTGCATCAGGTCCGCATAGGCGCGGCGGTTGATCAGCGCCAGCACGCGCGTGGCGCCCATGCGCTTGGCCAGCATGGCCGACAGGATGTTGTCCTCGTCGTCGCTGGTCAGCGACAGGAACAGGTCCAGTCCGCCCACGTTCTCTTCGGTCAGCAGGTCTTCGTCGGCGCAGTCGCCGTGCATGACGAGCACGTCCGACGGCAGCTGCGCGGCCAGTTGCTCACAGCGCGCGCGGTCGCGCTCGATGATCTTGACCTGGCACTGCCCGTGCAGCCGCTTGGCCAGCCGCAGGCCGACCTTGCCGCCGCCGGCGATCATGACGCGGCGCACGGGCTTTTCCAGCGTGTGGATGGCCGCCAGCGCGAAGCGGATCTTCTCCTTGTCGGCCAGCACGAACACCTCGTCGCCCGGCAGCACGCGTGTGCTGGCGTCCACGCGCACCTCGGTGTCGTTGCGGTACAGGGCCACCACGCGCATCTCGGCGGCGGGGAAACGGTCGCTGATCTCGCCCACCGCATGGTTGACCAGCGGGCTGCCCGCCACGGCGCGCACGGCCACCAGGTGCGCGCGGCCCTGCGAGAACTCCAGCACCTGCAGCGCCTCGGGGTAGTCGATGAGCTGCTGGATGTAGCGCACAACGGACTCTTCGGGGCAGATCACGTGGTCCACCGAAAAGCCGGTCTTGCACAAAAGCTCGCTGCCTTCAGGAAACTCCGGCGAGCGCAGCCGCGCGATGGTGGTGGGAACGCTGAACAGGTCGTGGGCGATCTTGCAGGCCACCAGGTTCGTTTCGTCCAGCGCGGCGCAGGCGATCAGCATGTCCGCGTCCGGCGCGCCGGCCCGGCGCAGCACCGACGGCTCCGCGCCATAGCCCTGCACGCCGCGCAGGTCCAGCCGGTCTTCCAGGTCGCGCAGGCGTTCGCCGTCGGGGTCGACGACCGTGATGTCGTTCTGCTCGGACACCAGGCTGGCCGCCACGCTCTCACCGACGCGGCCGGCGCCCAGGATGATGATTCGCATAGTTGAGCCGGATCATAGCGGCGGCCCGCCCGCCGCCGTGTCAGAGCGCGCGCTGAATGATGATCTTCTGCACGTCCGACGTGCCTTCGTAGATCTGGCACACCCGCACGTCGCGCCAGATGCGTTCCACGGGAAAGTCCGCCACATAGCCATAGCCGCCCAGCGTCTGGATCGCGGCGCTGCACACCTGCTCGGCCGTTTCGCTGGCGAACAGCTTGGCCATGGCGGCTTCCTTCAGGCAGGGCTGGCCGGCGTCGCGCAGGCTGGCCGCATGCCAGATGAGCTGGCGTGCGGCCTCCAGCCGCGTCGCGCAGTCCGCCAGGCGAAAGCCCACCGCCTGGTGGTTGAAGATCGCCGTGCCGAAGCTCTGGCGCTCTTTCGCATAGGCAATCGCCACGTCCAGCGCGCTGCGGGCCATGCCCACGCTCTGCGCGGCAATGCCGATGCGCCCCCCCTCCAGCGCGCTCAGTGCGATCCTGTAACCGTCGCCTTCCGCACCGATCAGGTTTTCGGCCGGGATGCGGCAGTTGTCGAAGTTGATCTGCGCCGTGTCGCTGCTGTGCTGGCCAACCTTGTCCTCCAGCCGTGCCACGACGTAGCCCGGCGTGTCGGTGGGCACCAGGAAGGCGCTCATGCCCTTCTTGCCCGCACCCTTGTCCGTCACCGCGATCACGATGGCCAGGTGGCCGTTCTTGCCGCTGGTGATGAACTGCTTGACGCCGTTGAGGACGAAGCCGTCACCGCTCTTCACCGCCGTCGTGCGCAGTGCCGATGCATCGCTGCCCACGTGTGGCTCGGTCAGGCAGAACACGCCCAGCAGCTCGCCTTGGGCCAGGCGTGTGAGCCACTGCTTTTTCTGCGCCGCATTGCCGTAGCGCATGAGGATTGCGTTGACCGGGCAGTTGGTGACGCTGATGGCGGTGCTGGTGCCGCCGTCACCGGCGGCGATCTCTTCCAGCACCAGGGCCAGCGTCAGATAGTCCAGGTTCGCGCCGCCGAATTCCTCGGGCACGCAGATGCCGTAGGCGCCCAGTTCCGCCAGACCCTTGTGCGCGTCTTTGGGAAAGTAATGGTCCTTGTCCCACAGCGCTGCATGGGGCCACAGCTGTTCCTGCGCGAACGCGCGGACGGCGTCGCGGATCATTTGCTGGTCTTGGGTCAGCAGCATTTTTCGCTCCTCTGTTCTTTACGCTTCTACCTGGCGGCAAAGCCACGTGGGCGGTGTGCGGGGCTCTGAGTTGCACTGTTGGTACGCCACCGGTGGCCTTGCGGGGTTCTGCTTCGCGGCAGGCGGTAGCCGGCGGGGGCGATCTCTGCGGTGGCGAGAAGCGCTGGGGGGAGGCTTGGCGCGCGCCAGCGCGCAACGTGCACATGCTCGCCGCGGCGTGAGCCCCCGCCGGCTACCGCCTGCCGCGAAGCAGCGAGCGCCACACAAGCATAGGAGGCCACAAAAGCTCAGACCAATTCCAGCGCGACAGCCGTGCCTTCACCACCGCCGATGCACAGCGTGGCCAGGCCGCGCTTCTTGCCGCGCGCCTGCAGCGCATGGATCAGCGTGACCATGATGCGCGCGCCCGATGCGCCGATCGGGTGGCCCAGCGCACAGGCGCCGCCGTTGACGTTGACGATGTCGTGGCCGACCTTCAGCTCTTCCATCAGTGCCATGGGCACCACGGCGAACGCCTCGTTCACTTCCCACAGGTCCACGTCTTTCACGCTCCAGCCGGCCTTGGCCAGTGCCTTCTGCGTGGCGCCCACGGGCGCGGTGGTGAACCAGTTGGGTTCCTGCGCATGCATGGCGTGCGCCACGATACGCGCCAGCGGCTTGGCACCCAGCTTCTTCGCGGTCGACTCGCGCATCATGACCAGCGCTGCGGCGCCGTCGTTGATGCTGGAGCTGGATGCGGCCGTGATCGTGCCGTCTTTCTTGAACGCGGGCTTGAGCGTGGGGATCTTGTCGAGCTTGACCTTGCCGGGGCCTTCGTCAATGCTGATCACCGTGTCGCCGGCGCGGCCCTTGACGGTCACGGGCGTGATCTCGGCCTTGAAGGCGCCGGATTCGGTGGCGGCCTTGGCGCGCTGCACGCTGGCCACGGCGAAGGCGTCCTGCGCCTCGCGGCTGAAGCTGTACTTGGCGGCGCATTCCTCGCCGAACGTGCCCATGGCGCGGCCGGGTTCGTAGGCGTCCTCCAGGCCGTCCAGCATCATGTGGTCATAGATGCGGTCGTGGCCGATGCGGATGCCGCTGCGGCCCTTGAGCAGCAGGTGCGGCGCGTTGGTCATGCTTTCCATTCCGCCCGCGATCATCACGTCATGGCTGCCCACGGCCAGCATGTCGTGCGCGAACATCGCGGCCTTCATGCCCGAGCCACACATCTTGGACAGCGTGACGGCCCCCGCGCTCTTGGGCAGGCCACCCTTGAACGCGGCCTGGCGCGCGGGCGCCTGGCCCTGGCCGGCCATCAGGCAGTTGCCGAACAGCACTTCGGTCACGAGGTCGGGCGTGAACTTCGAGTTTTGGCCGGCGCGCTCGACGGCGGCGCGGATGGCGGCGCCGCCCAGGTCGTGTGCGGACAGCGAGGCGAAATCGCCCTGGAAGCCGCCCATGGGCGTGCGCGCGGCACCAACGATGACGATGGGATCAGACATGGTTTTCTCCTGAGGTTTGTTCAGTGGATGCGTTGGGCGCCTGCCAGCGCAGGAAGCGCTTGTCGCGCTCGTACGGAAAGACGTCGTGCACGTAGCCGGCCTGGATGCGTTCCTTGTGTCCCTGCCAGAACGCGGCGTCCAGCAGGTCGCCGTGATGATTCATGAAAACGTCGCGCACGGCGTCGTTGCCCAGCAGGAACGGACCAAAGGTTTCGGGGAACACGTCGCGCGGTCCCACGGCGTACCAGATCTCGCCGCTCATCTCGTCTTCTTCATTGCGCGGGGGCGGCACGCGGCGGAAGTTGCAGTCGGTCAGGTACTCGATTTCGTCGTAGTCGTAGAACACGACCTTGCCGTGGCGCGTGACGCCGAAGTTCTTCCACAGCATGTCGCCCGGGAAGATGTTGGCCGCGACCAGGTCCTTGATGGCGTTGCCGTATTCCACGACCGAATGCCGGATCTGGTGCTGGGCCCGCTCGTCGTCGGGGCCGGCGTCGAACGCCTCCTGCAGGTAGATGTTCAGCGGGATCATGCGCCGCTCGATGTACAGGTGCTTGATGATCACCTCTTCATGGCCGTCACCGTCGCGGTCCGAAATCTCGAGCTGGCTGGGGGCGAATTTTTCGATCTCGGCGATCAGTTCGTCCTCGAACCGGTCGCGGGCGAAGGCGACCTCGCTGTATTCCAGCGTGTCGGCCATGCGGCCCACGCGGTCGTGCTGCTTGACCAGCAGGTACTTGCCCTTGATCTGCTCGCGCGTGGTTTCCTTCTGCGGCGGGTAGTAGTCCTTGATCAGCTTGAACACGAACGGGAACGACGGCAGGTCGAACACCAGCATGACCATGCCCTTGATGCCGGGCGCAATGCGGAACTTGTCGCTGCTGTGCTTCAGGTGGTAGAGGAAGTCGCGGTAGAACAGCGTTTTGCCCTGCTTGGCCAGGCCCAGCGCGTTGTAGATTTCGGCGCGCGGCTTGCGCGGCATCAGGCTGCGCAGGAACTGCACGTAGGCGCTGGGAATCTCCATGTCCACCATGAAGTAAGCCCGCGCAAAGCTGAACAGCATCTGCAGATCGTCTTCGCCGAACAGGCAGGCGTCGATGACGAGCTTGCTTTCCGCGTTGTGCAGGATGGGCAGCGCGAACGGCAGCTCGTTGAAGCCGTTGATGATCTTGCCCACCACATACGCGCCCTTGTTGCGGTAGAACAGGCTGGACAGCACCTGGATCTGGAAGTTGGCGCGCAGGCGCATCTGGTCCAGCCGCGAGCCCATGGCCTCCAGCACGAGTTGCGCGTCGCGCGGCAGGTCCTCGAACGGGCGCTGCAGGCGGAAGTTGTCAATGATGCGGACGATGGTGTCCAGCAGCGTGTCGCGCGTGGGGTAGTAGGCGCGGTACGTCGGCGTGGCGGCGGGTTCGTCGTTCTCGATGTACTCGGTGCTGACGGCCGGACGCACGAAGATGAAGTCGTTGTGAAAGTGCGTGCGGTGCAGGATCTTGGTCGTGACCGAGTTGAAGAAGGTCTCGGCCAGCTCGGGCTGGTGGTGATCCACCAGCAGCCCGATGTAGTGCAGCTTGACCTGGTGCCACACGTCCATGGGCTGGTCGCCGGCCTTGAATTCCTTTTCCAGCCGGGCCGTGGCCTCTTTCACGCGCAGGTCGTAGAACTCGATACGCTCGCGCTGAGCGCGCTGCTGGCCGTGCCAGTCCGCCGTCTCGAACCGGTGCTTGGCGCGCGCCGACTCGGTGCGGAACAGGCGGTAGTGGCGGTTGAAGCCGTCCATCATCGCCTTGGCGATGTCGTAGGCAAGCGGCGAATCCAGGCGCTGGGGGAACATGGCGTTGCAGCGGTCTAGCCGTGGGCTTCGACAATGCCCCGGATCGCAGCCCGGTACAGGGGCTCGATCTCCTGCTGGCCCGACACCGTCATGTGCAGGTCCTGCAGCAGCCCGTCGTGCACGCCAAAGGCCCAGCCATGCACGCGCACCTTCTGCCCCTTGGCCCAGGCGTCGGTCATGACGGTGCTGACGCAAACGTTCACCACCTGCTCGATCACGTTCAGGTCCACCAGCGCGTCGCCGCGCTTGGCGGGCGCAATGTTGTCCAGGATGCCGCGGTGGCGGTCGCGCACGTCCTGGATGTGGCGGATCCAGTTGTCGGCCAGACCCACGCGCACGTTGTTCAGCGCCGCCATCACGCCGCCGCAGCCGTAGTGGCCCACGACCATGATGTCCTCGACCTTGAGCATCTCCACCGCGAACTGGATGGCCGACAGCGCGTTCAGGTCCGAATGCACCACCACGTTGGCCACGTTGCGGTGCACGAACACCTCGCCCGGCTCCAGCCCCGTGATCTGGTTGGCCGGTACGCGGCTGTCGGAGCAGCCGATCCACATGTATTTGGGCGTCTGCTGCTTCACCAGGCCGGTGAAGAAGCCGGGACGCGTGCGCTCCATTTCCGCGGCCCAGGCGCGGTTGTGGGAGAAGAGTTCCTGGATGGATGAGGTTGTCATGGCCGCATTTTCGCAGGGCTCACATCGTCTCGGCGAACAGCTCGCGGCCGATCAGCATGCGGCGGATTTCGCTGGTGCCCGCGCCGATCTCGTACAGCTTGGCGTCGCGCCACAGGCGGCCCAGCGGGTATTCGTTGATGTAGCCGTTGCCGCCGAAGATCTGCACGCCCTCGCCAGCCATCCAGGTGGCCTTTTCGGCGCACCACAGGATCACGCTCGCGCAGTCCTTGCGCACCTGGCGCACGTGTTCGGTGCCCAGCATGTCCAGATTCTTGGCGACCGTGTACGCGAAGCTGCGGCCGGCCTGCAGCACGGTGTACATGTCGGCCACCTTGCCCTGGATGAGCTGGAATTCGCCGATGCTCTGGCCGAACTGCTTGCGGTCATGGATGTAGGGAACCACGTTGTCCATGACCGACTGCATGATGCCCAGCGGCCCGCCCGTGAGCACGGCGCGTTCGTAGTCCAGCCCGCTCATCAGAACCTTGGCGCCGCCATTGACGGCGCCCAGCACGTTGGTTGCGGGCACTTCGACGTTGTGGAACACCAGCTCGCCCGTGTGGCTGCCGCGCATGCCCAGCTTGTCCAGCTTCTGCGCGATGCTGAAGCCTTTCATGCCCTTTTCGATCAGGAAGGCAGTCACACCCCGGGCGCCGAGCTCCGGTTCACTCTTGGCATAGACCACCAGCGTGTCGGCGTCGGGGCCGTTGGTGATCCACATCTTGCTGCCGTTGAGCAGGTAGTAGCCGCCTTTGTCCTCGGCCTTAAGCTTCATGCTGATCACGTCGGAGCCCGCGCCGGGCTCGCTCATGGCCAGCGCGCCCACGTGTTCACCGCTGATCAGCTTGGGCAGGTATTTGGCGCGCTGCGCGTCGTTGCCGTTGCGCTTGATCTGGTTCACGCACAGGTTGCTGTGCGCGCCGTAGCTCAGGCCCACGCTGGCGCTGGCGCGGCTGATTTCCTCCATGGCGATCATGTGGGCCAGGTAGCCCATGTTGGCGCCGCCGTATTCCTCGCCGACGGTGATGCCCAGCACGCCCAGGCTGCCCATCTTGCGCCACAGGTCCATGGGGAACTGGTCGCTGTGGTCGATCTCGGCGGCGCGCGGCGCGATTTCGGCCTGGGCGAATTCACGCACGGCGTCGCGCAGCGCGTCGATGTCTTCACCCAGCTGGAAGTTCAGGCCTGGCAGGTTGTTCATGGGGAGTCTCCTTCAGTTCTTGACGTCGTCGCGTCCGGTGATGGTCATGAGCGTCGCGCCCATGGTGGCAATGAGCTTTTCGCGGCCCTGGTCGATGGCGTACGCGCGCCCTTCGGTCACGGTGATGGTGCGGCCCGGCTTGACGACCTGGCCCACCATGCGAAAGCGCTGGCCCTTGGCCGGCGCCAGCAGGTTGATCTTGAATTCGATGGTCAGCACGCCCGCGCCCTCAGGCATCAGGGTGAACCCGGCATAGCCGCAGGCCGAATCCAGCGCCGTGGCCACCATGCCCGCATGCAAAAAGCCGTGCTGCTGCGTCAGGCCCGGGGCCCAGCCCAGCAGGATCTCGACCGTGCCCGGCGCCACCTCGCCCAGCGACGCGCCCAGCGTGCCCATGGCGCCCTGCAGGGCAAAGCTGTCCTGCACGCGCCGGGCGTAGCCGGGGTCTTTGGGCTCGAAGGTGCCGTGCGCCATGTCTCGCTCCGCGGGGTCTTGCGACCGGGTTGATTGACGTTTACGTAAACGTCAATTATGGCTGATTTTTCTTACTTGCCCTTGTCCATGCGCGCAAGCAGCGCCCGGGCCTCTTTCTCATGGACCTTGATCTCGTCCAGGTTGGCCTGCAGGTCGGCCATCTGCTCTTCGAGCTGTTTGCGGTGCTGGGCCAGGATGTCCAGGAACTTGCGCAGTTGCGGCCCCGTGTCGCGCGGGCTGTCGTAAGTGTCGATGATGTCCCTGGCCTCGGTCAGGCTCAGGCCCAGGCGCTTGGCCCGCAGCGTGAGTTTCAGCCGCGTGCGGTCGCGCGCGCTGTAGACGCGGTTGCGCCCGCCCGGGCCGGAACGTTCGGGCTGCAGCAGCCCCATGTCCTCGTAAAAGCGCATGGCGCGCGTGGTCAGGTCGAATTCCTTCGCCAGGTCGCTGATGGTGTAGGTCGTCGTAGTGGCCATGGATGCAAAAGTTGTCGTTTACCGCGGTGACAGCGGCGGGCATTGTGCCTGCCTACAATGGGCCGATTAGAGATGACGTTTACGTCAACGTCAATCATCCATTCCCCATCCCACCCATCCGCATGAACGCACTCGAAGCCCGGCTCCACTACCCCTTTGGCGACACGCTGCCGGCGCCGGGCACGACGATGGAGATTGCGCCCGGCGTGCGCTGGATCCGCATGGCGCTGCCGTTCGCGCTGGACCACATCAACCTGTGGCTGCTGCGCGACGAGATCGACGGCCGCCAGGGCTGGACGGTGGTGGACTGCTGCATCACCCGCGACGAGGCCAAGGCGCAATGGGAAGAAATTTTTGCCACCCAGCTTGAAGGCCTGCCCATCTTGCGCGTGATGGTGACGCACATGCACCCCGACCATATCGGCCTGGCGCACTGGCTGTGCGCGCGCTGGAACGCGCCGCTGTGGATCAGCGCGACCGACTACAACGCGGCCCGGCTGGGCTCGCAATCGACCACGGGCTTCGGGGGCGAGACGGCGGCGGCGTTCTTTGCGTCGCACGGACTGACCGACCCCGCGGCCATCGAGAAGATTCGCGGACGTGCCAGCTACTACCCCGGCATGGTCCCCGACGTTCCGCGCAGCTTCCGCCGCCTGCAGGACCAGCAAACCGTCATGATCGGCGGGCGCGCCTGGCGCTGCATCGCCGGCTTCGGGCACGCGCCCGAGCACATTGCGCTGTATTGCGAAGAACAGCAGGTGCTCATCAGCGGCGACATGATGCTGCCGCGCATTTCCACCAACGTCAGCGTGTACGACGTGGAGCCCGAGTCGAACGCGCTCGCGGCGTTCCTGGAGTCCATCGACCGTTTTGCGCCGCTGCCGGATGGCACGCTGGTGCTGCCGTCGCACGGCAAGCCCTTTCGCGGGCTGCACGAGCGCATCAGCCAGCTGCACGACCACCACCGCGACCGGCTGGCCGAGGTGCTGGACGCCTGCCGCGCCGCGCCCCAGTCCGCCGCCGACGTGCTGCCCGTGCTGTTCAAGCGCCCGCTGGACCTGCACCAGACCACCTTTGCCATGGGCGAGGCCGTGGCCCACCTGCACCACCTGTGGTTTGGCGGCAAGGTGCGGCGCGCGCAGGGCGCGGACGGCGTGCTGCGCTTTGGCGCCGTGTAGCCCCCGCTGGCCGGCGGATCAGGCCATCATGGCCATGGGCAGTGACACCGCCTCGGCCGGCGGCATGGCGGTCACGTTCCAGCGCTGGACAAAGGCCGCCAGGCTTTCCATGTGCGCCAGGCACTGCGCGCCGCTGCCGCCCACGAGCGGGTAGGCATAGCGCAGCAGCACGTCGCCACTGACGCAGTCGCGGCAGAACGCCGCACCGTGCGGCTGCGTCGCCAGCACGAAATTGGCGTCCAGCAGCGCCGCCGCATGGGCATGCGGAGCCACGGGCGACAGGTCACCAAAAGGAATGCCGATCAACGCCACGTCGGGCCGCATGCGCGGCAGATGCGCCATGACCACGTCCACGCCGCTGACGTGCAGCGTCACCGAGCAGGCCGCGGCACCCTCCGGCGGCGGGTCGACGGGTTCGCCCCGCGTGTCGCACAGGCCGCTGTACAGCGCATGAAAGCGCCGCGCCGCCTGCGCGGCATGGGCTTCGCGCACCGCCACCAGGCCGGACGGGGGCCAAGCACCCTGCTCGGGTTCCAGGGCATCGGCATCCACCGTGCGGTCGTGCCGCCAGCGCAACGCCACATCCACCATGCGCGAGATGCCGCGATAGACATCCACGGGCGTCACGTCGGGCAGCAGGCAAGCCCACTGGATCACGGCTTCGCCGGTGCGCGGGCTGCGGCTGAATCGCGCTCCGCCCACGCCAGGCACGGCCGAATTGGCTTCCAGCAGAGCGAGCCAGCAGGCATCCGCTTCGCCCGGGCCGGGCGCGCCCAGCTCCGCGACCATGAACACGTGATCGGGCGTGTGACGCAGCGCCACGGCGCTCACCTCCACACCTCGCAGCCGTACCGAAAACGACTGGCTGCCGTTCGTGTCGGGCGGCAACGCTACACCGGCAAATCCCGCCAGTTCGCAGAAGCACCTGCAGAACTCTTCGAAATTCGCGATGGCCATGCGTTCTCTCAGCGCAGGCGCGCCAGCAACGCGCCAAGCCCGACGCCCAGGTACACGCCGGGATCAGACAACGGATGGCAATCCACCGCCGCAATGGCTGCGTCGAAGTCCGTCATGTCCTGCGCCACGGGGCGCGGCTGGCGCAGCACGCCGTCGCCGGTGCGCGCCAGCAGATCCGGGGCCGTCGCGCCGCCCGGGGTGCCGGCGGTCAGACGGGGTGCGCAGGGAGGGATCAACATGTCTCCATGCTAGGGACGCGACAGGCGCGCCACAACATACGAAAGCCTCGCGCGGCCTTCAGTCCCAGCGCGGCAGGGCTTCGTCCTTGAGCTGGCCGCGCAGGGCAGCGTAGTCGGGCATCACGGTGGCCACCGTGTCCCAGAAGCGCGGGCTGTGGTCCATCACGCGCAGGTGGCTCAGCTCGTGCGCCACCACGTAGTCGATCACCGGCAGGCGGAAATGGATGAGCCGCCAGTTCAGCCGGATGGATCCGTCGGCGCTGGCACTGCCCCAGCGCGTGCCGGCGCTGGACAGGCTGAGCTTGCGCCACTGCACGCCAAGCAGCGGCGCATAGTGCTCCAGCCTTTCGGTGAACAGGCGCTTGGCCTGGCGCATGAGCCAGGCCTGCACCGCGTCGCGCATCTGCTGCGGCGTGGCCGTGTGCGGCAGGCCCACGTGCAGCGTCAGGCGCGGCACGCCGGGCAGCGCGCTGGCGTCGGTGTTCAGCACCGTGGAGCCCGCGCGCGAGTCCAGCACGACGATGACGCTTTCGCCCAGGAACGGGATGACCGTGCCGTCCTTCCACTCGACACGGGCCGCCTCGATCCGGCGGCCGCGCTCGCGCATTTCACCGAGCTTCTTCACGATCCAGGCGGACTTTTCGCGCACGGCCGCGTCCACTTCGTACATCGGCACCCATTTGGGGGCGCTGACCGACAGGCCGTCGGGCTCCACCACGAAGCCAATGGTGCGGCGTTTGCCACGGCGGAACTCGTAGGCCACGTGCATGGCGCCGAGCATGGCCTCGCGGTTGGCGCGGGGGTGGCGAAAACTCGCGGGCGACAGCACCTGTTGCAGCGTCTGGGCCGGCGGCTGCGGACCCTCGATGGGAGGCGCAGCAAACTGCGCAGGTGACGGGGGGATCGCCAGCGCTGGCACGGCCGGCGGTTCAGGCTGCGGATCGAACAGGTCGAGGGTGAACTGGATGAACCGCTGCATGGGCACCGAGTTTATCGGTAGGCGTCCGGATCCAGGCGGCGCATCTCGGCTTCGATCCACGCCTCGACCTCGCGCATCAGCTCTTCCGGCTCCCGGCCCGCGCTGGGAATGGGTTTGCCGATGGACACGTCCACCACGCCGGGCGTCTTGATGAACGCCTTGCGCGGCCAGCACTTGGCCGAGGTCACCGCGATCGGGATCACGGGCGCGCCGGTCTCGATCGCCAGGCGCGTGCCGCCGGTCTTGTACACGCCCTTCTGGCCACGCGGGATGCGCGTGCCTTCGGGAAACATGATGATCCAGATGCCCTGGGCCAGCAGTTCCCGGCCCTGCGCCACCACCTTGTTGAAGGCCTGCGCGCGCTGGCTGCGGTCGATGTGGATCATGTCTAGCCGGCCCATGGCCCAGCCGAAGAACGGCACGTACAGCAGTTCCTTCTTGAACACGTAGGCCAGCGGGTGCGGCATGATCGCCGGCATCAGAAAGGTCTCGTAGGTGGACTGGTGCTTGACCAGCAGGATGGCCGGGCTCTTTTCACCCAGGGGCAGGTTGTCCCAGCCGGTGATACGGTGCCGGATACCCATGATGACGCGCGCGCCGTCGATCGCCCAGCCCAGCCAGCGCGCGGCCATCCAGTACAGCGGAATGCCGCGCCGCCAGATGGACGCCACCAGCATGATGATGGCCCACGGGATGACGGTGACCAGCATCCAGAGCATGTGGGCAACAGAACGGATCAGGGGCATGGATCAGACGGCCAGCTTGGGCAGGGTGGTTTGCGCAATGAGCGCTTCGGCAAAGGCGGCCAGGTCGTCATGGACGGCCGTGCCGGTCGGGAATGTGTCGGGCAGCGGCACGCCGCGCCATTGCGCGCCCTTGCCGGTCAGCACCAGGTGCGGCTGGCATCCCACCAGCGCGCCGGCCTGCACGTCGCGCAGGCTGTCGCCCACGCAAGGCACGCCCTTCAGGTCCACGCCGTAGCGCTCGCCAATCTGCTCGAACAGGCCCGGCAGCGGCTTGCGGCAGGTGCAGCTTTCGTCGGGGCTGTGGGGGCAATAGAACACCGCGTCGATGCGGCCGCCATGCGCGGCCAGCAGCTTGTGCATCTTGACATGCATGGCGTTGAGCGACGCCACATCGAACAGGCCCCGGCCCAGGCCCGACTGGTTGGACGCCACCACCACGTGCCAGCCCGCATGGTTGAGCCGGGCAATCGCCTCCAGCGCACCTGGCAGCGGCAGCCATTCTTCGGCGGACTTCACGAAGTCATCGCTGTCGGCGTTGATGGTGCCGTCGCGGTCGAGGATGGCGAGCTTCACGCGGTGGCCTCCGTGGCGCGTCGACGCGCCCAGTCCGATAGCTGGGGAACCGGATAGCGGCGCCCGTCCAGCAATGCGAGCCGTTCGAGCAGGGTGTTCAGTGTCACCATGCGGTGGCGCAGCAAGCCGCGCACGAAGTCGGCATCCTTCTCACGCATCGCAACGCATTTGGACACTGCGAGGTCGTGTATTTCCGGACAAATCACGGTCACCTCCCCGACGTAGAAAAGTTGCGACCGGCTCTGCCAGTCCGGCGGCATAACGGCGGTCTCAGGTCCGACACCATCGGCGTGGTAGCCGAAGGTTTCATCGAAGCTGGAGAGCGCGCCGATCGCCCCATCGATCAGGTCCGCCTTTTCCGGGTGAAGCGCGGGGTAGAGATCCAGCTCCATGGACACCAGCAGCTCCTGCGGCGCATGGGGAAATGGCAACAGGATGGCTTGGCTGCCCACGACCACAAAAGATTCCTCCTGCGCAATGGCCGCCGCCGCGCGAAGGACGTGCTCGACCTGCGACCGCTTCATGTCTGCCCACGGGCACGCCGCAGCAAGGCAGAGCGCTCCTTTTGCGTGATGAGCACCGACATCGGCGACATGCTGCGCAAGGCTGCGGCATGGTCGGTGTCACCGCATACGGCGCCCTCCAGCGCCTCCAGATCGCCCGACAGCAGGCGCTCCCATTCTTCACGATAGGGATCGGCGCGCGTCACGCCGTGGCTGTCGCGCCACCGTGCCAGCAGCTCGCTGACATCGGCACGGCGCTGGGGTTGCTCGCGCAGCCGCGCCATCGCCAGAACGTGCGCGTCCTTCAGGAAGGCGTCGATCTGGGTTTGGCGGTTCATCGGGGGATTATCGAATGGGCCGGCTCATGCCGCCAGGCGCGACAGGTCGGCCACGCGGTTCATGGCTGCATGCAGCGTGG
Organism: Ramlibacter sp.; assembly: GCA_041905405.1. GTDB lineage: Bacteria > Pseudomonadota > Gammaproteobacteria > Burkholderiales > Burkholderiaceae_C > RAM1. The sequence continues at coordinate 28,931 of JAYRLC010000009.1, read as the reverse complement.
CCAGCAGGCCCAGGCGGTTCAGGCGCAGGTCCGTCTGCTCGGCGTTGACCATCACGCCGTCGAAGAATGCATCGACCGGCGCGCGCAACGCGGCCAGCGTCTGCAGCGACGCGGTGTAGTCGCCGGCGTCGAACTGCGCATTGGCCTGTGGCACGACCTTCTGCACGGCGGCGTACAGGGCCTTTTCGGCTTCTTCCTGCAGCAGCACGTCGCTCACGTGCGGGTCCACGGCGCCGTCGGCTTTCTTCAGGATGTTGCCGATGCGCTTGTTGGCCGCAGCCAGCGCGGGTGCCTCGGGCAGCGCGGCGAATGCGCGCACCGCCGCCAGACGCTTGGCCACGTCGCCCAGGCGCTGCGGGCGCAGCGCCAGCACGGCGTCCACCTCTTGCGCGCTGTAGCCCTGCTCACGCAGGCTGCCAGCCAGGCGGTCGTAGATGAAGTCCAGCAACGCCTGCGACGGGTCGGTGATCAGTGCGCCAAATGCGGGGTTCGCGGCCTGCACCAGCGCGCCCAGGTCCAGCGGCAGGTCACGCTCAACCAGCATGCGCACCACACCCAACGCATGGCGGCGCAGCGCGAACGGGTCCTTGTCGCCGGACGGCAGGTTGCCAATGCCGAACATGCCGACCAGCGTTTCCAGCTTGTCGGCCAGCGCCACGACCACACCGACCTGATTGCCAGGCAATGTGTCACCCGCAAAACGGGGGCGGTAGTGGTCCTCGATCGCATTCGCTATTTCTTCGCTCAGGCCGTCGTTGCGAGCGTAGTAGTTACCCATGGTGCCCTGCAGCTCGGGGAACTCGCCCACCATGTCGGTCAGCAGGTCGGTCTTGGCCAACTGCGCGGCCTGGTCGGCCTTTTGCACCAGCGCGGCATCGCCCAACTGCTGTGCGATGGCACGGGCGATTGCACGCACGCGTTCCACACGCTCGCCCTGCGTGCCGAGCTTGTTGTGATAGACCACCTTGGCCAGGCCAGCCACGCGGCTCTCCAATGTCTTCTTGCGGTCCTGGTCGAAGAAAAACTTGGCATCGGCCAGACGCGGACGCACCACGCGCTCGTTGCCGCCGGTCACGGCACTGGCATCGTCGGGACGGATGTTGCTCACGACCAGGAATTTGTTGGTGAGCTTGCCGGCAGCGTCCAGCAGCGGGAAGTACTTCTGGTTGGCCTTCATCGTGAGGATCAGGCATTCCTGCGGCACGTCCAGAAACTGGCTTTCGAATTCGCAGACCAGCACGTTGGGGCGCTCGACCAGCGCGGTCACTTCGTCCAGCAGGGCGTCATCTTCGATGGCGCGCGCGCCGCCGCCGACTTTTTCGGCCGCGGCGGCCAGTTGCCGCACGATCTCGGCGCGGCGGTCGGCAAAACCTGCGATCACCGCGCCATCCTTGGCCAGCGTGGCGGCGTAGCCGTCAGCGTCCTTCAACACCACGGGCGACACGGCCGCCTCGAAGCGGTGGCCCTGCGTGGTGTTGCCGGCCTTCAGGCCCAGCGCCTGCACCGGCACCACGGTGCTGCCGTGCAGTGCCACCAGCGAATGCGCGGGCCGCACGAAGCTCACGCTGTCCCAGCCGGGCAGCGCGCAGCCGGACTCCAGCTGGTAGGTCATGACCTTGGGGATGGGCAGCTTGGCGATGGATTCGGCCAGCGCCTTCTGCAGGCCATCGGCCAGCGTGGCGCCGCGCACGGTGCTGTCGTAGAACAGCGCCTCGGCCTTGCCGTCGGGCGCGCGCTTGAGGCCCGCCACCGCCGACGCATCGGCGCCCAGTGCCTGCAGTTTCTTGAGCAGCGCGGGTGTTGCGTTGCCCGATGCGTCCAGCCCCACGCTCACGGGCATGAGCTTTTGCGACACAGCCTTGTCAGCGGCCTGTGCAGCCACCGACGTGATGTGCGCGGCCAGGCGGCGCGGCGAGGCAAAGCTGGTGAGCTTCGATTCGGCAACGGTCAGGCCCTGGGCCTTGAGCTGGTCGAACAGCACGCCTGCAAAGGCGTCGCCCAGTTTTTTGAGCGCCTTGGGCGGCAGCTCTTCCACAAACAGTTCAACGAGAAGGTTTTGAGTCGTCATTGCGGTTCAGTCAAATTTCACCAGCTTGAGGCCCAGCTTCCTGGCCGAGGCGTTCATCGCCTGGTCCAGGGACGCGAGCCAATGGCAGTTGTGCCGCAGCGCCACGGCCAGGTGCAGTGCGTCACCTGCTCGCAGGCCAGTTTCGCTGGTGCGGCACAGTTCGGCCGCGTACAGAAAATCATCTTCCACCACGTTCAGGCACGGGGTCATGGCCATGGCGGCATCAAACGCCTTTTCGGCCAGGGTGACGGCGGCCTTGCTCTGCCCCTTGACCCGCCGTTTGATCGCGGCCGCACTGGCGAATTCGGTGCGCGTCCAGGCGCCCGTGGCGGCTTCGTCCAGGCTGGCCTGGGCCAGCCACTGCGCGGCGCCGGGCATCTCGGTTTCGTTGAAGCAGTAGGCGCACCAGACACTGGTGTCGATGTAGGCCACCTGGTCGACGCGCGGCATCAGTAGCGCGCTCCATCGCGCAGTTCCTGCATGACGGACGGAGACGACGGCATCGTGGCCAGGTGCCTGCGCGCCTGCGCCAGCCACCGGGCCTTGTCGAACGGCTCTTTCCCCGCCCTGGCCGACACCGTGAGCGTGTTGTCCCGATTGCGCTCCACGTGCAGGGTGCTGCCCTCCGCAATACCCAGCTGGCGGGCCAACTCCGCGGGAAGGCGTACGGCCAGGCTGTTGCCCCAGCGCCCGACGTTCAGGTCCAGCGCATCGGTGGTGTCAAGGTCACGGGTGCCCATGGTCAGATGCATTGTAGAAACATGTATCTACATTCTAGCGCCGGTGTATCAGGCGGCCTTCTTCGTGATCTGTTCGACCCATTCGCGCGGCGCCATCGGGAAGCCCAGGCGCTCACGGCTGTCGTAGTAGCTCTGTGCGACGGCACGCGCCAGGTTGCGGATGCGGCCGATGTAGGCGGCGCGTTCGGTCACGCTGATCGCACCGCGCGCGTCCAGAAGGTTGAAGCTGTGCGCGGCCTTGAGCACCTGCTCGTAGGCCGGCAGCGCGAGCTGCTGCTCCATCAGGTGCTTGGCCTGCTTTTCGTGCGCTGCAAAAGCAGTGAACAGGAAGTCGGCGTCGCTGTGCTCGAAGTTGTAGGTCGATTGTTCGACCTCGTTCTGCTTGTAGACGTCGCCATAGCTCATGGTGTCGGTCCACTTGAGGTTGTAGACGTTGTCCACGCCCTGCAGGTACATGGCCAGGCGCTCCAGCCCGTAGGTGATTTCGCCGGTGATGGGCTTGCAGTCGATGCCGCCCACCTGCTGGAAGTAGGTGAACTGCGTAACCTCCATACCGTTGAGCCAGACCTCCCAGCCCAGGCCCCAGGCGCCCAGCGTGGGGTTCTCCCAGTCGTCCTCGACGAAGCGGATGTCGTTTTTCTTCAGGTCGAAGCCCAGCGCTTCGAGCGACCCGAGGTACAGCTCCAGGATGTTGGACGGCGCGGGCTTGAGCACGACCTGGTACTGGTAGTAGTGCTGCAGGCGGTTGGGGTTCTCGCCGTAGCGGCCGTCCTTGGGGCGGCGGCTGGGCTGCACGTAGGCGGCCTTCCAGGGCTCGGGGCCCAGGGCGCGCAAAAAGGTGGCGGTGTGGCTGGTGCCGGCGCCGACTTCCATGTCGTACGGTTGCAGCAGCGCGCAGCCCTGGGCGTCCCAGTACGACTGCAGCTTGAGGATGATTTGTTGAAAGGTCAGCATGGTCCGTCCGGCTGTGGACTCGAATGAAGACACGGGCAAACCCGCGTAAACCCTCGATTTTACGGGGCAAAGGCCGGTTTACCCTTTGGCCATGACCACCCAGCAACTGATCCTGAGCCTGGTGCTGGCGACCATGGTGTTTTCCGTGGCGCTGGAACTGAAGATCGACGACTTTCGCCGCGTGGCGCAGACCCCCCGTGCCGTCATCTGCGGGCTGATCCCGCAGTTCATCCTGCTGCCCGTGGGCACCTGGGCCGCCACCATGGTGCTGGACCTGCCGCCCAATGTGGAAGCGGCCATGATTTTGGTGGCGTCCTGTCCTGGCGGGTCACTGTCCAACGTCATCACGCACTTTGGGCGCGGCAACACGGCGCTGTCTGTCAGCGTGTCGGCCGTGGCCAGCCTGATCGCGCTCGTGGCCACGCCGTTCAATTTCAGCTGGATGGTGGCGGCCAACCCGGCCACCGCGGGCTGGCTGCGCAAGCTGGACATCGACCCGTCGGGCATCTGGATCAGCCTGCTGTTGCTGCTGGCCGTGCCGATGGCGCTGGGCTTGCTGTTCTCCCACAAGCTGCCCGCGCTGACGGCGCGCATTCAAAAGCCGCTGGCCAATTTCTCGCTGTTCGCGCTGCTGGCGTTCATCGTGCTGGGGCTCATCAAGGAACGGCAGCTGCTCACGCTGGGCCTTTTACCCATGCTGGGCATCGTGATCGCGCACAACGCCAGCGGCCTGCTGTTCGGCTACCTGACCAGCCGCGCGATGGGCGTCAGTGAACGCGACCGCCGCGCCGTGATGATCGAAGGCGGCATGCAGAACTCGGGCCTGGCGCTGGGCATCATCGCGGTGCAGTTCGCAAGCGACCTGGGCATGGTGATCATTGCCAGCCTGTGGGGTATCTGGCACATCGTGAGCGGGTTGGCCTGCGCACTGTGGTGGCGGCGCAAGGACGCGCGCTCAGGTCCGGCGACGCCGGCCTGACCACGCCGCGGCGGCCACCACCGCCAGCCCCAGCCCCCACAGCGGCCACAGCCCCAGCCGCGACACCCACGCCGCAAAAGGCGTCGTGCCCGTGCGGCCCTGCACCTGCCCCACCAGCACGCCGCGCGTGTGGCGCGGCAGGCTGTGCGTGACGTCACCCCGGTGGTCGATGATGACCGTGGCGCCCGTGTTGGTCGCGCGGATCATGGGCCGCTCGAATTCGAGCGCGCGCATGCGGCTGATCTGCAGGTGCTGGTCGATCGCCACCGAGTCGCCGAACCAGCCGATGTTGCTCACGTTCACGAAGACCGTGGGCGCGGGCGTGGCGCCTGCAAAGCGCGCGCCCAGTTCTTCGCCGAACAGGTCTTCGTAGCAGATGTTGGGCGCGAGCTGCTGGCCCCGCCATTCAAACGAGGGCTGCCCGACATCGCCGCGGTTGAAGTCGCCCAGGGGAATGTTCATGAGGTCCGTGAACCATTTGAACAGCGGCGGAATGAACTCGCCGAACGGCACCAGGTGATGCTTGTCGAAGCGGTAAATAGGCGCGCCGGGCTTGAGCCCGATGACCGAGTTGGTGTAACCCTGCTCGAAACTGCCCAGCGGCACGCCCACCAGCGCCGCCTGGTTGCCCGTGGCAAAGCGTTGCTGCAACGCGTCCCAGTACCCCGCAGGCAACTGCTGCGGCAGCATGGGCACCGCCGTTTCGGGCGCCACGACCAGCGGCGCGCGCGCGGCGCCCAGTTGCTCCCCGTACCAGCGCAGCGCCATGGGCACGCCGGTTCCGGGCTGGAACTTCTCGTCCTGCGGAATGTTGCCCTGCAGCAGGGCGACTTCCAGTTCGCCAGCGGGCTGCGTGCTGCCGCGGCCCGCCCATTGGGTGGCGACAGGCAGAACGAACGCGGCGGCGACGGCGGCCGCAATCAGTGCCTGTCCACGCCGCCGGGCGCGTCTCGCGTGAACGGCAGCCATGGCGACCCACGCCGTCACCGCACCCAGTCCGTAAACACCGACCCACGGCGCGTAGCCCACCAGCGGTCCACCCGCATGCGCGTAGCCGCCTGCGCCCCATGGAAACCCTGTGAACCAACTGCCACGCGCCAGCTCGGCCAGCGTCCACAAGGCGGCAAACACCGTGGCCCCCCACGCCGGCCCCATGCGCCGGCGGCGATTCAGAACGACCCACACACCGCAGGCCGCCGCGTAGTACAGCGCCAGAAACGCCGCCAGCGCCAGCACGGCCAGCGCGGCCAGCGGCGCGGCCAGCCCGCCATAGGTGTGCATGGAGATGAACAGCCACCAGAACGTGCCCGCGAGCCAGGCCGTCGCGAACAGCCAGCCCGTGAGCAGCGCGCGCCCGACCGGCACGTCGCGGCCCACCAGCCAGGCCAGGCTGGTCAAGGACAGCAACTGCAGCCACCACAGCGGCTGCCCGCCCCACGGCCACGCCATGGACGCGGCCTGCGCCAGGCCACCCAGCAACGCGAGAAGGAAAGGAACGAGCCGCGCAGCCAACCGCGTCAGCCCGTGTTGTCGTCGTCCTTGGCCGGGGACACCTTGAACCAGCGCACCGCGCCGCCCTTGGTGTGCAGCACGACGAAGTTCAGCCCCGCCAGCGTATGGTGCTCGCCGCGTTTGGGCACGTGGCCCATCTCGTGGGCGATCAGGCCGCCGATGGTGTCGAACACCTGCTCGGCATCAGTGGCGGCAATGGCCGCGCCGAAGGCTTCGTTCACGCGTTCGATCGAGGTGTCGCCGCTCACGCGGTAGGTGTGGTCGGCCAGGCCGAAGATGTCGCCCTCGTCCTCGGCGATGTCGAATTCGTCCTCGATCTCGCCGACGATCTGTTCCAGCACGTCCTCGATGGTGATGAGGCCCGCCACGCGGCCGAACTCGTCGATCACGATGGCCAGGTGGTTGCGGTTGCCGCGGAACTCGCGCAACAGGTCGTTCAGGCCCTTGCTCTCGGGCACGAACACTGCCGGGCGCAGCAGCGCGCGGATGTTCAGCTCGGGCGCCCGCTGCAGCTTCAGCAGGTCCTTGGCCATGAGAATGCCGATGATGTTCTCGCGATCCCCCTCGTACACCGGAAAGCGCGAGTGCGCGGTGTCGATCACCACGTGCAGGACCTCGTCATACGGCGCATCGATGTTGATGAGGTCCATGCGCGGCGCGGCCACCATCACGTCGCCCGCCGTCTGGTCGGCCATGCGGATCACGCCTTCGAGCATGACCCGCGATTCGGCGCCGATGACGTCGTTGTCTTCGGCGTCGGCCAGGGTTTCGATCAGTTCGGCGCGCGAATCCGGTCCGGGGTGGATGAATTCGGCGACTTTTTGCAGGAATGTGCGCTTGTCTTCCTTGTCGGCGGAAGGTCGCGCAGGGTGTGGGTCGGACACAGCCTTCGGGTGCAGGACGTGCGGTGGTTGAAAGTCTGGAAGGATAGCCGAAACGTGTGACGGCACGGCGCATGGCCGCCCCGCGTCAGCGCCCGGACTTGTCGCGGGCGTCGCGCACGCCGCTGCGGATTTCCTGCACGGCGCCCAGCACGTCCCAGAACTGCTTGGCCTGCTTCTTCAGCTGGTAGTCGGTCTGGGCGACCTGCTCGTCCACCAGCGCGCTCATGCGGCTGTCCATCGTGGCGGGCGGCAGCCGCAGGTAGGCTTCGGTCTCCGTGCCGTCGCGCTCCACCGTGGCGCCGGCCTTGCGGGCAATGCGGATCATGGCGATGTTCTCGCTCAGCGCGTGGATGAACAGCAGCTCCACGCCCTCGTTGCGCGCATGCATGACGGCGCGGTCGAACAGGCGGGAGCCGTAGCCACGGCCGCGTGCCTGACTGGACACGGACACGCCGAACTCCGCGCAGGCGTGATGCTCGGGGTCCACGGAAAACGCAAGGTGCGCCATGGCGATGAGTTCGAGCTTGCGGTTGTAGATACCGAAGATTTCGTCGCGCTCGAAGTCCAGGCTGTCGGCATAGCGACGGATCTGCTCGTCGTTGGCCGCATAGCCGAAGCGCAGGTAGCGGTCCTGAGGGTCCAGCGCCAGCAGGTGGGCCGTGATGCGCTCACGATGGCTGGGACCAATGGACCGGATGGGCACCACCACGGACAGGGGCCGCGCACTGTCCGGCGCTGCCACCGGCGCAACCTGCCGGTCGCCGGGCGGACGGAAAAACTCCCGTCCCGCTTCCAGCGTGGCTTTGATCAGGGCCTTGGCTTCAACCATGGAGTCAATATACGGGTTTACACCAATAACTCAAACCGGAAAAGCCCGGTTTTCCCCGGTTAGACACAACTCTCAAGCCCGAAGTATGGCCTTTTGAACTACACGGGCAACGCTGTTGTCGCCTTGACGCGGTCCAGCACAAAGCTCGTCTTGCAGTCCTGCACGCTCGGATGCTTGAGCAATGTGTCCATGATGAAGCGGCTGTAGTGCGCCATGTCGGCCACCACCACGCGCAGCAGGTAATCCATCTCGCCGGTCAGTGCGGCGCATTCCACCACCTCGGGCCAGGTCTGCACGCTGGCCCGGAACACGTCCATGGGGTTGCGTTTGTGGGATTCGGTGTGCTTTTCGAGCCGCACGTTCAGGTAGGCCGTCAGGCCCAGCCCCACGGCCTCGGGCTTGACCAATGCCACATAGCGGTCGATGACGCCCGCCTCCTCCAGCCGCTTGACCCGGCGCAGCACGGCGCTGGGCGACAGGCTGACCGTGTCCGCGACCTGGTCGTAGGTCGCCCGGCCGTCCGCCTGCAGGCTGCGCAAAATGAGTTTGTCGAGCTTGTCCAATGCTTCCATCGCCTGCATTTTGCAGTTTTATTGCATAACCAACAAACCCCACGCCCGAACTCGCAGAAAAAGTGCTACCTTGCGCCGATACAGTCGCATCAACCTTTTCAGGAGACATGCCGATGAACGCCCCCCTGCCGCAAGCCGCCACCGCCAGCACCTGGGACAACCCCATGGGCACCGACGGTTTCGAGTTCATTGAATACGCGGCGCCCGATCCCAAAGCCATGGGCGAACTGTTCGAACGCATGGGCTTCAAGCCGATCGCGCGGCATCGCCACAAGGCCGTGACGCTGTACCGTCAGGGCGGCATCAACTTCATCATCAACGCCGAGCCCGACAGCTTTGCGCAGCGCTTTGCACGGCTGCACGGCCCCAGCGTCTGCGCCATCGCGTTCCGCGTGAAGGACGCCAAGGCCGCCTACGAGCGCGCCATCTCCCTGGGCGCCTGGGGCTATGCGGGCCAGGCCGGCCCCGGCGAGCTGAACATCCCGGCCATCAAGGGCATCGGCGACTCCATCATCTATTTCATCGACAAGTGGCGCGGCAAGAATGGCGCGAAAGACGGCGACATCGGCAACATCGGCTTCTTCGACGTGGACTTCGAGCCCCTGCCGGGCGCCGAGCTGAACCCGGTGGGCCACGGCCTGACCTACATCGACCACCTGACGCACAACGTGCACCGCGGCCGCATGGCCGAATGGGCCGGCTTCTACGAGCGGCTGTTCAACTTCCGCGAGGTGCGCTACTTCGACATCGAAGGCCAGGCCACCGGCGTGAAGAGCAAGGCCATGACCAGCCCCTGCGGCAAGATCCGCATCCCGATCAACGAAGAAGGCAACGAGAAAAGCGGCCAGATCCAGGAATACCTGGACCGCTACCACGGCGAGGGCATCCAGCACATCGCCATGGGCTCGACCAACCTGTACGACACGGTCGACGCACTGCAGATGAGCGGCGTGAAGCTGCTGGAAACCAGCGACACGTACTACGAACTGCTGCCCAAGCGCATTCCCGACCTCAAGGAAGACATCAACGGCTTGATGTCGCGCAACATCCTGGTGGACGGCCAGCCCGGCGAGCTGCTGCTGCAGATCTTCAGCGAGAACCAGCTGGGCCCGATCTTTTTCGAGTTCATCCAGCGCAAGGGCAATGAAGGCTTTGGCGAAGGCAACTTCAAGGCATTGTTCGAGACCATGGAACTGGACCAGATGCGCCGAGGGGTCTTGACCACCCCCAATGCGGCCTGACCATGGCTGTTGAACCCGTTGTGTATGGTGCCGCTGACCGACCGCCACGCGGAGATTACGGCCGCGCGAACGCCGACTACACCTGCGCGCAGGACTACGCCAGCTACACGGCGGCCGACCACGACACGTACCGCCGCCTGTACGAACGGCAGGCCGCGCTGCTGCCGGGCCTGGCCAGCGACGCGTTCATCGCCGCGCTGCCGTCGCTGGGCATCAAGGACCGCATCCCGCGGTTCGAGGAAATCAACGCGCGGCTGCACAAGGCCACAGGCTGGGAAATCGTGGGCGTACCGGGCCTGATCCCCGAAGTGCCGTTCTTCACGCTGCTGGCCAACCGCAAGTTCCCCGTGACGGACTGGATCCGCAAGCCCGAGGAGTTCGACTACATCGTCGAGCCCGACATCTTTCATGATCTGTTCGGCCACGTGCCGCTGCTGTTCAACCCGGTCTTCGCCGACTACGTTCAGCGCTACGGTCAGGGTGGACTCAAGGCGCACGCCCTGGGCGCCTGTGAACTGCTGAGCCGGCTGTACTGGTACACGATCGAGTTCGGCTTGATCCGCCAGCCGGACGGCCTGCGGGCCTACGGCGCCGGCATCCTGAGTTCGTCTGGCGAACTGCGCTACGCCGTGACAAGCCCCGAGCCCCAGCGTGTGCCGCTGCTGCTGGAGCGCACCATGCGCACGCGGTACAAGATTGACAGCTTCCAGCAGACGTACTTCGTCATCGACAGCTTTCAGCAGCTGTTCGACATGACGGCGCCGGATTTCGCGCCCGTGTATGAACGGGTAAAACTATTGCCTGAGCTGGCAGCCGACCAGCAAGTGGCAGGCGAAACCTCAGTGACCGCCTGACGCTGAGCGCCAACGGATGGCGCGGACACAACAAATGGCAGGCGTGCGCCACAAAAGCGCAAAGGTCTATTTCCGCGAGCCGGTTCCTCCTACAAAATGAGGAGGCTTTTTCAGCCGGTTACGCCTACCATGCCTGCTCCCTGGACAGAAACGCCTTTCCACTTCCCGCACTTCACGAAAGTGATCACGGTGCTGGACGTGGTGGAGTCGGTCCGACTGATGGAGCAAGACGAGCATGACTTCATCCAACGATGGCACTATTTTGTGGAGTACGCGCGCGAACACGTACTGCCGCAGAACGGCGGCCGCATGCTCAAGAGTCTGGGTGACGGCCTGATGCTGGAATTTGCCGATGCCCCGGGGTGCGTCAGGGCGGCGTTTGCGCTGCAGGACGTGTGTCGCAAGGACAACGAGGGCCGTCCGGCGGACCTCAAGATGCACCTGCGCGTCGGCGCGCACCTGGCCGAGTTTGTTTCGGACCAGTACGACATCTACGGCACCGACGTCAACCTGACGGCGCGCATCGCCACGCTGGCCGGGCCCGGCGAAACCGTAGTGACCGCTGGGCTGCGCGAGCGACTGGCCGATGGGCTCGATGCCGACATTGAGGATTTGGGCGAATGCCATCTGAAACACGTGCACGAGCCCATCCGCGCGTACCGTGTTGGCCCTGCAGGACACAAGCCCGTGATCGAGCGCGGCAGTGGCATCGAGCTCGATCTGCGCCCCACGATTGCAGTGATCCCCTTCGCCATGCGAAGCAGCGACGCCGAACATCAAATGCTTGGCGAGGCGCTTGCGGACGAAGTTATCGCCGCGCTATCGCGCACTTCCGAGCTTCACGTCATTTCCCGCCTCTCCACCACCGTGTTTCGGGAACGTCAGGAGGCAGTAGAGGACATCCGCACCCACCTCAATGCGAGCTACATCCTGTCAGGCACCTGCCGCACCAGCGGTGGTCAGCTCGCGCTGTTTGCGGAACTGATCGATGTCAAAACGGGACATGTCGTCTGGGCCGACAGTCTCAAAGGTGCAGTTCAGGGCGTCTTTGCGATTGACGATGCGCTGATACCACAGCTTGTGGCGTCCATCAGCTCCACTGTGATGAGCACAGAAGTCGGACGCGCGCGCGCACATTCGCTCCCCAACTTGCAAGGCTATACCCTGATGCTGGGCGCCGTCGCCCTCATGCACCGTAACGCGCTCGCTGATTTTCATCGCGCCAAAGAAATGCTCGACCACCTGGTGGACAGAAGCCGTCGCCATCCGGTGCCCTATGCGTGGATTGCGCAATGGCACGTGCTGAAAGTCCAGCAGGGCTGGTCCACAGACCCGGCACGTGAAGCGCAACTGGCACTCGATTGCACCAAACGCGCGTTGGACAACGCCCCGGACTGCGCTGTGGCACTCAGCGCGGAGGGGTTCGTTTATACAAATCTCCTGCGGCAACTGGATGCTGGGTCCGCTCGCTATGACTCGGCGTTGCAGATCAACCCGAATGACTCTCTGGCGTGGCTCCTCAAGGGGACGCTGCATGCCTTCAAAGGTGAGGGTGACGAAGCTATTGCAGGTGTTGAACGCGCACTGAAGCTATCGCCGCTGGATCCCGTGCGCTATTTCTACGACTCACTGGCCGCGTCCGCAGCAATCACCGCAGGAAAATACGAGCGCGCCATCGAACTGGCGAAAAGATCTCTACGCGCAAACAAGTCGCACACGTCGACCTATCGAGCGCTCGCCATTGCGCAATCCATGTCAGGACGGCTGGATGACGCCCGCCAAACGGTTCAGCAGCTCCTGGTACTCGAGCCTTCGTACTCGGTCGCGCAGTTCCTGAAAAGGACACCTGGCCAAGGCCCCATTGCCAAAGCCGTCGCGCATGCCCTTCAACAAGCTGGATTGCCCATTTCTTAGATAGATTTTGAGAAGGAATACATCATGAGCGTATTGGGTGGCTGGGGTGGCTGGGGTGGCTGGGGTGGCTGGGGTGGCTGGGGTGGCTGGGGTGGCTGGGGTGGCTGGGGCCCAACCGGCGCAGATAGCGGCCCTTTGCTGGCCAACGCACTAAATGAAAATCGCGCCGCATTGGTAGGCCCTTTTGCCGGGGCAACGCTACCGATTGATATGCCCCTGCCACTGGACAAAGCGGACCGCCTTGCGCACTGGGATGTGGTGCCTCGCCTACAGGCGTGCGAAACGGATCTGCTTTCGGGTCTTTGTTTCGATATCAAGCAGTCCTCGCAGACGGTCGAACTGAAGTTTGTAGATCTCAGCCAAAAAAAGTTGTCCAAGCAGACGCTGGTGTCGCTTCGCAGGCCGACGGCTCAGGTTTTCAAGCAGCAACTCGCTTTGGTCTCCAACTATGCAGAACTGCGACATGACCGAGGCAGCGAAGTTCTCGCCCAAACACTTCCGTCTCAGGTTCCCTTCTGGGCACCGGTGATCGGCATGCAACCGCATCGTCATCCGTGGACCCAGCAACTGGTTTCACTCGCGCTCTCTTTGGCAGTGAGTGTTGAGATGCGGTTCAAGCATGCATTCGCCTGTCCTAGGCCATTCCAGCTGTCCCCGCAAATTCAGCCCATGATCCCCACACCTGGGCACGGCAGTTGGCCAAGCGGGCATGCGACTGAATCGTATGTGGTCGCCGTGCTGTTGCAGTCGCTGCTTCAGAGCGTGAACGGAACCGGAGACAAGTACGCAGAACAACTACAACGGCTCGCGGCCCGTGTCGCAACCAACCGCGTCGTCGCAGGCGTCCACTATCCGGTCGACAGTGCCGTCGGACGTTTGTTGGGGACGGCGCTGGCCGAATTCTTCGTTGCACGCTGCATTGGCAGCACGAAGCTGCACGAACGCGGGTTCGATGGCACCAGGTTCCACGGCGCCAAGGGCACCGTAGTCGATTTTGATCCACGTGTATCCATGAATGACAACACCAGTGGGTACTACGAATATCTCGCGCGGACAGGCACGATTTCGCCGTCATCATTGCTCGCGTTCATGTGGGACAAGGCCGCCAAGGAATGGCTGCCCCTGAAGTGACAGACCCATGCACTGGACGCTACTCCCCACTGGCGGCTTCACGGGCATCGACTGGGCGCGCCCGGGCGCGACGGACGGCGCAGACCCCTACCTCGTGTGGGCAGAAGCAGACCAGTTTGCCGGTTACGGCGGCCGACAGCCACGGTGGCTGCCCATCGCGCTTGAGCTCCATCCCGGCGTCAGCATTAGCCAGCTGGTTGCGGCGGCCTCGCGCCGCTGGCTGCATGTGCCGCCGGTCTATACCTCGCGCGCGGCGCCGGCAGGCTTGAGTTTTTGCACCGCGCGTGTGCGGCCGGCGTTTTTCCAGCACGTAGCGCCAGGGGGCAATCTCCACTCGCTGGTCAAACGGCTGGAGTTGGGCCTGCCCGCGGGCAACGGCACCGACGACCCCACAGGCCACACCAGCGGGAGCAACAGCGCCATGTCCCCGGGCGACAGGCTGCTGACCGGCAAGGTTCTGGGCATCATCGACGACAGCCTGGCTTTGGCGCACACCAACTTTCTGGACCCGCGCGGCCGGCCGCGCACAGCCTTTTTCTGGCGGCAGGACCATGCCGGCAAGGGGTCCATTCCCGCCACCATGGGCTACGGCCATGAACTGACGGGGGCGGACATCCACGCCGCGATGCAGGCCAATGTTTTCGGCGGCATGGTGGACGAAGGCGGGGTCTACATCGACCTGGGGCTGTCCACGCTGGGCCAGGAACCACCGCAAGGCCGCATCCAGTTCCATGCGCTGGATACACCGACAAGCCACGGTACCCACGTGGCGGATCTGGCGGCGGGACCCCGCACCATGGAGGCGCAGGTCGCCAACCTGCCGCCGGGTTTTGATGCGCCTCCGTCCTGGGCCGAAGCCGGCGACGACGCGAGCCGCTGCCCGCTGGTGGCGGTGCAGTTGGACTATGACACCGTGGCCGATACGTCCGGCGGGTCCATGAATGTGCATGTGCTGGACGGGCTGATGTACATCCTGTCGCGTTGCGCGGCCTCCGCGCAGGTCACGGTGAACGTGAGCTTTGGCACGCTGGCCGGGCCGCATGACGGAACGTCCCTGCTCGAAGCGGCCATGGACCAACTGCTGGCGCTGCTTGGCAACCGCAGGCTGGCCATCGTGATCGCCGCGGGCAACAGCTACCAGGACCGTACGCATGCGAACCTGACGCTGCGCCGCGGCCAGAGCGAGACGTTGCACTGGCGGGTTCTGCCGGATGACGCCAGCCAGAGCTTTCTGGAACTGTGGCTTCCCCCGGACGCCGAAGGCATTGAACTGCAGATCACGCCGCCGGGCCGGACGGCGCTGCCGACATTGCGCATTGGCCAGTCCCGCATGTGGCTGGACGGGGGCGACAAGCCCGTGTGCGCGCTGATTTACCCGCGGCATGTCGCCACGGGCAACCACGGAACCTGCGCCTTGCTGGCGCTGGCGCCCAGCTTCAGCTTCAAGCGCGAGGACGCGACCGCGCCGGCAGGCCTCTGGGAAATCAGCCTGACCAATACGCGCAGCGGTTCGGTCACGATCGATGCGTATGTGGAACGCGACGATGTCGTGATACCGGCCCGGGGCGGCGCGCGGCAATCGCATTTTGAAGACCGCTTCTACAACACCAGCGGCAATCCCGGCGACTGGGTCGATCACCCGGACAACCCCTCGCTGATCCGGCGCAGCGGCAATTTCAACAGCATCGGCACAGGCTCGCAAACCGTGTCTGTCGGAGGCACGCGTATTGCCGACGGGTCCTGGGCCCACTATTCGCCACGCAAACCCGACCCTGATGCATCGCGGCCCGAACGCCCTGTTGTCGTCAAAGTGCCGGACACCCAGGCTTTCAGCGATGAGAACGCGGCCCTGCTGGGGTTGAAAGCCGCCGGTACGCGCAGTGGCGGGGTCGCTCGCCTGGCGGGCACGAGCGATGCGGCGCCCCAGGCCGCGCGGCGTATCCTGAACCGGATGTAGCAGCGGCGCGCTACCAGCGCGCCGGCAGCTTCTTCTTGAGCGTGATGCGCTTGACGCCCAGCTCGATGTAGCCGCCGCGTTCCAGGTCCTTGAGCAGGCGGCTGACCATTTCGCGTGAGGCACCGATACGGCTCGCAACGTCCTGGTGGGTCACACGCTCCAGGATCACGGGCGCGTCGGTGCCAGCGGCGCCCTGGTAGCTTTCCAGTGTGGCGACCAGGCGGCCATACACGTCCAGCAGCGCCATGTTGCGTGCCGTCTCGGTTGCCGCACGTGCCCGGCGAATCACCTGGGTCACAAGGTCCAGCGCAAACTCGGGCTCGGCGGTCAGATGTTCCCGCAGGGCGTCCCGTCCCACCACCGAGCAGATGCACGGCTCCAGGGTCATGACCGACGCGGAGCGCGGGCCGCCATCCAGCCACATTTCTGCAAAATAGTCGCCCTCGTTGATGACGCCATAGGTCAGTTCGCGCCCATCGATGTCGGTCGCGAACACGCGAACCTTGCCCTGCAACAGAACGAACATCGAGTCACCAATCTCACCTTCGTTGATGATGATGACGTTCTTGCGGTAGCTGCGGAAATGGCCGCGCAACGCGAGGTTGCGCACGCCCGGATTCAGGGCGGCAACCAGCTTTTCATGGGCCGCGGCAAGGCCCGTACTTGTAGTCGTCATGACGTGTCCCTCGCTGCGGAAACTCTAGCATGGGGCAACCTCCGTCGCGGCGCCGCATGCGGTCCCGGCGTCAATGGACCTGTTCGTGTGCGATCGCCGCCACCGGCGGCAACACGGCCACGCGGTTGACGAGTTCACGCACTCCGCTGGATTGTGTTTTGGCGCAAAGGCTGCGCACATGGCTGCGCACCGTGGAGACCGCGATGTCCATCTGCGATGCGATCTCGGGCGCCGAATAGCCCTGGCACAGGATGCCCAGCACATGCTCTTCGGTGCTGGTCAGCCCGTGGGCACGGGCAAAGAAGCACAACATCAGCGTTTCGCACACGGATGCGCGCGAGAGAATCAACGCAACGTGGCCCACCTTCCCGGCGGCGTCGCCTCGAAGCGGCAGGACAGCCAGCGACAGCGCACCCCCGCCCGTCACCGGCATGGCAAGCAGGCTGCGCTTGCCCCGGGAGGCCTTGATCAGGGCCTCGTGCAGCGCGCGGGCATCGTCCGGCTGCGCGGCGCGGATCTGCCCCTCTGCCACACCCAGGACACGAAAGCGCGCCAGTTCCTGGCGGGCCATCTGGTTGGCCTGGACCACCCGCCCCTGCAGCGTCGCAACGATCACGCCGAACGCGAGCTCGTTCATCATCAGCAGCCCCAGGGCCGCCTCCTGTCCGTCCCCATCGCCCGCCAGCAGGCCCGTGCCCGGCGCCTGACCTTCAAGAAAGATGTCCATTTTTCACCGCCCCCAACGTTGTTACTCCTGTTTCCAAGAGTAGGAACAACCGGGGTTTTCAGGCGGTGAATATGCCCGTCAATCGTGTGACAAATTAACAGGAACCACCCGCACAAGCCGGCGCTATGTCCAGGGTGCGAGCGCCTGGCGGGTCGCGGCCAGCAGCTCCTGCAGCTGCGTGACGTACACAGACGGGTCGCCCGGATGCCCGTCCTTGGCTTCGGCTTCCAGCGTGGCGCAGACTGCCTGCACTGCCACCGCGCCGATATTGCCCGCCGCACCCTTGAGGGCATGTGCGGCGCGGGAAAGCTCCTCGTTGTCACCGGACGCAAGGGCCTGGGCGATGGCGTCCAGCCTGCGCGGTGCGTCCGCCAGGAACAGCCCGACCACCTCGCGGGTCATGCTCTGCTCCTCGTCGTCGAACTCCTTGAACTCGTTGAGCCGGCTGAAGTCCATGAGCGGTCCCGCCGGGGCCACGGCAGTTGACGCTGGCGCAGCGGCTGCAGGGGACGCCACGCGCGCCCGCTCCGCCGCGCCGCTGCCCCCGGTATCGGCTGATGCCTGCGCGGCGACGGCACCCGCATCCACCCATTTCTCGATGGCGTTCGCAAGCGCTGCCACCTGCAGCGGCTTGGTCAGGTAGTCCTGCATGCCGGCCGCCTCGCAACGGGCCTGGTCTTCCGCCGACGCCGCAGCCGTGAGCGCGATGATGGGCGGTGCACGCTCGCCCCAGGCCGCCAGGATCTGCTGCGTTGCCTGCAACCCGTCGACGTCGGGCATGTTCACGTCCATGAGGATCGCGTCGATGCGGTGCCCGTGCATCATGGCGTGGGCAACGGCTTCGACAGCCTCGCGCCCATCCACGGCCGTGATGATGTCGTAGCCCAGCTTGAGAAGCATCGCGCAGGCCACCTTGAGGTTGACCGCGTTGTCGTCCGCCACCAGAACAGTGGCGTGCTTCTTGGCCTCGGTCACCAGACTGCCCTGGCGGCTGCCCGATGTGCCGTCGGACGAGATGCAGCGCGCGATGGTGTCAAAGAGCTGGCTTTGCCGCGCCGGCTTGAGCAGGCGTGCGTCAAACAGGCTGGCGTTTTCGTCTCCGGCGGGCATGAAGCCCGAGCTCAGGAGCACCAAAGGAATGTCGCGCCAGTCAGGGGTGGCCTTGATACTGCGCGCCAGCGTCACCCCATCCATCTCGGGCATGTGCATGTCGGTGATGATGATGTCGGGCAGCCAAGCGTCACCGCGCGCCGCGGCGCCCGCGGCCTGCTCCAGCAGCTCGAGTGCCCTCGCACCGGAGTCGGCGCTGACCACCTCCATCCCCCACAGCTGCAGTTGCCGCGTGAGGATGCGCACGTTGGTGGCATGGTCGTCGACGATCATCGCGCGGTTGGACTTGAGCGTACCCAGCACCGCCGCACCAAAGGCAGGCGTTGCTTCATCGGTCGGTTCGGCCGCGATCGTGAACCAGAAGGTGGAGCCCCTGCCCAGCTCGCTTTCGACGCCGATGTTGCCTCCCATGAGTTCCACCAGCCGTTTGCAGATGGCCAACCCCAGGCCCGTGCCGCCATACTTGCGTGTGGTGGAGGCATCCACCTGCGTGAAGGCCTCGAACAGTGATGCCAGGCGTTCGGACGGAATGCCGATGCCGCTGTCCATCACCCGGAATTCAATGACGGACCGGCCCACGCCGTCGTCAGCCTTCATCAGCCGGACCTGCACCGTGACCTCACCCTGCGCCGTGAATTTGACGGCGTTGTTGACCAGGTTGATCAGCACCTGGCGCAACCGCGTGATGTCGCCCTTGATCGCGGCGGGCATGCCACCGGCCCGTGCTTCGGCCACGTCGACAATGAGCTCAAGGCCTTTTTCACGCGCGCGCGGCGCCGCGATGTCGCAGGCCTCCTCGACCGCGCCGCGCAGGCTCAGCGGCTCGGACTCAAGGTCCAGCTTGCCCGACTCGATCTTCGAGAAGTCCAGGACGTCATTGATCACGGCCAGCAGCTGGTCGCTGGACAGGCGCACCGTCTGCAGGTAGTCGCGCTGTTCAGGGTCCAACGGCGTCTCGGCCAGCAGCGTGCTCATGCCAACCACGCCGTTCAGAGGCGTGCGGATTTCATGGCTCATGGTCGCCAGGAACGCCGCCTTGGCACGCGCCGCCGCCAGCGCCTCCTCACGCGACGCGGCCAGTTCGGCCGTGCGCTCCTGCACCCGCGCTTCGAGGGTTTCGTTGGCTTCCTGCAAGGCCCGCGCATCCTGCAGCACCTGTTCGCGGTAGGTCTGCAACTGCTCCGCGCTGTCATGCAGCACCCCGGAAAGCTGCCGGATTTCGCGGATGTGCGTGGCCCGGTCGATCACGGGCACTTCGCCACGCCCGATCTGCTCCGCCGCGCGGCTCAGACGCCCAAGCCGGCGCCCGATGCCCGTCGCCACCAGCAGCGCGATCAGCGTGGAAAGCGCCACGAGCGCGGCAATCACGCCCAGCGAGACCTTCCACGCACGGGTGATTTCTGCCGTGAAGTCTGTCTCGGGTGCAGCCACCACCAGCGTCCAGCGCAAGCCCAGCGCCTCGCCGAACGGGCGCTGCACCATGAGCAGCGTGCCGTCGGCCGAGGGCAGGCGCTGCAGCCGGGTGTCATGCGCCACGCTGTCGGTACTGCGGCTGGCCTGCAATCCCTGCAGCGCGGCAAAGCCGGCGCGTATGACGGCGTTGGCGCTGTCGGCCGGGCTGCGCCGCTCGATCCCGCCGGCGACCTCCGCATACAGCGGATCGCCTGCCGAACTGGCCACCAACGCACCCCGCTCATCCACCACAAAAGCCGCACCGCGTGAGCTGATGCGCTGCGTGCGCAGGGCATCAGCCAACTGTTGCAGGTAAAGGTCGGTGCCAAACACACCGGCTGCACCGCCATCTGCGTCATAGACGGGCTGCGACAGGGTCACCATGAGCTGGCGGTGCTGCGGCGAAACCTGCACCGCCGAAAACACACGGCCTTTGGCTTGCATGGCCGCCGTGTACCAGGGCCGCGTGCGCGGCTCAAAGCTGATGCCTTCGCTGCGTTGCAGCCGCGTCCGGTCACCGGGCCGCTGCGCCTGGTAGAACAGGCGGCCGCCCTCCCCCGCCTTGCGCACGGAGACCTGGACACCGTCGCCCGTGCTTTCAACGCCGAAGTACTCGCCCCGGACGTTTCCGAAATAGAGCGTGGGCACCGACGGCGATTGCCGCGTGAGCGCAAAAGCCATGGCTTCGAACTCGCCAGGCTCAGCCAGCCAGGTGCGCGCCTGGCGGATCTGGGCCGGGGTCATGCGCTCAGGAAAGAGTCCGTTGAGCATGCCATGCGCCTGACGCAAGTGGTCTTCCGTGCCCGCCTGCACCAGTTCTGCAACATGGGTCAGGATGGTGCCGGCCTGCTCCTGGACTGCCTGCGAGCTGGCCCGCGCCATCAGCCAGGCGACCAACGCCGCAGGCACGAGCGTGAGCAGCAGCAGGCTGATGCCCAGGATCCTGCGCAGCGAGTAAAGACGCATGGCCTCGTTCAGAGGGCCAGGCCCACCACTTCAGCAGCGTCCAGGGGCGTCGAGCGGCCGGGCAGTTCCACCAGCGCACGCCGGTCGATGCGCACTGCGCCCGTGATGCTACGCAGGGTGTTCACGCTGGCCGTGATGGCCCAGCCCAGCGTCAAGGCCTCTTTTTGCAGCGCCACGGTGGCGCTGACGGCGTCGCCCACGGGCAGCACCTGGGCCGCCGTGCCGTGCAGCGGGTCCTGCAGCACCGTCAGCGTGACCGGACCGCTGTGCAGCGCCACATTCACTTCGAACCGGGGCAGTTCGCGCCCCGGGTACTGGGCCTGCAGGTACTGGCGGATGGCGTGCGCGGATTCCACCAACCCCAGCGCGGCGCGCACCGCCCGCAGCCCGTGGTTGACCGACTTGGTATCCGTGCTGTCCACAAAGATCGCCAGCAGGCCTTCGCCGATGAACTGCATGTGCCGCGCACCGAACAGGTGAACCGTGTCGCCGGCGCTGCCGTAGAACTTCTTCACCAGCTCCGTCAGTTCCGCGCTGCTGAGCTTTTCGGCCACCGTGGCGTAGTTGGGGATGTCCACGAACAGGACCGTTGCATGGTCGAATTTTTCGTCGCCTTCGCTGCCATCTCCGGGCGGCCAGCGTTCGCTCAATTCCTTGGCCAGACGCTGCTCATACAGCTTGGCCAGGTTGTGCTTCTGGTCCTCCAGGGCCGCCTGAACGGCGGCACCCACGGCCATGTTCTGAAGCGTCGCCTGCATGACGCGCTTGTTCAGTTGCGCAGTCACGGCTTCGCGAAGTTCGCCGGGCCGGAACGGCTTGGTGATGTAGTCGTCCGCGCCCGTGGTCATGCCGATACGCATGTGCGCGCGCTCCTGCAGTGACGTCAGCAAGATGACCGGCGTGGAGGCCAGCGCGGAGTTCTGTCGTACTGCCGCCAGCATCTGGAAGCCATTCATCTCGGGCATCTGCACGTCGCTGATGATCAGGTCAGGCCGATGCTCCTGGACCAGTTGCAGTCCCAGGGCGCCATTTTCCGCGGTCAATACTTCGTAGCCGTCTTTTTTGAGCACGGATGCAACGAGCATCCGCGTGCCGGCATCGTCTTCCATGACGACGATCAAGGGCATTGTTTGTATCCTTTTGTAGTGCGCCAACGATGACTGAAACGGGCGACATCGGCCTCCCGTCTTCTCGCAGAGGACTATCTCACAGGGCGCTGATTTTCGCCAGCGAAGCCCGCATGACTTCGCCATGAAACGCAAGCGCAACGTGCGGCACTCCGGTCACCAGACGGTTGTCCGCCCCTGCCAGTGTCGCCGTCGAGGCGGGAAACACCACGTTGTCGCTGTTCGAGTACCAGCAGGTGAAGCGCCCGCGGCGCTCGGCCGTCTCAAGCTCGCCCAACGCACCGAGCCAGCCGCTGCCCTCGTGCATCTGACGCCCGTTGGCGGCCCGGCTGAAGCGCCCCAGCCAGGTGCCGCCGTGCGGGGAGCCGATGGTGATGACGTGCGCAACCTGTGTGTCGTCCGCGGTCCGAAGCCAGGCGCGGGCGGCGAGCCCTCCCATGCTGTGACAGACCAGTACGGGGGGGCGGCCGGACACGGCGGTGATCTTGCGAACAGCAGCGTCCAGGGTTGCCGCGTAGTCGTCGATCGATCCGAAGACCGGTTCCAGATTGACCGCAATGAACGGGTGCCCGGCCCGGCGCAGTCGCAAAAGCCATGGTGTCCAGAAGCCTCGGTTGCAGACGAAACCGTGCACCAGCACGACGCCACATCGTCCGGGCACAAAGCTGGAGGGTGCAATCTGGTCGGCAATCTGGCGGGAGCGAAACGGCTGGCGCCAGCAAAACACCTGAAAGGCAATGCACGTTTCGGCCCACCACGCACGCACCAGTTGCATCGCCGTCGCCTGCGGCACAGAGTCGCCCCGGTTGACCCGCCGCAGGATGATGAATTCGATCGCAAGGATCAGCCCGTGACCGCCGACCAGCGCCACGGCCCCGGCCAGCGCCAGCAAAGGAGATCGTGGCCACATCCATGCCAGCCATGTGGCCACACAGCACAGCACCAGCGCGACCATGGCTTGCTGCAGGCGGGCGACCATGCCTTGCAGGGGGTCCGCTCAGGCCAGCGTCACCTCGCGACCCGACAGGTCACGGGCCAGGTTCTGGGCGAGCCGGTTGACGATGCCATAGATGGACAGCTGCGGATTGGCCCCGATACTGGTCGGAAACAGCGAGCCGTCGTGCACCGAGAGGTTGTCGATCTGCCAATGCTGGCCGTTGGGCCGCGTCACACCCAGACGTTCGTCACCGGCCATGCCGCAGCCGCCCATCACGTGGGCGCTCATGAAACGGGTGAGCAAGGGCTTCATGGGCAGCGAAAGAATGGCGTCGCGCGCATCCTGCCACCGGACATAGGGTCGCGCAAGCTCGTGGATCGGCAACACCTCACGCGCGCCGGCGGCAAACTGGATTTCCGCCATGCTCAGCAACGCCCTGCGCGCGCCATCCATGATGAAGGCGGTCAGGTCGTAGTCCAGCGACGGTGAGCCGTCGGAGCGGAGCATGACCCGGCCGCCGACCGCCTCTTCATGAAAACCGTCGCGAAGCAACGCAAGCAGCACGTGCGTCTGCGGAAATTGTTTCAGCATGGCGGCCTGCTCCGCGCCGTACCCGGCGACGGTGGAAGCGAAGATCACGGGATGCAGTGGCGGCGCCTCGAGCTTGTAGCCGATAGGCCCGTCGACCGGCTGCGTCTCCAGGAAATGGTCGGTGTAGATCGTCTGTGGCGCCCCCTGCCAACCCTCGACCTTGCCCGGCATCACGGCGGCCGACACCACGACCGGATGCAAAAACGTCCGCCGGCCCAGGCGCCCGTACGGGTCCGGCGCGCCGGAGCGCAGAAGCACAGCCGGTGAGTTGATCGCCCCCGCTGCCAGCACGTAGTGCCGCGCGTTGACGCGAACCGCCCCGCGCGCGCCATCCGGTGTGCCGTTGGGTCGCACCGCCATGCAATGCAGTGCGCGAACGCGGCCTGCCTCCAGGTCGAACCTTTCCGCGCGCATCTCCGTCAGCAGCGTTGCCCCCCGTTCCAGGGCCGCGGGAAGCGTGGTCACCAGCATGGACTGCTTGGCATTGGTGGGGCAGCCCATGCCACACGAGCCCAGATTCCAGCAGCCTCTGACGTTGCGGTGGATCGCGGCGGAGGGGATTCCCAGCCGCTCGGCGCCCCGGCGCAGAAGGTCGTTGTTCTCGTTCGGTGGCGTGAGCCAGGGTGTGATATGCAGGCGCTGCTCCGCCTGGGCAAAGTACGGTGCCAATGCGGCCTCGCCGTACCCGGCCAGGCCGAATTCGCGCTGCCAGTAGGCCAGTGTGGACGGCGGTGTACGGAAGGAACTCGTCCAGTTGACCGTGGTGGAACCACCCACGCACCGCCCCTGCAGGATGCTAATGGCCTTGTCACTGGTCTTGCGGGCGGCGCTCTCCTGGTACAGCGACGGGTAGGCGATGGCTTCCTGTTGCTTGAAGTCGGCGCTGCTGCGCAGAGGGCCCTCCTCCACGATCACGACGCTCAGGCCGGCCCGGGTCAGCAACTCGGCCGTAACGCCTGCGCCCGCGCCGGAACCCACGATGGCCACGTCGCAGGCCAGCACCTGCGGGGAAGGGCCGTGCGACCCGCCATAGACCTTCCAGCCTCGCTTGAGGCCCTCCCGAATCGGGTCTTGAACACTGCTCACGGAAGAACCTCGTCAGATATTGAGCGGACCGGGGTAGCCCAGCTGGGCCCACGTCCCGGGATCGGAGAAGTACGCCCCGCCCACAATGTCATGCAGCGCGTGATAGGCCTGCTGACGCAGGCTCATGGCCGACGTGCGCATCACCTGCAGCGCCTGCTGCACCTGCGGGATGTCGGCATCCACCCACCTCGCACGAAGACCCGTGATGGTGTGACGTCCCGGCGCACTGGCCAGGAGGCCCAGGAGCAAGGAGAGTTCCTTCTGTGAATGCGCGGGCAGAGCCGAAACCAACCCCTCGATCCGCTCGAGCATGCCCTCGATTGCGGCAGTGCGAGCCGCTGGGGCCGCGGGAAGGCTCCCTTCCAGAATCGCCTCGCCGACAGCCCGGAACACTTCGCGGGCGCCGGCGCTCAGGCCACCCGCAGCCAAGCCCGGATTCATCAGGGCCACGCCGCCACCCGCGATGGTCAGCACCGCAGCCGATGCGGCGCCCAGCTTGAGCAGGCTTCTTCTTTGCATGCGTGGACTATGCCCGGCCGACCCGCCCCCCTGTAGAGGCCACCGCCTAGATAGACTCGGGGTTTGTATGGAACCTTCCAGCCAAATCCGGGATGCCGTCGCCCAGGTGTCTGTCCTGCGCCAGGCGTGTGAAGCCAATGCGGTCCTGAGGGACGCCGTTTCTGCGATCAAGACAACGCAGGCCCGGCGGTTTTCTGCAACCTACGCCGATCTTCTGGCTGGCGAAGACCACGCGGCGGCGGCGCGTTTCTTCCTGGAAGAGCTGTATGGCGATCGCGACTACGCGCAGCGGGACGCCCAGTTTTCGCGCATTGCAGGCGCCGTGCAACGCCTGTTTCCACAACAGATCGTGGCGACGGCAGTCGCACTGGCCCAGCTGCATCTGCTCACGGAGCAGCTGGATCACGCCATGGGCGCCGCATGGCCCGACCTGAGCGGCGACGAAGCCGCCCGCTACGTGCAGGCATGGCGCATCACAGGTCGCAGGGATGCGCGCCGCCAGCAACTCGACGTAGTCATGGAGGTCGGCCGCGAGATGATGAAGTTCACCCGGACTCCGGGTTTGCGGTTGATGCTCAAGATGATGCGGGGACCGGCTGCGGCGGCAGGCCTCAGCGCACTACAGAATTTCCTGGAGACCGGCTTCGACACCTTTGGCGACATGGCCCGCACCAACGGACGCGCCGAACGCTTTCTGCAACTGGTGGAGCAACGAGAGGCCGCGTTCATCCACCTGATGTTCGACACGCCACCTGTCGCCTGCGAGACCGAACTGCGTCAGACCCTAGGAATTGCCCGGTAGCCTGGGCTCGTGCAGGCTTTGACAATCGGGCCAAAGGAATTGACATGGAAAAGATCTGGCTCAACAGTTATCCCGACGGCGTTGCGCATGACGTGGATCCCGGACAGTACCGCTCACTGACCCAACTGCTGGAGGAATCCTTCAAGAAGCATGCGGAACGGCCCTTCTCCGTCTGCATGGACCGGTGGATGTCCTACCGGCAGCTGGATCAGCTTTCATCCGCGCTCGGCGCATGGCTGCAGGGTCAGGGGCTCGAACCTGGTGCCCGTGTGGCGATCATGCTGCCCAATGTGCCGCAGTTTGCGGTCACCATGGCGGCCATTCTGCGGGCGGGCTATACGTGCGTGAATGTCAATCCGCTGTACACACCGCGTGAGCTGGAACACCAGCTCAGGGATTCGGGTGCAACGGCCATCGTCATCCTCGAGAATTTCGCCAAGACTCTGGAGGAGGTCGTCGAGAAGACGCCCGTCAAGCACGTGGTGCTGGCATCCATGGGAGACCTGCTTGGATTCTGGTTCGGCATGTGGATCACGTTCGCCGTGAGGCATCTGGCCAAGATGGTGCCGGCCTACAAGCTGTCGCTGGACGGTGGACTGAAGGTGACGGCCTTCAACCGGGCCGTGGCCGAGGGAACGTCGATGGCGCTCAAACCCAGCCAGGCAACACTGGACTCTGTCGCATTCCTCCAGTACACGGGAGGCACGACCGGCTTGTCCAAAGGCGCCGTGCTGACCCATCGAAATATCGTTGCGGCGATCCTGCAGGCCGAGGCCTGGTTCACACCGGCACTGAAACGCGTGGGTGACGTTAGCCGCACCAACAGTATCGCGGCTCTACCGCTGTACCACATCTTTGCGCTGACACTCTGCCTGCTGGCCATTCGCTGGGGCTCCCATCTGACGCTGATCCCCAACCCGCGCGACTTCGGAAAATTCATAGAAGTGCTCAAGAAGCGGCCGTTCCACATGCTGCCGGCAGTCAACACGCTGTTCAATGCGCTGCTGCAACATCCCCAGTTCAAGTCTGTCGACTTCTCGTCGCTGTGTATTTCACAGGCCGGCGGGATGGCAGCGTCGGAAGGGACTGCGCGGCACTGGCAAGAGGTGACGGGTTGCCCCATGGTGGAAGGCTGGGGCATGAGCGAAACATGCGCCATTGGCACCAACAACCCTGTAACTACGCGCGAATTCTCGGGAACCATCGGGCTTCCGTTGCCAGGCATCGACATTGCAATCAAGGACGACGACGGCAACTCGCTCGCCCAGGGGGAGTCGGGCGAGATCTGCATTCGCGGGCCCAATGTGATGACGGGCTACTACAACCAGCCCGAGGAAAATGCCAAGGCCTTCACACAGGATGGCTTCATGCGTACCGGTGATATCGGCGTCATGGATGCGCGGGGCTACACCCGCATCGTCGATCGCAAGAAGGACATGATCCTGGTGAGCGGGTTCAACGTGTTTCCGAACGAGCTGGAAAACGTCATCTCGCTGTGCCCCGGCGTCGTTGAATGCGCGGCTGTTGGGGTCTCGGATGACAAACAGGGTGAAGCGATCAAAGTGTTTGTCGTGAAAAACGATCCGACACTTACTGAGGATGATGTAGCGCGGTACTGCCGCCAGAATTTGACTGGCTACAAAGTACCCAAATACATTGAGTTCCGTGACGATCTGCCCAAGACCAACGTGGGGAAGATTCTTCGGCGCGAATTGCGGACCGCGAAATAGGCCGGCGCAACTCAGCCATTCCCGGACCCGTGCGGGACATTCAGATGCTGCTTCCACCTGGCATCCAGATTCTTGAAAGAGGCTGGCTGTCCGCCAACAATGTGGTGTTCCGTACCGGCGTGCGCGCCGTCGTCGACACGGGCTACTGGACTCATCAGGAACAAACCCTTCAGCTCATAAAAGATGCCTTGTGTGGAGCTGAGCTGGACGTTGTCGTCAACACACATCTTCACAGTGATCACTGCGGAGGAAATCTCGCCCTCAAGAAGCACTATCCAGGCGCCAAGCTGTTTATCCCCAAAGGACTAAGTAAGCATGTATCGGAATGGGATGCAGAAGCGCTGACCTACGGCCCGACTGGGCAGCACTGCCCGCCCTTCATGTTTGACGATGTTCTGCATGCTGGCGCTGAGTTGCAATTGGGTGACATGGCTTGGGAGGTGCATTCTGCCCCGGGGCATGACCCCCATTCGGTCATCCTGTTCCAGCGTGCACATCGAATTCTGATTTCCGCTGATGCACTATGGAAAAACGGATTCGGTGTTGTTTTTCCCGAGCTGGAGGGTGAGCGCGCCTTTGCCGAAGTGGAAATGACTTTGAATCTCATCGAAGAGCTCGCGCCCAGAGTAGTGATTCCCGGGCATGGCGCTGTTTTCACGGACGTAACCTCAGCACTTGAGCGTGCACGGCGACGTCTGCTGGGCTTCGTGAATGACCCCCGCAAACATGCACTGCATGCAGCAAAGGTATTGGTGAAGTTCAAGCTCCTCGAACTACAAGAGATGACCGAAGAGTCGCTGAACCAATGGGTGGGTGCCACGCAATATTTTCAGCTGATTCATCAGCGTCACTTCTCCAGCGACTCCTTGGCATCATGGGTTCGGCAGCTTGTGGATGATTTGGTCCGCAGTGACGCGGCCATCCGATCAGGTCCTCGGATTTTGAATAGCTGACGACTTGTAGCTCGTCGCTGCGAGGGACAAATTACTGCATAAAAGAGAAAAGCCCAGCAGTTTCCTGCTGGGCTTTCCGGGCTGTAAGAGCCTGACGATGTCCTACTTTCACACGGGCATCCGCACTATCATCGGCGCAGAGGCGTTTCACTGTCCTGTTCGGGATGGGAAGGAGTGGTACCACCTCGCTATGGTCATCAGGCATAACTTGTCGTCACCCAGACATAGTCTGAGCAACAAATTCATAGAGCAAATCAGCTTGTATTTTGAGTGCGTCAACTTGGCATAACACCTTGATCTGACGATCAAAGTTATAGGGTCAAGCCGCACGAGCAATTAGTATCAGTTAGCTTAACGCATTACTGCGCTTCCACACCTGACCTATCAACGTCCTGGTCTTGAACGACTCTTTAGGGGGCTCAAGGCCCCGGCAGATCTCATCTTGAAACGAGTTTCCCGCTTAGATGCTTTCAGCGGTTATCTCTTCCACACATAGCTACTCGGCAATGCCACTGGCGTGACAACCGATACACCAGAGGTGTGTCCACTCCGGTCCTCTCGTACTAGGAGCAGGCTTCCTCAAATCTGCAGCGCCCACGGAAGATAGGGACCAAACTGTC
>JAYRLC010000071.1:0-11911 GCA_041905405.1 Ramlibacter sp. | reverse complement strand
ACGACCCGGCGGTATGGGCGGCAGCTAGCATGCTCGGCATTCAGCCGGCTCGCCTCCACCATGGCCTCGCCGCGCTGGCCGGGATCTTGGTCGATGGCACGGCTTGCATTTCTTGGACGCTGCTACTGCTGATGCGGCCAGTCCGAAGTCAGACCGCAACTGAAGGGGCGGCCGTCCCTGAGGAAGTAACAAGTGCGTATACCGCCATGCCAGTGAGTCACCGAACCGTGGATGCCGGCGTAACCGAGAGTCACGCAGCGTGCGATTCTCAAGTTCTGACCGATCAGTTGACGAGGGTTCGTGCAGCGATCGAAGCAGGAACGTTGCGCATGACTGTCCGGGCGATCCGCGCCCACCTTGAATGTGGCCAAGACAGCGCGATGGCGGTCTACCGTCGTCTCGACGGCGGCCGTACCCGCAGGAACGCCGCCTAGGAGTATGGCGAGCCGGCTAGGCATTCGGCCGGCTTGCTACTCCCACAAGTAACGGACCACAAGAGCCGGCTCTTGTTCCTGGACTTGGCTCCAGACGCGTTTCGGTCCGAGATGCTTGCCGGGGACGGCTGCGTCACCACGGTCCTTGTGACTGCGATGGTCAACCTGCTGCGAGTGCCCGTGGCGACGGAGATGCTCGTTGACCAGCTCACTGGTCTTCCGGCGCTGCTCCCTCAGCCGCTCGGTTACGGCTCGATATGTAGGGCCCCCGGAGTCTTTCCTCCATCCACCGTTCTTCGGCGCCGCGGGGTTGTACCGCTTGAAGATTTGCTCTACTGGGCGGTCAATCCCGTCGGGTACACGGCCGCAAATCAATGCGTGGAGGTGCGGCTGATCGCCTCCCTCCAAGGCAGCCTTGGGGCAATGTACCGCCCAAGCGACAGGACTTTCGCCGGCCAGCATGAGAGCGAGCTTCCTGGCGAGGGCAGCCTGCTGGTCCGGCTTCAAAACCCGCGGCAGAGCGACTTTCGTGTCGATTGCGCCTCCATTTCGTCGTTCATGACCATCCAAGGTGTCGAAGAACACCTTGGGATCCATGCCTTCCGGCATGTTCTCCGCGCCAGCTGCCAACAGGTCACCTTTCTTCGCGTATTTGCCGCTCCTGTGGTTGTACTTGAGCCTTTCTGCCGTACTACCGGTCTTGACCGGCGTGACATTCATGTGGAAGAAGTTCTTTGAGTCGCTCATTTCTCTCTCGAATAGAAACTGTAAGTGCGCGTCCCCACTACTCCTCTGAGTAGCGCTTGGCTTAGGCAGGCTAGGGGTTGCTCCAAACCAGCGAGAGAGCTGGCCTCTCTAGGGCCAGCGTCACCGGCTCATAGCATTGATGAACAGGTAAAAAATAACTATCAGCGGCGTCAGCGATCGGACGTTGGTAGTCCGGGCACTGCCGTATGAAGGACTCATCGCTCCGATCCGTCGACGTAGTAACGATGTCAAGGAACGTTCCGGACGGCACAGTGGCGAGCTTGCCTGCGTCTGCTTCGGCGCGAGGTGATGCGCAGTACCTAGACGCGAGCGAGGCGCGCTGCTGAGGCAGTACGAGTAGCATCAGCTCATGAACGATCAGGATCGAATCAGCGTAGAAGCGATCTGCGAGGTGTGGTCCCGGCGCGAGGACGGCGGATTGGACGCCGTGCGGGGCATGATCGCCCGCGGCGACTTCGCTTCGCCCGAGGAAACACAGAGGGCGAGAGAATGGTTGCGAGACGAAGAGCGCCGCCGGCACCAAGAGTGGCTTCGTACCGCAGAGGGCTCCGCGGTTCGTGCCGCCGATGCCGCCGTTCAAGCTGTGGAGGTGGCCCAGCGCGCTGCGGAGGCCGCAGAACGGTCTGCGAAATGGACTCTCTTCGCCGCACTTGCGGCGGCAGCTGGCGCCGTGGCCACCGCGGTGCAAGCGTGGATGGCTGCGACGGCGCCTCCAGTTGCACCAACGACTCCGAGCACCATTGCGACCCCAATCGCGGGTCGCGGAGCTGAGCCGGCGGTGGTCACCTCGTCACCCGCTTCGGGTGCATCAGCCCCCGTTCCAGCAGGCTCCGCAGGCCGCGGCCGCCGGTAGACGGGTGCCCCGCTACACTCCGACCCTGCGACCCCCCCTACTTTCTTCTGAGGAATGACGCCCGTGGAAATCTAACGGGGCCGGTACGTTCGCCTTTCCACACGACCAGTGCAGGCGCTCCGCTGACGTGCGGGATGCGGGCGCTACTTGGACACCTGCAAGGTTCGAGCTGCCTATCCGTGCGATCAGTTCGCGAAGGGGCGAAAGTACCCCTTGATCACATGCAGGTTGCGGACTGCCACTTGGATGTGGTTCTTCTTCTCGAAGCACGCCCTCGGGTACAGCTCGCCGCCTTCCCAGAACGCTCCCCGTACAGTGTCATAGGGAACCTGTCCAATGATCTGCCGGGACGCGTGCAGCGTCTCGATGACGGCGCGGTCAAGATATCTCGCCGCCCGGTCCGCGCCCTTGTTGGCTGGCATCTCCTCGCCAAGGCTCTGTTGCGTCGCCTGGAGAAAGGTGTACGCCACACTCAGCTCCTCCAAAGAGCGCCGATCAAGTAGGTTCAGGCAGAGCCCCAAGTCGATCACGGCGCCAATCACGAACGGCTCTTTGATGGTGCCCTTGGTGAGTCGGGGGTTCCCTACCGCTTCGCGTGCGAACTCGAGAGCACGCTGCGGATCGTTTTCCCAAAAATACACGCCGCTGCCGAGCCAGTCGTATAGGTTATCGCTGGATTTCAGGTGCTGTGCGTGGCCCGCCAGCAGGTCCTCGCCCACGGCCTTGTCGCATCCATGGAACCCCAGCACCATGCCGGGGAGGCGCTGGTAACGCGCGTACGCGTCGCTCATTCCCCTCGGTCAACCACCGAAGTTCTTTTTCAGGTTCCCGGACCTGTTCAGGATGCCCGCCTTTTGGAGAAACTCGCGCGCCTTGTCGGGTGACGAGCTGAGCTCTCGACGCAACTGGTCCACCTGCGGCTTCATCTTGGGGTCCGCGAGCGACACAAACGAACGCTGACGTTCTTGGCGATCGTGGGGGTTGTCGGCCGCATTGGCGCGAGCGGCGCCGGCGCGGTCAGACGCCGTTGCTTTCCTTCGTGTCATCGTGCGGTCTCCAAGTAGTTGCATGGGAGGTAATCCCCCGCTGGCAAACAAGCTAACGGATGAGCCTAGCCGGATTGGAGCTTACCTGATCCGACTTGTCACGGAATTTTCTCGCGGACAGGCCGTTCGTAGCGTAGGCGAGCTTCGCCAAGGTAAGACTTAGCCCCTTTTCCGCGTGCTTGAACCGTGATCGAGCATTCCGAGCGTCAGCGCTGCTTCCTCATGGCTGCTCACCTCTAGCAAGGCGACGTGGTGGGCTTCCGAAAGCCCCCGGTAGAACGTCAGGGTGCGCTCGGCGACCCTGGGGCCCTCTTCGTTGCCTGCTCCAAGAACAGCGGCAACGGGCGCCGTGTTGATTACCAAAGCGGGCGCCGTCAGCATCTCCTCGAACGTCTGCTTCACCGTGATCAACTCCAGGATCTTGGCCTCGGCCTCTCGGCGCATGAAGGGCTCCTGTCTCTCGGTCACCGGAGCGGTTGCGAACTGAACGAAGTTGCGCAGGTGCACGTAGTCGATGGTGAAATCGCCCACCTTGGTACTGACTTGCCGTCCGAAGCGCTTGCGGCGATCATCGTCCGCCGGCGCGAAAGCCACTTGCACTCGCTGCAGGAACTCCCTGGTGGTGACCGTCGCCGAGTTCGGTGTCGAGATCATTTCTTCAATGATGTCCTCGGCAGTCCCGAAAGCTGCGACCGATTGCACCGCGGCGTCCAGCGCCTGCTCCGGTGTAAACCCTCGCACCTGGCGCACCGCGCCAACTGTGAAGTGCCGGAAGAGCGGTTTGCATTGCCGGATGTCGTCACCCGCTGCAAGCCGTTCGGTCATGAAGCGGGCCGTTTCATTCAAGATGCCCAGCGCAGAGTCGCCGCGCTGAGCGCCCAGCATCGCTCGCAAACGACGTGCATTAAGCACGACGTGCGCCGCTGGCGCGAGCAGTGCTGAACTTTCGAGGTCAGGGGCTACCAGGATGATCGCGGCGACGCGCTCACCGCTTCCCGGAAGGGGTTCCCAAAACACCGGGGCGAACTGGGCCCTAACGAGCGGGCGCGCCGCTGCGGGAGGACTCATTGTTCGGACCATAGCGATGGTGTGGGCGGCAGGTTGCCAAGACGGGCATTGATCTTTTCAGCCAGCGCGGGAAGGCGCAGGTGGATGAGACCTAATACTACGCCAACAAGCTGCAGCGTCTCGTTGATCCGAGGGTCAGGGTGTGTCCAGTGGCGCGAGTATTGAGCGAGCGCATGCAACCGCTTGCTGCCGCTATCCACCTTGCGGATCTGTTCGAGGATTCCGTGCTTGTCTCGATGCCGCAGGAGGAGCTGGTGAGCGAGCCGGTTTGCCTTCGCCGTGAAGTCGATCGCGGCCTGGCGCGCGGCAACCAACTCGCTTTTCGCAACGAACGTCGCCGCCGGCGCGAGAGCCTGGTCATGGTCGAACAGCCACCACGACACCCCGTCAAATAGTACGTTCTCGCAGTGCCGGTCCGGGTTTGCAATGAGTTCGTCGAGCACAGCTCCCTGCCTTGCGGTCGGCGTTTCGCACAGCCGCTGCCAGACCAGCTCCTCACCGGCGGGGTTGTCTTCCAAGAGCTCCGCCAGAAGCGCATCCGGCCGCTGGTAGTGGCTTCCCACCAGCAGCACGACTTCACCCGGGTATTTCGGGCGAATTCCCAGCAGCATCGACCTCTCCGCGTACACCAGCCCCGGCAGCGGCACTGGCAGGCGCAGCTCGCGGGCTGCCAGCGCACAAGCAATCTCCACTGCCATCGAGACTTGGGAGGTCAGCGCCTTCACCATCATGGGCAGTGACTGGTTGGGTAATGAGTCATGCACAACGCGAGCGCGCCACACGTCGTTCGAATGATCGCCGTCGCGTTTATCCGCAGTGGCGGCGAGGTAGTACACCGGCGGCGGCAACGACTTGCCGGCTGGCGTTTGGCTCGCCAAGAAGGAGCTCACCAGCGGATCCTCAGGCGGGTGGGCAGCTTAGTCGCCGGGCTCAGCATGCGCGGATTTTGCCCGGCGCCTTGCGTGTTGTCTTCACCTGAGTGGCGGGGAAGGAGTTCAGGCCGCCTACCAACAGCTCGCAATCCTTTGCAGCTATGAAAACGTGGCAGCATTGCGACTGCCCGCGCAAGCCCGACAACCGGCCGGACTCAAAAGCTGCTGTTGCCTTTTTGCAGTTTTCGATCTTCTTTCTGCAGGACTTTCCGCCGTTCCCCAATAGAACCCCTGATCAGCCATGCAACGTAGTCGCGTCTGCCATCTGGGCCAGCACAGCAGCGGCGCAAGCGAGGACCGTTCCACAAGTGGCAAACAGGATCTTGTCGCGCCCGGGAGCCTTGGCCGAGCCCGACAGCTCTTCGCGCCGACGCTCACCAATCAGCAGCATGGCAACCGCGAGGCCGGCCAAGACGAATCCGAGCCAGGTTACGCCTAGCTCTCCCGACTGCATTCCCGATCGCAGCACCAGGATGGCGTTCGCTGCCATTGCCAAAGTGGTGCGCCGCCAGGCGAGCACGGTTCTCTCCGGCTGCAAGCCGGCATCCCTAGTCATGAGAATGCGAGGAAGGCCGCCATGGTCGCCCCGAGGAAGGCGAGACCGAGCGACAACACGGGAATCAGGTACGACCATGGGAGCGGCTGGTCGTTACGCATCGCCTTCTCAACGGCTTTCCAGCGTAGGTAGGCGCCGGCGGCCATGAAAGTCGCAAGCAGGACCAGCAGGACCGACAGGCCCGAAACCAACCAGCGTGGATGCAGCGACTGCAGGAACTGATGGAGGAGGATGCCGCCGGCCAGCACGGCGAGCGCGGTGCGAATCCAAGCCAGGAAGGTCCTTTCATTGGCGAGGGAGAAACGGTAGTCAGGGGTCTTGCCCTGTTCCTGCCAATGCATGATTCAAACGGACATGAGGACAGGCCCCGCCGATTCCAGGGGCACTTTCGCGAGTAGATATTCCGCATAGGAGCGGCCTGAATACGGAATCCTGCGAGCGTGTGGAACAAGGCAAAGGAGCAGCTCATCGAACCTTTCCCCGGGGGGACAAGCGAGTAACGCCTGCCGCTCAGCCTTGGTGAGCGCTTGCCATTCGGAAAGCCGGATCTTCAGCCCCACGGCATCCAGCTTGAAGCGCACGGCGAGCGGCAGCCACTCCAGCGAGCACGCCTTGGGCGGCTCCGTGGAAAGGATATGGACGGGTTCGATCACGAGACGACCTGGTAATAGATGTTCTGCGGATGCCGCGCCTGCGCGAAGAAGAACCAGCGCTCCACCAGCAGGCCGGCGGCCTGCGATGCGAGCGCGAGCAGCCATGCGCCGGCAGAGCCCGTCGCGACGGCCCATGCGAGTGACGCGAGCGGCACGGCGAACACCAGCACCTGGAAGCCGACCTTGGCCATGCGAAACGCCTGCAGCGACGCCCCGTGGAAGAACTCCCGCGTGTTGAACGAGCCGCCGGTGAACCCCATCGACGTCTGCACGACACGCGCGGCCTGTATGCCGGTGGCCGATTGCGGCGTCGAACGCAGCTTGAGCCCCGCGTTGCGGCGCAGCGAGAGGCCGCGGGTGATCCATGCCAGCGCCGTGGCGGCCAGGGCCCACCCGGCCAGAGAGGCGGCAAAGGCCGTCTCGCCCGCGAGCATTGCGAGCGCACCACTCGAGACCGCGCCGGAGGCAAGCCCGAGCGCGAAGTAGTTAACGATGGTCAGCGGGTGTGCCCACTCCTGGATGAAGCGGATGCAGGCATAGATCATCGCGGTGCACACCCAGAGCAGAGCCGCGCCCCCGATGGCCAACACGGCCAGCACCCTGGCCACGTTTCCGTCGACCTGCGCCGTGCCGGCAAGCAGGGCCCACGCGCCGATGAGCACGATGTAGGCTGGAAGCACGATCACTTCACGCGACATCCACGAGGTGCGCCACATCAGGATCGCCCGCCATGCGCGCAGCGGATGCCCGAGATGGAAGAAGGACGCGACCAGCGCCGCGACCAGCATGGCGAGCGACGTCCACAGCATCTGCGCCACCAGTCCTTGTGGCGCGGCCCCAGACAGCGTCGTCACCGCGGCCACGACGGCCATGCCTTGCGCGGCCCCGCCGATGGTGGTGAACAGGATGATGGACCACGCCGGCTTCATGCCTTTGTCACCTTGCGCGGCAGGTAATGGTTGGCCGGCTGCGTTTCCCATTCGGGCATCAGTTGGTAGCCACCCCGCTCGCGGATCGCCTGCGACACCTCCGAGTCCGGGTCCTTCACGTCGCCGAACAGTCGCGCGCCGGTGGGGCAGGCCTTCACGCAGGCGGGCTTGCGGTCCTGCGGCGGCAGCAGCTCGTCGTAGATGCGGTCCACGCACAGCGTGCACTTGGTCATCACCTTGCGCTCTTCGTCGAACTCGCGCGCCCCGTACGGACAGGCCCAGCTGCAGTACTTGCAGCCGATGCACTTGTCGTAGTCCACCAGCACGATGCCGTCTTCCTTGCGCTTGTAGCTCGCGCCCGTCGGGCAGACCGGCACGCACGGCGGGTCTTCGCAGTGCAGGCAGCTCTTGGGGAAGTGGATCGTCTGCGTGTTGGGGAAGGTGTCGGCTTCGAAGGTCTGCACGCGGTTGAAGAACGTGCCCGTGGGCCGCTCACCGTAGGCGTTCAGGTCCGAGAGCGGGCCAGCCGCACCGGAGGTGTTCCATTCCTTGCAGGAGGTGACGCAGGCGTGGCAGCCCACGCAGACGTTCAGGTCGATGACCAGGGCGAGTTGCTTGGCCAGGGTTTCCGGCGCTTCTTGGACTTGGCTCATGGCTTGGAGGGGACGAAATAGGAGACGACCTTGCGCGCGGCGCCGAGCACGCCAGGCGCGCCGGACATGGCGGCCACTTGCGGAGAGGTTTCCTGCGCCTCGTCGGGCTGCGCGGGGCGCAGGTTCACGCGCACGTCGTACCAGCCGGCCTGGCCCGTGACCGGGTCCGAGTTGCTGATGCGGCCGCCGGCGAATGGCAGTTCCTCGGAGATGAGGTGGTTGAGCAGGAAGCCCTTGCGCGACTCGTCGGCGGCCGGGGCCAGGTGCCACGCACCGGAGCCCTTGCCGATCGCGTTCCAGGTCCACACGGTGCCGGGCTCCACCGCATCGCTGTAACGCACCATGCAGCGCAGCTCGCCCCAGGCGCTGCTCACCCACGCCCAGCCGCCGTCGGCCACCCCCGCAGCCTGGGCGGTGACCGGGTTCACGTGCAGGTAGTTGTGGCTGTGGATCTGGCGCAGCCAGGCGTTCTGCGAATCCCACGAGTGGTACATCGCCATCGGCCGTTGCGTGATCGCGGCCAGCGGGAACTTGTCGGTGTCCACGCAGGCGTTCTCCAGCGGCTCGTACCAGAAAGGCAAGGGGTCGAAGTAGGTGGCGATGCGCTCGCGCAGGTGATCCGGCGGCTGCCGGCCGCGGGTCTTGCCCTGCGCGGCGAGGCGGAAAGCCTGCAGCGTGTCCGAATAGATGGCCAGCTGCACCGGGTCGTTGCGCTGGCGCCAGCCCTTGTCCTTGGCGAAATCCAGGTAGGGCTGGTTCCAGTTGCGCATGTACTGCTGCTCCGGCGGCATGTGGTACTGGAACACGCAATTATTCTTGGCGTACATCTCCCACTGCTTCGGGTTCGGCTCGCCGCGCAGGTGCTCGGTGCCGTCCTTGCCGCGCCAGCCCATGAGGAAGCCCACGCCGGGCTGCGCCTGGAAGTTGACGATGAAGTCGGGATAGTCCTTGAACTTGCGCGTGCCGTCCTCGCGGGTGAAGGCGGGGAACTTCAGGCGCGACGCCAGTTCGATCAGCACCTCCTGGAACGGCTTGCAGTCGCCGGTCGGCTCCACGACGGGAACGCGCACCGAATCCACCGGGCCCTCGAACTCGGAGATCGGCCGATCCAGCATGCTCATCACGTCATGCCGTTCCAGGTACGTGGTGTCGGGCAGCACCAGGTCGGCGAACCCGACCATCTCGCTCTGGAAGGCGTCGCACACCACCAGGAAGGGGATGCGGTACTCGCCGTCGTCGCCGCGCGCGTTGAGCTTCTTGCGAACCTCCATGGTGTTCATGGTGGAGTTCCACGCCATGTTCGCCATGAAGATCAGCAGCGTGTCGATCTGGTACGGGTCGCCGCGCACCGCGTTGGTGATGACGTTCTGCATCATGCCGTGCGCCGACAGCGGGTGCTCCCACGAGAAGGCGTGGTCGATGCGCAGCGGCGTGCCGTCTTCGTGCACCGCCAGTTCCTCCGGGCTCGCCGGGAAGCCCAGGGGCGCGGCGTTCAGCGGCGTGTTTGGCTTGATCATGGCCGGGTCGTTGAAGGCGCGGTAGTTGGGCACGATGTGGCGCGGGTACGGCGCCTTGTGCCGAAAGCCGCCGGGCGCGTCGATCGTGCCCAGCACGCTCATGAGCACGGCCAGCGCGCGCACCGTCTGGAACCCGTTGGAGTGCGCTGCCAGTCCGCGCATCGCATGGAAGGCCACCGGCCGTCCATGCGTGGTGGCGTGCCGCTTGCCCCAGGCGTCGGTCCAGGGGTTGGGCAGTTCGAAGGCCTGGTGCAGCGCGGTCTCGCCGAGCTCGCGCGCCAGCTGGCGGATGCGGTCCGCGGGGATGCCGGTGATCTGCGCAGCCCACTCGGGCGTCGTCTCCGCCACGCGATCGCGCAGCAACTGGAAGGCCGGCGCCACGCGCGTGCCGTCCGCCAGCGTGTAGTGGCCCTCCAGCGCAAGCTCGCGGCCGTCCTCCACGCCCTGCGGATACGCCTGCACAACGCCTTGGCTTGCGAGGTCCCAGGCCAGCTTGTTGTGCGGGTTGCGGCCGTCGCCGGGCGGGCCGGCGGCGGGGTCGAAGGCGAACAGGCCCTCGCGCTCGCCTTCGTCCAGCACCACCAGTTGCGGCGCATTGGTGAAGCGCTGCAGGAAGGGCCGATCGACGAGGTCGTTGGCCAGCAGCTCGTGCAGCAGCGCCATGAACAGCGCGCCGTCGGTTCCGGGCCGGATCGGGATCCATTCGTCCGCGATGGCGGAGTAGCCGGTGCGCACCGGATTAATCGAGATGAAGCGGCCGCCCGCGCGCTTGAACTTGCCCAGCGCCATCTTCATCGGGTTGCTGTGGTGGTCCTCCGCCGTGCCGATCATCACGAACAGCTTCGCGTGGTCCAGGTCCGGTCCGCCGAATTCCCAGAAGCTGCCGCCCACCGAATAGATCATGCCCGCGGCCATGTTCACCGAACAGAAGCCGCCGTGCGCCGCGTAGTTGGGCGTGCCGAACTGCCGCGCGAACAGGCCCGTGAGCGCCTGCATCTGGTCGCGGCCGGTGAACATCGCGAACTTCTTCGGGTCGGTCGCGCGGAGGTGGCCCAGGCGCTGCTCCAGGATCTCGAACGCGCGCTCCCAGGAGATCGGCTCGAACTCGCCGGCGCCGCGCTCGCTGCCCGCCTTGCGCAGCAGCGGCTGCGTCAGGCGCGCCGGCGACACCTGCTTCATGATGCCGGCGCTGCCCTTGGCGCAGATCACCCCCTTGTTGATCGGGTGGTCGGGATTGCCGTCGATGTAGCGGACCTCTCCCTCGCGCAGGTGCACCCGGATGCCGCAGCGGCAGGCGCACATGTAGCACGTGGTCGTCTTGACTTCGGTGCCGGCCACGCTGCTGGCCGTCGGGTCGTGCAGCGGCTCGCTGGAGAGGAACTTGAACATAAGCTCATGCTAAATACGATCTGAAGCGCCTTACCGCATAATTCCGCTCTCCGTGACCCAGAAAATCGATCAGCGACTGAAGCTCACGCTGCGCCAGCTGGAGGTGTTCGCCGCGGTGGCGCGGGGCGGCACCACCCGGGCGGCCGCCGATGAGATCTCCCGCTCCCAGTCGGCCGCCAGCAACGCCTTGGGGGAGCTGGAGTCGGTGCTCGGCGCACAGCTGTTCGACCGGGTCGGCCGCAAACTGGTGATCAACGAGAACGGGCGCGCCCTGCTGCCCCGAGCGGCGGCGCTGCTGGAGCAGGCGGTAGAAACGGAGGCGCTCTTCACCGCGGCACACGCGGCGCGCCTGTGGCTGGCCTCCAGCTACACCATCGGCGAGTACATGCTGCCGGAACTGATCGCATCCTGGAAAGCCGCGCATCCGCGCAGCCACGTGCTGCTGGACATCGTCAACACGCACGACGTGTTCGAACGGGTGGCGTCGTTCCGGGCCGACCTCGGTTTCATCGAAGGCACGCACAGCCATCCGGAACTCACGGTGCGCAAGTGGCGCCGCGACGAAATCGTGGTGTTCGCTGCGTCTGGCCACCCGCTGGCCGGACGTCGTATCGGCGCGCGCCAGCTGCAACAGGCCACCTGGGTGCTGCGCGAGCCCGGCTCCGGCACGCGCGAAGCTTCGGATCGCTGGCTGATCCCCCACTTGGCCGAGATGGAAGTCGAGCTCGAACTCGGAAGCAATGAAGCCGTCAAGCGCGTCGTGCGCGCCGGCCTTGGCCTCGGGTGTCTTTCGCGCCTGGCGGTACAGGAGGCGATCGCAGAAGGATGGTTGGTCGAAGTGGCCACCACTCTCCCTCCCATGCACCGCACGTTGTCGATTGTTTCGCACCGGGCGAAGAAGCTAGGCGGCGCAGCCGCAGGGTTTCTCCACCACTGCGCGGATGACTAGGGATTTCTAGACTGCCGCCTTCTACGTCGACTTGACGGGGCCAGAGCACGCGGAGAATGGATACACCGTGCGCACCTTCTTCGGATGTGCCGTTGCAGGGCGGCCGTCGCCTCCGCCAGCCCAGCATGATCGGTCGCGCTCAATCTCAAGACCCCCGCGAGTGA
>JAYRLC010000098.1:0-2199 GCA_041905405.1 Ramlibacter sp. | reverse complement strand
CTGTTTCAGGTCCATGGTG
Source organism: Ramlibacter sp. (assembly GCA_041905405.1). Classification (GTDB taxonomy): domain Bacteria; phylum Pseudomonadota; class Gammaproteobacteria; order Burkholderiales; family Burkholderiaceae_C; genus RAM1. The sequence goes on along the minus strand of JAYRLC010000098.1, from coordinate 2,180 downwards.
GGGCTACTCAGGTTGAATAACTTGGTTGCAATTATGCTGAATTGCTATAGCTGGTAGTGGGCGCCAAGCCTTCCCCGGTGGCGGGCCGCTCACCACAATGCGCGCATGGTGCGTCGTGACGTTGAGGAAGGACTGATCCCCGCGGGGGGAGGACCGACCTTGGCTTGCTGCGCCACTCCAACGGGTGAAAGTCCCGTCCCGGTAGGCGTCGGTGCGCCGGGTAGCAGGCCCCAGGCAGCGGAGGGAGACTTCCATGCCCGAGCGGGGCGTCAAAAGCCCGTGAGGCGGCAACTGCCGCGCAGCGGGGAGCAAGCACGCGGGCCGCAACATGAAGTGAAGCCTGCAGCCTCGACAGATTTACAACCCGCAGGCCGAGCCGCTCATGTCACGGCGAAGGCAACATCACCGGGGCGAGTGCCGAAGCGCGCTGGGGACTGCGGCGGGGTATGGGGCGCAGCACGCGTGCAAGGAGTGGAGCGGAACACGAGAGACCCGTCTGCGCTGCCCGAGTCGGGGCAAGCGCGCTCGTATAAGCCCAAGGTGAAATCGAGGCGTGCGCAGCGGGAGTCCGAGGGGATCGTAGTACCGTTGGGTGCGGCGCAAGCCGTGCCCGCGAAGGCCGTGGGGCATAACGCGGCTGGAGGGAAGGGTCCCTGCGGTGGTCATGTTGCTGGAGCGGGTAAGCGCAAGGGAATGGCCGGCCAGACCGGACCTAACGACCCCGGCGGTGATGAGCCGCGCGAAAACGTGCGACAACTGCAAAGGCAGCTTTGGGCCGCAGCCAAGCGGGCGCCGGCAAGGCGCTTCCATGCGTTGTACGACCAGTTGTGCAGGGATGACATCCTGCACGAGGCGTGGAAGCGAGTGCGCCGCAACCGCGGCGCAGCGGGGATCGATCGTGTGTCGGTCCAGGATGTGGAGCAGTATGGAGTCCAGCGCTTCTTGCAGGAGCTGGGTGACGTACTGCGAGCGGGCGAGTACGGTGCGCAGGTCGTGCGGCGCGCCTACATCCCCAAGGCAGACGGAGCAAAGCGGCCCTTGGGTATTCCCACGGTGCGCGACCGGGTGGTGCAGATGGCGGCCAAACTGGTGCTGGAGCCAATCTTCGAGGCGGACTTCGAGCCGTGTTCGTACGGATTCAGACCCAGGCGCAGTGCGACGATGGCGATCGAGCGACTCAGGCAACTGGGCAATCGAGGGGCCGATCACGTGCTGGACGCCGACATCAGCGATTACTTCGGCAGCATCGATCACGACAAACTGCTTACCTTGATGGGGCAGCGCGTCAGTGACCGGCGGATACTCAAGCTGGTGAGGCAATGGCTACAAGCAGGGGTGATGGAAGACGGCGCGGTGCGCCACCCGGTGGCGGGAACGCCGCAGGGTGGTGTGATTTCGCCGCTGCTGTCGAACATCTACCTGCACGTGCTGGACCGGGTGTGGCGCCGACACGGCGCGCATCTGGGCGAACTGGTGCGGTATGCGGACGACTTCGTGGTGATGTGCCGTAGTGCGCAAGCCTGCGAAGAGGCCCAGCGCCGCATCGAGCACGTGCTGGGTCGGCTGGGCTTGAAGCTGCATCCGCAGAAGACGCGACGCGTGGTGCTGACGCAGGGCCGGGAGGGCTTCGACTTCCTGGGCTGCCACCTGCACAAGCGCATGAGCGGGCGACTGTGGCAGCAAGAGGGCGTCAGGCGGTACTACCTGTATCGGTGGCCAAGTCGCCGGGCGATGAACCGGGTGCGCGGCCGGGTGCGGGAGCTGACCCCCAGAGGGCGCTGTCATCAGGATGTGCGAAGCGTGATTGCCGAGCTCAACCCGGTGCTGCGTGGCTGGGGGCAGTACTTCGGCAGCGGCAACGCGGCCAACCATTTCATCGATGTTGACGCCTACGTCGTGAGACGTTTGCGCAGCCTGCGGGTCAAGCGCGCGGGGCGCAGCCTGAAGGCAGGCCAGGCGCAACGCTGGGATCGCGAGTACTTTGAACACCTTGGGTTGTATCGCCTGCGAGGCACCATCCGCTATGCCGGCAAACCTCCCGGAAGAAAACGGGAGTCCGCGTAATGCTGCGAGCCGACAGACCACTGGTAAGCCGTGTGCGGGAAATCCGCATGCACGGTTTGGAAGGGGGCGTTCGCTCCTGGATTTATTCAATTTAGGAACCAACGTCTACCAATGAC
>JAYRLC010000008.1:0-121009 GCA_041905405.1 Ramlibacter sp. | reverse complement strand
GAGCGCACGGCTGCCCTGGACTACTGGAATCACCACTACAACTGGCATCGCCCTCACCAGGGCATCGGCGGCATCTCTCCCATGTCCAGACTCAAGCGGTCACGCAACAACCTCTTGACTCTTCACACCTAGCGGTCGCCCAGCACCTGCACAAGCCAGCGCTGCAGGTCGGCCACTTCTTCCATGCAGACCGAATGCGGCATTGCGTAGTCGTGCCATTGCACGTGGTAGCCCAGCGACTGCAGCAGGTCGCGCGACTCGGTCGCCCGGCTCATCACCACCACATCGTCGTGGCGGCCATGCGCCATGAAGACGGGCGTGGCCTGGTTGGCAGGGTCCCGCTCGGCAGCGGTCGTGCCGGCCAGCGGCAGGTAGCCAGAAAGGGCCACGATCCCGGCCAGCGGCTGCGCATGTCGCAGCCCGGTCATGAGTGCCATGGCGCAGCCCTGCGAGAAGCCGGCGATCACGATGCGCCCGGCAGGAACGCCCCGTGCCTTTTCGCGGGCCAGCAGTGCCTCGATCGCCGCCTGCGACTGCCGCAGGCCCGACTCGTCCTCGCGCCGCGGGCGGCCCGGCTCGGGCGGGTAGATGTCGTACCAGGCCGGCATGGCGTAGCCGCCATTGAGGGTGACTGGCATCACCGGCGCATTGGGAAAGACAAAGCGCACCGGCCCCGCTGCCGACAGGTCCATTTCGTGCGCGATGGGCACGAAGTCGTTGCCGTCGGCGCCCAGGCCATGCATCAGCACGATGCTGGCGCGCGGGTTGGCGCCGGTCTCGATCTCGATGGGCGCGGGCGCGGTGCTCATGGCGCGGCGCTCAGCGGCCGGCCAGATGGCGGTACATGATGCGCCCCTTGCTCAGGTCGTAGGGCGACATTTCCAGCGACACGTTGTCGCCCGCGATGATGCGGATGTGGTTCTTGCGCATCTTGCCGCCGCTGTAGGCGATCAGTTCGTGGCCGTTTTCCAGGGTCACGCGGTAGCGGGAGTCGGGCAGCACTTCGGATACCGTGCCGCGCATTTCAATGAGTTCTTCCTTGGCCATGGTCCATTGGCGCGGCCCCGTGGGGATGTCGCGCAGTAAGGGGTTGATGGAGCCGGCCTGTTGCCGGCGCAGACTCCCGCCGGCGGGGGCCGCCAGGGAGGGCGGCGGGCGGAAGGGAGCGCAGCTATTGTAGTCGCCGGACCTTTTCCGCGCCGCCGCCGGGGTTGTCCAGCCCGCCGCGCAGGCAGCCGGCGCCAGCGGTTTTGATCAGTTCTGTTTGCGCCAGATCAATTGCGCGGCCCCTTCCACGGGCAATCCTTGAGTAGCGAAGGTCCCTTTCCATGCGTAATTCCCCGCCCCTGGCGCTCCTGCGCCGCTGCATCCTGCGAACGGCCAAAGCCCTGCAGGGCAATGCGCTGGCGGCCATCGCCGCGCTGTTCTACCTGGGCATGGGCGGGCTGTGGATCACCGTGTCCGACCAGGTGGGGGAACTGCTGTTCAGGTCCCCCGAACAGCTCACGCGCTACCAGACCTACAAGGGGGCGGGCTTTGTCGCGGCCACGGCGCTGCTCATCTTCGTGATGATGCGCCGCGCCACGCGCGATGCGCGCGACCTGCGCGGCGCGGCTTCCGCAGGCGGCCGCCGCTGGCCACTGGGCGTGCTGCTGGCGCTGCTGGCGATGAGCACCGCCCTGCCCCTGGTGGCCTTGACGGCCGTAGCGCTGCACCGCGAGTCCGAGCATGCAGTGCAGGATGCCAACGGCCTTGTCAGCGGCGTCGCCGAGACAACGGCCGCGGCCACGTTCGCGTTCCTGTCGCACCACCAGCGACTGGCCGACATGCTGGTGGAAAACCCCGCCGTGCGGGCGCTGGACCCCACGCGCTGCTCCCCCGTGCTGGCCGAATTGCTGGCCGCGCGGCCGGAGCTGGCCGAGGTGCAGACGGTGGACGCGGCCGGACGCGTCGTCTGCTCGGCGCGGGCCACCATGCGCCGCTCGCGCCTGCAGCCGGCCCTGCTGCCACCGGCCGTGCGGCCCGGCCAGCCCGTGGCGGCGCCGCCCCAGCCCGACGGCGAGACGGGCGGCTGGGTCGTGGCCATGGCCTACCCGCTGGGCGAAGGCCTGGGTGGGTCGGTGCAGCTCATGGTGTCGCTAACGGCGCTGGAGCCCCTGGTCGCCGCGAAGGTGCCGGATGGCGGCATCATCGGCATCTATTCGCTGGACGGCTATGCGCTCGCCCGGTCGGCCGGCGCGCAGCGCTTTGTCGGGCGGCTGGTTTCGGACAACGCGCTGGTCGATCATGTGCGCAAGTACCGAAGCGGCGAATCGGTCGGGGTGGGGCCCGACCGCGTGGAGCGCCTTTATGCGTTCCGCCCGATCGGGACGAGCGGCTGGTTTTCCGTGACAGGGGTGCCCACGCAAACCATGTACGCCGGTGCCCGCAGCACCGCCTGGCGCTATGGTCTGGCGGCGTTGTGCTTCCTGGGGCTGGCCGGGTGGCTGGCCATGCGCATCAGCCGCGCGATCAGCCTGCCCATGGCCGCGCTGACGGCCACGGCGCAGCGCGTGGGGGCCGGCCACTTCGACGAGCGCGCGGCGCTCGCGGGCCCGCGCGAACTGGTCGAAGTGGCGCGGGGTTTCAACCGCATGCTGGACCGCATCCCCGTCATTGAACAGGGCCTGCGCGAGAGCGAGGAGCGCCACCGCAGCCTGGTGGAACTGGCGCCCGACGGCATCGTGGTACACGACGCGGGGAGAATGATCTACGCCAATGCCGGCTTTCGCCGCATGATGGGACTGGCGCCCGACGCGCCGCTGGACAATCTGCGCCTCTCCGACATGGCGCTGCCGGAGATACATGACTGCATGCGGGCCCGGCTCGAGCGCCTGCAGGCCGCGCCGGGTGTGGCGAGCCCGATAGACGTGACCCTGCGCCGCGCCGACGGCTCGCTGGTGGAGACTGAACAGTCCTGCTGCTCAGCCCACCAGGACGGCGCAGTCATTGTGCAGACGCACCTGCGCGACGTGACGGCCCGCAACCAGGCACGCCGCGAACTGGAACAGGCCAACCAGCTGCTGGAGCACCGCATCGCCGAACGCACGGCCGAACTGAACGACGCCAATCAGGCGCTGGGGGCCTTTACCTACAGCGTCGCGCACGACCTGCGTGGCCCGGTGGGCCGGCTGGCCGGCTTTGCCGATGCACTGGCCGACGCCGTGTCGGCGCAGGACATGACGCGCGCGGTGCACTACGCGCACCGCATCGCACACAACGCCCGGGCCATGAACACCATGATCGAAGGCCTGCTGCGGCTTGCGCACGCCGGCCGCAGCCCGCTGGAATACACGCCGGTGGACATGGGCCGGCTCGTGGCAAATGTGGTGGCCGACCTGGAATGCCCGGCGGGTCTGGTCAGCGTGGACGCGCTGCCCGTGGTGCAGGCCGACGTGGCCACGATCCGGCAGGTCTGGTTCAACCTGCTGAGCAACGCCGTGAAGTACAGCGCGCGCCGCGACGGGGCACAGGTGCGCGTGCAGTGCCGGGATACCGACAGCAGCTACCTGTTCAGCGTGGCCGACAACGGTGTGGGCTTTGATGCCGCCGAGGCACGCGGGCTGTTCCAGGTGTTCCAGCGGCTGCCCGGCAGCGCCGGCTACGAGGGCTCGGGCGTGGGCCTGGCCATCGTGCGGCGCATCGTGGAACGCCACGGCGGCAAGGTCTGGGCCGAGAGCAGCCCGGGCAACGGCGCCACGTTTTTCTTCACACTGCCGCGTCAGTTCCCATGATCCGCAGGATCTCCTGCTTGAGCCACTGCACGCCCGCGTCCGCGTCCGACCGCGCGTCCCAGCACAGCAGCGACTGGTAGGGCGGAAGCGCAAACGGCAGTGGCCGGATATGCAGCAGCTCGGCATGGGCCTGCGCCACGCGGTTGCCCAGCACGGCCGCATGGTCGCTGTGCACGAGCTGGTGGATGATCTGCGCAAAACTCGTCACCGCCATCTGCGCCAGACGCTGGCGGCCGGCGCGCGCCAGCAGCTCGTCAATGGTGTCGTCCAGGATGGACGACCCGTAGCCCAGGAAGATCTGCGGCACCTGGCAGAACAGGTCCAGCGTCACGTCCTGCCCGGCCGACGGGTGGTCGCGGCGCACGGCGTAAACGTAGTGGTCTTCGTAGAGCACTTGCATTTCCATGTCGCGCGGCACCCGCAGCCGGGCGATCACGGCCACGTCCAGGTCGCCCCGGTTCAGCCGCTCGGGCAGCGACCAGGTGCCCGGCGGCTCCCACACGACGCGCACGGCCGAGCCGCAACCGGCCAGCGTGCGACCCAGCGCCGGCAGGATGTTGCGGCTGGCAAAGTCAGAACCCGCCACGCGGAAGATGCGGTCCGACGCGCCCGGATCGAACGCACGACCCGTGTCCAGCAGCGCGCCGATATCGTCCAGCACGCGCGCCACCTGGGGCGCCAGCGCCTGCGCGCGCGGCGTGGGCGTGACACCGTGGGCGGTGCGGGTGAACAGCGGGTCGTCAAACGCCTCGCGCAGCCGGTTCAGCGACGCGCTCACGGCCGGCTGGCTCAAAAACAGCCGCGCCGCCGCGCGCGACACGCTGCGCTCGCGCATCAGCGCATCGAACGTGCGCAGCATGCCAATGTCCAGGCCGCGGATATCACGCGGGTTCATATCTCATATCCAAACATTCGAATTGCCCGGTGGGCGGGCTCGCGCGCATCATGCCGGTTTTCCGCCCACAACAACAGGAGACAGCCCCATGAAGCTCATGCGCAGGACCTTTGCCGTATCCATGGCCGCCGCCGCGGCCCTCACCGTTTTGGCCACAGGCTCCGCGTTCGCGCAGGCCCAGCCCGCGTTCCCCAACAAGGTCATCCGCATCGTGCCGTTCGGCACCGGGGGCGGGCCGATCGATACGCTGGCACGTGTGTACGCCGACAAGCTCAGCGCCCGCTGGGGCCAGCCCGTGATCGTGGACGCCAAGCCGGGGGCCAGCGGCATCATTGCCGCAGACTTCGTGGCCAAGGCCCCGGCCGACGGCTACACCGTCATGATGACGCTGCCGCTCACGCATGTGAACGTGCCCATCCTGCAAAAGACTCCCTACGACCCAGTCAAGGACTTCACGCCGCTGTCCATGGTGGCCACGGGCGGGCCGATGATCGTGGCCCGCGCCAACGCGCCGTTCAACAACCTCAAGGAATTCGTCGAGTTCGCCAAAAAGTCTCCCAAGCCGCTGAACTACGGCACCTGGGGCAGCGGCTCGTCGGCCCACCTGTTCGGCGAACTGCTGCAACGCCAAAGCGGCACCAAATTGACCCACGTGCCGTACAAGGCCGAGGCCGCCGTGCACAGCGACCTGTTCGGCGACCTGCTGGACTTTGCCTGGGCCAACCCGTCCACCGCGCGCGCGCAGGTGCAGGGCGGCAAGATGAAGGTGCTGGGCATTGCCGGCACGCGCCGCGTATCCACCATGCCCAACGTGCCCACCTTCAACGAACAGGGCTTCACCGGCTTCGACGTGGACAGCTGGATCGGCTTCTACGCCCCTGCCAAACTGCCCGCCGACGTGCAGAACGCCTGGGTCACGGCGCTACGCGAGATCACCGCCATGCCCGACGTGCAGGGTCGCCTGACGGGCTACGGCTTCGAGCCGCTGGGCAATACGCCGGCGCAGTTCATGCAGGTGTTCACCGCCGACTACCCGCGCGTGGCGGACCTTATCAAGGCCGCTGGCGTGATGCCTCAGCAGTGACACGACATCAGGGAAGAGACACGACATGGACGCCCATACGACTTCAGACACCCGCGCCGCCGCGATCGACACCGGCACGGCCTACGGCAAGCCAGCACCCACGTCAAAGCTGGAGCTGGCCCAGGTCGGCCCCGGCACGCCCATGGGAGAGCTGCTGCGCCGCTACTGGCACCCCATTGGCATGGCGGCCGATGCCACCAGCGTGCCGCGCCAGGTGCGCGTGCTGGGCGAGGACCTGATCCTCTTTCGCGACGGCACGGGCCAGCCCGGCCTGGTGTACCCGCATTGCGCCCACCGCGGCACGTCGCTGTACTACGGCAAGGTCGAGGAACGCGGCATCCGCTGCTGCTACCACGGTTGGCTGTTCGACGTGCAGGGCCACTGCCTGGAACAACCCTGCGAACCCGGCGGCGGCGCGCACCGCGGCAAGGTGCGTCAGCCCTGGTACCCCGTGCAGGAACAGTACGGCCTGATCTGGGCGTACCTGGGCCCCGCGGACAAAAAACCCGTGCTGCCGCGCTATGAATGCCTTGAAACGCTTGAAGACGGCGAGTTCATAGAAGCCGACGACAGCAGCATCGGCGGCGGTGGGCCGCAGGTCATTCCGTGCAACTGGCTGCAGCACTACGAGAACCTGGTGGACCCGTTCCACGTGGTCATCCTGCACTCCAGTTTCAGCGGCACGCAGTTTGTGCCGCAGATGGCGGTGATGCCCGAAGTGACGTGGGACACCACGGACATCAGCGTGCGCACGCTGTCGCTGCGCAAGCTGCCGGACGGCACGACGCTGCGGCGCATCAGCGAAGCGGGGCTGCCCACGCTGCGCGTCATCCCCAGCCCGCGCATCGGCCGCTACGGCATGGTGGAATCGCTCGGCTGGGTCCTGCCCATCGACGACCACAGCTTCCGCATCTACGTCGTGGGCCGCGTGAAGGAAACCGGCGAACTGCACCGCATGCGCTCGCGCCTGGGCGGCAAGCTGTGGGAGGAACTCACCGAAGAAGAGCACCAGAAATTCCCCGGCGACCACGAGGCCATGGTGAGCCAGGGCGTGATCGCCAAACATTCCGAGGAACACCTGGCCACCAGCGACCGCGGCATCGTCATGCTGCGCCGGCTGCTGCACAAGCAGGTAGGCATCGTGGCCGCGGGCGGCGATCCGGCCGGCGTGTTCTTTGACCCCGACGCGCCGCCCGTGAAGTTCAGTGCCGGCAACTTTCTGGAGACGTGATGGCGGTGGAGTTTGAAGTAAAGCTCGCCCGCTCGGGCCGCGTGATTCCCGTGGATGCAGGCCAGAGCGTGCTCGAAGCACTGGAAGCCGCAGGCATCGAGATCGCCACGTCTTGCCAGCAGGGCGTGTGCGGCACCTGCCAGACCCGCGTGCTGGAGGGCGAGCCCGACCACTGGGACATGTACCTCACGCCCGAGGAGCAGGCCGCCAACGACTGCTTCATGCCCTGCATCTCGCGCAGCAGGAGCCCGGTTTTAGTGCTGGACCTCTAGGAAAGCCGCGTTCAACCGCCCGTTTTAGGTTCCGTGCCCTAGCGGGCCTGCGGACAATGCCCTCATCCAACCGTAAGAGGACATTGCCATGAACGCAACCCAATTCACCAAGACCGCCACCGGCGTCATCGCTTCGGCCGGCACCACCGCCCACCAGGTCATCGACGCCTACCAGAGCGGCGCCACGCGCCTGAACGAATTCGCCACCGACCGCTGGAACAGCGCACTCAAGCAGTCGGCCCCCCAGCTGACCGCCGAGACCCGCAAGAACGCCGCCCACCTGCAGAAGGTGTGCAGCGGCATCTATGTGAAGGGCGTGGACCTGAGCGTCAGCGGCGCCAAGGTCGTGGTGGACACCCTGGTGGGCGCGGCCCTGGCGACCACCGAGCGCGCCGCCGCATTCGCTGCCCAGCGCAAGTAAACCCTGAACGATTCCCCAAAAAGCCGGTGGCAGAATTGACCACCGGCTTTTTCATGCACAACAAGGAGACACCATGGCGATCAGCGTCGACATCGATCTGGGTTATGAATTCGAGGTCAAGGCCAAGGCGGCCGATGTGTTCGCCGTCCTGTCGGACGTGCCCGCGTCGGTCAGCCATTTCCCCAAGGTCGACAAGCTCACCGACATGGGCGACGGCGTCTACAAATGGGAGATGGAGAAGGTCGGCACCGCGCAGGTGAACATCCAGACCGTCTACGCCAGCAAGTACGTCAGCGACAAGGCCAAGGGCACCGTCAAGTGGACACCCGTCAAGAACGTGGGCAATGCCCAGGTCGGCGGCAGCTGGAAGATCACCGACAACAAGGGCAAGTCCACCGCCATCGAGCTCAAGATCAAGGGCACGGTGGAAGTCCCCCTGCCCGGCCTGATGAAGATGGTGGTGGCGCCCGTGGTCGAGGGCGAGTTCGAAAAGCTGGTCGACAAATACATCGCCAACCTCATCAAGAAGTTCGGCGGCGAGGTCTGAGCCTTCAGGGCAGAGGGCGCGTCAGGTACACGCCCTCGCGCCCCACGATCGCCCGCCGCGCGGGCATGAAGATCGTGCAGTCGTCGCAAGGCGCGCGGATTTCCTCGTCGCCATCGGTGGCGATCAGTTCATCCTTCGCGTACACCTCATAACCTTTCACCGGCTGCGTGAAGCGGAATTCGGGCGTGCGGATCATGCAGGTGCGCAGCAGTTCCAGCCGGCGCTGCGGCTCGCGCGGCGCACTCGCCGGCGCATCGATCAGCCCGAAATGCGCCACGAAGTCCAGCGCCACGGCCGTGGCCAGGTCGCTGCACGCGCGGCTGAAATGCTGGCCGCATTCGGCCACCATCGCCACGCCCCCGCCCGACGCATCGGCAAAGCGGCCGTACTCGATCAGCGGTGTGCCCGACCCCAGCCCGCCGGGCATCACGAAATGCACCGACGGCCGGCCGATGGCCAGCGCCACCTGGGTGTTGCGCTCGAACGCACGGTAGACCCAGAACGGCGTGACGTCGGCATTGGTGGAATGCAGGTCCAGCACGTGGTCGGCTGCGTCCACCACCGGCCGCAGCTCGCGCGCGCGGCGCAGCTCGGGGCTGTCGTCGCTGCCGTCCAGCAGTTGCGGCGACCAGATGCGGTTGAGGTTGTGCACAAGCTGGCGGCTGTCGAACGGTTTGGCGATGTCGAACGATTCATAGGCGGCCACGTTGGCGAAGCTCAGCGTCAGCACGCCGCGGCGCGGCCGCACGCCGCTGTCCAGCAGATGGGTCACGGCCGTCATGCCGCAGAACTCGTTGCCATGCGTCAGCGCATTGACCAGCACATGCGGGCCGGGGCGGCCGGAGTCGAAGCGGTGCACGTAGTCGACACCGGTGTTTCCCTTACGGTAGGCCGACAGGTCGCGCGGCAGCACTTCAAAGGCGGGCATTGCGTCGCTCATGGGGCGTCCTCATGCAACAGGGTGTGACCATATTAGGTGGAAATTTCTTACGTCGCGTGCGCCTGTTTGCGCGCACACTGGTTTCCTGCACAAGCCAAATGAAAGGAGATCGACATGCAGGTCCAAGTCAACACCGGCAACGGCGCCGCGGGCAAGGAGTCCCTGGAGCGCTGGGCCGGCGAACACCTGAATGCCGCGCTGCACCGCTACCGCCAGGACATCACCCGCGTGGAAGTGCAGCTCAGCGACGAAAACAGCGCCACCGGCGGCGCGGCCGACTGCCGCTGCATGCTGGAAGCCCGGCTTAATTTCCATCCTCCCATCGCCGCCACGCACCACGCCGCCAACCAGGACCTGGCGTTTCGCGGCGCGACGGACAAGCTGATCCACCTGCTGGAACACACGCTGGGCAAGCTGGACCACCGGCGCGACCGCGAGACGATCCGCCGCATGGACGAAACGGCCACGCAGCAGGAATAACGCAGCGCAAAAGCCTGCGCGGCGGGCGCTATACGCCTTTGGCGGGCGTCTTGAACTCGCCTTCGCGCAGCCACTTGGTGGCGATCCACTTTTCGCCCTCGATCACCGGCGAGCCGCCGTGCAGCGTGCGGCTGTCGGGATGGGGCATGTCGTAGCTGAAGAACACCGCGTTGCCGCGGCGCGGACCCACTTCGAGCCCGATGTCGGGGAACACCGTGCCCCCGCCCCGCGCGGGCTCGCTGAGGTACATGACGATGGTGGCCACGCGGTTGCCACCGCGCGTGACGATCCCGGCCGTGCCCGCCTCGCGCGGATCGAAATAGTCGTAGTGCGGCCGGTACTCCGCGCCCGGGCCGTACTGCAGGACCTGCATGCCCTCGCCGTTTTCCAAGGGCCAGCCGCACAGCCGGGCCAGCCGCGCTTCGATGCGGGCCACCAGTTCGTTCTGCCCGCGCTGGAAGAACATGCCGTTGCTCGTGCGCACGTCGGTCACCTGGGTGCCGCCGGTGGCCATGTCCAGCACGCCGGAGCGCTTCATGGACGGCCGCGCGGCGTCGATCAGCGCCTCGCACTCTTCGTCGCTGAGCAGCCCGCCCAGGATGGTAATGGCGGGGTCCTTGACGTTGCCCAGCACGGCCACCTGCCGGTCGCCCGCATCCAGGTACAGCGGCGAGCCTTCCAGCGCCAGCCGGGGCACCGGCACGCGCGGCGGCCGCCCGGCGGCATCGCCGGCCGGCCTGTCGCGCCCCCGGGCCGCGGGTGCCTTGCGCGCGGGGGGGCTGGCGGTCGATGACTCCAGTGCGCGCCGCGCCAGGGCGGCATCCCAGCCCCCCAGGATCATGCTTTGCAGCAGCTCGGGCCGCGAATGTCCGGCGCCGATCTGGTCGTCCACCCAGTGCTGCAGTTCGGGGGTGATGGTTTGCGTCACGTCAACGACTCCTCTATAGCCACCATGCAGTCTACGCGGGGCTGTGCTAGTGTCATTCCCTAACCCAAAACCTGCCTGCAACGTGCAGGGCCGCCGCAAGTCCCCGGTTCGGGGCAGGCCTATCGGCCGCCCCAGCGGGCCGGTGGCGGGCGTGTTAACTTTCGGCCCAACGCATAAACATATTCACCGAGGCAGACATGACCGCTTCACACGAAGGGCTGGAATCCCTCTCGCCCGCGCGGCTCAAGGCCATGCGCCGCGGCATCGAGAAAGAAAGCCTGCGCGCCCTGCCCGAAGGGGGCCTGGCGCTCACACCCCATCCGGCGGCGCTGGGTTCGGCGCTTACGCATCCGCACGTCACCACCGACTACAGCGAGTCGCAGCTTGAGCTGATCACTGGCGTGCACGCGGGCGTCGACGAATGCCTGGCCGAGCTCACGCAGATCCACCAGTTCACCTACCGCGCGCTGCGCGATGCGGGCGACGAAATGCTGTGGGTGTCCAGCATGCCCTGCGGCCTGCCATCGGACGAGACCATTCCCATCGGCCGCTACGGCACGTCCAACGTCGGCCGGGCCAAGAGCGTGTACCGCATGGGGCTGGCGCACCGCTACGGGCGGCGCATGCAAACCATTTCGGGCATCCACTACAACTGGTCGCTGCCGGATGTGACCAGCAGCCAGTACTTCGCGCTGATCCGCAACTTCCGCCGCCACGCGTTCCTGCTGCTGTACCTGATGGGCGCGTCGCCCGCGCTGTGTCCGAGCTTCGTCACAGGGCGCCAGCACGAACTGCAGACGCTGGGCACCAACGCGCTGTACATGCCGCACGGCACGTCGCTGCGCATGGGGCGCCTGGGCTACCAGAGCGATGCGCAGGCGTCGCTGAATGTGAGCTACAACGGGCTTGAAGGCTATGCCGCGTCACTGCATGAGGCGCTGACCCAGCCCTACCCTGCCTATGAAAAGGTCGGCATCCAGAACCCCGGCGGCGACTACAACCAGCTCGCCACCACGCTGCTGCAGATCGAAAACGAGTTCTACGGAACCATCCGCCCCAAGCGCGTGATCTTCCCCGGCGAGCGGCCGCTGCACGCGCTGCGAGAGCGTGGCGTCGAATACGTGGAAGTGCGCCTGCTGGACCTGGACCCGTTCGAGCCCATCGGCATCACGGGCGAACGCCTGCGCCTGCTGGACGTGTTCCTGCTGCACTGCCTGCTGGCCGACAGCCCGCCCGACACGCCGGCCGAGATCGCCGAGCTCAAGCACAACCAGCACCTGACCGCCGCGCGCGGACGCGAGCCGGGCCTGAAGCTGCTGCGCGGTGGCCGCGAAACCAGCCTGATCGACTGGGGCACGGAGCTGGTGGACGCCTTCGGCCCCATTGCGCAGCGGCTGGATGCCGTGCACGGCACCACGGACTACAGCACAGCCGTGCAGGCCGCCCGCGCCGCGCTGGGCGCGCCCGACAGCCTGCCGTCGGCCCGCGTGCTGCAGGCCATGGCGCAGCGCCACGCCAATTCGTTCATCGGTTTCACGCTGGCGCAGTCCGCGCGCGCGCGCGACGTGCTGCGCGGCCTGCCGTTCGCGCCGGCGCTGCAGGCACGCTTCGAATCCATGGCCGCGCAGTCGCTGCGGGACCAGGCCGCCATCGAGGCGGCGGACAGCCTGCCGTTCGAGTTGTACCGCCAGCAGTATGTGTCGCCAGAACGGCTCGTGCCCAGGCGCGTCGCATTGGCCGCATGATGGCGGGCGCCGGTACACAGCGCCTGCTGGCCGAGGCGGCCGAATTCGCACAAACCCATGAAGTGCCCTGGCCCCGTGACCCGTTCGCGGCGCCCGCGCCCGGCCAGGCGCCGTTCGGTGTCCACCATGAAGACCCCGCACCCTGGAACCGCTTGCGCGGCCCCGTGCATGCGCGCGGCCCGGTGTCCGGCACGGTATGGCAGCACGGGCAGGAACTCATCGCCTGGGGCGAGCCGGACCGTGCCGACCTGACCTTCAGCGTGGCCAAGACGGGCCTGGCGCTGCTGGCCGGCGTGGCACATGGGCGGGGCCTGATGCCCGACCCGCACGAGCCTGTGGCACGCCGCCTGCCGGGCATCGGCTTTGACGACCCGCACAACGCCCGCGTGACCTGGGCCCATCTGCTGGAGCAGACCAGCGAATGGTCGGGCACGTGCTTCGGCATGCCCGACCAGGTCGAGCACCACCGCCATGTGTCGCACGACCCCAAGCCGCCCACCGGCCGCAAGGGCGAGGCGCGCACGCTAGGCGCGCCCGGCACCTACTGGGAATACAACGATGTGCGCATCAACCAGTTGTCGCTGGCGCTGCTGCACCTGTTCGGCCGGCCGCTGCCCGAGGTGCTGCGCGAAGCGGTCATGCAGCCCATGGGCGCAAGCGACGGCTGGCAGTGGGTGGGTTATGACGATGCATGGATTGAACTGGGCGGGCAGCGCGTGCAATCGGTGCCCGGCGGCACGCACTGGGGCGCGGGCCTGTCCATCAGCGCAAGGGACCAGGCGCGGCTTGCCCAACTGGTGCTGCAGGGCGGCGCCTGGGACGGTGCGCAGATCGTTCCGCGCGAATGGATCACGCGCCTGCACGAGCCCTGCGCGCTCGCGCCGTTCTACGGCTGGCTGACCTGGCTGAACCGCGACGGGCGCACCTTCCCCGGCGCGTCCACGCAGGGCGTGTTCATGGTCGGCGCGGGAGGGCACTACATCTGGACGCTGCCCGAGCACGACGCGGTGGCTGTCGTGCGCTGGCTGAACCCGCCACGGGCCGCCGCGTTCATGGCGCGCGTGTCGCGCGCGTTCGGCGGCTGAACAGGCCCAAGGCCTCAGGCCGTCAGCTTCGCCTTGCCGGTTTCATTGGCGCCCTGGGCGCTGCCGCTGTGCGGCACCATCTCATCAGCGCGGTCGGTCACCTCGGCCAGGCGCGCCGCCAGTTCGCCGGGCACCTGATCGCCCCTGCCCAGATGGATCCCCTGGGTCAGCGTGATGTGCGCGGCCTCGAACGTGCCCGCGCCGGCGCACAGCACCGTGCGGTTGGGCGCCGCCTCGCTGGCCATGACCAGCATGGCCGGCACCACGGCGGCCGGGTCCAGCGCGCGCAGGACTTCCTCGGACATCAGGCCTTCGGTCATGCGCGTGGCAGCGGTGGGCGCCAGACAGTTCACGCGGATGTCATGCTTGGCCCCTTCGATGGACAGCGTCTGCATCAGGCCGACCAGCGCCATCTTGGCGGCGCCGTAGTTGGCCTGGCCGAAGTTGCCGTACAGGCCGCTGGACGACGTGGTCATGACGATGCGTCCGTACTTCTGCGCGGTCATGTGGGGCCACACGGCCTTGGTGCAGTGCACCGCGCCCATGACGTGCACATCCATCACCAGGCGGAAGTCCGCCAGGTCCATCTTGGCAAAACTCTTGTCGCGCAGGATGCCGGCGTTGTTGACCAGGATGTCCACGCGTCCCCACGCATCAACCGCCTGCTGCACCATGGCCTGCACGGCGGCAAAGTCGGTCACCGATGCGCCATTGGCCAGTGCCTGGCCGCCCGCGGCGCGGATCTCGTCCACCACCGCCTGTGCGGCGCTGACGGAGCCGCCGGACCCATCCACCGCGCCGCCCAGGTCGTTGACCAGGACTTTCGCGCCGCTTCGCGCCAGGGCCAGCGCATGCTGGCGGCCCAGGCCGCCGCCCGCGCCCGTCACGATGGCCACGCGGCCCTTGAAATCAATGCTCATGTCTGCTGTCGTCCTCGTGTCATGTGGGTGATAAAGCCGCGCGGCGCAAGCTGGTACGCTTGGCGCGGCCAGCGCCACTGTACTGGACCGCCCGGCTCCAGGCTGCAGCGCAGGTGACTCCCCGCGCCACCATGCAGTCCCATCCCACTCCCGCCCCCTCCTCCACCGCCACGCCTGCGGCGCCCATCGTGCCGGCCCACGCCGCCAGCCTCGTGCTGCTGCGTGATGCCCCGGGCGGCCTGCAGGTGCTGCTGCTGCGCCGGCATGACCAGGCTGCGGTGCTGGGCGGCGCGCACGTGTTTCCCGGCGGCAAGATGGACGCGGCCGATGCCACGCTGCAGGCGCAGCAACTGGACCAGAGCGGCGCGGCGCTGCATGCCAGCCTGGGCGAACCCGGCCTGGGCGTGGCGCAAGCCTGCGGGCTGTACACGGCAGCCGTGCGCGAAACGTTCGAGGAATGCGGCGTGCTGCTGGCCGATGGCGTGCAGCGTGCGGCGCCCGCCGAAGCCGCCGCCATGCACCGCGACGGCATGGCGTTCAACGACATCCTGCAGCGGCTGGCGCTGCGGCTGGCCACGCGCGACATGGCGCCGTGGTCGCGCTGGATCACGCCGGTCATCCCCACCAACACGGCAGGCCGCCGGTTCGACACGCGCTTTTTCGTGGCTATGCTGCCGCCGGGCCAGACGGCCGCGCACGATGGTCACGAGAACACCGAAACGCTGTGGATCGCGCCGCGCGAGGCCTTGCAGCGGTATTGGGAAGGACACATCAGCATGGCCCCGCCGCAGATCATGGGGCTGGCCCACCTGAGCCGCCACAGCGCCATGGCCGATGTGCTGCAGGCAGCCCGCCGCGCGCCGCCGCCGGTCATCCTGCCCGAGCGGATCGACATCGCCGGCGAGCGCGGCGTCTGCTACCCGGGCGATCCCTGCCATTCCGTGGCCCAGCGCGCGCTGCCGGGCCCCACGCGCCTGGTGCAACGCAACGACCGGTTCGAGCCGCTGGGAGGCTTTGACGCGCTGTTCAGTTAGGGCGTATTGGGTGGCAACACCCGTTGAATGCCCGCGTGTTTTCCTTCGGCTGGGACGCTTGACGGAACGGCACGCGAGAGAAGGGACTGCGGACTTCTTGCAACGCTGGTCTCAAGCCCGTCGCGGTGGGGCGGCGCTTTCGCCACCGATCAAGAGCCCGGGCGCGAAGCACGGAGGGCTGGCGCACGGGTATTGACGGAGGCCGGGTGGTCACCCGCCGGCCTGAGTACTGCAGCGGCTCGCCCCGAAGGGGACCGGGCTCTGGTGGCGAAAGCGCCGCCCCGCCGCGACGGGCGCACCGCCGGAGAAACCGAACAGAGAGAGAGGCCGCCTCTCAGTGCGCCCCCATCAAACCACCAATGGCGCCGCTTTCAGGCAGCACATACACCACGGCGCGTCGCTGGCCCAGCACAGGCTCCACGATGTTCTCGTAGAACGAAACCGGCACCACCACACAACCCAGGGTGATGCGGTTGTCGTCGGGCGTGCGTGATGCCAGGCGCTCCTCGCGCCGCTCAGCGGGCGCCGACGGGCGCATCCGGTGGATCGCAAAGGCGGTCGAATAATCGACCCACACCACGCGCTCACCCCGGAGATTGCGGCCCGGTTCGGACACGAAGCGCCCCGCGGGCGTGGTGCGGTCCTTCAGCGTGGTCAGGCCCGTCTGCACGCGCGCGGCCACGCCGGGCTGCGAGCCGTCGCCGGGCATCAGGCCCAGCAGCGCGGGCGTGGCACCCAGCAGCCGGCCATTGCCATCAAAGACATTGAGCGTCGCGCCGCGCTTGTCCACGATGGCAAAGGGCATGCCGCCATGGTCGGCGCTGTCCACCGCCCAGCGGGCCAGCTGGCGCACCACCACGTCCTGTGCCATGGCACAGCCACCCATCAGCGCAAGCCCTGCCAACAGGGCGCGCACGCACTGCATGAACCGCATGTTCCTGAGTCCCCGAAAGTCCTGCGGGGCATGCTAGGGACACGCGTTGGGTTTTGCAATGTTTGATACAACTTCCGGTCGCCTGACGGCGACAACGTGATTTATTTCCGCTCACGTCGGGTAAGCGCGGACAAAAAAAGAAGCCGGGCATCTGCCCGGCTTCGCTCAGTGGCCTTCAACGTTTAGTTGCGGTCAGCCTGGGCGTCACGCTCCACGGGGGTGGAGTTCAGCGTGTCGGTGGAGCCGGTGTACCCGGTCGTGCCGGTGGCGGGCACCTGGGCGTTCATAGACGACTCACCCGTGGGCGTGCCGGTGGTGCCCATCGGCGTGGCCTGCGAGCTTTGCTGGCCGGCAGCGGTGGCCGGATCGGCGCCCATGGTCGTGGGCGGGTTGCTCTGGGCGATGGCGAGGCCGCCGCCAGCAAAGGCAACAGCGATGGCACCGGCGATCAGGCCCTGGGACAGTTTGGTCTTGGCAGTCATGTTCAATCTCCTTGTATGGTGGCGTCTCGCCACCTGGGTTGAGGAAGTGACCGGCGTTTGAACCGGCTGACTTCAGGTTAACGGGGTGACAAATCGGCGAGGTCGGTTTGCGGCGACAAAGCCTGTCAGGCCACGGACTACAGCGTTACATGCTGCGGGGCACATCCCTCACACCTGCAAACACTTCGGCCAGCGGCTTTGTTTCCGGCAGGACGTAGACGATGCCGTAGCGCTTGTCGAACGCGGGCCTCAGCACGTCTTCAAAAAACGCCACCGGCATATTCACGCAGCCGTAGGAAATGCGGTTGTCGTCGATGGTGGGCGACGCCAGGCGCTCCAGCCTGCGCTCGCGCGGGTCAGTCGCGCGCACGCGGTGCATGGACACGGCCGCGTCGTAGTCGACCCACACGACGTCCTCGCCCAGCGCATTGCGACCCGGTTCGGCGACAAAGCGCCCTGCCGGCGTCGTGCGCTCATGTGGCTTGACCTGGTCGATGGGCCGCTGGCCGATGCCGGGCACGGTGTCGTCGCCCGGCGCATAGCCCAGCAGCACCGCCGACGCACCGCGCAGCTTGGCGTCGGGGCCGAAGACGAAGACCTTGGCGTTCTTTTTGTCCAGGATCACGAAGTTCAGCCGCTTGTGGTCGCCGGTATGCGCGACCCACTGCGCCAGGCGCCGTGCATCGTCAGACGCCTCTTCGCCACCGAAATCGGCGGCCACGGGCTGCCATGGCGCCGGCTGCGCCGCTGCCGGCCGGCCCGGCGCGGGCCACAGGCTTTTGCCCGTGACGGCGAGCAGCCCGGCCAGCGCCGCGGCGCCGATCAGCACGCCCGCCGCCGCGGCTCGCAGCAGGGGACGCAGGGAGGACGCCGTCGCGGGCGCGTCGGCGGGAGCGGGGTTGGGCGTGGATGCGGTCATCCCGCAAGGCTAGGCGCGGGCTGCCGCGGCCCCGGTGGGATCGCCCCGCAAGCCCCTGTAGGACGCTGCCGCCTACACCCGACCCGGCCGGTGTGCAAGGTGTGCGCTACCAATGGCGTGCCCCGCCGTCATTGATAAGCTTGCTTATCAATTGATCCCGGCCGGACCACGCCAAGACAGCCATGACGACACAAGAGCCCTCCACCAGCGGCGCGCCGGTGCGCCGTTTCAAGGACCCGGCCTACCGGCCACAGGCCGCCACGCTGGGCGAGCTGCGCGCGCGCATCGACGCGCTGGACGCGCAGATCGTCGCCCTGATGTCCGAGCGGGCACTGTGCGTGCGCGATGCCACGCGCTTCAAGCTGGACGAATTCCAGGTGTCGGCGCCGGCGCGCCAGGCCCAGGTGTTCGACCGCGTGCGGGGGCTGGCCGCGGCCAACGAAGGCAATTTTCCCGGCCTGCCCGACATCGTCGAGTCGGCCTATCGCGCGCTGGTCGCCGGCTTCATTGCCGGCGAGGGGCGTTTCTTTCACGACACCGAAAGGATCACACCATGAACCGGTCCCCTTCCACCCGTCGCCTGCTGGGCCGCGCTGCGGCCGCACTGGCCGTCGCCTGCGCGTGCGCTGGTGCCCTGGCCCAGGGCGCCTGGCCCAACAAGCCCGTGCGCGTCATCGTGCCCTACGCCGCGGGATCGTCGCCGGACGTGATCATGCGCATCGTGGCCGAGCGGCTCGCGCCGCGCCTGGGCCAGCCCGTTACCGTGGAGAACCGCGCCGGCGCGGGCGGCAACAACGGTACGGGCGTGGTGGCCAAGGCCCCGGGCGACGGCTACACGTTCCTCATCAGCACCAACGGCCCGCTGGTCTACAACACGCAGATCTACAACAAGCTCGGCTACGACCCTTTCACCGAGCTGCGCCCCGTGGTGCTGGCCGGCGCACAGGCCAACGTCTGCACGGTGCGGACAGACTCCGGCATCAACAACCTGCGCGAACTGGTCGACGCCATGAAGAAGAACCCCGGCAAGTTCAACTTCTCGTCCACCGGCGTGGGCAGCCTGTCTCAGCTGGGCGTGGAGCTGCTCAAGGTCAAGACCGACACCTACGCGGTGCACATCCCGTATGCGTCGTCGCCGCTGGCGATCATGGCCATCCTGCAGGGCGACGTGCAGTTTGCCTGCGTGCCTGCCGTCGCGGTGATCCCGCAGGTCAAGGCCGGCAAGCTGCGTCCGCTGGCGGTGTCCACCGGAAAGCGCAGCGAACTCACGCCCGACATTCCCACCATGAAGGAAGCCGGCTTGCCCGAGATCGAGAACATGGCCTGGATGGCCGTGATGGCCCCGGCCAGCACGCCCAACGACATCGTGCAGCGCATGAACCAGGAGATCAACGCCGTGCTGGCCATGCCCGAGGTCAAGCAGAAACTGCACGCCCAGTACATGGAACCGGTGGGCGGCTCCGCGCAGGACCTGCAGAACTTCATGCAGCAGGAGCTGCGCGTGATGTCCCCCGTCATCAAGCGCACCGGGCTGCGCATGGACTGACGCGCAGGACGTTTTGGCGATCGAACTGACGGTGCGGCGCGGCGCCGCCGATGCGCATGCGGTGGACGCCGCGCTCGCGCGGCTGGACCACGCACCGGGCATGTACTTCGGCGTGGACGCGGGCATCGCGGGCCTGCACCCGCTGCAGGCGGCGCTGGTGGACGAGCCCGCATTGGCGCTGGCCGTGTATGACAGCCACGTGCACGCCACGGCCTGCACTGGGCTGGGCGAGGCGCTGCTGGCGCACGCGGCGCTGGCCGGCTGGGCCGATGCCGCGGGCAACGGCGCACTGACGCCGGTAGCGGCATTGCGGGCGCTGCTGGGCGCCTTTGTGCCCCGGCCCGAAGTGATGCTGTTGGGCGCGTTGCGCTTCAACGCCTGGCGGCTGGGACCGGACTGCCCCGCCGCCCCGTCCGGCGAAAGAATTGGCGTGCTGTACCTGCCGCAAAGCCTGTGGCGCCGTGACGCATCGGGCGCGTGGGAGCATCTGGCGCTGGACCTGCCGGGCGCGGCGGTCAAGCAGCCCGCGCCCGCCGCCACGGCGCCACCCCCTGCCAGCACCCGGCCTGCCAGCGCCCAGGCCGCCACCGCCACCGCCACCGCCACCACCCCGCCCGTCGACGACCACCCGCCCGGCGGGCACGCGCGCATGGTGACGCGGGCGCTGGCGTATCTGCGTGCGCAGCCCCTGGTGTCCCTGACGCTGAGCCAGAGCTTTCGCCGCGCCACGGACATGTCGGCGGCTGCGGCCTTTGCCCGGTTGCGCCGCGTGAACCCGGCGCCCGCGACCTTCTTTCTCAACGACGGCCAGGGCGAACAGCTGTTCGGCGCATCGCCGGACCTGCAGCTGGTGGTGTCCGGCCGCGCCGTGCAGGCGCTGCCGGTGTGCGGCACGGTCGCGCGCGGCGCGGGTCCGGTGGGCGAGGCCGAGTCCTTTCGCGAACTGGTCAACGAAGACGTGGACGCTGCGTCGCTGGCCGTGTGCAGCGACGCGCTGCGCAACGACCTGGCGCCGCTGTGCGTGCCCGGCACGCTGCGCCTGCGCGAACGGCGGCGGCAGATGTCGCTGACCACCGTGGTGCACACGGTGGACCGGATCGAAGGCACGCTGCGCGAGGGTGCAGACGCCTGGGACGCCCTGTGCGCCACCGCCGCGCCGGCCATGGTCACGGGCACACCGCGCGCGCCGGCGCTGGCGGCCATCGCCGCGCTGGAGGCCAGCCCCCGCGGCTGGTACGGTGGGCTGGCCGTGCAGGTGGACGCCATGGGCGACGCGCTGGTGGGCACGCTGCTGCGCGCCGCCGTGCTGCGCGGCGGCGTGGCCGAAGTGCGAACCGGCGGCGACCTGCTGGCCGATTCCGTGCCCGAGCGCGAAGAGGCGGAGTCGCGGCTGAAGGCGGTTTCGCTGTGGCGGGCGCTGGGCCTGCAGGCTGCGGCACCTGCTATGGAACCTGCTGCGGCCGGTGCGGCCGACGCGCCGCCACCGCTGCGGAACCTGCCCCAGGCAGTGGCGCTGGTGCCGGGCCAGGACCCGTTCGCCGACGGCCTGCGCGACATGCTGCTGGCGATGGGTGTGGCCGTGCGCGAGGGTGCCTTGCTCCAGGTGCGGGCCGGCGGCGCGTTACACGACCGCGCCGATTGCCATGTGGTGGCCGTGGGCGACGCCGCGCTTCGCCTGCTGGCGGCCCACGGCTGTGACGTGGTGTCCATCACGCCCGAACACGGGCGACTGGTGCGCTGCATGCCGGCCGTGCACGCGCCGCTGCCGGCGGCGCCCTTCACCGCGGCGCGCTATGCCACGCTGGCGCTGGCCTCGGGCAGCACACTGCCCACGCCATGGACCATCTGGGCCCGTGACGACGCCGGTACGCCCGTGGCCGCCGTGCATGAGGCGCAGCGCCTGGCCTGCCTGCTGGTGCGGCCCGACTCGCTGCTGGCCGGGGACGCGGCGCGCGCCCTGCTGGCGTCGGCCCTGGCCCTTTGCGCACCGCAGCGCAATGCGCCATGATGGACCCCATGAAAGTGCCCGTATCGTTCTCGCGGCGCCGCATGTTGCCGGTGCTGCCCCTGTTCGCGCTGGCGCCCGGCACGGCAGGCGCGGCGGGTGCGAAAGCCGCACTGACGGACGCCGAGGCGGCGCGCGTGCGCGCCACGGTTCAGGGCCAGCTTGATGCGCTGGCAGCCGACGACGCGGCCCGCGCTTTTTCCTACGCGGCGGCCAACGTGCGCGGGCGGCTGGGATCGGCGGAACGCTTCATGGCCATGGTGCGCAGCGGCTACCCCGTGGTCTACCGGCATGCCAGCGTCAATTTTCTGGGCGCGCAACGGCTGGCCGATGGCACCGTGGTGCAGCGCGTGCACATGACGGATACACGCGGCGACGCGTGGATTGCCACCTACACCCTGCAGCGTGAAAAGGACAAAGTCTGGCGCATCACCGGCTGCGACGTGCAGGCCGGCCGCGGCCGCGTGACCTGACGGCGGCCCCTGGGGCCCATCGCCCCAGGCTTCAGTAGAGCCAGGCCAGCGCCGCGGCCACCACCACGGCCGTGGCGGCGCCCAGGACCCAGCGCGGCAATACGGCGTTGCGGCGTTGCCGCGCGTCGTCCATGGCCAGCCAGTCGCCGATGACCCGCTCGCTCAACGGGCTCATGCAGCCGGACAGCAGCGCCATTTCCACCTCGCGCCGCCCGCGCCGGCGGGCATACAGCTCCACGTCGGAGACGCTGGTGAAAATGTCGCGGGTGTCGTTGAAGTCGGCTACAGAATCCATGGCTGCGCATTGGACCGCAAAGCCGTGTGGCAGGCTGTATCCGAGTGTGAGGCCTCGCAACGGCCGCGTCAGCCGGCGCCCAGCCGCCACAGCGACGTGTGCTCCGCGGCGCGCGCCGCATGCAGCGGATCGCCCGCATCCGCCGCCTTGGGATGGCGGGGACGGATGTCGGTGCGGCCCAGCACCACCAGCCCGGCCTGCGCAATCCAGCCCAGCAGTTCCTCGCGCGTGCGCAGCTGCAGATGCTCGGCCAGGTCCGACAGGATGAGCCAGCCTTCGCCACCGGGCGCCAGGTGCGCCGCCAGCCCCGCCAGGAATCCGCGCAGCATGCGGCTGCCTTCGTCGTACACCGCATGCTCCACGGGCGACGCGGGCCGCGCGGGCACCCAGGGCGGGTTGCACACGACCAGCGGCGCGCGGCCGGGCGGGAACAGATCGGCCTGGATCACCTGCACCTGCCCGGCCAGCCCGAGCCGGCCCAGGTTGTCGCGCGCACAGGCCAGCGCGCGGGGGTCCTGGTCGGTCGCCACCACATGGCGCACGCCGCGGCGCGCCAGCAGCGCCGCCAGCACGCCCGTGCCCGTGCCAATGTCGAACGCCAGCTCCGTGGATGGCAGCGGCGCCTGCGCCACCAGGTCCAGGTACTCGCCCCGCACCGGCGAGAACACGCCGTAGTGGGGATGGATGCTGGCGCCCAGTGCAGCAATGGGCACGCCCTTTTTGCGCCATTCATGCGCGCCGACCAGGCCCTGCAGTTCGCGCAGCGCCACCACGCTTGGGCCACTGGACGGGCCCCAGGCCTCGGTGCAGGCGACGCGCAGGTCCGGCGCGCGACGCAGCGGCACCGTGTAGTCCGCGTCCAGCGGAATCAGCACCATGGCCAGCACCCGGGCGCGTTGCGCCTGGGCCTGGCGGTGCAGGTGAAAGGCCTGCGACGACGACGCGGGCGCGGCGGGCGTCCTGGCCTTGCGCGGCTTGCGGTCGGCCCGGCGGGCCAGCGCCTGCAGCAGCTGGCGCGCGTTGTGGAAGTCACCCCGCCACAGCAGTGCCGTGCCTTCACAGGCCAGCCGGTAGGCGGTGTCGGCGTTCAGCGTGTCGTCGGCGATCTGCAACCGTTTGGGCGGCGGCAGGCCTGCCTCGCTGCGCCACTGGGCGGTGTGCGGCTTGCCGCCCTCGTCCCAGTGGATGCTGGTCACGCAGCGTCCTTGCGCGGCAGCAGGCGCTTGACCAGCAGCACGACGCCCAGCACCAGGGCGCCCGCCACGATGCCGGTCAACCCGTCCAGCAGCATCGACACCAGGGTGCCGCCCATGCCGCCGATGTTGCCCGTGGCCGCCTCGATCGCATGGTGCAAAGGCCCGATGCCATGCGTCAGGATGCCCCCGCCCACCAGGAACATGGCGGCCGTACCGGCCACCGACAGCGCCTTCATGAGCCATGGCGCGGCGGACAGAATTCCCCGGCCCACGGCCTGTGCGCCCGCGCTGGCGCGGCGACTCAGGTACAGGCCGAAGTCATCCAGCTTCACGATGCCGGCCACCAGCCCGTACACGCCCACGGTCATCAGCAGCGAAATGCCCACCAGCACGCCCACCTGCGTGACGAACGGGCTCGCGGCCACCGTGCCCAGCGTGATCGCGATGATCTCCGCCGACAGGATGAAGTCCGTGCGGATGGCGCCCTTGATCTTGTCTTTTTCGATCTGGACCAGGTCTACTTGGGGATCCGT
Organism: Ramlibacter sp.; assembly: GCA_041905405.1. Classification (GTDB taxonomy): domain Bacteria; phylum Pseudomonadota; class Gammaproteobacteria; order Burkholderiales; family Burkholderiaceae_C; genus RAM1. Next base: position 97,271 of record JAYRLC010000008.1, on the reverse strand, counting down.
CACGGCCTGCGCCAGTTCGGCGCGGTGTGCGTCGTCGCCGGCGTCGTGCATGAATTTGTGCGCGAGTTTTTCAAAGCCCTCATAGCAGAGGAAGGCCCCACCCACCATGAGCAACGGCGTAACGGCCCAGGGCGCAAAGGCACTGATCGCCAGCGCCGCCGGCACGAGGATGGACTTGTTGACCAGCGAGCCCCGCGCCACCGCCCACACCACGGGCAGTTCCCGGTCGGTGCGAACGCCGGTGACCTGCTGCGCGTTCAGCGCCAGGTCGTCACCCAGCACACCGGCGGTTTTCTTGGTGGCCACCTTGGTCAGCACGGACACGTCGTCCAGGATGGTGGCAATGTCGTCAAGCAGGGCAAGCAGGCTGGAGGCCATGGGCGGATTCCTTGTGGGCGGCCGTGCTCAGTCGAGCTTGCGCTTGAGGCGGATTTCCTCGACGCGGGCCGTGCCAATGGGGGTGGTGCGAGCCGTGTTCAGCTCGCGCTTGAAGCCGGCCAGCTCATAGAAACGCAGCGCGCGCTCGTTGCGCAGCATGACCCACAGCGTGACGTCGGTGCAGCCTTCGTCGGCCAGGCCTTCACGCGCGGCGTCCCACAGCGCCAGGCCCGCGCCCTGGCCCCAATGGTCCGGCAGCACGTACAGCGCCCAGATTTCGCCGGTGGTGGGTTTGGTCTTGGGGTCGCGGGACCGGTCGAAGCCGACAAAGCCCACGGGCTTGCCGGCGCCGTCCACGGCCAGCAGCACCTGCGGCTCGCCGTATTCGATGGCGTCGCGCCACAGGCCAAGGCGCATGGCCGGAGCCAGGCCCGCCAGGAACTCGGCAGGCAGAAGGTCCTTGTAGGCGGCTTTCCAGGTGGCGACATGAAGCTCGGCCACGGTGGCAGCGTCGCCGCGGGCTGCGGGGCGGATGGAATAGGAAGGCATGGCAGTCAGGGCAAAGGCGGATTGTCGCCGGGGCCGTGATTATGATGGCCCGCCCATGCAGACGCCCCCGAATACCCCCGCCTTCGCCGTCCGGCTCCTGCCCGGCGGCGAATGCTTTGGCGCGCCGGCCGGCCAGACCGTGCTGGCGTCGGCCGAAGCGGCGGGCCTGGCGCTGGACAGCTCGTGCCGCAACGGCACCTGCCGCACCTGCCTGTGCCGCATGGACAGCGGGCGCGTGGCCTACCGCATCGAATGGCCGGGCCTGAGCGCCGACGAGAAAACCGAAGGCTGGATCCTGCCGTGCGTGGCCTACCCCCTGTCCGACCTGGCGCTGCAGGCCGCGCCGGTGCGCTGGCACGAATGAAAGAAACGCGTCAGGCTGGCTTCAGCCAGCCCGCGTAGCATGCCCGCCATGCAAGCCGAGCAGCCCGCCGACAACGCCCCCACGCCCGCCGAAGGCAGCAAGGCCCGCGCCTGGCTGATGGCGGCCGGCTCGGCCCTTGCGCTGCAGGTGGACCCCGCCCTGCTGGAGCTGGGCGAGCTGGCCGGATCGGTCGCGCTGGCATCCACACAGGGCATGGCCCGCGCCACGGCGGCGCAGATGCGCGAGCATGCACGCAACCTGCAAAAACGCCTGGCGCCGCTGGGCGCGCGCGCGGTGGACCGCGTGGTGCGCCGGGCTGAACGCGCCAGCGGCAGCGTGCTGGACAAGCGCGCCCGGCTCAAGGAGCTGCAGGACAGCTGGAACGACCTGCTGACCTGCGTGCGCGCCACCAGGCGCTAGGCCCTGTCAGACCGGCGAAACCACGGGCGGCTAACATCGCCCGGTGAACCCGATTGCACGAGCCCTGGCGGCCGTGGCGGCGCTGCTGGCAGCCGCCACCGTCCATGCCGCCTTCCCCACGTTTGAAAACACCCTGGCGCAGCGCGCCCAGGCCTGCACGGTCTGCCACGGCAAGGAAGGCCGCGCCGGCCCCGACGGGTACTACCCGCGGATCGCGGGCAAGCCCGCCGGCTACCTGTACAACCAGCTCGTGAACTTCCGCGACGGCCGCCGCCACTACGGGCTGATGGCGCGCATGCTGGAGCCCCTGTCGGACGCCTACCTGATGGAGCTGGCGCAGTACTTTGCCGGGCTGGACCTGCCCTACCCGCCGCCGGCCGCCCAGCAGCCCGCGCCGGGCGCCGACACGCTGCAGCGCGGCCGCCAGCTGGCGCTGCAGGGCGACCCTGCGCGGCGGCTGCCGGCCTGCACGTCATGCCACGGCGCGGCGCTGACGGGCGTGCAGCCGGCCACGCCGGGTCTGCTGGGCCTGCCGCGCGACTACCTGAACGCCCAACTGGGTGCCTGGCGCGCCGGCCAGCGCCGCGCCCATGCGCCCGACTGCATGGCCGATATCGCCAAGCGCATGGACCTGGCCGACGTCAACGCCGTGGCCGCCTGGCTGGCGACGCAGCCAGTGCCGGCGCAAGCCAAGCCCCTGGCCCAGCTGCCGGCACCCGCGCCGCAACGCTGCGGCACTGCGCCGCCTGTGACCGCCACGGCGCAGGCACCCGCAACGCCGCCCGCCGCCACCCCCGCCGCCAACCCCACCGCCGACACGCTCGTGGCGCGTGGCGCCTATCTGGGGCGCGCCGGCAACTGCCTGGCCTGCCACACCACGCCCGGAGGCGCGCCGGGCGCGGGCGGCCGCGGCATCGACACGCCCTTTGGCACCGTGTACGCGAGCAACATCACGCCCGACCCCCAAACCGGCATCGGCGGCTGGACCAACGCCGACTTCTGGCAGGCGCTGCACCATGGCAAATCGCGGGACGGGCGGCGCCTGTACCCGGCCTTTCCCTACCCCAGCTACACGCAGGTCACGCGGGCCGACGCCGACGCGCTGTACGCCTGGCTCATGAGCCTGCCGCCGGCGCAGCGGGCCAACACGCCGCATGCGCTGCGCTGGCCGTACCGCACACAGGCGGCGCTGGCCGTGTGGCGGGCGCTGTACTTCAGCCCCGGCGCGTTCAATGCCGACCCGAAGCAAGGCGTCGACTGGAACCGCGGCGCCTACCTGGTGCGCGGGCTGGGCCACTGCGCGGCCTGCCACACCGCGCGCAACGCCCTGGGCGCGACCGACGACAAGCTGGACCTGGCCGGTGGACTGATCCCCGCGCAGAACTGGTATGCGCCATCGCTCGCGTCCGCGGCCGAAGCAGGCGTGGCCGACTGGCCGCTGGCCGACATCACCCAACTGCTCAAGACCGGCACGTCGCCGCGCGCGTCAATGCTGGGGCCAATGGCCGAAGTGGTGCAGCACAGCACGCAGCACTTGAACGACGCCGACCTGCGCGCCATGGCCACCTACCTGAAGGCGCTGCCGCCCGCCAGGGCAACGGCCGAGACACCTCTGCCCGTGGACAGCGCCGTGGCCACGCGCGGCGCGAAGCTTTACGAACAGCACTGCGTGCAGTGCCACGGCGTGCGCGGCGAAGGCGTGCCAGGCGCCTACCCGTCACTGGCGGGCAACCGCGCCGTCACCATGCCGGCGACGGCCAACCTGGTGCAGATCGTGCTGAACGGCGGCTTTGCGCCGGCCACCGCGGGCAACCCGCGGCCGTTCGGCATGCCGCCCTACGTGCTGGTGCTCAACGACGCGGACACGGCGGCGGTGCTCAGCCACATCCGCAACGCCTGGGGCAACCGCGCGGGGCCCGTGAGCGAGCTGGACGTGAGCCGCCAGCGCAGCGCGCTGCGGCCGTAGCGGCCACGGCCTGTCAACACTACGTTTAACGGTCGACTGTGTTGTATCGCTCGCTGCTTCGCGGCAGGGGTGGGGCTTTCCAACGGTGGCGCGCCAGCAATGTCACCGCAAAGCCACGTGGGCGGAGTGCGGGGCTGGGGGCGCCTCTGTGACGCCGAGCAGCGCAAGGGTGAGTGTTGGCGCGCGAAGCGCGCTTCGTGCTCTGACTCACCGCAGCTGTTTGAACGGAGCGCGTAGCGCGCAGTGAGTTCTGCGGTGCGACCGATCCCTGAGCAGCACAGGGCAGTCGCCGCAGGCGACCGTCACAGTGAAGCCCTCAGCCCCGCACACCGCCCGCGTGGCTTTGCCGCGAGGTGCCAGCAGAGACGTCAAGAAAACGCACCTCAGAAAACCCGCCCGAAGAGGCAAATGTAGTGTTAGCAGACCCTAGCCCGCGAACGGGTTGGCGAACACGAACATCATCGCCACGCCCACGCCGATCAGGAAGTTGGCGTCGATCAGGCCGGCCAGCAGGAACATCTTGGTCTGCAGCGGCTCCATCATCTCGGGCTGGCGCACCGCGCCGTCGATAAAGCGCCCGCCCATCAGGCCGATGCCCATGCAGGCGCCGATGGCGCCCAGCCCGATGATGAGCCCGCATGCAATCGCAATGAGTCCGGTGTCTGTCATTTTGGATACCTCCAGTCGTTGATGAATCGTCGTTGAAGGCATGGTCGCGCAACGGCGTCATGCGGGCAATGACGTGGGAGGTAATGGCGGCTCAGGGCGGCAGCGCCGCCCCTGCGGGATCACAGCATCCGGAACATGAACACGCTGCTGGGGTCCGCGGTGTACCCCTCGAACGGCGGACAGGGCGCGAAGCCGAAGCGCGTGTACAGCGCGCGCGCCGGAATGAAGGCGCCCTGCGAGCCCGTCTCCAGGCTCAGCCGCGTGTAGCCGCGCTGGCGCGCCTCCTGCATGATGTGCGCGAGCATCGCCTGGCCCACGCCGGTGCGCCGAAAACGCTGGGCCGAGCGCATGGACTTGATTTCGCCATGCTTTGCGTTGATCTGCTTGAGCGCGCCGCAGCCGGCCAGCGTCGTGCCGGACCAGGCAGTCCAGAACGTGATCTCCGGGCGGCGCAGCGCGTTCAGGTCCAGCGCATGCACGCTCTCGGGCGGCGAGATGTAGCGCATGTGCTCCAGGTGCTCCTCCAGCAACGCACGGATCTCGGGCCCCATCAGGTTGTCGCGGCGAATATGCAGTTGCGGGCGGGCGCGCACGGGTGTTTCGCTGGTGGCTTCGAACGCGCTGCAGCGTTCAGGCTCCACGGGCCGCACCTCGTACTGCAGACCGAAGGCCATGCAGGGGTTCTGCGCGGCCAGCGCACAGGCCTCGTCCAGGCTGGTGGCGGTAAAGAACCAGTAGCCGCCCACGATCTCCTTGGCCTCGGTGAACGGGCCGTCCAGCACGCCGCTGCGCGAAACCAGGCGCGTGTCTCGGGCCAGGCGCTGGCCCGACTTCATGCGGCCTTGGGCGACGAGCTGGTCATGCCACGTGTAGAACGCGTCGATGGCCTGCTGGATTTCCTCGGGCGACTTGTCGGCGTCCCACTGCCCGCGTGACAGCACGAGGTAGTCGGACAGCGACGCGGATGCGGATGAATTCATGAGTGTCTGTCTCCTTACAGGTTGGGCACGTTGCGCGGCGGCGGGCTTGGCGTCAGACGGGCGCAAGCGGCCGGTGCGGCCCGGCGGGCAACAGTACCGCCACCGCATCGCCGGGCTGCACCGTGCCGCCGGCCAGCACCACGGCCATGACGCCGGCCTTGCGCACCAGCGCGCCGTCGGCCGTACGGTCCAGCACCGCCGCCGTCAGGCCGGGCTGGAAGCGGTCGATCTGCGGGCACGGGTTGCGCAGGCCCGTCAGGCGCACGACCGCCTGCGCGCCAATGGCCAGCTCCGTGCCGGTGGGCAGGGCCAGCAGGTCCAGGCCGGTGGTGGTGATGTTTTCGCCCATCTGGCCGGGCTGCACCTGAAAGCCGCCCGCCGCCAGCTCATCGAACAGCTCGGCATGCAACAAGTGGACCTGCCGCAGATTGGGCTGCGAGGGATCGCGCGCGACACGCGAACGGTGCTGCACGGTGGCGCCGCAATGCGCATCGCCTTCAACCCCCAGGCCGGCCAGCAGGCGGATGGCCGGGGCCAGCGCCTTGGAAAACCCGTGCACGGGGCTGCTGCCCACGGCCAGCACGCGCGCGCTCATGGCCGCGCCTGCAGCATGTACAGCGCCGGACCATCGGGCGTGACGATGGTGCGCACCGTGCGAAAGCCCGCCTTCTCATAGCAGCGGATCGCGCGCGCGTTGTGCGGCGCGGGGTCGGTCTGCACGGCCGTCACGGCCGGGTCGCTGAACAGATGGGCGACCAGCGCCTTCACCAACTGCGTGCCCAGCCCGCGCGACAGCAGGTCAGGCTCGGCCAGCGACTGGTCGATGCCGCGGATGCCGGGGTCCGTCACGTCGTCCCACCAGCCGCCGCCGCTGCCCATGGCCACGTACGACTGCGCATAGCCGATGGGCTGGTCGCCCAGCATGGCGATATAGGCCGTGACCTGCTCGCGCGCCAGGGCGTCGGGGTGGTAGTCGGCCAGCACGTCGGCCAGCGTGGGGCGCTGCGCGTCGCCGCCCCACCATTCGACGATGTGGGGGCGATTGAGCCAGGCGTGCAGCATGGGCAGATCCTGCTCGACGAGCGGACGAAGGGTGACGGTGGGTAGAGTGGTCATATGAACGCGCGGTCAGTCTGCGGGCTGCTGGAAGGTCACGAGGTTGCCGTCGGGGTCCAGCACCGAAAACTCCAGCACGCCCCAGGGCTTGGCCTCCAGCGCGCCGTTGGGATGGATCACGCCCAGCGGGGACAGGTCCATGTACAGCGACTCAATGCCTTCCACGGCGATGCGGCACGCCGTCTCCCGGGGGATCCTTGCGTCCTGGCACAGCCAGAAGTGGATCTGGACACCGTCACGCACGACGATGCCGTAGTCGGGATAGCTGCCCCCGCGCTTGAAGCCCAGTTTTTCGAAGAAGGCCAGGGTCCGCTCGATGTCAAGCGAGGCGAGCTTGGGGATGGCGGCGATCAAGCGGAAGGACATTGTTCAACCCTACTTTAAACCCGCCCGATCCCCTGCCCCGCCACCTTCGCCAGTTCGCCGGCCGTCACCAGCTCCGGCGCGATCTCCGCCAGCGGCACCAGCACGAACGCCCGCTCCCGCATGCGGGGATGCGGCACCGTGAGCGTGGCGCTGTCGATGTGGGCGCCGCCGTACAGCAGGATGTCCAGGTCCAGCGTGCGCGGCGCGTTGCGGTAAGGCCGCTCACGGCCCGCCGCCAGCTCCAGCGCCTGCAGTTCGGCCAGCAGCCCGGGAGCCGTCAGGGTGGTGGCGATTTGCGCCACGGCGTTGATGTAGTCGGGCCCGCTGGAGTCCAGGGGTGCCGTGCGGTACAGCGACGATGCGCGGGTGAGCGTGGTGCCCGGCAGGCGGGCCAGCGCCGCGATGGCGGCCTGCACCACGGTCTGCGGTGCGTCGCCCAGGTTGGCGCCCAGCGCCACCCAGGCCGGCACCGGCAGCCTCATGCCGGGCCGCCGCCTTCGGGTGCGCCGCCAGCGTTGCCCTGGCTGCCCCCACCGCCCGGCTTGCGCCGGCGGCGGCGGCGCTTGCGCGGCGCGCCGTCACCGGCTGGGGCATCGCCCGCTGCTTCGTCTGCGCCGCCATCCGCCTGGCCGTCGCGCGGCGCGCCCACGATGCCCGCGCCCGGTTCGGTCACCGGCGGCCGTGGCACCCGCACGCGGCGTGCGCCCTTGCCCTGGGTTTCCTCGCGCACCTGGGCCAGCAGGTCTTCACGCACGGCGTCGGTGGCCATGCTGAATTCCTGCCACCAGTCGGCCAGCACCACGTCGATTTCGCCGGCATCCGCGCGCAGCCGCATGAAGTCAAAGCCCGCGCGAAAGCGCGGCTGCTCCACCAGGCTGAACGGCGTGCTGCCCGTGCGCTTTTCAAAGCGGGGCTGCATCATCCAGATCTCGCGCATGTCGGCGGCCAGCTTGCCGCGGCCCGATACGTCGCCGATGCGGGCGTTGAACACGTCGTCGATCGCGTCCTGAAGCGCCGGGAACGGCGCCTGGCGGCTGGCGATACGCTGCGCCCAGCCATCGCGCACGTCAGCCCACAGCGCGCACGCCAGCAGGAAGCTGGGCGCCACCGGCTTGCCTTCGTTCACGCGGCGGTCGGTGTCCTGCAGCGCGGCTTTCACAAAGGTCTGTCCGGCTCGCTCCACGACCACGTCCAGCAGCGGGTAGATGCCGCGCGACAGGCCCAGCGCCTTGAGCTGGTCGATGGTGGCCAACGCATGCCCTGTTTGCAGCAGCTTGAGCATTTCGTCGAACAGGCGGCTTTGCGGCACGTCGGCCAGCAGCGGCTGCGCGGGCAGCAGGGCCGACCCGGTCTTGCCGTCCAGCTTGAAACCCAGCGGGTTCAGCTTGGCCGCGAAGCGCACGGCGCGGATGATGCGCACGGGGTCTTCGCGGTAGCGCGTGGCCGGGTCGCCGATCATGCGCAGCACGCGCTTTTTGGCGTCCTTGATGCCGCCGTGGTAATCCACCACGACCTGCGTTTCCGGGTCGTAGTACATCGCGTTGATGGTGAAGTCGCGGCGCGTGGCGTCCTCGTCCTGCGGGCCCCAGACGTTGTCGCGCAGCACGCGGCCGCTGGCGTCCACGGCATGCTTCATGCCGGCCAGCTCGCTCTTGCTGGTTTTTTCGTTGCCGGCCACCTGTTCGGCGGCGGTGTTGTCCATGTACGCGCGGAAGGTCGACACCTCGATCACTTCATGCTCGCGCCCGCGGCCGTACACCACGTGCACGATGCGAAAGCGCCGCCCGATGATGAACGCGCGGCGGAACAGGCCCTTGACCTGCTCCGGCGTGGCGTTGGTCGCCACGTCGAAGTCCTTGGGCCGCAGCCCCACCAGCAGGTCGCGCACGGCGCCGCCCACGATATAGGCCTCGTACCCCGCCTGTTTGAGCGTCTGCACGACGTTGACGGCGCGCTCGTCCACCAGTGACGGGTCGATGTTGTGAACGTCGCGCGCGACTTCCTCGCGCTTGCCGAAGCGGTTTTTGCTGCTGGCGTCCTTGCCGAGCAGCTTGTCGATGAATTTCTTGATCATTTACTTTTTGTCGAACAGGTCCAGTATGCGCCAGCCGCGTTCGGCGGCAATGGCGCGCAGGCGGCCGTCAGGGTTGGTGGCCACGGGTACGTTCACTTTTTCCAGCAGCGGCAGGTCGTTGATGGAGTCGGAATAGAAGGTGCTGTGCACGGTGTCCCAGGCCAGGCCGCGCTGCGCCAGCCACTGCTGCACGCGCGTGACCTTGCCCTCGCGGGCCGACGGCACGCCCAGGATGTCACCCGTGATCCAGCCGTCGGGACCGCGGGCCAGCTCCACGGCGATCAGTTCGCTCACGCCGAACGCGCCGGCAATGGGCCGGGTGACGAATTCATTGGTGGCCGTGACGATCACCACGTGGTCGCCCGCCGCCTGGTGGCCACGCACCAGGGCCAGGGCCTCGTCGCGCAGCTCGGGCACCACCACGCGGCGCATGAAGTCGGCATGCGCTGCGGCCGCCGCGTCGGCGCCCCGGGCGCGCACGGCGTCGGTCGCAAAGCGCACATAGTCGTGGATGTCCAGCGTGCCGGCCTTGTAATGGGCGTAGAACTCGTCGTTGCGGCGGTTGAATTCCGCCGGGTCGGTCCAGCCGATGTCGCTGGTGAACACGCCCCAGGAATGGTCCGAGTCGATCGGCAACAGCGTGTGGTCCAGGTCGAAGAAGGTGATGCGTTGCAGGGGTGGCATGGGCGGCTCAGGCGTCTTCCAGCATGGATTTGAGGAGCGGAATGGTGATGGCGCGCTTGGCCTGCAACGCGTAGCCGTCCAGGTGCTCCAGCAACTGCATCAGGCTGCCCAGGTCGCGCGAGAAGCGGGTGAGCATGAAGTCCATGACCTCGTCGGACAGGAACACGCCGCGCGCGTCCGCCGCCTGGCGCAGCACGGCACGGCGTTCGGGTTCGGTCAGCGCCTGCAGCTGGAACACGTGGCCCCAGCCCAGGCGGGTGCGCAGGTCTTCGCGCAGCTGCAGGCCCGTGGGCGGCAGGTCGCCGGCGGCCAGCACGCCGCGCTGGTGGGTTTGCGCGTTGACGAACCAGTTGAAGGCCGCGTGTTGCTGCACGGCGGTGTACAGGTGCACGTCGTCCAGCAGCACCACGGCCCACTGGTCGTTGAACTCGGACGGTTCGGTCACGGTGGCGTCCAGCCAGCCGGCGCTGGCGCCCTGTTCGCGCAATGACTCGCGCACGGCCTTGAGCAGGTGGGTCTTGCCGCTGCCGCTGGCGCCCCACAGGTAGGTCGGCACGGGCGATCGGGTGGGGCTGCCCGCCCACAGCTGCAGGTGGCGCAGCGCGGCGTCGTTGGGCCCGGCGCAGAAGCTGGCGAGCGTGGGGCCGGCGGCCAGGCCGATGTCCAGGGCGATCTGCTTCATGAAATGCGGGGCCGCGGCCCCGGGGAAACCGCGGATTTTAGTCGCTGGGCCGGCAGCCGCCTGGCAGGCGGGTCAGTGTCCTGCGGGCGTTTCCATGGTTTCGATCAGCGCCACCTGCAGCCGGGTGTGCAGGCGCACGAACCATTTCCACAGCACGATAGTCACAACTGCCGCCACGCCCAGGATACCCGCCAGCCATTCCCATGACGGCAGGATGCTTTCGGACAGCAGCCCGATCAGCACCAGGATGGCGGCCACGGCCAGCACGGGAATGGCTTCTGTCACCGCGCGGCGCAGCATGTAGCCCGCACTGCCGCCCACGGCGGGCGCCACCACCAGCTCGGCCATGAGCATGCTCAGCGCCTTGAGCTTGCGGTAGGTCGCGATGAGGAAAGGCAGCGAGATCAGCAGCGCCCCACCCCAGGCCAGCGCGTCGGGCAATTCCGGGTGGGACCCCTTGGGGAAGGTGATGAGGTTGCCCGCTTCGCCCACGATGAACGCGCCAGCCACGAACACCGCCGCCACCAGCGCGCAATTGACCAGCACCTGCAGCAGGATGCGAACGATGATCTTGCGCAGCACCGCCTCTTCGCTGCGCTTTTGTAGCACGCGGATCCAGGCGGGGTAGCGGCCGAACCAGTCCGAAATCTGCGCCGGCATGAACCGGCCCGTACGTTCCGCGACTGGGTCCGACAGCCGGATCAGATAGGGCGTGAGCAGCGTCGTGAGCGCCGAGACGGCCACCGCAATGGGGTACAGGAAGTCGCTCGTCACCTTCAGCGTCAGACCCAGCGATGCGATGATGAAGGAGAACTCGCCGATCTGCGCCAGACCCATGCCCACCTTCAGCGAGGTGCGCGCGTCGTTGCCCGACAGGAACGCCCCCGTGCCGCAGGCGATCACCTTGCCCAACACCACGGCGGCCGTGATGATGGCGATGGGCCCGGCATATTTGAAAAGCACGTTCAGGTCCAGCAGCAGCCCGATGGACACGAAAAAGATGGCGCTGAACATGTCCTTCAGCGGCTCGGTCAGCCGCTCGATCAGCTTGAGCTGGCGCGATTCGGCCATCACGGCGCCGATGATGAACGCGCCCAGCGCGATGCTGTAGTCCAGCTTGACGACCAGCAGGCAGAAGCCGAAGCACAGGCCCAGCACTGTGACCAGGAGCATTTCGTCGCTCTTGTACGAGGCCACATACGCCAGCAGGCGCGGCACGATCAGGATGCCCAGCACCAGCGCCACCACCATGAACAGCGACAGCCGCCCCAGCGTGGTGAACACGGCCGGCGCGTCCACCTGGCCGGTGGTGGCGATGGCCGACAGCAGCGCGATCATGGCGATCGCCAGGATGTCCTCGACGATCAGGATGCCGAAGATGAGCTGCGAGAACCGCTCGCTCTTGAGCTTGAGCTCGTCCAGCGCCTTCACGATGATGGTCGTGGACGAAATGGACAGGATGGCGCCCAGGAAGATCGAGTCCATCCGCCCCCAGCCGAAGTACTGGCCCAGCCAGTAGCCGATGAACAGCATGGCCGCGATTTCCACCACGGCGGCGATCAGCGCCGTAAGCCCCACAGCCGCCAGCTTGCGCAGGCTGAATTCCAGGCCCAGCGCAAAAAGCAGGAACACCACGCCCAGCTCCGACAGCGTGCGGATGGTGGCTTCGTCCTGCACCAGGGCGAACGGGGGCGTGTGGGGACCGACGATGACCCCCGCCAGGATGTAGCCCAGCACCACGGGCTGCTTCAGGCGGTGAAAAACCAGGGTAACCAGGCCTGCGATGAGCATGATGACGGCCAGGTCCTGGATGAGATCGGCATGGTGCATGCCTTCGAGCTTAACGCGGCGGCTGCCAAACGTTGCTTTGCTACAAATTTCCTAGCTGGACACTGGCTTGCACGCTGGACGCGGGCTGCGATTTGTACCAAACTGTATCTCCCTTCGTTCCAGCCTGGAGCATTTCATGCCCGTGATCGCAGTCGTCAACCGCAAGGGTGGCAGTGGCAAAAGCACGCTGGCCGCCCACATTGCGGCCTGGTGCGCGCGCCAGGGGCATTCGGTCATGCTGGGCGATGTGGACCGCCAGCAGTCCAGCCGCGCCTGGCTGCGCCGGCGCGACGCCGCGCTGCCTCAGATCGCCCCGTGGGCCATGGACCAGAAGAACGTTTTGCGCGTGCCCACCGGCATCACCCATGTAGTGCTGGACACGCCCGGCGGGCTGCACGGCTTCGAGCTGGCCCGGGTGGTGATGTTTGCCGACGCCATCCTCATGCCCGTGTGCCATTCGGTGTTCGACCGTGAATCGGCCGCAGACTGCCTGGCCGAGCTGCGCAGCCTGCCCAGAGTAGCCAGCGGGCGCTGCCGGCTGGCCACCATCGGCATGCGCATCGACGGCCGCACCCAGGCCGGACAGACCCTGCGCAACTGGTCCGACGAGCAGAAGCTGCCGTTCCTGGGCGTTCTGCGCGAAACACAGACTTATGTCCGCTGCCTGGAGCGCGGGCTCACGATCTTTGACCTGCCGCCCAGCCATGTGGAAACGGATCTGGCCCAGTGGCAGGCCATCATCAAATGGATGACGCCGCTGCTGAACCCCGTGCAGGCCGCCAATGACGCGTCCCAGACCGGCACCGTGAGCCGTTTGACGCCCATGCCGCGCGCGCCGGCGTCCAGCCTGCGCCCCCCTGCGCGCCTACCCGTGAGCGAGGCCGCCACGACCGCGCGGGTGGGCAATTCGCGGCCGGCCAGCCTCATGCCGGCGCAGGAATCGCTGATCCATGGCGGGCGGTTGTCGGCTTTTGCCGCCACCTCGCGTCCGGCGGCCGTCCCCGCCCAGCCGGTCAACCGGTCTGCCCTGCCGCGTTCGGCCAGCCCGGCGGAAGCACAGCAGATCCCTCAGTTTCTGCGCCGCGGCGCCTGACCGGGCCATCCGGCTGCCGCCTCAGGGGTTGCGCTCGCGCCGCAGGGCGGCGACCCGCTCTGCCATGGCGTCTATGTCCAGCGCGTCACGGGCATTGGACAGGTAGGTTTCCAGGTCGGCCACGGCCTGCGCCGTATGCCCCTGCCCGGCATGGGCCAGGCCCCGGTCGCGGTATTCGGGCCAGGCATCGGGCAGCAGCACGATGAGGCGGTCCTGCACGGCGATCATGCGCACCCAGTCTTCCTGGCTGCGGTGGATCTCCTTGAGGTTGCGCAGCATGCGCGCGATGATGTCGCGCGCCGGCGCCGCCTGCAGGTACAGGCCCAGCGGCACCTCGAACTCGTCCACCAGCCCGCTGCGGCGGCGAAACGGCTCCAGCCGCTCGGACAGCTCCTCGCGGCTGAGCGACTGGCCAGTGAACGGGTCGATCACCACCTGCCCCTTGGGCAGATTGACCTTGACCATGAAATGCCCCGGGAATGCGACGCCGCGCGCATGCAGGCCCAGGCCCTGCGCCAGCTCGATCCACAGCACCGCCAGCGAGATCGGGATGCCGCGCCGCGTGCGCAACACGGCGTTCAGGTAGCTGTTGTCGGGGTCGTAGTAGTCGTTGACGTTGCCGCCAAAGCTCAGGTCGCGGAAGAAAAACTGGTTCAGCGTGCGCAGCCGGTGCAGCGGCGCGGCATCGGCCGGTATACGGCGTTTCAGCCGGGCCAGCAGCTGGTCCACGTCGCCCAGCACCTGCTGCACGTCCAGGTCGGGGTATTCGTCCTGGGCCACGCTGACGGCGGCTTCCAGCAGAGGGAAGTGGTCATCGCTCTGAACGAGCGAGGCGAAATACTGAAGCGATGTCGGCGTGCTGAGGCTCAAAACCATGAGTCTTTGTAGTGGACGGCGCAGCGGGCGTCAACCCGTCCGCGCCCTGCCCTGGCGCCGCGTCAGCGCCGCACAAACTGCCGCAGCTTCAGGCCCGCGGCCATCAGCGCGCCGAAATACAGCACGCCCGCGCCGGCGATCATGAGCGCGAGCAACCCGGCACGCTTGAAACCCTGCGCGCGCAGCTCCACCCACGGAAAAGCCTGCGCGCCCCACATCAGGAACACCGCCAGCAGGGCACTGGCCGCCACCACCTGCAGGCTGAATACCCACCAGCCCGGGGACGGCTTGTAGCTGCCGCGCCGCAGCAGGCCCACGAGCAGCCAGGCGGCATTGATCATGGCGCCCAGGCCAATGGACAGGGCCAGCCCCGCATGCTTGAGCAGCGGCACCAGTGCGATGTTGAGCAACTGCGTGATAACCAGTACCGCAATGGCAATGCGCACCGGCGTGCGGATGTCCTGGCTGGCATAAAAGCCCGGCGCCAGCACCTTGATCGCCACCAGCCCCAGCAGCCCGGCACCATAGCCGGCCAGCGCAATGGCCACCTGGCCCACGTCGCTGTCCTTGAACGCGCCGTAATGGTAGAGCGTGGCCACCAGCGGCTGGGCAAACGTCAGCAGCGCCACCGACGTTGGCACGGCCAGCAGCACCACCAGCCGCAGCCCCCAGTCCAGCAGGTCCGAATAGCGCCCGGCGTCACCGGCCGCGCGGGCCGCTGCCAGCTGGGGCATCAGCACCACGCCCAGCGCCACACCCAGAAGCGCCGTGGGAAACTCCATCAGGCGGTCAGCGTAGCCCAGCCAGGTCACGCTGCCCGCCGTCAGCCAGGACGCGATCTGCGTATTGATCATGAGCGACACCTGCGCCACGCCTACCCCCAGCAGCGCAGGCAGCATGAGCCGTGCGATGCGGCCCACGCCCGGGTCGGCCCAGGCGGCACGCACCGTCGCCCAGCCCAGGCCGATGCGCGGCAGCAGGCCCAGCCGCCGCAGCGCCGGCACCTGCACGGCCAGCTGCAGCAGCCCACCCACCATCACCCCCACCGCCATGGCGTAGATCGGCTGGATGCCCATGGAGGCGAACCAGGGCGCCCCCCACCAGGCCGCGGCGATCATGGCCACGTTCAGCAACACGGGCGTGGCCGCCGGGACGGCAAAGCGCTTCCAGGTGTTCAGAATGCCGGCCGACAGCGCCACCAGCGACATGAACGCGATGTAGGGGAACATCCACCGGGTCATGAGCACGGCGGCTTCAAAACCCTGCGGGTCCTGCTTGAGCCCGCTGGCCAGCGCCCAGACCAGAATGGGCGCCGCCGCCACGCCCACCACGCAGGTTGCCAGCAGCGCCCAGGCCAGCACGGTGGCCACGGCGCTGATGAGCCGGTGCGTGGCCTCGTCGCCATCCTGGTGGCGTGACGCGGCCAGGATGGGCACGAACGCCTGGCTGAACGCGCCCTCGGCGAACAGGCGGCGCAGCAGGTTGGGGATGCGGAAGGCGACGTTGAAGGCGTCCGTCAGGGCGCTGGCGCCGAACGCCGACGCCATGAGCAGTTCGCGCACCAGGCCGGTCACGCGCGAGGCCAGGGTCAGCAGGGAGACGGTAGAAGCGGCTTTGAACAGGCTCACGGGCGGCAGTGTAGCCGTTCGCCTATAATGGAGGGCTTTGCTGGCAACATCCTCAAACCCTTAAGGAACATTCACCATGGCATCTGCCAAGCCCAAGAAAAAGAACCCCCGCCTTGCGTCGGGCCGCAAACGCGCCCGCCAGGACGTCAAGCTGAACAGCGCCAACACGTCGCTGCGCTCCAAATACCGCACTGCCGTCAAGAACGTCGAAAAGGCCGTGGCCTCCGGCGACAAGACCAAGGCGACCGAAGCCTTTGCCAAGGCTCAGTCCATCGTGGACACCGTGGCCGACAAGGGCATCTTCCACAAGAACAAGGCCGCCCGCGACAAGAGCCGCCTGTCCGCCAAGGTCAAGGCCCTGGCCACCGCCGCCGCCTGACGTTTCAGGCAAACAGCCCGGGTTGACCTGTCAACCCGCCGTTTGAAACGGGTGCGCTGCCAGCAAAAAAGTAAAGAACCGCCTTCGGGCGGTTTTTTGCTTCCTGGCCCGCTCAAGCTTGGCCCCGGGCGGCCGAATTGGGGGTAAGAACCACCGCCTCATAGACATTTCCCATGAACACCGCCCCGACCCCGACGCACTTCCCCGACAGCCTGAATGAGCAATATGCGCGCGCAGACCGGCTGATGCTGGCCGCACTGCTTGTGTACGCGTGCACAGCGATCGGTATCGTCATGGGCTTTGAACGCCCGGGATTGACCGTCGGCGCAGGTGCACTGTGGACATTGGGCCTGGCCGCGCCGGGCGTGCTGGCCGGCTGGCTGGCGGGGGGCACCCTGTTTTCCAGACTCGCGATGGCTACGTCGCTGAGCGGGCTGGTCATGCTGCAGATCCAGGCATCGGCCGGTCTGCGCGAGGCTCATTTCGGGGTTTTCGTGACCCTGGCGTTGCTCATGGCCTACCTGGACTGGCGGCCCGTGCTGCTGTCGGCGGTGTTATTCGCCGTGCATCACATTGCATTTGACCGCCTTCAGGCCGCCGGCTGGGGACTGTACTGCCTGACGGAACCGCATTTCGGCATCATCCTGGCCCATGCCGGCTATGTCATTGTCCAGACCGCCTTCGAGCTGTTTTTTGTGATCCAGCTCGCCAGCAGTGTGCGCGGCAGTACCGAAGTCGCCTGGCTCGCCCGCCACATGAAGGACCCCACGCACATCGTGCTGGAGACGTCGGGCGTGCAGGTACAGGCCGCGCTGGCCCAGGATCTGAAGAGCATGCTGGCAAAAACCGCCGACGCCGTGCGGACCGTCCGCGATGCGACGCAGGGCATCCAGGTGGCGAGCAGCGAGATCGCCAACGGCAACCTGGACCTGAGCCGGCGCACCGAACTGACCGCCAGCCATTTGCAGGAAGCGGCCAGCAGCATGGAGCAGCTCACCTCCACCGTCCGCCTGAACGCAGAAGCAGCGCGGGAAGCCACCCACCTGGCCGGCTCCGCCGCTGAAGTAGCCCAGCGCGGCGGTCAGGTCGTGGGCGAAGTGGTCAACACCATGGACGCCATCTCGGGCAGTAGCCGCAAGATCGCGGACATCATTGGGGTGATCGATGGCATTGCGTTCCAGACCAATATCCTGGCGCTGAATGCATCGGTCGAAGCGGCGCGCGCCGGCGAACAGGGCCGGGGCTTTGCCGTCGTGGCCGGTGAGGTACGCAACCTGGCGCAGCGCAGCGCGCAGGCCGCCAGCGAAATCAAGACGCTGATCAACGACAGCGTGGACAAGGTGCGCGGGGGCAGCGAGCTGGTTCAGCAGGCTGGCACCACCATGCAGGAGATCGTTTCCAGCGTACAGCGCGTCAGCGACCTGATCGGCGAGATCAGCCGTGTCGCCACCGAGCAGAGCTCCGGCCTGGCGCAGGTCCACGGCACGGTCAATCAGCTGGACCAGATGACCCAGCAAAACGCTGCCCTGGTCGAACAGAGCGCAGCAGCTGCCAGCAGCATGCGCGACCAGGTGGACCGCATGGCGCACGCCGTGATGGTCTTCCGGACCGAGGCGGTTGCGGGCTGACGCAACCCGGGCGTCAGGTTTTTGGGGGGGCGTCCGGCATCAGGCAGGCCTCGGCCACCTGCAGGTCGTTGTCACGCGCGAAGTTCAGGCAGAAATCCCAGGCCATGGGCTCGTGGTCGCGCAATTCGCGGTTGACCACCACGCATTTCACGCCGTTGATCACGGTCGGCACGCACCAGGGCGAATAGCCCAGGTGGCTGCCCGGCTGCGCGCCGCCGGGACGGAAGGAGCTCATGACGCCGGCCAGGCGCTCGGCCCAGTCGCTGGGACGGAATGTCTTGCCGTCCCGGGTAACACCCTGGATGAAGACTTCTTTGGCGGAGCTGGAAACCATCGGGTAGAGGCGGTGGATAGGGTCGCCGGCACCAGGATCGCTGATGCTGCGGCGCAGCAAGTATTCTATCTTATATAAGAGTTGCGGACTGTCATTCGGCTGTCGCGGGCGCCGGGCTCGGGCGCATCGCTCTGATGCGGAATTGTCAAAGAACTGAAGCAAGTCGTGCGCCTAAAATCGCGTCTCAACGGCCCAATTTTCGTTGGGCCGCTCTCTTTTGGAGGATCCATGACCGCCCCGATCGAAGCTTCTTCGCCGCACACCATGAACACCTACGGCCGCGTGCCCATCGCGCTGTCGCATGGCCAGGGCGCCCGCGTGTGGGACGTGAACGGCAAGCAGTACCTGGACGGCCTGGGCGGCATCGCGGTCAATACGCTGGGCCACAACCACCCGAAGCTGGTCCCCGCCCTGCAGGACCAGATCGCCAAAATCATCCACAGCTCCAACTATTACCACGTGCCCAACCAGGAAAAGCTGGCGGCCAAGCTGGTGGAGCTGTCCGGCCTGACCAACGTGTTTTTCTGCTGCACGGGCCTGGAAGCGAACGAGGCGGCGCTCAAGCTGGCGCGCAAGTACGGCCACGACAAGGGCATCGAGCGGCCCGAGATCGTCGTGTATGAAAAGGCCTTCCACGGCCGCAGCATCGCCACCCTGTCCGCCACGGGCAATGAAAAAGTACAAAAGGGCTTTGGCCCGCTGGTCGAGGGCTTCATCCGCGTTCCGCTGAACGACATCGAGGCGCTGAAGCAATCCACCGAAGGCAACCCCAACGTCGTGGCCGTGTTCTTCGAGACCATCCAGGGCGAAGGCGGCGTGAACCCCATGCGCATCGAATACCTCAAGCAGGTGCGCGAGCTGTGCGACCAGAAGGGCTGGCTGCTCATGATCGACGAGGTGCAGTGCGGCATGGGCCGTACCGGCAAGTGGTTTGCCCACCAGTGGGCGGGCATCAAGCCGGACGTCATGCCGCTGGCCAAGGGCCTGGGTTCGGGCGTGCCAATCGGCGCCGTGGTGGCCGGCCCCAAGGCCGCCAACATCTTCCAGCCGGGCAACCACGGCACCACCTTCGGCGGCAACCCGCTGGCCATGCGCGCGGGCGTCGAGACCATCCGCATCATGGAAGAGGACGGCCTGCTGGACAACGCCGCCACCGTCGGCGCGCACCTGAAGGGCGCTCTGGCCCGCGAGCTGGGCGGCCTGAAGGGCGTAAAGGACATCCGCGGTCAGGGCCTGATGATCGGCGTGGAGCTGGACAAACCCTGCGGCGTGCTGACCACGCGCGCGGCCGAAGCCGGCCTGCTCATCAGCGTCACGGCAGACAGCGTGATCCGCCTGGTGCCGCCGCTGATCCTGACGGCCGCAGAAGCCGACGAGATCGTGGCCATCCTGGCGCCGCTGGTGAAGCAATTCCTCGCGGAGTGAGCATGGCAGCACCCATCCGGCATTACCTGCAGTTCAGCGACTTCACGGCCGACGAGTACGCGTGGCTGTTCGAGCGCGCGGCCATCATCAAGAAAAAGTTCAAGTCCTACGAGAAGTACCACCCGCTGGCCGACCGCACGCTGGCGATGATTTTCGAGAAGGCGTCCACGCGCACCCGCGTGAGCTTCGAGGCCGGCATGTACCAGTTGGGCGGCAGCGTGGTGCACCTGACCACGGGCGACAGCCAGCTGGGCCGCGCCGAGCCGATCGAGGACAGCGCCAAGGTCATCAGCCGCATGGTGGACCTGGTGATGATCCGCACCTTCGGCCAGGACAAGATCGAACGTTTTGCCGAGCATTCGCGCGTGCCGGTCATCAACGGCCTGACCAACGAGTTCCATCCCTGCCAGATCCTGGCGGACATCTTCACGTTCATCGAGCACCGTGGCTCGATCAAGAACAAGATCGTCGCCTGGGTTGGTGACGGCAACAACATGGCCAACACCTGGCTGCAGGCGGCCGAGCTGCTGGGCTTCACGGTCCATGTCAGCACGCCCAGCGGCTACGAGGTGGACCAGGACGTCGCCGGCATCCGCAGCAGCGACAGCTACAAGGTGTTCAAGGACCCGATGGACGCCTGCCGCGGCGCCGACCTGGTCACCACCGACGTGTGGACCAGCATGGGCTACGAGGCCGAGAACGAAGCGCGCAAGAAGGCTTTTGCCGACTGGTGCGTGGACACCGACATGATGAAGGTCGCCAAACCCGACGCCCTCTTCATGCACTGCCTGCCCGCCCACCGCGGCGAAGAGGTCGAGGCCGATGTGATCGACGGCCCGCAGTCGGTCGTGTGGGACGAAGCCGAAAACCGCATGCACGCGCAGAAGGCGCTGATGGAGTTTTTGCTGCTGGGCCGCGTGGGCTGATCCGCCAGCGCCTCAGAACATCCACGCGCCCAGCTGGTAGTAGTCAAACCCGCTGGAGCGCCCGCCCAGGCAGCGGGCCAGGAAGTCTTCGGTGCGACGGTACATGGTGAGGTTGTTGGTCCACTTCTGGTTGCCGTGACCGTCGCCCATGAAGGTGACGTAGTCCACCTGCTTGCCTGCCTTGCGCAGCGCGGCCACCATCCACTCGGACTGTTCCAGTTTCACGCGCGGGTCGTTCACGCCGTGCATGATAAGGATGGGCTTCTGGGCCCGGTCCGCGCGGTACAGCGGCGACCTGGCATCCATTCGTACGCGGTCCGCCGGGTTGGCAGGGTTGCCGACAAAACGGTGCCACCAGGGCAGCCCCAGCTCCCAGTACGGCGGCGCGGCCTCCAGCAGGCGGGCGATGTCGGTCACGCCCACCACGTCGATGGCACAGGCGAACACCTCGGGCGTGAAGGTAGCACCGACCAGCGCGGAATAGCCGCCATAGCTCGCGCCGTGGATGGCCACACGCTGCGGGTCGGCAATGCCCTGGTCCACCGCCCAGCGCACGCCGTCAACCAGATCGTCATGCATGCGCCCCGCAAATTCGCCGATGGCCTTGTCCATGTGGGCACGGCCGTAGCCGCTGGAGCCGCGGTAGTTGACCTGCAGCACCGCATAGCCCCGGTTGGCCAGGAACTGCTGCATGGTGCGGCTGGCGGCGCCCTCTCCCCAGCGGTCGCGCGCCCAGGGCCCGCCATGTACCAGCAGCACCATGGGCAGCCGCTTTGCGGTGGCACGGTCCATCCCGGCGGGCAGCGTCAGGTAGCCGTGGATCGGCAGACCGTCGCGCGCGGCATACCGGATGGGCTCGGTCGGTGCCAGCGATGCGGCAATCAGTGCCAGCCGGCTCTCGCCCAGTTGCTGCGGCTCCCGCCCGTTTCGCAGCAGGTAGTGACGCGTGCCGCGGTCGGTCGAGACTGCGACGGTCAGCACCCGGTCGCTCCTGTCGGCGCTGGTGACAAAGACATCGGCGGGCTGGTTTCCCGCCAACGCCGACAGCTGGGCGGCCAGCGTCGCGTCGAACACCTGCCGCTCGGGGTAGCCGGGCATGAAATGGGCCGTCAGCGGCTGGCGCGTCGCGCGGCTGAGCGTGACGCGGTCCACGTCCACGTCGGGCGACGCGAACACTTCCTGCTCGGCGCCGGTGGCCAGATCGAACCGCACCAGCGCCATCTTGTCGCGACCGCGGTTGGACAGGGCCCACGCGGCGCGGCCGTCGTCGTGAATGCCGAACACGCGCAAGCTGTCCCAGCGGCTCCACTGCGTGGAAGTGATCCATTCATGTCCCGTTGCGCCGGGGCGCTGCAACAAAACCTGATCGCCCTGCACCATCGACCTGGCATGCAGACGGCCCGCCGTGTCGATGCCCCACCAGCCCACGTTGCCGGGGTTCGTGGCGACGAGGGTATGACGGCCCGTGGCCGCATCCACGCGGTACAGGTCAAACACTTTCTTGTCGCGCAGGTTGGACAGCACCATGAAGTCCCCCGTGCCGTCCACCGCGTCCGCGACCTGCGCCAGACTGCGCGGCGAGGCAAGCAACTCGCGCAGTTCCGTGTCGCGGCCGTCCACGGCGCCCACATGAACCCGCGTGTTTTCGTCCCCCGTCGGGTCGGACGTGATGGCAAGCCAGCGGCTGTCCCCACTGAACTGGATGCCGCGGGCCCGGATGCGGAATGCCTTGGCATCGTCGCCGTCGATGGTCTTGACCCACACCGCGGGCACCACGCCGTCGGTGCCGAACCAGGCCATGCGCCGGCCATCCGGCGACACACGGTAGCCGCCGGTGGACTGGCGGCTGGCCACGAAGTCGCGCACCGGCACCATGTCGGTCAGCTGCACGTCCTTCAGCGCCGGATGGCTGGGCGCCACCGCGCAGCCACCGGCCAGCGCCGCCACAACCAGCGCAAGCCCTACAGTACGTAGAACATCCATCGCAATCCTCCTTCAGGTCTGGAGCGCGGATTCTTGCAAGCGGATGCTTAAGAAAGTCCAAAGGCACGTGGCGACGCGTGCCGGCGCACGGGCCTTTGGACAAGCTTAAGCTGGCATTGGCCACAATGGCGGCCATGCACATCCTGCTGATCGAAGACGACCTGGACTTGGGCCGCGCGCTCCAGGCCGCGTTGCGCATCGAGGGGCTGAGCAGCGAATGGCATCGACGCGCCGCCGATGCGCCGCTTCAGCCCGATGCCGCTGTGGACTGTGTGCTGCTGGATCTGACGTTGCCCGACGGCAGCGGCTTTTCATTGTTGCAGCGCTGGCGTGCCGCGGGCGTGCAGGTCCCCATCATCGTCATCACGGCGCGCTCGGCAGTAGAGGACCGGCTGGCCGGCCTGGACGGCGGCGCCGACGATTTCGTGGTGAAACCCTTCGCCACCGCGGAGCTGGTGTCGCGCATCCGCGCCGTATTGCGGCGCAGCGCCCGCCAGGCCAGTGACTGCTGGACCGTGGGCGAGCTGGTGATCGAGCCGCGCCGCCACCGGGCCCAGCGTGCCGGCCGGACGCTGGAACTGTCACCGCGCGAGTTCCAGCTGCTGCTGGAGCTGGCCCGCGAACCGGGCGCCGTCGTGCCCAAGGGCGTGCTGTCGCAGCGACTGGATCCGCTGGGCGAACCCATGGAGTTCAGCGCCATCGAAGTGCACGTGTCCAACCTGCGACGAAAAATCGGCGCCGGCTTGATCCACACCGTGCGCGGCGTCGGCTACATGCTGGCGACATGACCGGCATGACGGCCATCATCTTGCGCCGGCTGATGCAGCCCACGCTGGTGCGCCGCGGCATGCTGGCCGTGGTGCTGGCGTTCCTGCTGGTGTTCATGGTGCTGCTGGGGTACACCTACTGGAAGAACATGCGCGCGGTGTCGCGCGACACCGACCTGCTGCGCTTCGGCAGCGCCATCACGGCATCGCTGCAACTGTTCAACACCGATGCGCAAGCACGGGCGGCGCTGGCGTCCACCGACGTGTGGCACAACCTGCGACGCGCCGAGGACCGGCGGTTCGTCGGGCGTGTGACCTTCGAGCTTCTGGACGAACGCGGCGGGCGCGTCTACGCGTCACCCGCGCTGGCGCATGAAGCGCTGCCCACCCTCGGCCAGCCGCTGTCACGCATCCAGTGGCGGGGCGCCGCCCACTGGCTCTACGAAAACCAGGTGGATGGCCAGCCCAACGGCGAAGGCACGGCGCCACGCCGCTGGACGCTGCGACTGGCCGTGCCCATGCGCACGGACGCGGCCTGGGTGTCCTGGAACAGCGGCGTGCTGCTTGAAAATTTACTGATAGCCCTGCCCTGCGTGCTGCTGCCGCTGTGGCTGTCGGTGCGCAGCGGGCTCAAGCCGCTGCACCAACTGGCCGACCGGATTGCCCGCCGCGAGCCCGGTGATCTGTCGCCCCTGGGCGTAACGGCGCGCTACCGCGAGCTCACGCCGCTGACCCGGGCGCTGGAGGACCTGTTGGCCCGGCTGCGGCACAAGGTGGATCGCGAACGCGCCTTTGTCCAGGACGCCGCACACGAACTGCGCACGCCGCTGGCTGTCGTGGCCGCCCAGGCCCACGTCATGGCCCATGCGGAGGCGGGCGAGCGCGCGCAGGCCCATGCCCTGCTGCAACAGGCCATCGCCCGCGCGTCGCATCTGGCGCAGCAACTGCTGGTGCTGGCGTCACTGGATGACGCGCAGCGCGCGGCGCCGCGCGCCATCGACGTGGCACAGGTCGTGCGACAACTGATGGCCCAGGCCGCCCCGACTGCGCTGGCACGCGGCATGGACCTGTCGCTGGATGCTCCCGATCACCTTGTGGCGACGGTGGACGAGGCCGCCATCGAGTCCATCGTGCACAACCTCGTGGACAACGCGGTGCGCTATGCCAACCCGGGCGGGAACGTGGCCGTGTCCCTTCAGGCCTGCGCCGGCCGGCTGATGCTGAACGTGCAGGACGACGGGCCGGGCATAACGCCAGCGGACGAGCCCCATCTGTTCGACCGCTTCTGGCGGGGTGCGGGGCACGACACGCCAGGGTCGGGCCTGGGCCTGGCCATCGTGCAGCAGGCCGCGCGGCGCATGGGCGGTACCGTGGCCCTGCAGAACGGGCTGCCCCGGGCTGATGGCGGCAGTGGCGCGGGCTTTGGCGTGAGCCTGCCCTGGGTCAGCGAAACCACACCGCCTGGTCCGGCGTGACCTGGGCCGCAAAGTCGGCATAGCCGGGGATGCGCGTGCGGAACTCGCTGTAGCGGTTGCCGTGCGGTTCGCGCGCCACGTCGGTGAACGGTACGACACGCTCGGCGTATTGGCCGTCAAAGCGGCTCCAGTCACCGCCGCACAAACCTTCCATCGCATCGAACCGGTCGGCGCAGATCACCTGCAGGGCCGTCTCTGGAAAGCTCCAGCGCGGGCACCACAGCCCTGTCCAGCCTGACATGCGGCCCGCCATGAACTGCACCGCGCGGCGGGTCAGCAGGTAGGCGTCGGATTCGATGTGGACGATGCGCGTGCAGCCGTAGTGGCGCGCCACCGCTGCCGAATGCACGAAGCTGCGCCACCAGCCGGGATAGCGGCGACCGGGGTGATGGCCCAGACGCTCGTTGAACCGCACCATCAGCGGCAATGCAGGCGATGGCGGCAATGCGCCACCGGCCGCGCTCAACGTGACCTCACCCTCTGGGTGCCAGGGCGAGCCGTCGTCGATCAGGCAGAACAGCGGCGCGTCCCAGGGCAACGCCCGGTGATGGCCGAGCCAGCGCCGGTAGCGGGACATCCAGTCGGCCTCACCCGCCATATAGCTCGTGCAGAAAACCAGCGTGCGGAAGTCGTTGCCCATGTTGAGCCAATATAGTCGCAGCCATGTCCGCTGACGACGCCACCTTTGACTGCCTGCACTGCGGGGCCTGCTGCGCCAGCTTTCGCGTGGACTTCTCTGCGTATGAGCTGGAGTCCGAAGGCGGCCGCGTGCCCGATGGCCTGGCCGTGGACGTGATGGCCGGCACCTGCCGCATGCGCGGCACCGACCATGCGTCGCCACGCTGCGCCGCACTGACCGGCAAGGTGGGCGTGCAGGCCACCTGCGGCATCTACGAATGGCGGCCGTCGCCGTGCCACGAGCTGGAACGCGGCAGCGATGGCTGCCTGCGCGCACGCCGGCGGCACGGGCTGCCCAATCTGCCGGACACATTACTTTAGGCCTCAAGTATTTTTGACGGTTGTTGGGAATAACCGACACCACGGCTTTTTGGGCGGGTGCAAACTTTCCGCCATGACACGCCCCCCGCAGCGGACCCTGCCACAGATCCTGGACATCTCGCCGCCCGTGCAGCCCGGCTCTCCGGTGTTCCCCGGCGACACGCCGTACCAGCAGCAGTGGTCCGCCAGCATAGCCCCCGGCTGCCCGGTGAACGTGAGCGCCATCACGCTGTCGCCGCACGTGGGTGCGCATGCGGATGCGCCGCTGCACTACGACCCGACGGGCACGTCCATCGGCGCGCTGGACCTGGTGCCCTTCATCGGGCTGTGCCGCGTGATTCACGCCATCGGCTGCGGCCCGCTGATCGAATGGCGGCACATCGCGCACGCATTGAACAACCTGCCCCAACGCGTGCTGGTGCGCACCTACGAGCGCATGCCGGTGGACCGCTGGGACGGTGCGCTCACGGCCTATGCGCCCGCTACCGTGGAGCGCCTGGCCGATCTGGGCGTGGTGCTGATCGGCATCGACACCGCCAGCATCGACCCCGCCGACAGCAAGACGCTGGACAGCCACCAGGTCATTCGCGCGCGCAACCTGCGCGTGCTGGAGAACCTGGTACTGGACGACGTGCCCGAGGGCGACTACGAACTCATCGCCCTGCCCCTGAAACTGATGACTGCTGATGCCTCGCCTGTCCGTGCAGTCCTGAGAAGCCTATGACCACGAACCTCCAAGACTGCCGCGCGCTCGACGCGCAAGATCCGCTGCGCCCACTGCGCGACCTGTTCACCATCCCGTCCGGCGTGATCTACCTGGACGGCAACTCGCTGGGCGTGATGCCTGCCGCCGCACCCTCGCGCGTCGCCGCCGCCGTCACCCAGGAATGGGGCGCGGGCCTGATCCGCAGCTGGAACAGCGCGGGCTGGTTCACGCTGCCCCAGCGCCTGGGCGACAAGATCGCGCAGCTCGTCGGTGCGCGGCCCGGCGAGGTGGTGGCCACCGACAGCACGTCCATCAACCTGTACAAGGTGCTGAGCGCCGCGCTGAACATCGCCGCGCAGGATGCGCCGCAGCGCAAGGTGATCGTGAGCGAGCGAAGCAACTTCCCCACCGACCTGTACATCGCCGAGGCGCTGTGCAGGGAGCGCGGTTATCGCCTGCACCTGGTGGAGCCCGAAGAGATCGCTGATGCGCTCACGGCCGACGTCGCCGTGCTCATGCTCACGCACGTGAACTACCGCACCGGTGCCATGCATGACATGGCAGGCGTCACCGCCGCCGCGCACGCAGCGGGCGCGCTCACCGTCTGGGACCTGGCCCACAGCGCGGGCGCCGTTCCCGTGGACCTGAACGGCGCCAACGCAGACTTTTCGATCGGCTGCGGCTACAAGTACCTCAACGGCGGCCCGGGCGCGCCGGCCTTCGCCTGGGTCAACCCGAAGCATGCCGACCGCTTCTGGCAACCGCTGGCCGGCTGGTGGGGCCATGCGGCGCCGTTCGAATTCACGCCGGACTACCGGCCCGCACCGGGCATCGGCCGCTACCTGTGCGGCACGCAACCCATCCTGAGCATGACGGCGCTGGAGTGCGGGCTGGACACCCTGCTGGCGGCGCAGCCGCTGGGTGGCATGGATGCGTTGCGCACGAAGTCGCTCGCACTCACGGACCTGTTCATCCGTCTGGTGGAAGAACGCTGCGGCGGCCACGGACTGGGCCTGGCCACGCCGCGCGAGCACGCACAACGCGGCTCGCAGGTCTGCCTGACCCGAAGCGAAGGTGCCTATGCCATCGTGCAGGCCCTGATCGCGCGCGGGGTGATCGGCGACTACCGCGCGGGCGACGGCGGCAAACACCAGGACATCCTGCGCTTCGGCTTCACGCCGCTGTACATCGGGTTCGAGGACGTGTGGAACGCCGTGGAGCACCTGCGGCAAGTGCTCGACACACATGAGTGGCAAAAGCCGCAGTTCAAACAGAAACACGCCGTGACCTGAGGTGAGCGCCATGAACAGCCAGCCCGAACACATCGTCCACGAGGAAAAAGCCAAGCTCGATTTCAGCCGCGACATGAGCTATGGCGACTACCTGCAGCTGGACGCGATCCTGAACGCGCAGAAGCCGCTGTCGCCCGATCACAACGAGATGCTGTTCATCGTCCAGCATCAGACCAGCGAGCTGTGGATGAAGCTCATGTTGCACGAGCTGCGCGCGGCCATTGCCAATGTCGCGCGGGACGAACTGGGCGCCGCGTTCAAGATGCTGGCGCGCGTCAGCAAGATCATGGAACAGCTCGTGTACGCGTGGGACGTTCTGGCCACCATGACGCCGCCCGAGTACAGCGCGATCCGTCCGTACCTGGCGAACTCCAGCGGCTTCCAGAGCGCGCAGTACCGGTGCATCGAATTTGCCCTGGGCAACAAGAATGCGGCCATGCTCAAGCCACACGCGCACCGCCCCGATCTGCTTGCCCAGGTTCAGGCGGCGTACGAAGCACCGTCGCTGTACGACGAGGCATTGCGCCTGCTGGCGCGCCGCGGCCTGGCCGTGCCCGCCAGCCACACGCAGCGCGACTGGACCCAGCCCTACCCCGAAAGCGATGCGGTGGAGCAGGCCTGGCTCGCGGTCTACCGCGACCCCAAGCAGTACTGGGACCTGTACCAGCTGGGCGAGGAGCTGACCGATCTGGAGGACGCCTTCCGCCTCTGGCGCTTCCGCCACGTGACGACGGTAGAGCGCGTGATCGGCTTCAAGCGCGGCACGGGCGGCACCGGCGGCGTGAGCTACCTGCGCAAGATGCTGGACGTGGTCCTATTCCCCGAGATCTGGAAGCTGCGCACTGATCTCTAGAACGATACAATCGAGACATTCCGACGACATAGCGGCGATACAATTGCTCGACCATCACGACAGCACCATCCTGGCGCTGGCAGGCACCACGACCCGTCTGGCGGGAACCGCGGCACAGCACACCGGCCTGTCGCGTGTAGCGGTATCCCGCCGCATCAAGCGCTTGGCGGATGCAGGCTATCTGACCCGCCATGGCAGCGGAACCCGCCAGACCTACTCGCCCGGCACTCATCGTTTCTGGAAACTTTCGCTGCCTCTGGATGCAGCCGCAAGACTGGGTGAATCAGGCCTTTGGGAGTCTCATGTCAGCCCCTTGATGACGGGCCTGCCCGCGAACATCGTCAATATCGCCAACATCGGGTTCACCGAAATGGTGAATAACGTGCTGGACCATTCGGGAGCAAATACCCTGGACATGGGTCTGCACGTGCACGGCGGGCGGCTGCAGATGGCTGTCATGGACGACGGCGTCGGGATCTTCCACAAGGTCTCCGCAGCGTTGAACCTGTTCGACGAACGGCTGGCGCTGCTGGAAATCGCCAAAGGCAAATACACGACTGCCGTCGCCGGCCACTCCGGCATGGGTATCTTCGTCAGTTCGCGGATGCTGGACGGCTTCCTGATTCATTCAGGCGGACTGTCGTTCGTGCCTCGCACGCCAGCTGGCGCGGACCTGAGCTTCCGATGGATTGAACCGCAATCGCACACTGGGGGCACCGTCGTGCTCATGGATATCGCGCTGGATTCCGTCCGAACGGCCCAATCAGTCTATGAACGCTACTTCACCGCGGACGAGGTGGGCGCCGACGCCTTCCACACGACGGAGGTGCCCGTCAAATTGGCCCAGTTGAGCAGCCAGCTCATCTCGCGGTCTCAGGGCAAATGGGTGGTCGAACGGGCTACCCAATTCAGAACCGTCGTTCTTGATTTCGAAGGGGTCGAGATGGTCGGGCAGGCTTTCGTTGACGAGGTCTTCCGCGTGTTTGCACTTGCACATCCGCAGGTACGGCTCGTGCCGGTGAATTTGACTCCGGCCGTGCAACGATTGGTCGGGCTTTTTGCGCCGCACGCGACTTTGGCAACTTGAAATCGCGAGCGGCGCGCCGCATCGGCGGCATTCACTTTCCTGCGGCACCTTCGCCCCGGTCGGCGTCGTTGCCCTGACCTGAACCGTGCGGCGCTCAGGCGCCATAGAGCCAGGGCTGGTCCAGCAGGCGCGCGCCCAGCAAACGCAGCGCGGCATCCCGCCCAACGCGCAAGACCCCATCGGCATGAAACACGCGGCCGTTGCGCGTGGCTCGCCGTTGCACCCGCGCGCAGCGTTGCCACCGATTCAGCGCATAGCGCGTGAGAGCCGTCGGCAGGTCCAGCAGATCCGCGTCGCGCTGCGCCAGCAGGCCACCCAGCATGTGCGCATCCTCAATGGCCATGGCGGCCCCTTGCGCCAGGTACGGGACCATCGGGTGAGCCGCGTCTCCCAGCAGCGCGATGCGCCCGCTTGCCATTTCGGCCGGCCCTGCCACGGGAGCACGACCGTGCAGCGCCCACAAACGCCATGACGGCACGGCATCAACAACCGCACGCAGGGTCGGATGCGCGTCCCGCAGCGCGGTCTGCAAATCCCTGGCCGCCGCCGCATGATCCCAGTCTTGGGGGTCACCTGATGGCAAGCCGCCATCGGCTATCGCCACCACGTTGAGCCATTCGCCGCGCCGTACCGGATACGCCACCACGTGCAGGCGCGGGCCCAGCCATACGCGCACCTGGTCGCTGCGCTGCGCTGCCGGCAGCGCGGTCTGCGCCACCAGGCCGCGCCAGGCAAGCTGGCCGGCAAACCTCGGTGCGCCGTCGCGCCAGGCCTGTTGTCGTACCGTACTCCAGACGCCGTCGGCGCCAATCAACGCATCGCCTTCGACATCGCGGTCACATGCGGTCCTCAGACGCGCACTGTCGACGCCTTGTTCCACCCGCAACACGGCCGTTCCCGCGCACAGCCGCACGCCCGGGTGGGCGCGCGCGGCGTCCAGCAGCAGACCGTGCAAGTCCGCCCGATGCACGGTGGCATACGGAGCCCCATAGCGCCGCCGCATCGCATCCCCGTCGGCCAATGGCAGCGCCGCCAGCAATTCGCCGTCGTGGGCACCGTGCACGGCCAGCCGGCTCGGAAAAGCGGCTACCGCCGCCAATGCAGGCCCCAGCCCCCAGCCCTGTAGCACGCGCGTGGCATTGGGCCCCAACTGGATGCCCGCACCCACCTCGGTAAACTCGGCCGCCCGTTCAAACACCCGCAGCTCACAGCCCGCACGCGACGCCGCCACGGCGCACGCCAGCGCGCCGATGCCGCCGCCCGCCACCAGAATCTGCGGCGCCGCCACGCGCTCAATCGGCCAGCAGCTGGCGCAGCACGAACGGCAGGATGCCGCCGTGGCGGTAATAGTCCACCTCGATCGGCGTGTCGATGCGCAGCGTGACGGTCACCTCGGTGCGGCTGCCATCCGCGCGCGTCACCACGAGCTTGGCATCGCTTTGCGGCTTGAGGTCGGGCGCCGGGATCACGTCGATGGTTTCCGAGCCATCCAGGCGCAACGACTGCCAGGTATCGCTGCCCTGGAACTGCAGTGGCAGTACACCCATGCCCACCAGGTTGCTGCGGTGGATGCGCTCGAAGCTCCTGGCCACCACGGCCTTGATGCCCAGCAACTGCGTGCCCTTGGCCGCCCAGTCGCGGCTGGAGCCGGTGCCGTATTCCTCGCCGGCAAAGATGACTGTGGGCTGGCCCGCGTCGATGTATTTCATCGCGGCGTCGTAGATGAACATCTTCTCACCCCGCCCGTCCTTGCCCTGGTACAGCGTGACGCCGCCCTCCTCGCGCGAGCCGTCGCCCTTGGCCGGGATCATGAGGTTCTTGATGCGCACGTTGGCAAAGGTGCCACGCATCATCACGTCATGGTTGCCACGGCGCGCGCCATAGCTGTTGAAGTCCTGCTTCATCACGCCGTTGGCCAGCAGCCACTGGCCGGCCGGCGAGCTTTCCTTGATGGAGCCCGCAGGGGAGATGTGGTCCGTCGTGATGGAGTCGCCGAACAGCGCCATGATGCGTGCACCACGCACCGACACCACGCCGCCATTGGGCGCCGGGGGCGTCATGCCGAAGCCCGCGAAGAAAGGCGGCTCGGCAATGTAGGTGCTCTGCGGCCAGGTATAGGCCTCGCCGGTCACGCCCTTGATCTTTTCCCAAAGCTTGCCGGGCTCGGTGCGGACCTTGGCATAGTTGTCGCGGAAGGCCTTGCCGTTCATCGCGAACTTCATGAGCTTGTGAATCTCGTCGCTGGTGGGCCAGATGTCGCCCAGGTACACATCCTTGCCGCCCTTGCCCTGCCCGACGGGCTCGGTCATCAGGTCCTTCAGGACCGTGCCCGCGATCGCATAGGCCACGACCAGCGGGGGGCTGGCCAGGAAGTTGGCCTTGAGGTTGGGATGGATGCGCGCCTCGAAATTGCGGTTGCCCGACAGCACGGCGGCGCAGACCAGGTCGCTCTGCGTGATGGCCTCGTTGATCTCGGGCGTGAGGTCGCCCGCGTTGCCGATGCAGGTGGTGCAGCCGTAGCCCGCGAGCGCAAAACCCAGCTTTTCAAGGTAGGGCAGCAGCCCCGTTTGCGTGAGGTATTCGGTCACGATGCGCGAGCCGGGCGCAAGCGACGTCTTGATGTGCGGCTGCACCTTGAGCCCCGCCTCCACCGCCTTTTTGGCGAGCAGGCCCGCGGCCAGCAGCACGCTGGGGTTGGACGTGTTGGTGCAACTGGTGATGGCAGCAATCAGCACGTCGCCATGGCCAATGGTGATGCCGCGCGATGGTTTGACCGGCACCGACGCCTCGTGCCTGGCCGCGGCCAGCGTGGGCTTGTTGCCTTCCATTTCCACCACGGGCATGGGCGCGGCCGGCGCGGTGGGCGGGTTGGCGGGAATCTTGGGGTCAGGCGCAGCGCCCGACGGGTGCACAAGGTGGCGCGTGAGCAGCACCTGCGCGGGCTGGTTGAAGCCGTTGTCGGCCACGGGCTTGCTGAACAGCGACCGGAACTGCTCGGCCACCTTGCCCAGTTCGATGCGGTCCTGGGGCCGTTTGGGGCCGGCCAGGCTGGGCGTCACGTCGCCCAGGTCGAGCCGGACGACCTGCGAATAGTCGATGTCGCCGGCCTTGGGCACGCCGAACAGTCCCTGCGCGCGGAAGTAAGCCTCGAACGCCTCGATCTCGGCCTTGGTGCGGCCGGTGCCGGTGAAGTAGTCGATGGTCTTTTCATCGACGGGAAAGAAGCCCATGGTCGCGCCGTATTCGGGCGCCATGTTGGCGATGGTGGCGCGGTCCGGCAGCGCCAGCGTGCGCGTACCTTCGCCGAAGAACTCCACGAACTTGCCCACCACCTTATGGCGGCGCAGGATCTCGGTCACGCTCAGGACCAGGTCGGTGGCCGTGCAGCCCTCGCGCAGGCGGCCGGTCAGCTCGAAGCCCACCACGTCGGGCGTGAGGAAGTACACCGGCTGGCCCAGCATGGCGGCTTCGGCCTCGATGCCGCCCACGCCCCAGCCCACCACGCCGATGCCGTTGATCATGGTCGTGTGGCTGTCGGTGCCGACCAGGGTGTCAGGGTAGTGCACACCCTCCGGCGTCTTGTGCACGCCGCGGGCCAGGTACTCCAGATTGACCTGGTGCACGATGCCGAAGCCCGGCGGCACCACGCCAAAGGTGTTGAACGCCTGCATGCCCCATTTCATGAACTCGTAGCGCTCGCGGTTGCGCTGGAACTCGAGCTTCATGTTCAGGTCCAGCGAGTTCTTCGCGCCGTAGTGGTCGATCATGATCGAGTGGTCCACCACCAGGTCCACCGGCACCAGCGGCTCGATGGACTCGGGCTTTTTGCCCAGGCGCTGGGCCACGCTGCGCATGGCGGCCAGGTCGGCCAGCAGCGGCACGCCGGTGAAATCCTGCAGCACCACGCGCGACACCACGAACGGAATTTCCTCGCTGCGGTCGGCCTGCGGGAACCAGTTGGCGAGCTGGCGCACATGATCGGCCGTGACCTTGGCGCCGTCGCAGTTGCGCAGCACCGACTCCAGCACGATGCGCAGCGACACGGGCAGCCGCTTGATCTTGGGAAACTGCTTTGCCAGCGCCGGCAGCGAATAAAAGCTGCCGGTCTTGCCGGATGCCGTCTTGAAGGTTTTGAGGGTGTTGGCAAACGCGTGGGTCATGGCCGGCTCTCCTGAGGCGATTGTTTGCTGCCATTGTGCAGCGCATGGCGGCGCCCGTGGGCGACCGATGTCAAACAAACATGACGTGAAGGGTAATGGCCTTGCGTCGCGCCACGGCCTAACATGCAACGCATGAACAACGCGCTCGCTCCCCGTCCCTTTGGAGAACAGTTGCGCCACTGGCGCCAGCACCGGCGCCTGAGCCAGCTGGACCTGGCCGACGAAGCCGACATCTCCACCCGCCATTTGAGCTTCATGGAAACCGGCCGCTCCGTGCCCAGCCGCGAGATGGTATTGCGCCTGACCGAGCGGCTGGGCGTGCCGCTGCGCGAGCGCAACAGCCTGCTGGTGGCCGCGGGCTACGCCCCCATGTACCGGGAGCGCGCGCTGGACGACCCGGCGCTGGCCGCTGCCCGGCAGGCGGTGGAGCTGATCCTGAAAAGCCACGAGCCCTTTCCGGCGCTGGCCGTGGACCGGCACTGGAACCTGGTGAGCTACAACGCGCTCGTGCCCCGTCTGATGGCAATGGCCAGCCCCGCGCTGGTCCAGCCCCCCGTCAACGTGCTGCGCCTGAGCCTGCACCCGGAAGGCCTGGCGCCGCACATCGTCAACCTGGGGCAGTGGCGCGCCCACCTGTTCGAGCGGCTGCGCCAGCAGATCGCCGCCACCGCGGACCCGGTGCTGGCCGCCCTGCTGGACGAACTGCGCGCCCTGCCTGTGCCGGCCGGCGGCGTGCACCTGGAGGGCGAGCATCCCGGCGTGGTCATGCCCTTCAAGCTGGCCACCCCGCACGGCGTGCTCAGCTTCATCAGCACCATCACGATCTTCGGCACGCCGGTGGATGTGACGCTGCAGGAGCTGGCGCTGGAGACGTTCTTTCCGGCGGACGATTTCACGCGCGAGGCGCTGCAGCACATGGCCCGGCCGGAATGAAAAAGGCGGCCCGAAGGCCGCCTTTCATCGCGGATTGTGAAGGCAATCAAACCGTCACGCCGTCGGCCACTTCCCTGTATTCCTGGATCTGGTCGAAGTTCATGTAGCGGTAGACGCTGCCCTTGTCGGCGTCGATGATGCCCATTTCCTTCAGGTACTCTTCCTTGGTCGGCAGGCGGCCCAGGCGCGAGGCAATGGCGGCCAGCTCGGCCGAGCCCAGGTACACGTTGGTGTTCTTGCCCAGGCGGTTGGGGAAGTTGCGGGTCGAGGTGGAGATCACCGTCGCGCCTTCGCGCACCTGGGCCTGGTTGCCCATGCACAGCGAGCAGCCGGGCATTTCGGTGCGCGCGCCGGCCGTGCCGAACGCCGAGTAGTGGCCTTCCTTGATCAGCTCGTTCTGGTCCATCTTGGTCGGCGGCGCGACCCACAGCTTGACCGGAATGTCGCGCTGGCCGCCCAGCAGCTTGGCCGCGGCGCGGAAGTGACCGATGTTGGTCATGCACGAGCCGATGAAGGCTTCGTCGATCTTGGCGCCAGCCACGTCGGACAGCAGCTTGGCGTCGTCCGGGTCGTTGGGGCAGCAGACGATGGGCTCGGTGATGTCGGCCAGGTCGATCTCGATCACGGCGGCGTACTCGGCGTCCTTGTCGGCTTCCAGCAGGTCGGGCTTGGCAAGCCAGGCTTCCACGGCCTTGATGCGGCGCTCCAGGCTGCGCTTGTCGGCGTAGCCGTCGGCGATCATGTTCTTCATCAGCACGATGTTGCTGGTGAGGTATTCCTTGATCGGCTCGGGGTTGAGCTTGATCGTGCAGCCGGCGGCCGAACGCTCGGCCGACGCGTCGGACAGCTCGAACGCCTGTTCGACCTTCAGGTCAGGCAGGCCTTCGATCTCGAGCACGCGGCCGGAGAACACATTGATCTTGCCCTGCTTGGCCACCGTCAGCAGGCCCTGGCGGATCGCGTACAGCGGAATGGCATGCACCAGATCGCGCAGCGTGACGCCGGGCTGCATCTGGCCCTTGAAGCGCACGAGCACGCTTTCAGGCATGTCCAGCGGCATCACGCCGGTGGCCGCGCCAAAGGCCACCAGGCCCGAGCCGGCCGGGAAGCTGATGCCGATGGGGAAGCGCGTGTGGCTGTCGCCGCCCGTGCCCACGGTGTCGGGCAGCAGCAGGCGGTTCAGCCAGCTGTGGATCACGCCGTCGCCCGGGCGCAGGGCCACGCCGCCACGGTTGCTGATGAAGGCCGGCAGTTCGCGGTGCGTCTTGACGTCCACGGGCTTGGGGTACGCGGCCGTGTGGCAGAACGACTGCATGACCATGTCGGCGGAAAAGCCCAGGCAGGCCAGGTCCTTCAGTTCGTCGCGCGTCATGGGACCGGTCGTGTCCTGGCTGCCCACGGTGGTCATCTTGGGTTCGCAGTATGTGCCGGGGCGGATGCCCTGCTGCACGCCATTGGCGACCGGCAGGCCGCAGGCGCGGCCGACCATCTTCTGGGCGAGCGTGAAGCCCTTGGTGCTGGCAGCGGGCGCCTGCGGCAGGCGGAACGCGGTGCTCGCGGCCAGGCCCAGGAATTCGCGCGCCTTGGCCGTCAGGCTGCGGCCGATGATCAGGTTGATGCGGCCGCCGGCGCGCACTTCGTCCAGCAGCACGTCGCTCTTGAGGCTGAAGGCGGCCATCACGTTGCCGTCCTTCAGGATCTTGCCGTCGTAGGGATAGACCTCGACCACATCGCCCATTTCGAGCTTGCTCACGTCCACCTCGATCGGCAGCGAGCCGGAGTCTTCCTGCGTGTTGAAGAAGATCGGCGCGATCTTGCCGCCCAGCGTGACGCCGCCAAAGCGCTTGTTCGGCACGAACGGAATGTCCTGGCCCGTGGCCCAGATCACGCTGTTGGTGGCCGATTTGCGGCTGGAACCCGTGCCCACCACATCGCCAACATAGGCCACGACGTGGCCCTTCTTCTTGAGCTCGTCGATGAAGGCCATGGGGCCGCGCTTGCCGTCTTCCTCGGGCTTGAAGGCCGCGCCCTCGCGCGTGTTCTTCAGCATGGCCAGGTAGTGCAGCGGAATGTCCGGGCGGCTCCACGCATCAGGCGCGGGCGACAGGTCGTCGGTGTTGGTCTCGCCGGGCACCTTGAAGACGGTGACGGTGATTTTCTTTTCGACTTCGGGGCGGCTGGTGAACCACTCGGCATCGGCCCAGCTTTGCATCACGGCCTTGGCGTGGGCGTTGCCCGCGCGCGCCTTGTCGGCCACGTCGTTGAAGTAGTCGAACATCAGGAGCGTCTTCTTGAGCGCTTCTGCCGCGATAGCCGCCACTTCGGCGTCGTCCAGCAGCTCGATCAGCGGGTGAACGTTGTAGCCGCCCACCATGGTGCCCAGCAGCTCGGTCGCCTTGGCCTTGGAGACCAGGCCGACCTTCAGATCGCCGTGCGCCACGGCGGCCAGGAAGCTGGCCTTGACCTTGGCCGCGTCGTCCACGCCCGGCGGCACGCGGTAGGTCAGCAGTTCCATGAGGAAAGCCTCTTCGCCCGCCGGCGGGTTCTTGATGAGCTCGATCAGGTCCGCCACCTGCTGGGCCGACAGCGGCAGCGGGGGGATGCCGAGCGCGGCGCGTTCGGCGGCGTGTTCACGATAGGCTTTCAGCATGGGGTTCTCCGTTCAAATCAAAAACTTCGGGGGGTCAATTGGGGCCGGTCTTCGCCGGCGACGTGGTCTGGGGTCCGGGCAGCGGCTCAAGCAAGCTCGGTGCCGGGTTTTTCTTGAGTGCTTCGTTCACGGCGAGCTGGGCAGGGTTCATGCACTCGTCGGCCAGACGCTGCCCGAGCTTCTGGCTCATCAACATGGATTTGTTGCCCAGCTGCAGCCACAGCGCGCCACGCTTGGGGTCTTCCAGACGGATGGCGCCGGTACGGCTTTCCACGGGATGCATGAGAAAGCGGTGGCCCTTGGTGGTCAGCAGGAAGATGCCGTCGCGGCGCGCAGGCCGTACATGCACGGTCGCGCCCAGCTCGCAGGGAATTTCGCCCACATGAACCTGCTTGGCAATCTCCAGATCCGCCGGCGACAGCTTGATGTCCGGATCGTCATCGATAGGGGTGACTTCCTCGACAGCTTTCTGGGCGGAAGGCGCCAGTTTGGGCGCCGGTTTGGCCGCTGGCTTGGCGGCAGCAGGCTTGGCCTGTACGGCAGATTGCGCCACAACCGCCACCGGCGCGGCGGCCAGCAGGGCGAGGACGAGGGCAGAACCGAGGGCTTTCATGGGAATGTCTCCAGGATGTGATGGTCAAGGGGCTGCAAACCAGCCCCGCGCTTGCGCGGGCAATGCTCTTCCGGTGCGGTATGCCCTCTCCAGCACCTGCCAGAAGTAACGGTAACTTGCCCTGTCATGCAGCTGTCCGTCCAGGCTGATGGGTGCCCATCCGGCCTGTTCGGCAGCTGCTGTTATTTTTGTGGCCTTTTCAATCTCGTCTTCGCCCGGCGCAAAGGCTTCCAGGATGGGCCGGATCTGCGCGGGGTGAATGCTCCACATGCGGGTGTAGCCGAGCTCGCTGGCGGCACGCCGCGCCGCAGCGCGCATGGCCTGCGTGTCGGTGAATTCTGTCACCACGCAATGCGACGGCACCTTGCCGTGGGCATGGCAGGCCGCGGCAATTTCCAGCTTGGCCCGCACCACCAGCGGGTGGCTGAATTGCCCCGCCGAGCCCATGGCATCGGCGCCGATCGCGCCGCCGTGGGCCGACACGAAGTCCATGAGACCGAAGCTCACGGACTGCACGCGCGGATGCGCGGCAATGTCAAAGACCCGGTGCACGGCGGCCGGCGATTCGACCAGCACCTGCAGCGGCAACCCGTTGGCGCCCGCCGTGTCCAGCGCCGCGGCAGCCAGCGCCACGTCGTCCGCCGACTCGACCTTGGGCACCATGATGTGGGTCAGCCGGTGCCCGGCCTGCCGCGCAATGGTCGCAATGTCCTGTTCAAAGGCCGGGTGGTCCACCGCATGCACCCGCACGCCCACGCGCGCACCGGGCGCCGCGCCGTTGGCCAGCGCCACGACCAGCGCCGCATGGTCGGCCTCGCCGCCCACGGGTGCGCCATCCTCGCAATCCAGCGTCACGTCGAACACGCAGGCGCCGAACTCCTGTGTCATCTCGGCCTGCAATTGCAGGCTCTTGCGCATGCGCGCCTCGACGCCGCTGTAGTGGTCGCAAACCGGCAGAACGCCGGTCTGTGCCTGGGCGCCCAGGAGTACGTCGCGCGGATGCATCAAACCAAACCTCGAATGCCCACCGCGCCATCGCGCGCCGCCGCGGAACCGGCTTTGCCGGGCCGCTGGGGGCGCCCCCTTGAGGGGGAGGCGCCGAAGGCGCTTCGGGGGCGGGTCATTTCACAGCAGGTGGGCGACGCCGGCCTGCTCGTCCTGCAGTTCCTTCAGCGTCTTGTTGATGCGCTCCTGGCTGAACGCGTCGATTTCCAGGCCCTGAACGATTTCGTACTTGCCGTCCTTGGTGGTGACCGGGAAGCCGAACATCACGTCCTTGGGGATGCCATAGTCGCCGTTGGACGGCACGCCCATGGTGACCCACTTGCCGTTGGAGCCCAGGGCCCAGTCACGCATGTGGTCGATGGCGGCGTTGGCGGCCGACGCAGCCGACGACAGGCCACGTGCCTCGATGATCGCAGCGCCGCGCTTGCCCACGGTGGGCAGGAAGGTATCGGCGTTCCAGACCTGGTCGTTGATGGCGTCCTTCACGCTCTTGCCGCCGATGGAGGCAAAGCGGTAGTCGGCGTACATGGTGGGCGAATGGTTGCCCCACACCGTCAGCTTTTCAATTTCGCCGACCTTGCCGCCGGTCTTGGCGGCGATCTGGCTGGCGGCGCGGTTGTGGTCCAGGCGCAGCATGGCAGTGAAGTTCTCGCGCGGCAGGCTGGGCGCGCTCTTCATGGCGATGTAGGCGTTGGTGTTGGCGGGGTTGCCGACCACCAGAACCTTGACGTTGCGGCTGGCCACTGCGTTCAGTGCCTTGCCCTGGGCCGTGAAGATCTGGGCATTGGCGGCCAGCAGGTCGGCACGCTCCATGCCGGGGCCGCGGGGACGGGCGCCGACCAGCAGGGCGTAGTCGGTGTCCTTGAAGGCGGTCATCGGGTCGCTGTGGGCTTCCATGCCGGCCAGCAGCGGGAAGGCGCAGTCTTCCAGTTCCATCATCACGCCTTTGAGCGCCTTTTGTGCCTTCTCGTCGGGGATCTCCAGCAGTTGCAGGATCACCGGCTGGTCCTTGCCGAGCATTTCGCCCGAGGCGATGCGAAACAGCAGGGCGTAACCGATCTGGCCTGCGGCGCCAGTGACGGCAACGCGGACGGGCTTTTTGCTCATGGGAAATCTCCGGGAGGTAGTGTGGTGAAACTGGCCTTGGGATGCCCCGCTGGCGACTGGCCGGCTGGCATCCGTGACAGGCGGCGAGTTTACCCGCGAAAACCCTGAGGCGTCAATTTGTCTTATGTCTTATATAAGATATGATTCGCTGACTTTCAAGCCGCATTCCGAAGCCGTTTTTCCAGCCCACAGCGATGGCCCATTCCACACCCCTCACGCCTGCGGACAGCGCGTTGGGCATTGATGCGCCCGCGCAGGCCACGCCTGCCTTCAGCCCCCTGTACCAGCAGATCAAGGGCCTGATCCTGCAGAGCCTGCAGGCCGGCGAATGGAAGCCGGGCGAAGCCATCCCCAGCGAGATGGACCTGGCCGCCCGCTTTCGCGTGAGCCAGGGCACGGTGCGCAAGGCCATTGACGACCTGGCGGCAGAGAATCTGGTTGTGCGCCGCCAGGGCAAGGGCACCTTCGTGGCCACGCATGCCGAACAGCACGTGCAGTACCGCTTCCTCAAGCTCATGCCCGACAGCGGCGATCAGGGCAGCGAGGGGCCGGCGCAACGACACATCGTCGAATGC
Source organism: Ramlibacter sp. (assembly GCA_041905405.1). Lineage (GTDB taxonomy): Bacteria > Pseudomonadota > Gammaproteobacteria > Burkholderiales > Burkholderiaceae_C > RAM1. The sequence goes on along the minus strand of JAYRLC010000008.1, from coordinate 56,699 downwards.
CGGCGCGTACGCGCCAGTGCCGAAGTCGCCCGCGCGCTGGCGCTGCGCTCGGGCGACGCCGTTCTGCAGGTGCGCCGCGTGCTGTCGTTTGGTGGCGTCCCCACCATTCTTGAAGACTTCTGGCTCCCCGGCACGGCATTCAAGGGCCTGAGCGCCGAGCAGATGGCCGGCTACCAGGGCCCGACCTATGCGATGTTCGAGGTCGAATTCGGTGTGCGCATGGTGCGCGCCGACGAAAAAATCCGCGCCATCGCGGCTGATGCGCAGCAGGCGCAACTGCTGCAGGTCGCATCCGGAACGCCGCTGCTGAGCGTTGAACGCCTGGCTTACACCTACAACGACGTGCCCATGGAGCTGCGCCGCGGCGTCTACCGCACCGACACCCACCACTACCGCAATGCGTTGAGCTGAGACCCGCACAAACTGAGCGGTTTGCTCGACAAAGTTGAAACCCCGGCGTCAGCTTTGTGCGTTGCAATAGAATTTTGGGTTGTCTGCTTCTGACAAATTACCAAGCGGTTACATCAAATCCCACGAAAGTTCCCATGTCCGAGCTAGCCAAAAAGCGGCCTGAATTCCGCAACATCAACGCCCTGAGCGACCTGCCGACCTACCGGCTGCCGGCCGCGGGTTGGGTGTCCATCCTGCACCGCGTCAGCGGCGTGCTGATGTTCCTGCTGATGCCCTTCATCATCTGGATGTTCGACACCTCCGTCTCCTCCGAATACTCGTTTGCACGCTTCAAGGCCGCTTTCAACAGCGGCCTTGGTTTTGTGCCCGGCTGGTTCATCAAGCTCGTGGCCCTGGCCCTGATCTGGGCGTACCTGCACCACTTCATCGCCGGCATCCGCCACCTGTGGATGGACGTCAGCCACAAGGCAGTCAGCAAGGAATTCGGCAGAACCTCCGCGACCGTCACCCTGGGTCTGAGCATCCTGCTCGCCGTGGTGCTGGGCGCCAAGCTGTTCGGCCTGTACTAAACAAGGAGCACCAGAATGTCTGTCAACTACGGCTCCAAACGCGTCGTCACCGGCGCCCACTACGGCCTGCGCGACTGGCTCAGCCAGCGCGTCACCGCGGGCCTGATGGCCCTGTTCACCATCATCGTGCTGGCCCAGGTCATCTTCAGCCGCGGCCCGATCGGCTACGACAAGTGGGCCGGCATCTTTGCCGCCCAATGGATGAAGGTCCTGACCTTCACGGTCATCGCTGCGCTCCTGTGGCACGTCTGGGTGGGCATGCGCGACGTGTGGATGGACTACGTCAAGCCTGTCGGCATCCGCCTGGCCCTGCAGATCTTCACGATCGTCTGGCTGACCGGCTGCGCCGGCTGGGCCATCCAGGCCCTGTGGCGCCTGTGAACGCGAACGCATAACGAGACCCACGAACCATGAGCTACACAAGCAACAACATCACCACGCGCAAGTTCGACGTCGTTATCGTCGGCGCGGGCGGCTCGGGCATGCGCGCGTCGCTGCAGCTGGCACGCGCCGGCCTGAACGTCGCCGTGCTGTCCAAGGTGTTCCCCACCCGTTCGCACACCGTCGCCGCGCAGGGCGGCATCGGCGCGTCGCTGGGCAACATGTCCGAGGACAACTGGCACTACCACTTCTACGACACCGTCAAGGGCTCCGACTGGCTCGGCGACCAGGACGCCATCGAATTCATGTGCCGTGAAGCGCCCAAGGTCGTGTACGACCTGGAGCACATGGGCATGCCGTTCGACCGCAACCCCGACGGCACGATCTACCAGCGTCCGTTCGGCGGCCACACGGCCAACTACGGCGAAAAGCCCGTGCAGCGCGCCTGCGCCGCGGCCGACCGCACCGGCCACGCCATGCTGCACACGCTGTACCAGCAGAACGTCAAGGCCAAGACCAGCTTCTTCGTCGAGTGGATGGCCATGGACCTGGTCCGCGACGCCGAAGGCGACGTGGTCGGCGTGACGGCACTGGAAATGGAAACCGGCGACCTGCACGTGCTGCATGCCAAGACCGTGCTGCTGGCCACCGGCGGTGCAGGACGAATTTTTGCCGCATCGACCAACGCCTTCATCAACACCGGCGACGGTCTGGGCATGGCGGCACGCTCCGGTATCCCGCTGCAGGACATGGAGTTCTGGCAGTTTCACCCCACCGGCGTGGCCGGCGCGGGCGTGCTGCTGACCGAAGGCTGCCGCGGCGAAGGCGCGATCCTGCTCAACAGCAACGGCGAACGCTTCATGGAGCGCTATGCGCCCACGCTGAAGGACCTGGCACCGCGTGATTTCGTGTCGCGCTGCATGGACCAGGAAATCAAGGAAGGCCGTGGCTGCGGTCCGAACAAGGACTACATCCTGCTCAAGCTCGACCACCTGGGCGCGGACACCATCCACAAGCGCCTGCCGTCGGTGTACGAGATCGGCGTGAACTTTGCCAACGTGAACATCACGCGCGAGCCGATTCCCGTCGTGCCCACCATCCACTACCAGATGGGCGGCATCCCGACCAATATCAACGGCCAGGTCGTCGTGCAGAACGGCGACGTGCACAACCAGGTCGTCAACGGCCTGTACGCCGTGGGCGAATGCTCGTGCGTGAGCGTGCACGGTGCCAACCGCCTGGGCACCAACTCGCTGCTGGACCTGCTGGTGTTCGGCCGCGCCGCGGGCAACCACATCGTCGAATACGCCAGCAAGTCCAAGTCGTTCAAGGACCTGCCGGCCGGTGCTGCCGACTTCACGCTGGCACGCCTGAACCACTACGAAGCATCCACCGGCGGTGAATACGCCCAGGACGTGGCCAACGACATCCGCGCCAGCATGCAGCAGCACGCCGGCGTGTTCCGCACGCAGGAGAGCATGGACGAAGGCGTGGCCAAGATCGCCGCGCTGCGCGAGCGCGTCAAGGGCATCACGCTCAAGGACAAGTCCAAGGTCTTCAACACCGCCCGCATCGAGGCGCTGGAAGTCGAAAACCTCATCGAATGCGCGCAGGCCACCATGGTGTCGGCCGCAGCACGCCGCGAATGCCGCGGCGCCCACACGGTGTACGACTACGAAAAGCCCGCCGACGATCCGGTCTCGCCGCTGGGTCGCGACGACGCCAACTGGATGAAGCACACGCTGTGGCACAGCGCGAGCAACAGCCTGACGTACAAGCCGGTCAACCTCAAGCCGCTGACAGTGGACACGGTGCCGCCGAAGGTCCGTACGTTCTAGTACGTACTTCCGCACCCGACGCAAAGCGCCTAGATTCAAAGAACGGACACCCACCATGCAAAAACGCACTTTCCAGATCTACCGTTATGACCCGGACAAGGACGCCAAGCCCTACATGCAGACCGTCGAGATCGAGCTCGACGGCCACGAGCGCATGCTGCTGGACGCGCTGATGAAGCTCAAGGCGCAGGACCCCACGCTGTCGTTCCGCCGCTCGTGCCGCGAAGGCGTCTGCGGCTCCGACGCCATGAACATCAACGGCAAGAACGGCCTGGCGTGCCTGACCAACATGAACACGCTCAAGGGCACCATCGTGCTCAAGCCGCTGCCGGGCCTGCCCGTGATCCGCGACCTGATCGTGGACATGACGCAGTTCTTCAAGCAGTACAACTCGATCAAGCCGTACCTGGTCAACGACAACGTGCCGCCCGAAACCGAGCGCCTGCAGTCGCCCGAGGAACGCGAGGAACTCAACGGCCTGTACGAGTGCATCCTGTGCGCGAGCTGCTCCACCAGCTGCCCGAGCTTCTGGTGGAACCCGGACAAGTTCGTGGGCCCCGCCGGCCTGCTGCAGGCCTACCGCTTCATCGCCGACAGCCGCGACGAAGCCACCGCCGACCGCCTGGACAACCTCGAGGACCCGTATCGCCTGTTCCGCTGCCACACCATCATGAACTGCGTGGATGTGTGCCCGAAGGGACTGAACCCGACCATGGCGATCGGCAAGATCAAGGAGTTGATGGTCCGCCGCGCGGTGTGACCATCCAGGACATGACTGAAGAGCTACTCGACGAACGGGCACTGAGCAAGCTGAAGTGGCGATGCCGCCGCGGCCTGCTCGAAAACGACCTGTTCATCGAGCGGTTCTTCACCCGGCACGGATCGCAGCTGACCGTGTCGCAGGCCGAAGGCCTGAACGTGTTGATGGATTTGGCAGACAACGACCTGCTGGACCTGCTGCTTCGGCGCAGTGAACCGCAGGGCGAAACAAATACAGAAGAAGTCAGACAAGTGCTGGAACTGCTGCGGACCTGAAGCCCCGACGCCACGGGACCGCACAGTGCCAGATGATTGGGAAAGCAACTCTCTAGGAAACCGGAAATGAAACTTGCCGACAACAAAGCCACCCTGTCGTTTTCCAACGGCAGTCCCAGCGTCGACCTGCCCGTGTACCACGGCAGCATCGGCCCGGACGTCATCGACATCCGCAAGCTGTATGCGCAGACCGGCATGTTCACCTATGACCCGGGCTTCCTGTCCACAGCGGCAACGCAATCGGCCATCACCTACATCGACGGCGACAAGGGCGAGCTGCTGTACCGCGGCTACCCCATCGAGCAGCTCGCGGTGAACTGCGACTTCCTGGAAACCTGCCACCTGCTGCTGTACGGAGAGCTGCCCAACGAAGCGCAGAAGACCGACTTCGTTTCGCGCGTGACCAACCACACCATGGTCAACGAGCAGATGCAGTTCTTCCTGCGCGGCTTCCGCCGTGACGCGCACCCCATGGCCGTCATGACCGGCCTGGTGGGTGGCCTGTCGGCGTTCTATCACGACAGCACCGACATCAACAACCCGCAGCACCGCGAGATCGCGGCGATCCGCCTGATCGCCAAGATGCCCACGCTGGTCGCCATGGCCTACAAGTACAGCATCGGCCAGCCGTACATGTACCCCAAGAATTCGCTGAGCTACGCCGGCAACTTCCTGCACATGATGTTCGCCACGCCGTGCGAGGAGTACAAGGTCAGCCCCATCATCGAAAAGGCGCTGGACCGCATCTTCATCCTGCACGCCGACCACGAGCAAAACGCATCCACCTCCACCGTGCGCCTGTGCGGCTCGTCCGGAACCAACCCGTTCGCGGCGATTGCCGCGGGCGTGGCCTGCCTGTGGGGTCCGGCCCACGGCGGCGCCAACGAGGCGTGCCTGAACATGCTGGAAGAAATCCAGGCCATGGGCGGTGTCGCCAAGGTCGGCGACTTCATGGAAAAGGTCAAGGACAAGTCCTCCGGCGTGAAGCTCATGGGCTTCGGCCACCGCGTGTACAAGAACTACGACCCGCGCGCCAAGCTCATGCAGGAAACCTGCAAGGAAGTGCTGGGCGAGCTGGGCCTGGAAAACGACCCGCTGTTCAAGCTGGCCATGGCGCTGGAAAAGATCGCCCTGGAAGACGACTACTTCGTGCAGCGCAAGCTCTACCCGAACGTGGACTTCTATTCGGGCATCGTGCAGCGCGCCATCGGCATCCCCGTGTCGCTGTTCACGGCGATCTTCGCGCTGGCCCGCACCGTGGGCTGGATTGCGCAGCTCAATGAAATGATCGGCGACCCCGAGTACAAGATCGGCCGTCCGCGCCAGCTGTTCACGGGTTCGACGCGCCGCGACGTCAAGCCGATCGGACAGCGCTGAACATTCCGCGCCCCGTCGAGGCCCGCCTTGCGCGGGCCTTTTTCATGCCCACGAGGGTATGCGCCGCACCCCAAAATCATCGGGGCAGAATCCTGCCAAGCGTACGGCCCACCTCGCTGGCGGCCTCACCCCAGGCGCCCAGCCGCGGCGCGCGCACGATCGACACCGTGGGATACCAGCCGGTCCGGGCTCCGGACTCCCAACGCCATTCGGTCGCCACATTGCCCACAAGCACGCACGGCGTGGCCAGGGCGGCGCAGGCATGCAGCAAGCCGCTATCGATACATACGAGCGCATCCAGCTGCGACGCAAAACCAATGCTGTCGCCATAAGACATAGATGCGGGCACGGTCGTGTACCGGGCCGCGTCAGTGCATCGCTCGTCCCGCAACCAGCGCTCGCGCTGGCATCCGCGCTGGAAGATCACCCAATGCACGTCCTCCATCTCCAGCAGTGCAGACAGGTGCTGCAACGTCAGGCTACGGCCACCGAACGGGCCCGGGCTTTCGTTGGCCGACCAGAACAGGCCCACGCAAGGCTTGCCACCGGCCTGGCGACGCACCTGCGCCTGCAAGAGTGCGGTCCTCTTCGGATGGGTCAGCGCCAGATAGCGCGGCGCGGCGGCGTACCCGACGACAGGAAACAGCGCTGCGAACAGCGTGAACGGGTCCGTCCACAGGGACGTCCCGGCGCCGCCCAGGTAATAGCCATACTCATGCAGGGCCCTTACGCCGCGGTCATCTTCCACCGGAAGGCATTGCAGTCCCGGCAGGGCCTGGCCGTACTGGACAGTGACGCCCATGGCTTCCAGCAGAGGCACATAGCGCAGCCATTGCAGATAGTCTCCCATTCCGCCACGGCCTTGAACGACGAGCTGGCGAGGCAACTCGTGCTGTCCATACCAATACGAAGGCAGCTCATGTGCCATTTGCGGATAGGACATGCGCCAGGCGTCCGGCACGCAATAGCCCGCGCGGTAGTCCGGCAGACCTGCGGCGATACCCGCGCTGCGCATCCGGCTTTGCCCCTGCATCATCAGCAGCATCTGCTGGTCAGACGGTCCGTGGCTGTGGTTGCGATCCAGCGACTGGATCTCAGCGTCCATGCCCAGCGGCATCCACCCTTCGGCAAAGATCTGATTGGCTACACCCGCCGGTAGCGTCGACCTTTCGACCATGCTCTGCAGCTCCGAAACGGCAAGCGAGCCAAGGCCCAGATGCGCGCAGGCATCGACGAGCGGATAGCGATGCCACAGATAGGACGGATGAACCTTGCCGAGCTCAAGGTAAAGCTCCAGCGCGGCAGCAAAGTCACTGGCGCGATGCAGCAGGTCCGCCCGATGTTTCAGGTAGTCGGGGCTGCCCGACTCCTGCGAATGAACGCTGTCCAGAAGCGCGGCTGCGGCATCCAGATCGCACCGCCACAGGGATTGATGGAAAGCGTCGACATCCATGCTCATGCTTACGCCAGTAACTTGAAAGTATCAATTCATTCTACGGGCGTGGCGACAGACATCGGCTCGTCGGATGGCGGCGACGCGCGGCCTGAAGAACCGACTTGGCCCACCCCTTCCGGCAACAGAGTCATCTCCATTCGCGATGATGAGAACATCAACCAAGAGGGAAAATGGCATTCTCACATCGCCATTCGCGATGAAAAATCCTCGTGAAGCCTTCTGACCGCAATTTTGCCCGCCGCGTCGACCTGACCTCGCTCCAGCTGTTCGTGGCGGTGTGCGAGCTCGGCAGCATCGGTCGCGCTGCCGAGCGCGAATTCATTGCAGCGTCTGCGGTCAGCAAGCGCCTGTCCGATCTGGAAACCACGCTCCAGACCCCACTGCTATACCGGCACACCCGAGGCGTGAGTCTGACTCCGGCTGGCGAAAGCCTGCTTCACCATGCGCGCACCGTGTTGTTCGGCCTGGAAAAAATGCAGGCCGAGCTCAGCGAATACGCCGACGGCGTGCGCGGCCACGTGCGCATCCACGCCAGCATTTCGGCCGTGGTGCAGTTCCTGCCCGAGGACCTGGGCGACTTCATCCGCCGGCATGGCGAGGTCAAGATCGACCTGGAAGAACACCTGTCTACCGAGGTCGCCCGCGCCGTGCAGGAAGGCGCGGCTGACCTGGGCGTATGCAACTCCGGCGGCCTGGGCCGCGCAGCGCTCGGTGAATTGCAGACGTTTCCTTACCGGCAGGACCGGCTGGTGCTGGTGGTGCCGCAAGGCCATGCGCTGCGGGAACAGGCCGCCGTGCCCTTCGTGGACACACTGGCCTTCGACCACGTGGGCTTGCACGCCAACAGCTCCATCTACCTGTCCATGCACCAGGCCGCGCAGCAGGCCGGCCGCATGATTCGCCTACGCATCCGCGTGTCGGGCCTGGACACCATGTGCCGCATGATCGACAACGGCCTGGGCGTGGGCGTCATGCCGCAGCGCGCGTTTGAGCTTGTGCGCGGTGCCAGCCGCCTGGTCTGCGTGCCGCTGGCCGATGCCTGGGCCACGCGGCGCATCGAGCTGCTGGCACGCGACTTCTCCACGCTGCCCGTCACAGCGCGCCTGCTGGTGGATCACCTGCGCGGCAGCGCCGGGGCCACCGGACAAACCACTGAATAAAATCCGAGCCACTCCACGAGGAAACCATGGGACGCACCCTTTACGACAAGATCTGGGACGAACACGTCGTCCACACCGAAGAGGACGGCACGTCCATCCTCTACATCGACCGCCATCTGGTCCATGAAGTCACAAGTCCGCAGGCCTTTGAAGGCCTGCGCGAGGCCGGCCGCAAGGTCTGGCGCATCAGCTCCATCGTGGCCACGGCCGACCACAACACGCCCACCACCGGCTGGGAACGCGGCTACGACGGCATCACCGATCCCATCAGCAAGGAACAGGTCACAACGCTGGACAAGAACATCGCCGAATTCGGCGCGGCCGCGTTCTTTCCGTTCCTGTCCAGGCAGCAGGGCATCGTGCACGTGATGGGGCCCGAGCAGGGCGCCACGCTGCCGGGCATGACCGTGGTCTGCGGCGACTCGCACACCTCCACGCACGGCGCGTTCGGCGCGCTGGCCCACGGCATCGGCACCAGCGAGGTCGAACACGTCATGGCCACGCAGACGCTGCTGGCCAAAAAAGCAAAGAACATGCTGGTCAAGGTCGACGGCAAGCTCGCCCCCGGCGTGACGGCCAAGGACATCGTGCTGGCCATCATCGGACGCATCGGCACGGCCGGTGGCACGGGCTACACCATCGAGTTCGCGGGTTCCGCGATCCGCGGCCTCAGCATGGAAGGGCGCATGACCGTCTGCAACATGGCGATCGAAGGCGGCGCGCGCGCAGGCCTGGTCGCGGTGGACGACAAGACCATCGACTACGTCAAGGGCCGGCCGCTGGCACCCAGGGGCGTCGAATGGGACCAGGCCGTCGCCTACTGGAAGACCCTGCAGTCCGACCCCGACGCCAAGTTCGACACCATTGTCGAGCTGGACGCCACGCAGATCATTCCGCAGGTCACCTGGGGCACGTCGCCCGAAATGGTGCTGGGCGTGGACGCGCGCGTGCCGGACCCCGACAAAGAAAAGGACGCCGTCAAGCGCGGCGCCATCGAGCGCGCGCTGACCTACATGGGCCTGGAACCGGGCAAGGCGCTGGACGACATCCATGTGGACAAGGTGTTCATCGGCTCATGCACGAACAGCCGTATCGAGGACATGCGCGAGGCCGCAGCCATCGTCAAGAAGCTGGGCCAGAAGGTCGCCAGGAACGTCAAGCTGGCCATGGTCGTGCCGGGCTCCGGCGTGGTGAAGGAGCAGGCCGAGCGCGAAGGCCTGCATGAAATCTTCAAGGCCGCGGGCTTCGAATGGCGTGAGCCGGGTTGCTCCATGTGCCTGGCCATGAACGCCGACCGGCTGGAACCGGGCGAGCGCTGCGCCTCCACCAGCAACCGAAACTTCGAAGGCCGCCAGGGCGCCGGTGGGCGCACGCATCTGGTCAGCCCGGCCATGGCTGCTGCTGCCGCGGTCCACGGCCATTTCGTTGATGTTCGCAAGTTCGCCTGAGGCGCGAGGGAGAAACACATGCAGAAATTCACCGTGCACAAGGGCCTGGTCGCGCCCATGGACCGCGCCAACGTCGACACCGACGCCATCATCCCCAAGCAGTTCCTCAAGTCGATCCGCAAGACCGGATTCGGTCCCAACCTGTTCGACGAATGGCGCTACCTGGACCCGGGCGAGCCCGGCCAGGATCCGGCCAGCCGCAAGCCCAACCCCGATTTCGTGCTGAACCAGCCGCGCTATGCCGGTGCGTCCGTGCTGCTGGCGCGCAAGAACTTTGGCTGCGGCTCGTCACGCGAGCACGCGCCGTGGGCGCTGGACCAGTATGGCTTTCGCGCCATCATCGCGCCCAGCTTCGCCGACATCTTCTTCAACAACAGCTTCAAGAACGGTCTGCTGCCCATCGTGCTGCCCGAAGCCACGGTGGACCAGCTGTTCAACGAAGTGGCGGCCTTCCCGGGCTACCAGCTCACGATCGACCTGGAACGCCAGGTCATCGTGCGCCCCCAGGGCGAGGAAATCCCGTTCGACGTGCAGGCGTTTCGCCGCTACTGCCTGCTCAATGGCTTTGACGACATCGGCCTGACACTGCGCCAGTCCGACAAAATCCGCGCCTTCGAAGCCCAACGCCTTGCGCAAAAGCCCTGGCTGGCCCAGACGCTGGCCGGCTGACCGCTACTGATTCAATCAACAAAGACAAGCAACATGAAAATCGCAGTCCTGCCCGGTGACGGCATCGGCACCGAAATCGTCGCCGAGGCCGTCAAGGTCCTCAACGTCCTGGACCTGAAGTTCGAGATGGAAACCGCGCTGGTCGGCGGCGCCGCGTACGAAGCGCACGGCCACCCGCTGCCCGAGTCCACGCTCAAGCTCGCCAAGGACGCCGACGCCGTGCTGTTCGGCGCCGTCGGCGACTGGAAATACGACAAGCTGGACCGCCCCCTGCGCCCCGAGCAAGCCATCCTGGGCCTGCGCAAGAACCTGGGCCTGTTCGCCAACTTCCGCCCCGCCATCTGCTACGAGCAGCTCGTGGGCGCGTCCAGCCTCAAGCCCGAACTGATCGCGGGCCTGGACATCCTCATCATCCGCGAGCTGACCGGTGACATTTACTTCGGCCAGCCGCGCGGCCGCCGCACGGCGGTGGACGGGCACTTTCCCGGCGCCGAGGAAGCCTTCGACACCATGCGCTACAGCCGCCCCGAGATCGAACGCATCGCGCGCGTCGCGTTCGAGGCCGCACGCAAACGCAGCAAGCGTGTCACCAGCGTGGACAAGGCCAACGTGCTGGAAACCTTCCAGTTCTGGAAGGACGTGGTGACCGACGTGCACAAGGACTATCCGGACGTCGAGCTGGACCACATGTACGTGGACAACGCTGCGATGCAACTGGTGCGCGCGCCCAAGAAATTCGACGTCGTGGTGACGGGCAACATGTTCGGCGACATCCTGTCCGACGAGGCCGCGATGCTCACGGGCTCCATCGGCATGCTGCCCTCGGCCAGCCTGAACTCCAGCAACCAGGGCCTGTACGAGCCGAGTCACGGCAGCGCACCGGACATCGCCGGCAAAGGCATTGCCAATCCTTTGGCTACAATACTGTCCGCTGCCATGATGCTCCGCTTCTCCCTCAACCAGACCCAAGCCGCCGACCGGATCGAATCCGCGGTGAAAGACGTGCTCGCGTCGGGTCTGCGCACGGCGGACATCCACTCTGAAGGCACCACCAAAGTCGGCACCCGCGAAATGGGTGACGCCGTCGTGGCCGCCATCACCAAAACCATTACCAAGGGCTAACAGCTCCGGTTCGTCGCGCGCCCTCCCCGGCCAGACGAGCCGGGGAAACCAGATAACTTTCTGAAAGGGCGATAGTGATGAGCAAGGTTGGAAATCTCGTAGGCCTCGTCGGTTGGCGCGGCATGGTGGGTTCGGTCCTGATGGACCGCATGCAGGCCGAAGGCGACTTCGGCCTCATCGAGCCCGTGTTCTTCTCCACCTCCAACGCCGGCGGCAAGGCCCCGGCGCAGGCGAAGAACGAAACCACCCTCAAGGACGCGTACGACATCGACGCACTGAAGAAGTGCGATATCGTCATCACCGCCCAGGGCGGCGACTACACGACCGAAGTCTTCCCCAAGCTGCGCGCCGCCGGCTGGACCGGCCACTGGATCGACGCCGCATCCACGCTGCGCATGAAGGATGACGCGATCATCATCCTGGACCCGGTCAACATGCCAGTCATCCAGAAGGCCCTGACTCAGGGCGGCAAGAACTGGATCGGCGGCAACTGCACCGTGAGCTGCATGCTGATGGGCGTGGGCGCGCTGTACAAGGCGGGCCTGGTCGAATGGATGAGTTCCATGACCTACCAGGCGGCGTCCGGCGGTGGCGCACAACACATGCGCGAGCTGCTGACCCAGTTCGGCACTCTGAATGCCGAAGTGCGCGGCCTGCTGGACGACCCCAAGTCGGCCATCCTGGAAATCGACCGCAAGGTGCTCGCCAAGCAGCAATCACTCACTTCCGACGAGACCGCCAACTTCGGCGTGCCGCTGGGCGGCTCGCTGATCCCCTGGATCGACAAGGACCTGGGCAACGGTGTCAGCCGCGAAGAATGGAAGGCAGGCGCCGAAACCAACAAGATCCTGGGCCAGGGCGCGCAGTTCGGCACGGCCGAAACGCCGGTGGACGGCTTCTGCGTGCGAATCGGCGCCATGCGCTGCCACAGCCAGGCCCTGACCTTCAAGCTCAAGAAGGACGTGCCGCTGTCCGACATCGAGGCCATGATCGCCGCCGACAACGCCTGGGTAAAGGTCGTGCCCAACAACAAGGAAGCCACGCTCAAGGACCTGACGCCCGTGGCCGTGACCGGCACGCTGGGCATCCCGGTGGGCCGCATCCGCAAGCTGGCGATGGGCCCGGACTATGTCGGTGCTTTCACCATCGGCGACCAACTGCTGTGGGGCGCGGCAGAGCCGCTGCGCCGCATGCTGCGCATCCTGCTTGACGCATAATCCGCGGCGTCGACCCTTGCCCAACGGCCTGTAATCGCTGGTTACAGGCCGTTGTCACTTGGCAACATCGACCTTCGTGTAACGACCGGCGAACCAAGCGTACAGAAGTTAAAAGCTGTCTCAGCTTGTCAGCCTAAGACATTGATGTTATGGTCGTTTTAGCAAATTCCAGTGGCGAGGCTGTTGTCCGCATGATCAGAAAAAAGTTGCCTGCAGACCAAGCGATGGAGGCGCACAAGTTGACGGGAAAGCCGCCGCGCTGGCAGGTATCCGCCTTGGCCCTGGCAGCAGTGATCGCCTTGGGGGCCACCACGCAGGATGCGCATGCCCTGGCCCTTGGCCGCATTAACGTTCTGTCCGCACTGGGTGAGCCGCTGCGCGCGGACATCGACATTCCCGAAATAACTGCCGAAGAAGCTGCGAGTCTGCGCGCCACCGTGGCGGCGCCCGAGGCCTTCCGGGCCGCAGGGCTGGAATACAACGCCGCCATCGCGAATCTGCAGGTCACGCTGATGGAACGCCCCGGCGGTCGCAAGTTCCTCCGCCTGTCCAGTGACCGCAGCGTCAACGAACCTTTCATCGATCTCATCCTGGAGGCCAACTGGTCGTCGGGCCGCATTGTGCGTGACTACACAATGCTGTTCGATCCACCCAGCCTGCGGTCTGCCACGCCGCCCGCGCCGAGCGTGGCACAAGTCCCGCCGGCCAGCCGTCCGGCACCGGCGGCGCCTGTAGCGCCACCCGCCCTTGCGCCAGCACCGTTGCCTCCTGCGGTTGCTGCGCCTGTGCAGCCGCCGCCTGCGGCCACCCGCGCGGCGCCAGCACCGCGTCCTCCGGTTGCCGCGCCCCCTGCCGCAGCACGGCCGGCCGAAACCCGCAAGGTCACGGTTCAGGCCGGCGATACGGCAGGCAAGATCGCCGCCGCCAACAAACCGGCCAATGTGTCGCTGGACCAGATGCTGGTGGCTTTGCTGCAGGCCAATCCGGATGCATTCATAGGCGGGAACGTCAACCGCATCAAGGCAGGCTCGGTCCTGGACCTGCCCTCCGCCGATCAGGCAGCTCTGGTGGAGCCCGCCAACGCCAACCGGACCGTTGTGGCGCAAAGCCGCGACTTCAATGAATTCCGCCGCCGTCTTGCCGAGGGCGTTCCAGCCTCCCAGGTGGCGCCGGCCGACCGCCAGGCCAGCGGCCGGTTGCAGGCCAAGGTGGAAGACAAAAAGCCTGCTGCCGCAGCGCCCGACAAGCTAACCCTGTCCAAAGGTGCCGTCCAGGCCAAGGCGGCCGAGGACCGCATTGCCAAGGAGCGCCAGGACAAGGAAGCCGCCGCCCGCGTCGCCGAACTGAACAAGAACATCGCCGAGCTCAGCAAGCTGGGGACAGCCGCTGCGCCAGCAGCGGGCGCCGCCACGCCCGCGCAGTCTGCGGCATCCCGCCCGGGCGTTGCCGTGCCCGCGGGTACCCCGGCTGCACGCGCGGCGTCCGCGCCCGTTGCGCCTTCGCCAGCGCCGGCCATCACCGCTGCAGCCAGCCCGGCAGCAGCATCGACACCCGCGGCCGTGTCCGCCACGGCCGCAGTTGCATCTGTACCCGCACCTGCCGCAAGCGCGGCTACCGCTGTGGCGTCGCCAGCCTCCGCGCCCGCTTCTGCCCCGACACCCACGGTGAGCACACCCGCGCCCACGCCCGCGCCTGCCAAGCCACCGGCCCCCAAACCCGCCCCCGTACCGCCGCCTCCGCCGGAGCCCACGCTGGTTGAGGAGCTGCTGGCTAACCCCCTGATCCCGGCCGCCGCGGCAGGACTGCTGGCGCTGCTGGCGGGCTTTGTGTTCTATCGCGTCCGCCAGCGCAAGAAGTCTGCCCAGGTGGACAGTTCCTTCCTCGAAAGCCGGCTGCAACCGGACTCGTTCTTTGGCGCGAGCGGTGGCCAGCGCATTGACACGAACGAAGGCGGGCCCACGGGTTCGTCCATGGTCTACTCGCCCAGCCAGCTTGATGCGGCGGGCGATGTGGATCCCGTGGCGGAAGCGGACGTTTACCTCGCCTACGGCCGCGACCTGCAGGCCGAGGAAATCCTCAAGGAAGCCCTGCGGACCAACCCGCAGCGCGTGGCCATTCACGCCAAGCTGCTTGAGATCTATTCCAAGCGCCGCGACGCCAAGGCGTTCGAGATGGTGGCCACCGATGCGTACAACCTGACCCAGGGCAAAGGTCCGGAGTGGGAGCACATCTGCGAACTGGGCCAGGAACTCGACCCGCCCAACCCGCTGTACCGTCCCGGCGGCCAACCGGCTGAAGGGACAGGCACCGTGGCGATGGCGGCCGTTCCCGCCGCCGCAGGCGCCGCCTTCGGCATGGCAACCGCCACACACGTGCTGCCGACCGAAGCCGCCGCCCAGGGCGGTGGTGCAGTGGACCTGGACCTGGATCTTGATTTTTCGCTGGGTGACGACATGCCCTCCGACAGCGTGCCGCCCAATACAGGCCCGGACCTGCTGGCCACGGCGCCGATGCAGCTGGAGCCCACGGTGGCCTTCAATGCAGTGCCGGCACCCGAGCCTGCGGGGCTGGACATGGACTTTGGCAGCGGTACCGTCGCCCTTCCGCCCACATCCCTGCCCGACCTGGATCTTCCCCCGGTGCCGTCCGAGCCGGTGCGCCTGTCGGCGCCGGATCTGACCCTGTCCGAGGATGACCTGAGTTTCTCGACCGAGGGTCTGGATCTGCCGCCGCCCGCGCCTGCGCCCAAGGCCGCCGCAACCGCTCAGGCACCGGCCGCGGATTCCGGCATGATCGAATTCGACCTGGGCTCGCTGTCGCTGGACTTGGGCACGCCTGCGCCGGCCACGACCCCAAGCGCATCGCCCCTGCCGTCGCTGGCGGACGCTCCGGAAACATCCGGCGCCCCGCTCAGCACCGGATTCGATGACTCCGGCTCCGACCCGTTGGCCACCAAGCTCGCCCTGGCAGAAGAGTTCTACGCCATCGGCGACCCCGACGGCGCACGCAGCCTCGCCGAAGAAGTCGTCCAGGTGGCATCCGGCGCCCTCAAGGTGCGGGCCCAGAAGTTCCTGGCGGAACTGGCCTGACCCGCCGGCCGGCATGGCGGGCCGTCGACGCTCGCGGTTGACCTTGCATGCGACTCGCGCTGGGCATCAGTTACAACGGACAGGCCTATGACGGCTGGCAGAGCCAGCCGTCCGGTCGCACCGTGCAAGACCATCTGGAGGCAGCGCTCGCCCGTTTTACCGCGCAACCCGCCGTGAGCACCGTGTGCGCCGGCCGCACCGACTCCGGCGTGCACGGGCTGATGCAGGTGGTCCATCTGGACACCGATCTCGTGCGCGAGCCGTTTTCATGGGTGCGTGGCACCAATACTTTCCTGCCGGCCGACATTGCCGTGCAATGGGCACATCCGGTGCCCGATGCGTTTCATTCCCGCGCCAGCGCGATCGGCCGGCGCTATGCCTATCTCATGCTGGAATCGCCCGTGCGGCCCAGCATCGACGCCGGCCGGGCCGGCTGGGTGTTCAGGCCCCTGGATGGCGAGGCGATGCGGCAGGCAGCGCTGCTGCTGCTGGGCGAGCACGACTTCACCTCGTTCCGGGCGTCGGCCTGCCAGGCCAGGTCGCCCGTCAAGCATCTGCGCAGCGTCGCGATCACGCAGCGCGGCGCGTACTGGCGATTCGACTTCGAGGCCAATGCGTTCTTGCACCACATGATCCGCAACATCATGGGTTGCCTCATTGCCGTCGGCCAGGGACACAAGTCGCCGGGCTGGATCGCCGATGTTCTGGCCGCGCGCGACCGGGACGCCGCCGCCCCGACCTTTTCGCCTGACGGGCTGTACTTCCTCGGCCCTGTGTACGAGGACATATGGGGCTTGCCGCAGCGTACCGCTGCGTATGATTGGCTGCCATGAGCGAACGCACCCGCATCAAGATCTGCGGACTCACGCGCGAGGAGGACGTGGACGCCGCCGTCGCCGCCGGAGCAGACGCGGTCGGTTTCGTGCTGTACCCGCCCAGCCCGCGCCACGTTACGCCCGAACGCGCAGCCGTACTGGCGCGGCGCCTGCCGCCTTTCGTCACCCCGGTGCTGCTGGTCGTCAACGAAACGCCGTCCGCCGTGGACGCCGCCTGTGTGCTCGTGCCGGGCGCCACGGTGCAGTTCCATGGCGACGAATCACCCGCCGATTGCCTGGCGGCCACCGGCGGCGGCGCACGCCCGTTCCTGCGGGCAGCGCGTATCCCCCTGGGCGAGGGCTCGCCGTTCGACTTGGTAAAATTCGCGTCCGACTTTTCCAGCGCCCAAGCCATCCTGGTCGACGCTCACGTTGAGGGGTATGGCGGCGGCGGTAAGACATTCAATTGGTCACTGCTTCCACCAAGCGTCAACTGTCATCTCGTTTTGTCTGGTGGACTCACGCCTGCAAACGTGACCGATGGCATTCTGCAAGTACGGCCGCGCTGCGCGTCGCTGGCCGTTGACGTGAGCTCGGGCGTCGAAGCCGATGCTCCTGGGGGGGGAACCCTCAAGGGCATCAAGGACGCCCGCAAGATCCACCAGTTTGTCGCGGCCGTGCGTGCCGCCGACAGCCAACTTGCAGGAAACCATGTACGAATACCACCAGCCTGACGCGTCAGGCCATTTCGGCAAATACGGCGGCAGCTTCGTCAGCGAAACGCTGACGCACGCCATCAACGAGCTGCGCGAAGCCTACGCCAAGTACCAGAACGATCCCGAGTTCCTGGCGGAATTCCGCCATGAGCTTGCGCATTTCGTGGGCAGGCCATCCCCGGTCTACCACGCAGCGCGCATGAGCCGCGAGATGGGCGGCGCGCAGATCTACCTCAAGCGCGAGGACCTCAACCACACCGGCGCGCACAAGGTCAACAACACCATCGGCCAGGCCATGCTGGCGCGCCGCATGGGCAAGCCCCGCGTCATTGCCGAGACGGGCGCAGGCCAGCACGGTGTGGCCACGGCCACGATCTGCGCGCGCTACGGCCTGGAATGCGTGGTCTACATGGGCAGCGAGGACGTCAAGCGCCAAAGCCCCAACGTCTACCGCATGAACCTGCTGGGCGCGACCGTGGTGCCGGTGGAGTCCGGCAGCCGGACGCTGAAGGACGCGCTGAACGAAGCCATGCGCGACTGGGTCACGAATGTGGAAAACACCTTCTACATCATCGGCACCGTGGCGGGACCGCACCCCTACCCGATGATGGTGCGCGATTTCCAGAGCGTGATCGGCGAGGAATGCCTGACGCAGATGCCGCAGTTCCTGAACGGCGGACACCCCGACGCGGTGGTCGCCTGCGTGGGTGGCGGCAGCAACGCCATGGGAATTTTCTACCCCTACGTCCCCCACGAAAAGACGCGCCTGATCGGCGTGGAAGCAGCGGGCGAAGGGCTGGACAGCGGCAAGCACTCGGCGTCGCTGCAGCGCGGCAGCCCCGGCGTGCTGCACGGCAACCGCACCTACATCCTGCAGGACGACAACGGCCAGATCACCGAGACGCACAGCGTCAGCGCGGGCCTGGACTATCCGGGCGTGGGGCCGGAGCATGCCTGGCTCAAGGACATCGGCCGTGCCGAGTACGTGGGCATCACCGACAAGGAAGCGCTTGAAGCCTTCCACTACCTGTGCCGCACCGAAGGCATCATCCCGGCGCTCGAATCAAGCCACGCGGTCGCCCATGCCATGAAACTGGCGAAAACCATGAGCCCGCAGCAAAGCATCCTGGTCAATCTGTCGGGCCGCGGCGACAAGGACATCGGCACGGTCGCGGACCTTGCAGGTGTGGATTTCTACGACCGCCCGTCGATGCGCGGCCTGAACGTCAAGGGAGGGCCTGCGAAATGAGCCGCATCGAAGCCACCTTTGCCGCGCTGAAAAAGCAGGGCCGCAAGGCGCTGATTCCTTATGTCACCGCCGGCTTCCCGCAGGCCGACATCACGCCCGACCTGATGCACGCCATGGTGTCCGCCGGCGCCGACGTGATCGAGCTGGGCGTGCCCTTCTCGGACCCGATGGCCGATGGCCCCGTGATCCAGAAGGCCGGCGAACGCGCCCTGACCTTCGGCATTGGCACGGCCCAGGTGCTGGACATGGTGCGCGCCTTCCGCGGGCGCGACGACCGCACGCCCGTGGTGCTGATGGGTTATGCCAACCCCGTGGAGCGCTATGACCTGATGCACGGCAAGGATGCGTTCGCGCGCGATGCGGCGGCTGCCGGCGTGGACGGCATCCTGATCGTCGATTACCCGCCAGAAGAATGCGTGGACTTCGCCGCGACGCTCAAGTCGCACGGGCTGGACCTGATCTTCCTGCTCGCGCCCACCAGCACGGACCAGCGCATGAAGCAGGTCGCGCGCGTGGCGGGAGGCTATGTCTACTACGTGTCGCTCAAGGGCGTGACCGGCGCCGGCCACCTGGACACCACGGCAGTGGAGCAGGCGTTGCCGCGCATCCGCCAGCACGTCAAAGTGCCGGTGGGTGTGGGCTTTGGCATCCGCGACGCAGAAACGGCGCGGGCCATCGGCCGCGTGGCCGACGCAGTGGTCATCGGCACGAAGCTGATCCAGCTGGTCGAAGACCAGCCCCGGGACAAGGCCATCACCGCCGCGGCCGAGTTCCTGCGCGGGATCCGCGCCGCCCTGGACGCATAATCCCCATTGACCCACAGGAGGCCCTGAGATGTCCTGGCTTGAAAAGCTCCTTCCGCCCAAAATCCAGCAAACCGACCCGACCGAGCGCCGCCAGGTGCCCGAAGGCTTGTGGGTCAAGTGCCCCAGCTGCGAAACGGTGCTCTACAAGACCGACCTGGAGCAGAACCAGAACGTCTGCCCCACCTGCAGCCATCACCATCGCATTGGCGCCCGCGCGCGGCTGGATGCGTTCCTGGACGCCGAAGGGCGCTACGAGATCGGGCAGGAAGTGCTGCCGGTAGACGCGCTGAAATTCAAGGACAGCCGCAAATACCCCGAACGGCTCAAGGAAGCGCTGGAGCAGACCGGCGAGACCGATGCGCTGGTCGTCATGGGTGGCGCGGTGCACAGCATCAGCGTGGTCGTGGCCTGCTTTGAATTCGACTTCATGGGCGGCAGCATGGGCAGTGTGGTGGGCGAACGCTTCGTGCGCGGTGTGGAAGCCGCGCTGGAGCAGAAGGTTCCGTTCATCTGCTTTACCGCGACCGGCGGCGCCCGCATGCAGGAAGGCCTGCTGTCGCTCATGCAGATGGCCAAGACCAATGCGGCGCTCACGCGGCTGGCCAAGAAGGGCCTGCCCTACATCAGCGTGCTGACCGATCCCACCATGGGCGGTGTCAGCGCCGGCTTTGCGTTCGTGGGGGACGTGGTGATCGCCGAGCCCAAGGCGCTGATCGGTTTTGCCGGGCCGCGCGTGATCGAATCCACGGTGCGCGTGACGCTGCCCGAAGGCTTTCAGCGCGCCGAGTTCCTGCAGCAAAAAGGCGCCGTGGATTTCATCTGCGACCGCCGCGAACTGCGCAAGACCATGGCCAGCGCACTGGCCATGCTGCAACGTCAGCCCGCGGACGCGGTGGACTGAAGCCTCAGAGCAGCACGGCGCGCTGCAGGCCGCCCAGCACGATGGCGCCGATCTGCAGCGCCACCAGCAGGGCAAGCGGCGACAGGTCGATGCCACCCACCAGCGGTATCACGCGCCTGAACGGCCGCAGCAGCGGCGCGCACAGCCGGTCGATGATGTCCACCAGCGGTGAGTCGGACTGCACCCAGGACAGGATGGCATAGACGATCACCAGGCCCGTGAGGCCGGAGATCACGAGCCGCACCAGCCCGAAAGCGGCCATCAGCGGCAGCGCCGCCAGCGTGCCCACACCCAGCAGCCACAACACCGTGTATTGGGCCAGCTCCAGCAGGAGGGCGCCCACCAGGCTGGCCGTGTCCAGCTTGCGCACGGGCGGCAGCACGCGCCGCAGCGGCAGCACCAGCCAGTCGGTCAGCGCGAACACGAAACGCCCCACAGGGTTGCCGAACGGAACGCGCTGGTATTGCATGTACAGCCGCAGCAGGCAGGCGCCGCCCAGCAGGCCCACGGCCACATCCAGCAGAAAGGAAATGATTTGGTAGAGCATCGTTACAAAGTCCGCACTGCCGTGGGATGATAGCGGGCAGAAACGGCTCGTTGATGTCTTCTGCCCTTACCCTTTCGTCGTTGCCGCTGTTCCCCTTGGGCACGGTGCTGTTTCCCGGCGGCGTGCTGCCGCTTCGCGTGTTCGAGGTCCGTTACCTGGACATGATCGCCAAATGCCACAAGGCTGGCGCGCCGTTCGGGGTGGTGTCCCTGACGCAAGGCCACGAAGTCCGCCGGCCCGGCGTGCGCGAGGCGTTTGCCAGCGTCGGCACGCTGGCCACCATCGTGGAGCTCGAGGCGCCCGCGCCGGGCCTCATGACCATCCGCTGCGTCGGCAAGCAGCGCTTTCGCATCACGGCCAGCGACCAGCTGAAACACGGCCTGTGGGTCGCCGATGTCAGCCGTATGAACGACGATACGGCGGTGGCCATCCCTGACGACCTGAAGCCGGTGTCGCAGGCGCTGGCCAACCTGATCCAGTCGCTTCAGCAACGCAACCCGCCACAGCCCTTGCCGCTGCGCGAGCCCTGGCAACTGGACGACTGCGGCTGGGTGGCCAACCGCTGGTGCGAGCTGCTGCCGCTGCCGCTGGAGCTCAAGCAGCGCCTGATGGAGCTGGACAACCCGCTGGTCCGGCTGGAACTCGTGGGCGACGTGCTGGCGCGCACCGGCATCGCCGGCTGACGGTCAGCGCGGCGCGTACTCGGGCACCTGGGCCCGCAGCCAGGCCCGCACGTCGCCACTGGCAGGCGCCGGCCCGGCGGCGGCGATCCATTGGGCCACGGCCGAGATATCGGCGCCGTGCTGCGCCGTCTTGGCCACGCGCAGTTTCGGGTGCGGGGTGGGTTCGGTGGTCTCGTCGTCGGCCAGCAATTCTTCGAACAGCTTTTCGCCGGGACGCAGGCCCGTGAACGCGATGGGAATGTCCTGCTCGGTCTTGCCCGACAGCCGGATCAACATGCGGGCCAGCTCGACGATCTTCACCGGCTCGCCCATGTCCAGCACGAATATCTGGCCTGAATGCCCCATCAGCCCGGCCTGCAGCACGAGCTGAGCCGCTTCCGGGATGGTCATGAAGTAGCGCACGATGTCCGGATGCGTCACCGTGACGGGCCCGCCACGCGCAATCTGTGAGGTAAACAGCGGCACAACGGAGCCGCTGGAGCCCAGCACGTTGCCAAAGCGGACCGACACATAGCGCGTGGCCGGATGCTGCGCCGCCACGGCCTGAACCATGAGTTCGGCCAGCCGCTTGCTGGCACCCATGACGTTGGTGGGGTTGACGGCCTTGTCGGTGGACACCAGCACGAAGTGCCGCACGCCACATTCGCCGGCCGCGCGCGCGGCGTTCAGCGTGCCCAGCACATTGGTGCGCAGCGCCTCGATCTCGTTGAGGTCCTCCATGAGCGGCACATGCTTGTACGCGGCGGCGTGCAACACCAGGCTGGGCTGGTGCTTGCGGGTCACGGCCAGCAGCCGTTCGCTCTCGCGGATGTTCGCCGTGTAGTAGAAGGCCTGCATCTGGGGGTGCGCCTCGCGCAGTTCCTGCTCCAGCTGGTAGGCCGCGTATTCCGAGATGTCCACGCACACCAGCCGGCTGACTCCGAAGCGCGCCACCTGGCGGCACAGCTCCGAACCGATCGACCCACCCGCTCCCGTGACCATGACCGTCTGGCCGGAGAACAGCTCCGACAGGCCGGCCACGTCCAGTTGCACCGGGATGCGGCCCAGCAGATCCTCGATCTCGACCTTGCGGGGCCCCGTCGTTTCCGCCTTGAGCCATTCGTCGGGCCTGGGCATGGTCAACAGCGTGATGCCGGCTCCGGGTGCATGCATCAGCACGTCGATCCGCTGCGCGGAGCCGGCCGGCGATGCGATCAGGGCTGTGCGGGCGCCAGTCGCTTCCGCGGCGCCCGCCAGAAAGTCCGTCGACCCGAGCACAGGAACATTCTGCAGCGAACGCCCCCGCTCCGCCGCCACCGGCGACAGGATGCCGACCGGCACCCATTGCTGGGAGCCCTTGAGGGCGCGCAACGCATCCGCGGCGTTTTCAAGCGAGCCCACGATCAGCAACCGCCTGGCTTCCGGCGCCACGGCGGCGCGGCTTTCGCTGAACGTGCGCCACGATGCCCGCACTGCGCCCAGCAGCATAAGCGCCACCAGCGGATGCAAGAGCAGGACCGAGCGCGGAAAGTTGGGATACCGCTGCATGAGCACCGCCGCGGCGGCCAACACGGACCCCAGCAGGACCCCCCAGCCGAGCTGGCGCAGCTCCGGCAACCCGGCAAAGCGCCACACCTGACGGTACACATTGGCGATCACCAGGCCCGCAAGGCATGCCAGCACGACCCAGGGCGCCGACGCCAGCGCCATCGCCAGGAATTCGTCGGGAACGTCGAGGTTGAAACGCAACCAGAAGGCGGCCCACCAGGCTGTCAGCAAGAGGACGGCATCCAGCAGAAGCTGCGTCGGGTTCAGCGTGTAGCGTGTCACGGGCACTGATTGTGATCGAATATTATTGGGCCTTCCACATTGGATCCGCATGTTCAACGACAAATCCATCCTGATTACCGGTGGAACAGGCTCTTTCGGCCACCAGTATGCGCGCACATTGCTGGCCAGGTTCAAGCCGGCACGCCTCATCATCTTCTCCCGCGACGAGCTGAAGCAGTACGAGATGGCGCAGCGGTTCAATGCGCCCTGCATGCGCTATTTCCTGGGTGACGTGCGTGACGGCGAGCGGCTGATGCAGGCCATGAGCGGCGTGGACATGGTCATCCATGCGGCAGCGCTCAAGCAGGTTCCGGCAGCCGAATACAACCCGATGGAGTGCATCAAGACCAACATCTACGGGGCTGAAAACGTCATTCGCGCCGCCATTGCGAACAACGTCGAAAAGGTGATCGCCCTGTCCACGGACAAGGCCGCCAGCCCGATCAACCTGTACGGCGCGACCAAGCTGGCGTCGGACAAGCTCTTCGTGGCGGCCAACAACATGGTGGGCGGCCGCCGCACACGCTTCGCCGTGGTTCGCTATGGCAACGTCGTCGGCTCGCGTGGTTCGGTGGTGCCGTTCTTCTCCAAGCTCATCGCCCAAGGGGCGACGGAGCTGCCGATCACCGACGAGCGCATGACCCGCTTCTGGATCAGCCTGCAGGAAGGGGTCGACTTCGTCCTGCAGAACTTCTCGCGCATGCAG
This sequence comes from Ramlibacter sp., assembly GCA_041905405.1. Taxonomy (GTDB): domain Bacteria; phylum Pseudomonadota; class Gammaproteobacteria; order Burkholderiales; family Burkholderiaceae_C; genus RAM1. The sequence goes on along the minus strand of JAYRLC010000008.1, from coordinate 32,695 downwards.
GGGGGCGAGATCTTCGTGCCCAAGCTGCCGTCCATCCGCATCACCGACCTGGCAAGGTCCATGGCGCCGGCGCTGGGTCATCGCCTGGTGGGCATTCGCCCCGGCGAAAAGCTGCACGAGACCATGTGCCCCGCCGACGACTCGCACCTGACGCTGGAGTTTCCCGGGCATTTCGTGATCCGTCCCACCATCGCCTTCAACCTGGCGGAGATCGACTATTCAGTGGACGCGACCGGTGAGCGTGCGACGCCCGTGGCACAGGGATTCGAATACAACTCGGGCACCAACACCCATTTCCTGGACGTAGACCAGATCACCAGTGTCAATCGCATTGCCCTGGAAGGGCTTGCTTGACCGCGGTCTCGATCCCGTATGGACGCCAGTCCATCAATGACGACGACATTGCCGCCGTCACCGCCGTCCTGCAGTCGGACTTTCTGACCCAGGGACCGGTCACGCCCCGGTTCGAAACTGCCCTGGCGGCGTACCTGGAAAGTGCCACCCCGCTTCACGCCATCGCGGTCAACAGTGCCACGTCAGCGTTGCACATCGCCTGCATGGCGCTGGGCGTCGGCCCGGGCGACCGGGTCTGGACCTGCGCCAACAGCTTTGCAGCATCGTCCAACTGCGCCCTGTACTGCGGCGCCCAGGTGGACTTCATCGACATCGACCCGCTCACGCTCAACATGGACGTGCAGTTGCTGGCGTCGCGGCTGCACAGCGCCGAGCAGTCCGGCAGCCTGCCCAAGGTCGTGATCCCCGTGGACTTTGCCGGCCGCAGCGCGCCGCTCAAGGACATCCGCGCGCTGGCGGACCGCTATGGGTTTGCCATCATCGAGGACGCATCCCATGCGGTCGGCGGCAGCTACGCCGGCGCCAAGGTCGGGGCGCACGGGCTGGCAGACATCACGATCTTCAGCTTCCATCCCGTCAAGATCATCACCACGGCCGAAGGCGGCATGGCGCTGACGCACCGGGCCGAACTGGCCGAGCGGCTGAACCTGCTTCGCACCCACGGGATCACCCGCGACCCCGGGCTGATGCACGACACGCAGCAGGGGCCCTGGTTCTACGAGCAGCATCTGCTGGGCTACAACTACCGCATGACTGAAGTGCATGCGGCGCTGGGCCTGAGCCAGCTCTCGCGCATCGACGAATTCGTGCAGGCGCGGCACATCGTCAACGACCGTTATGCCCGGCTGCTGGCACCGTTTGCAGAACAAGGCTTGCTCGTGCTGCCGCAGCCGGACGCCGCCGATACCCGCTCGGCCCTGCACCTGTATCCGGTGCAGCTCGGGCCCAAGGCCGGGCCGACGCGGGCCCAGGTGTTCGCCAGCCTGCGCGCGGCGGGCATCGGCGTCAATGTTCACTACCTGCCCATCTACTGGCATCCCTACTACCAGAACCTGGGGTTCCGGCGCGGCCTGTGCCCCGCCGCCGAGGCCTACTACGAGGCAGCGCTGAGCCTGCCCATGCACGCCGCGCTGGAGCCGGCGCAACAGCAGCATGTCGTCGATGCGCTGGACCAGGCGCTGAACGGCACGGCATGAGGCTGGCCATCATCCCGGCGCGCGGCGGCAGCAAGCGGATCGCCCGCAAGAACATCCGCCTCTTCGCCGGCAAGCCTGTCATGGCGTATTCGATCGCGGCCGCCCTGGACAGCGGCTGCTTTGACCAGGTCATCGTGTCCACCGACGACGCGGAAATCGCCGACGTCGCCAGGCACTGCGGTGCGCAGGTCCCCTTCATGCGCCCCCCCGAACTGGCGGACGACCACACGGTCCTGGCCGATGTGATCGTGCACGCGATCAACTGGTTCGAAGGGCACGCCCAGCCGGTTGAGGCCGCGTGCTGCGTGTTCGCCACCGCACCTTTCGTTCGCGCCGCGGACCTGCGTGACGGATGGCAGGCGCTGTCGGCCGGCGGCAAGGCCTTTGCCATCGCGGTCACGTCTTTCCCTTTCGCCGTGCAGCGCGCCGTGCGCATCCTGCCCGACGGATCGCTGGATGCGATGTACCCGCAGTACGCCCGGACGCGCTCCCAGGACCTGGAAGCCGCGTGGCATGACGCGGGCCAGTTCTGCTGGGGAACGCGGGACGCGTTTGTGCAGCGCCTGCCCGCGTTTGCACCGCACACGGCCGCCGTGCAGCTGCCGCGGCACCGGGTGCAGGACCTGGACACGCCAGAGGACTGGCACCGCGCCGAGCTGATGTACGAAGTGCTGCTTCGCCGCGGGGAGGTCTAGCATGAGATGGCTCGTACGGGCCGATGCCTCGGTCACCATCGGCGCAGGCCACGTGGCCCGCTGCACCACACTGGCCCGCCAAGCCCGGTTGCATGGCGTTCATGTCGAATTCGTCTGCCGGGAACTCGACGGCTCGCTCCTTCCCCAACTGCGTGCCGAAGGATTCACAACCCACGCCATCGGCCCGCACGAAGACGATGCCGCGGCCATCCAGGCGATGGCGGCGACCGCGCCCGTGAACTGGCTGGTGGTCGACCACTACGGCCTGGATGCACGATGGGAGCGCGTTGTCCAGGGCTCGGTCATGAACATCCTGGTCATCGACGATCTGGCCAACCGCCCCCATGACTGTTCGGTCCTGCTCGACCAGAATTTCTGGCCCGACGCCCATGAGCGCTACAAGGGCTTGCTGCCTGCGGACTGCCTGCAACTGCTGGGCCCTCGCTATCTGCTGCTGCGCGAGGAATTCGCGCAGGCGCGCGCCACCCTGAAGCGCGAGTTCGGCACGGTACGCCGCCTGCTGCTGAATTTCGGCGGCGCGGATGAGCCGAACGTGACCTGCATGGCCCTGGACGCGCTGCTGGCGCTGGGCCTTGCGGACGTCGCCGTCGACGTGGTAATCGGCGCGGGCAACCCGCACCAGGCGGCCGTGCAGCAGCGCCTTCAGCGCATGGCACAGGCGCAACTGCATGTGCAGACGTCCCGCATGGCCCAGCTGATCGCCCGGGCCGACCTGGCAGTCGGTGCCTGCGGCTCCAGCACCTGGGAACGCTGTTTCCTGGGGCTGCCGACCGTCGCGGTCGTCCTGGCGGAAAATCAGCGTCTGGCCGCCGGCCAACTGGACCAGCAGGGCGTGCTTGCCAACGCGGGCGACATCCACGCCGGTACGCCAGCGGCATTGCGCAGCCTGATCGCCGGGTTGATGGGCGACCCGGCGCGCAGGGCAGCCATGAGCCGGCACGCCATGGACATCATGCCGCCCGCAATCACCGACCTGGCGGGCATTCTGATCGAGCGGGAGAAGCCATCATGCTGAACTTCAGGAAAATGACCGATGCCGACCAGGAGATGGTCCTGTCGTGGCGCATCAAGCCCGAGGTCGCCGACTTCATGGTGACGCAGGTCCACAACGACCTGGCCCGCCAGCGCCAGTGGTTCGCAGGCGTCAAAGACTCGCCGTCCGCCCAGTACTGGATCATCGAGTTCAGCGGGCGGCCGGTCGGCGTCATCAACCTCGCCGCGATCGACCGGGCCAACCGGCATGCCACCTGGGGCCTGTACCTGGGCGAGAAGCTGAACTCCCCGATCGGCGGAATGCTTCCCGTGTATTTCTACAATCACGTGTTTGCGCGTGCCGACCTCGACCTGCACAAGCTGTACGGCATGGTTCTGGAGACCAACACCGGCATGCTGAAGATGCACGAACTGTGTGGCTACCGCCAGGTCGGCGTCCACGTGGACCATGTCCGGCGGGGCGACCGGTTCCTGAACGTCCATGTCGTGGAGCTGTTGCGCGACACCTGGCAGGAAAAAGGCAAGCGCTTTGCGGCCTATTCGGCGCCCTTTGAAAGTTGAGCCGGCAGCGCCCGCCGGGCGAAAGTAATGAATATGACTGAAAGAAAAGCCATTCTTGACCTGGTGCTGGCAGCGGTGCAATCGCTCAACGACGAGCTGCCGCCGGCCGACCAGTTGCAGCTCGCCGAGGACACCCTGCTGTTCGGCGAGGGATCCAGCCTGGATTCGCTGTCGCTGGTGTCGGTGATCGTGGACATCGAAACGGCCGTGGCCGACCAGCTCGGGCAGCCCATCAGCCTGACCGACGACAAGGCCATGAGCCGGCCCGTTTCGCCCTATACGCACATAGGGGCGTTGGTAGACTACATTTTCGAGCTGCTGGGCGGCCCCCCCGCGTAAAGCGCTCCTGGACTGCGTCATGCACTATTCCGCCAAGACGGTTCTCATCACCGGCAGCAGCCGGGGCGTTGGCAGGCAGCTGACCGACTACATGCTGGCCAACGGCGCCAAGGTCATCGGCTTCGCCCGGGGTGAATCGGACCTCACCCACACGTCGTACCACCACATCCAGGTGGACCTGTCCGATGCGGCGGCCATCACCACCGCCTTCATGGCCGTGCGCAAGCTGACGCCGCAGATCGACATCGTCATCAACAACGCGGCCGTGCTGACCTCGCAGTACGCCATGATCATGCCGCCCGCCGCCGCGCAGGCCATGGTCAACGTGAACCTGCTTGCCACCTTCCTGGTCTCCCGCGAGGCGGCCAAGCTGATGCGCAAGTCCAAGTGGGGACGCATCATCAACATCGGTTCCATGGCTGCCAGCCTGGAGCCGATGGGCGACTCGGTCTATGCCGCCTGCAAGGCCGGCGTGGCCACGCTGGCCAACGTCATGGCCAAGGAGTTCGGCTCGTTCGGCGTCACCTGCAACACGCTGGCGATCTCGGCGATCGAAAGCGACATGCTCAGCCAGCTGCCGCGCGACAAGATCGACGCGATCATCGCGGGGCTGCCGGTGCCCCGGTTCGCGACCATTGGCGACATCACCAACGTGATCGACTTTTTTGCGGCAGACAACAGCAGCTACATCACGGCCCAGACGCTTTATCTGGGAGGGGTGAATTGAGCGCAGAAGCCGTCGCCGCCACGCCCGTCGGACCGGGTGTCTGGCAGGTGACTGCCGGCACGTTTTCGTCCAACTGCTACATCCACAGCGTAAGTAACGGTGCCTGCGTGATCGTCGACCCGGGCCTGGACCCGCAGAGCATCGACCAGCAGGTGGGCGCGCTGGGCCTGACGCCCGCGGCCGTCCTGTGCACCCACGGGCACTTCGACCACGTCGGCGGCGCCTCCCACTTCCAGGACCGCTACGGCATTGCGGTGCATCTGCCCCAGGCCGACGCAGCCACCGCCAAGTCGTCCAACTTCCTGCTGATGGCGCTGAAGATCCCGGCGCGGATCAAGCTGGCGGAATTCACGCCGGTGCCCCCCGGCGGTGCCACGGTGCGCGTGGGCGATACCGACTATCGCTATGTCCCCTGTCCGGGCCACACCCCGGGCAGCTCCATCATCTGCATTGACGGCTACGGCTTTTCGGGCGATTCGATCTACGCGCGGGGCGTCGGCCTGTCCATGCTGCCGGGTGAAAACCACGCCCAGCTCAAAAGCAGCCTGCAAACGCTGTGGTCCACGCTGCCCCGCAGCATGACCATCTGCCCGGGACACGGGCCTGTGGCCACCTGGGACACCATTCGCGAAACCAACATGGCACTGCGTGAATTCCTGTCGGTGCACCACGCGGCGGGGAATGCATGACGCCTCCGAACGAAACGGACTTCATCCAGCCGTCGGGCATCGGCATCATCGGCCTGGGTCATCACCTGCCGACCCAGACCGAATCCAACGAGGCGCTTTGCGCCAACCTGGACGTGAGCCCCGAATGGATCCTGGAAAAAACCGGCATCCGCCAGCGCTATCTGGCATTGCCTGAAGACACTGCGTCCGGCTATGCCGTGGCGGCGTCCCGCAAGGCCCTGGAAACAGCCGGCCTGCAGGCCACCGACATCGACCTGGTCGTGGCCTGCACCTTCTCGGCCGACTACACCTTCCCGCCCCTGTCCGCCAAGGTCCACAACGACCTGGGCATCCGGGGCGGCCAGATCTTCGACCTGCAGGCCAACTGCGCCGGGTTCGTGAGCGGGCTGACGGCCGCCACGGACCGCATGCGCCTGGACGACTCCGTGCGCAACGCCCTGGTCATCGGCGTGGAAATGAACAGCCGCGTCATCGACCGCAGCAATGCCGATGCATCCATCTACCACAGCGACGGCGCCGGCGCGGTGGTGCTGGGGCGCACGCCGGGCGCGGGCATCATGGCGTCGTCGTTCCATACCGACAGTTCCAACTACGAGGCTGTGCGCCTGCGCGGGGGCGGCTCGTCGTTCCGCGCGGCGGGCCGTGAGTTCGACCGCGGCGTCGACATGATGGAACTCAACGGCATCGCCACCTGGAAGCAGGCCATCACGCACCTGCCGCCGGTGATCCGCTCCGCGCTGGCCAAGGCGGGCGCGACCGTGCCGGACGTGGACTTCTTCGTGTTCCACCAGGCCAACCTGCGGCTGATCGAATACCTGCTGCGCAAGATGAAGGTCGACGACAGCCGCACATTCACCAACGTGCAGGACATCGGCAATACTGGAGCCGCGTCGGTACCCATCGCGCTCAGCGAGGCCTGGGGCCGGGGCGTGCTCGCGCAGGACAGCCTGGTGACGCTGGCGGCGGTGGGCGCGGGTTTCAACTTCGGCGCGAGCGCATGGCGTTGGGCCATGTCGCCGCCGGCTCCAGGGAGCAGCGATGTTTCAGGACTTTGACGCGATCCAGGTCGGCGACGAACGGTCGTTGCAAAAGACGATCACGGCCGACGATGTGCGTCGCTTCGTCGAGATGACGGGCGACGACAACCCGCTGCACGTGGACCCGCAGTATGCGCAGGCCACCCCGTTCAAGGGCGTGGTCGTGCACGGCATGCTGGGCGCGGCGTTCCTTTCGACCGTGATCGGCACGCAGCTGCCCGGCAAGGGCGCCCTGTGGGTGTCGCAGCAGATGGACTTTCTGCTCCCCGTGCGGCTGGGCGACCAGCTCACGGTCATCTGCACCGTCACCCGCAAGCACGCGGGCGAGCGGCTGCTCGAGCTGGACACGACCATCCTCAACCAGCACCGCCAGAAGGTGCTGACGGGCCGCGGCAAGGTCAAGGTCATGGCGCCGCCGGCGCCTGCAGCGCAGGATGAGGGGCAGTCGCCGGCCTGCCGCGTCGCCATCGTCACCGGCGGCTCCGGCGGCATCGGCAGCGCCATCTGCGAGCGCCTGGCGCAGGACGGGCATGCCGTCGTGGTGCACTACGCGCGCAACGCCGACGCGGCAGCCCAGGTTTGCGAGCGCATCCAAAGCCGCGGCGGCAAGGCGGTGGCGGTAGAGGCCGACCTGCAGGCCGCCGGCTCGGCCCAACGCCTGGTCGACGCAGCGATCCGCCACTTTGGCGGCGTCGGCGTGCTGGTCAACAACGCGTCGGGACGGATCGCGCCCGTTCCCGTGCTGTCCACCGAATGGGCCGACATCCAGCAGCACCTGGACATCCAGGTCAGGGCGGCGCTGGCGCTGGCGCAGCTTTGCGCCAAGGACATGGCGACGCGCAAGTCGGGCCGCATCGTGAACATCGGCTCGCAGGCCGCGGACGGCACCCCCACGGCTGGCTGGCTGCACTACAGCCTGGCCAAGGCCGCCCAGGCGGCGCTGACGCGCAGCCTGGCGCTGGAACTGGGGCCGCTGGGCATTGCCGTCAACACCGTCGCCCCTGGCATGACGGACACCCTGTTGATCGGGGACATTCCCGAAAAGGTTCAGCTGCTCACGGCCCGGCAGACCCCGCTGCGGCGGCTGGCGACGCCCGCCGACATCGCCGGCACCGTCGCGTACCTGGCGTCGGACGCCGCCCAGTTTGTCACGGGCCAGACGCTGCGGGTCAACGGCGGCCTGGTGATGTAGATGGCCGAGCAGACCACGGACGCGCTGCATGCGCTGCAGGATTCAGGGGTTTCGCTGGCCAAGGTCATGCAGGCGCTCAAGGGCCTGGAGCCCCGACTCGCCGCGTCGCGCAGCGTTCACTTCGGCATCTCGGCGGCGATCACGGCCGACTCGCTGAAGCCATTTTTGCAAAAGCACGCGGCGCTGGCCGGCATCCGGGCCCAGGTGACCCAAGGCGGCTTTGACGACCCGCTGGGCGACATGGACCGCTTTGCGGCGGCCGGCGTGACCCACGCCGTGCTCATGCCTTTTCTGGATACGATCCTGCCGCACCTCGAATCGCGCGCGGCTCTGCTGGAGCCGCGCGAACTCGATGACAAGGAGGCCGAGTTCACCGCCCGCATCACGCTGGCGTTGCAGAAAGCAGCCGGTTTTGAAGCGATCTACGTGTGCGGCCTGCACCGGATCACGCGCGCCGGCCCGGGCGGCCACGACGCGGTGCAGACCCTGCTGGCCCGGTTCAACCTGGTCCTGCGCAACGCGGTCCAGGCCCACGCGAACGCGCGGTGGATCGACACCGACGGCATCGTCCAGTCCATGGGCCTGGCCGATGCCATCGACGCGCGCTTTTATTACCGCGCCAAGGCGCCCTACAGCCTGCGCTACATGGACGCCCTGGCGTCGGCGCTGAGCGTGGCGTCGCGGGGCTTCGGCACCTACTTCTACAAATGCCTGGTGCTGGACTGCGACAACACGCTGTGGGGCGGTGTGGTGGGCGAGGACGGGCTGGACGGCATCAAGCTGGACCCCTTCAACTACCCGGGCAATGTGTTCTGGCGGGTGCAACAACAGATCGTGCAGCTGCAGCGCCAGGGCGTGCTGCTGTGCCTGTGCACCAAGAACAACCCGGCCGACGTGCAGGAGGCGCTGGACAAGCACCCGTCCATGGTGATCCGGCCCGAACACATCGTGGTGAAAAAGGTGAACTGGCAGGACAAGCCGCAGAACCTGCGCGAGATCGCCGCGGAGCTCAACCTGGGCCTGGACAGCTTCATCTTCGTCGACGACTCGGACTTCGAGTGCAATGCGGTCCGCAGCCAGTTGCCCCAGGTCAGGGTGCTGCAGGTGCCCGCCAATCTGCCCGACTATCCCGCGCTGATCGAGCAGGCCGCGCACTGGCTGACGGGTGCAGGCGTGTCGGCCGAAAGCCAGGGCAAGACCGAGCAGTACCGCATGCGCGCCGAGGCGATCGCGGCGCAGGCCGAATTCGGCTCGCAGGACGAGTACCTGCGTTCCCTGCAGTTGCACGTCACGCTGACGCGCAACGCCCGCGATTCCATCGCCCGCATCAGCGAGCTGAGCCAGAAGTCCAACCAGTTCAACCTGACGACGCGGCGCTACACGCCGGCCGACATCGGCCAGTTCATGGACTCCCCGGCCCATGCGGTCTATTCGCTGGTGGTGCAGGACCGGTTCGGCAATGCGGGGCTGACCGGCGTGGCGGTGATCGCCTACGAGGGCGACATCGCGCGCGTGGACAACTTCTTCATGAGCTGCCGCGTGATCGGCCGCGGCGTCGAGCACGTCATCTGGCGCCCGATCCTGCAGGATGCGCTGGACCGTGGCGCCACGCGGCTGTCCGCGCAGTACCTGCCTTCGCCCAAGAATGCGCTGGTAGCCCGCTTCTATGATGAGCTGGGCCTCCCCCGCACGGACAGCGCGGACGGCGCGGTCACCTACACCCTTGAACTCGCGCAGGCCGACCGCCTGCCGCCTTGCAACCATATCGAGCTGACCTATGTTGGATGAAACCAGACTCAAGTCCGTGATGGCCACCATTCTGGAAGTGGAACCCGGCGACATCACCGAAGACAGCAGCAGCGACACGCTGCCGCAATGGGATTCGCTGCGCCACATGAACCTGGTGCTGGCACTGGAGGACGAGTTCGGCGTGTCCATCCCCGACGAGGAAGCGGCCGACATCACCTCCTACAAGCTGATCCGGCTGGTGCTGTCTGGGCTGCTTCAGGGCGCTGCATGAACTGGTTGCTCGACCGGTTCGCGCAGGCGCCGCAGCAACTGGCGTTCGTTCATGACGGGCGCCAGGTCACGTATGGCGACCTGCTGCGCCTGGTGGCCGGCTACCGCGCGCAAATCGGCGGGCTGGGCATCGCGCAGGGCGAGGTGGTCACCGTGCTGGGCGACTATTCGCCCGAGGTGTTCTGCATGTTCCTGGCGCTGGCCCTGAACGGCAACATCCTCACGCCGCTGACCCATGAATCGGTGGTGGAAGAGTCGGCGGTGCTGCAGGTGTGCGGCTGCGACTGGCGCGTCGAATTTCCGCGCGACGGCAGCCCCATGCGGATCGAGCCGCGCAAGGTGCCCGCCGACAATGCCTTGCTGCAGGCCTTTCGCACCCGGCAGCGCCCCGGGCTGGTGCTGTTCTCCTCCGGCTCCACCGGCAAGCCCAAGGGCATGCTGTACGACTTCACGAAAATCCTGGAGAAGTTCCGCCAGCAACGCACGGCCCTGATCGCCATCCCGTTCCTGATGATCGACCACTTCGGCGGCATCAACACCATCCTGGCCATCGTCTCGTCGCTGGGCACGGTGGTCACGGTTGCCGACCGGTCCGTGGCCAGCGTGTGCAAGGCTATCCAGACCTACCGGGTCGAGCTGCTGCCTGCCACGCCTTCGTTCCTGACGCTGATGATGGCATCGCGGGTTCATGAACGCTTCGACCTCGGCTCGCTCAAGCGGATCACCTATGGCACCGAGGTCATGCCGCAGTCCACGCTGGACCGGCTGCGCCAGAGCTTTCCGGGCGTCGAACTGCAGCAGACCTACGGCCTGTCGGAAGTGGGCGTGCTGGGCTCCAAGTCGCGGCCCGACGGGTCGCTGTGGGTCAAGGTCGGCGGCCCGGGCTTCCAGACGCAGGTACGCGACGGCATTCTGTGGATCAAGTCCGACTTTGCGATGGAGGGCTACCTCAACGCCGAGTCCGAGTTCGACGCCGACGGGTGGTTCAACACCAAGGACCGGGTGGAGGTGGACGGCGAGTACTTCCGCATCCTGGGCCGCGTCACCGACATCATCAATGTGGGCGGGCAGAAGGTGTATCCGTCGGAAGTCGAGAACCTGATCCTGCAGTTGCCCAACGTGCAGGACGTCGCCGTCTACGGCGAGGCCAGTGCGCTGGTGGGGCAGATCGTGGTGGCCAAGGTGCAACTGGTCTCGCCGGAGCCCGCCGACGCACTCAAGCGCCGCATCCGCCACGCCTGTCTGGGCAAGCTGACTCCGTATAAGATTCCCAGCAAGGTCGTCGTGGCGGACGAACCCCTGTACACAGCCCGCCAGAAGAAAGTGCGGTCCGCCTGAAGACGCCGTTTCCTGCAGGATTCAAGCCGTGAGCTTTCACATTTCCCAGCGCGCCATCGGCGCTGACCAGCCGCCCTTCATCATTGCCGAGATGTCGGGCAACCACAACCAGTCGCTGGACCGCGCACTGGAAATCGTGGACGCCGCCGCGGCAACCGGCGCGCATGCGCTGAAGATCCAGACCTACACCGCCGATACCATGACGCTGGACCTGTCCGAAGGCGAGTTCTTCGTGTCGGACAAGAAGAACCTGTGGCAGGGCAAGACGCTGTATGAGCTCTACCACGAGGCGCACACGCCGTGGGAATGGCACCAGGCCATCTTCGAGCGGGCACGCGCGCGCGGCATCATTCCGTTCAGCACGCCGTTCGATGCGAGCGCGGTGGACTTCCTGGAATCGCTGGATGTCGCCTGCTACAAGATCGCGTCATTCGAGAACACCGACCTGCCCCTGATCCAGCGCGTGGCCGCCACGGGCAAGCCCGTCATCATCTCCACGGGCATGGCCAGTATCAGCGAGCTTGACGAGACCGTGCGCGCGGCGCGCGCGGCGGGCTGCAAGGACCTGGTCCTGCTCAAGTGCACCAGCACCTACCCCGCCACACCGGTGGACACGCACCTGCTGACCATCCCGCACATGCGCGAGCTGTTCGGGTGCGAGATCGGCCTGTCCGACCACACCATGGGCATCGGCGTGTCGGTCGCCAGCGTGGCGCTGGGCGCCACCGTCATCGAAAAGCATTTCACGCTCGCGCGCGCGGACGGCGGCGTGGACTCCACGTTTTCCATGGAGCCCGCCGAGATGTCGGCGCTGGTGGTGGAGTCGCAGCGGGCCTGGCAGGGCCTGGGACGCATCCACTACGGACCGGCTTCCGCGGCCGAGGAAACCTCGCGCCAGTACCGGCGCTCGCTCTACGTGGTGCGTGACATGGCCGAGGGCGAGGCGTTCAGCCCCGACAACATGCGCGCGATCCGCCCCGGCCTGGGCCTGCCGACCAAGCATTTCGACACCTTGCTGGGCAAGCGCGTGCGCCGCGCCGTCAAGCGCGGCACGCCCATCCAATGGGACCTGATCGGCTGACCGGCATGCGCTATTGCACGAGATGCCTGTCGCCCAATACACGGCCCAATGCCCGGTTCGACGAGCATGGCGTGTGCATCCCGTGCATCTACGCCGAATCCTCCCGGGACGTGGCCTATGAAGAGCGCTTTCGCGAGCTCAAGGACATCGTCAACCGGCTCACGCAGCGGCGCAAATACCAGCAATACGACTGCATCGTCGGCGTCAGCGGCGGCAAGGACAGCACGCGCCAGGCACTGTGGGTGCGCGAGAAGCTGGGCCTGAATCCCCTGCTCGTGTGCGTGGCCTACCCGCCCAAGCAGGTGTCCCAGGTGGGCGTGGACAACCTGTCCAACCTGATCTCGCACGGGTTCGACTGCATCATGCTCGGCCCGGCCCCGGAAACGTCGCGCCGGCTGATGCGCGAGGCCTTCTTCCGCTTTGCCAACATCTTCAAGGCTACCGAGATGGTGCTGTTCGCCGGCGTGCCCAAGATGGCCGTGGCCCATGACATCAAGCTCATCATGTGGGGCGAGAACCCGGCCCTGCAGGTGGGCGACTCGGCCAGCCTGGGTGCCACGATCTGGGACGGCAACAACCTGCGCAACATCAACACGCTGGCCGGCGGCAACCTGGACTGGATGATCGAGACGGTCGGCGGGCTCGAAAAGATCCTGCCGTATGAGTTCCCGGATGTGGCGCTCATGCGCGAGAGGATGATCAACACCATCTACCTCGGCCCGGCCTGGAGCAACTGGTCGCTGGGCGACAACTCGTCATTCGCCATGGCCCAGGGCCTGAAGATCCGCAACGAAGGCGTCGAGGAGTCCGGCGACCTGCTGGGCACCAGCATGCTGGACGAGGACTGGGCCACCATCAACATGATGCTCAAATACTACAAGCTGGGGTTTGGGCGTGCGACCGACTACATGAACGAGGAAATCCGCGCAGGCCGCGTCACACGCGAGCAGGCGCAGGCCGTGGTGCAGGCGTATGACGGCATCTGCAGCGACCGGTACGTCGCATCGTTCTGCCGCTATGTGGACATCAGCACCGCCCAGTTCTGGGAACGGGTGCGCCAGGCGGCACACCCCCGGCTCTTTGCCACGGTGCCTGGCAAAGAGCGCCCGCAGCCGCGTTTCACGGCCGGAGTCAACATTGAGTAAATCCATCGTCCTGGTCCCCCACGGCGCCGGCAACATTGCGTCGCTGGTAGAGCTGTTCCATGCGATCGGGCGCTTTCCCAAGGTGGCTGAATCGCCGGACCAGCTCAACGGCGCCGACCTGGCCGTGGTCCCCGGGGTGGGGGCGTCAGGCAGCGCCATGCGCAGGCTCCATGACACCGGGTTTGCCGATGCGCTGCAGACCCTGCACGCGCGTGAACACCGCATTCTGGGCATCTGCGTGGGTGCGCAGATCATGTTCGAGGATCTGCATGAAGACAATTGCAAAGGGCTGGCCCTGCTGCCGGGCAACGTGTCGCGCCTGGCGGGCGACGCGTTTCACAACGGCTGGTCGGGCATCCATGCCGTCACGCCGTCGCCTGCGGCCAAGCCCGCGCTGCTGAAGACCGCCGAGAAGAATTTCTATTTCAACCACGGCTACCAGATCAACACCGACGCCCCCATGCAGGAACGCGGCATCACCCGCGGCGAGCACGCGTTGCTGGCCTACTTCCTGCACGGCCACCTGTGCGGCATCCAGTTCCACCCTGAAAAAAGCCAGGCCGTGGGTGTCGCGTTCATCGACAACGTCATGAAGCACTATGGCCTATAAGCGGCTCATTGCCATGGTGCCTGTGCGCGGCGGCCAGGTCGTGCTGTCCTACGGCTACGCGCACCACCGTCCCGCCGGCCGCCTGCGTTCCGTGCTGAAGAACCTGGATCGCTGGGGCGTCGACGAAATCGCCGTGGTGGACATCAGCCACGGCCTGGACCAACCCGACTGGCGTTTGCTGGACGAGATCCGCGAGTCGGCGGTGCGCACACCCGTCGCATTTGGCGGCGGCATCCGCCGCGCTGAGCATGCCGTCAAGGCCATTGCGCTGGGCTGCGACCGCGTCATCGTCGAGACCCTGCTGTGGACGGCCCCCCAGGAAATCGCGGCCATCAGTTTGGCGGTGGGACAGCAGGCGGTCATCGGCGCGACGCCGCTGGTGCTCGTCAATAGCAGCCTGCATGCGCAGGCTGCCCGCGGCGGGCCCCCCATGCCCTGGGCCCGGTTCGAGGAACGCATCGCGCAGGCCAGCATCAGCGAAATCCTGCTCATCGACCGCGAGCGCGAGGGTGCGGTGGACGGCAACGTCGTGGCAGCCCATGTCCCGCCGCGCACGGGCGGCCCCAAGGCCATCTGGTTCGGCGGCATCACGCCCGCCCAGGCCACGCCGCTGTTCAAGCGCCCGGACACCGTGGGCGTGGCCTTCGGCAACCCGTTCCTGCGCCATGAGCTTGCGGCCTGGCAGATCCGCCGCCAGGTCACGCGCGACGGCGGCTCCCCTCCCCTGCTGCGCAACGTGAGGCCCCATGCAGACTGACCGGCCCTTCCAGCAATGCCGCGTGTGCCTGTACGACAGCAGGCACCCGTTCGGCCTGACGTTCGACGAGACCGGCCTGTGCAGCGGCTGCGCCACTCATGCCGAAAAGATGTCGCTGGACTGGGACGCGCGGCTGGAGCAGCTGGCCCGCGTCCTGCACCCCTACAAAGGCCGCAAGGGCGGCTACGACTGCGTGATCCCGATTCGCGGAACGCCCGAGTATTTCAAGGTGCTGGACGTGGTCAAGCGCGATCTGGGGCTCAACCCGCTGCTGGTGGCGTTCAACTCGCACTTCAACAGCCAGGCGGGCATCGAGAACCTGGACCTGATCCGCGACACGTTCGACTGCGACATCTTCCTGAAGACCACCTCGCCGCTGGTCTACAAGAAGCTGATCCGCGAAACCCTGTCGCGCTTTGGCAGCGTTCACTGGCCGTTCCTGGCCGGTCATACGGTCTGGCCGGTGCGCGTGGCGGTGCAGCACAACATTCCCCTGGTGATCTGGCCGCTGCACCAGCCGACGGAGCAGGCGGGCATGTTCTCGTACCGGGACGAGAACGAGATGACGCGCCGCAGCCGGCACGAGCACGACCTCATGGGCCATGAGCCGGGCGAGCTGGTCAGCACGGAATCGCTGCTGGATGACAACGACGTGCTGCCGCTGCGCTACCCCAGCGACAGCCAGCTCGCGGACACGAACGTGCGCGGCATCTACCTGGCCAACTACCTGCCGTGGGACACGCGACGCTACAGCGAAGAGATGGTGGACAGGTTCGGCGCGCGCGCCGCGCAGTGCCCCGCCACGTTCGACACCTACGATCACGTGGACAACATGGTCTACACCAGCGTGCACGACGCGCTCAAGCGCCGCAAACTGGGCTACGGGCGTGTACGCGACCACCTGTGCCGCGAGATCCGTTTCGGGCGCATCACACGCGACGACGCTCTGGAGCTGGAACGCCACTACAGCGACGCCACCAGCCCCCGTCTGAACCAGATGTTCTTCGACTGGCTGGGTATTTCGGACCAGGCCTTCCAGTGGCTGATGAACCATCACTTCGGTGATGCCGCCGCCCCGGCGCGGGCCACCCCGCTCTCAGCAGCCGCGCGCCGCTTCACCGGCAGCTACTGCACCAATGCCGCCGCGTTTGAACAGCAGGATCACTACATCCTGATCGGCAAGGGGATGCAGGTTTAGGGCCTGTTCTGTTTTTCAGCGTTCTCCGAGGGCAACGCCCGTCGCGGCGGGGCGGCGCTTTCGCCACCAGAGTCCGGTCCCCTTCGGGGCGAGCCGCTGCAGTACTCAGGCCGGCGAGTGACAACCCGGTCTCCGTCCATGCCCGTGCGCCAGCCCTCCGTGCTTCGCGCCCGGGCTCTTGATCGGTGGCGAAAGCGCCGCCCCACCCCGACGGGCTTGAGGCCAACGTTGCAGAAGTCCGCAGTCCACTCGCTCGAGCGCCGCCAGCCTGACGGGGCGCCGTCCCGTCAGGCGTTCAAGCCGGAGAAGACCGCAGGCAAACCACCTAGGACGGGTAGCGGGCCTCAGCGGCCGCGGCGATCAGGTCCGCCACCTTGTCGGCCGCGGCGCCCTTCTGATTGGGAAATGCATGGGCGTGTGGCGCCTGCATGGCCGCGCGGACCATGGGCACCAGTTGATCGAACGATGGAACCCCCACAGCCACGCCGAAATCGCTGAGCGGGGAAATGTGGCGCGACGGCGAGTTGTCCATGGCCAGCACGCTTTTGCCGGCGATGGCGGCCTCCAGGCCGATGGTCGATCCGTGGACGACCACGATGTCCGCCATCTGCACGTCCACCTGGGCGGATCGGATCAGCGGGTCGCTCCAGAACACACGCTCCTGCGCCACGCCATCGGCAAAATGTTCGATGTGGTTGGGGTGGTAGCGGATGAGCAGCGCCGCATCGGGACAGGCCGCCACCAGTTCACGCAACAGCCGTTCCACGGTCCTGCCCAGGTAGGCGGGGTCGGCCTCCGGCCCATCGGCCGCCATGGGCAGGTCCAGGTGACCGGCCCAGAGAATGACCTTCAGCCCCGTCCAGCCCATGCGCTCGCGCTCGCGCGCCGCTTCCTCGATGCGCAACGGCGAGGCCAGCGAATCGAATGCCGGGCTGCCGGTGACGTGGATGCGCTCCCCAGGCACGCCCCCGGCAATCAGGTTGTCGCGTCCCAGCTCGTTGATCGTGGTGAGCATGTCCGCGTAGTGGCTGCGGTCCAGGAAGGGGTCGCCCGGCGGCGAGAACAGATCCACCATGCACAACGTCGGGATGCCCATGTCGCTGGCAACCTCCAGCGCCGCCGCCTCGCTGCGCGGCGAGTTCGTGGCCACCACCACGTCGGGTTTCAGCTCATCCATGAGTCGGCGCATGAAGCCCGTGGGATGAAAGGCCCAGCGCCCGCGCTCTTCATACAGCCGCTGGGCCGCATCCTCGCCCAGCCGGTCCTGCAGGTCGGCCAGGTTGATGCCCAGGTACGCCTCGGTCTCTTCCGGGCTGACCAGCGGGTGCTGCGTCTGCTCCATCAGCGGCGCAGCCAGCGCGCGCAGGCGCCCAGGGTCGTACCAGTGGGCAAAGTCGCGGTAGCTCAGGCAGTGAACACCTTCGCGCCGGGCCATCTGCCCGGCGGTCGTGAGCGCCAGGAACTCCAGGCGCCAGTGCGGAAACCGCGCCTGCAAGGCCCGCATGACGGGCAGGACCATGGCGATGTGGCCGCCGCCGTAGCTGACGAACAAGACGGTGCGCTGCGCCATGCCTTCCCGCCCCTGCAGTGTCAGGCCGCTTTCTCCATCAGGAACCAGGTGCCGTCGTCCTGCGGGAATTTGCTGTCACGCTGGTAGACAAAGCCGTAGTCCAGCAGCTTGACGTCGGGATAGCGGTCCATGATTTCACCGGCGAAATCGCGCTTGAACAGCCGGTCTTCGTGTCCGCGATACGTCACCGCCACAGGGGTCGGGTTGTAGTACTCGCACACGATGATGTACTTGCCCGCACTGCGATACAACTTGTCGTAGACAGCAGGCAGCTGTTCTGGGTTGATGTGAATGAGCACACCTTTGATCAGCACCAGGTCAAATACACGCGACGGCTCGAATTCCAGGATGGAACCATGGTTGATATTTGCGGGCGGTACGACCTGCTGAAGGTGGGCAACAGCATCGGCATTGATTTCGATGGCGTGCTGTTCCATGAGAGGGTACAGCGCTTTGAGCGCTCGCAGGTTCAACCCCACATTGGCTCCGAATTCGATGCAGCTCTCAATCCGCCGTGCCACACGCAGTGCCTTACTGAACAGGTCGATGTTGGCCGCCACCAGAAGCTCACCCTGGCTGCGCTGGACATAGGCGTTGCCGAATTCGCCGGCCCAGAACGCTTCCTGTTCGGTTCTAAATTGACTCATGTTGTATGCCCCAAAAAAAATCAGAGTTGAACGGATGATGCCAGACGGTCACGGTGGTGCTGCTCCCACAGCCCCAGCGCCGCCAGTGCCCGCAGCTCGCGCGTGAAATTGGCCGAGCCGTCGCGGTGGGCGTCCAGCATGGCGCCGATGCGCTCAGGGTTGAACAGGCCCGACAGCAGCTCACTGCCCTGCAGCGTCGAACGCAGCCACGCATGGCTTTCGCCGCGGAACCATTCGCCGATGGGCACGGTGAACATCTGCTTTTTGCGGTAGGCCAAGTCGTCGCCGATCAGCGGCGCGGCAGCCTTCTTGTACCAATGCTTCTTGTCGCCGCCGTGCAGCTTGGTATTGCCGCGCGAGCGAAAGGCCAGTTCCATCATCCGCCAGTCCAGGAACGGCGTGCGCGCCTCTATCGACACGGCCATGCCCATGCGGTCGGGCTTGACCAGGTTGTTGCCCGACAGCAGCAACTGCATGTCCAGGTACAGCGCCTGGTTGATGCGGTCGAAGTGGGCGGCCTCGTCGAACCAGGGGCGCGCGGCGGCCTCGTAGCTGTCGATACCTGCGAGCTTGCGGGCGACTTCGGGCCGGTACAGCGCCTGCCGGGCTGCGGGTGTGAACAGCGAGATCGAATCGAAGTACTGGCGGCGGAAGGCGTCGTCGTCCAGCGCGTCGGCGCCCGGCCGCGCAAAGAACGCGGCGTACTTGTCATAGCCCGCGAACAGCTCGTCGCCACCGTCGCCGGTCAGTACGACCTTGACGTGCTTCGCCGCGAGCTCGCTGACGCGCAGCGTGGGCATGAACGACGCATCGCCATGCGGCTGGTCCAGGTAGTGCAGCACTTTCGGCCAGCGGTCCAGCATGTTGAGTTCGGCCACCTCACTCGTGTGCTCGCAGCCGAAGCGGCGTGCGGCTTCGGCTGCGAAGGCCGATTCGTCGTAGCGCGGGTCGGCAAAGCCGATGCAGAAGGTTTTGACCGGGTCCTTCACGTGGCGGGCCATCAGGCCCACGATGGTGCTCGAATCGACCCCGCCCGACAGGAACGCACCCCAGGGCACGTCGGCCCGCAGGCGGATCCGCGTGGCATCGTCCAGTACGGCCATGAATTCCTCGGCCCAATCGCCGAACTCGTGGTCGCGCTCCTGCTGGTCGGCCAGGCGCCACCAACGCTGCGTCTGCGCGCCGCTGCGCGTCAGGCGCATCCAGGTGCCGGGCATGACGTGGCGGATACCCTGCCAGATGGTCCAGGGCGCGGGGATGTAGTTGAACCCCAGATAGTGGTGGATCGCCTCCACGTCGATGGCAGGCGTCGCCATGCCAGTCAGCGATTCGGGCAGGATCGCCTTGATCTCGGACGCAAACGCCACGCGCGTGCCGTCGTCGCGCACGTACAGCGGCTTGACGCCGATACGGTCGCGGATCAGGTACAGCGCGTCCTCGCGCAGGTCGTCGATGGCGATCGCGAACATGCCGTTGAGCTTGCTCACGAACGAGATGCCCTCGCGCTCGTACAGGCGCAGGATCACCTCGGTGTCCGATTGCGTCTTGAGCGTCACGCCCTGGCGGCGCAGGTCTGCAGCCAGTTCGACGTAATTGAAGATCTCGCCGTTCTGCACCACGGCGACCTGGCCGTCGTCGGACACGAAGGGCTGGTGGCCGCCGCCGATGTCGATGATGGACAGGCGCTTGTTGCCGATCGCCACGCCGCGCCGTGGCTGGTGCCAGATGCCTTCGTCGTCCGGGCCGCGGTGGGCCAGGCTGCAGGCCATGCCATCCAGCGCCGCGTCGGGCAGCGCGCGGCGCTGACGGTCCCAGTAGCCGAAGATGCCGCACATGCTCAGTTCGCTCCTTTGCCGCTCAGGCGTGACAGCGTCCACACCATGATTTTCAGGTCCAGCCACAGGCCGCGCAGGCCCCGGCATTCGGCCACGTAGCGCAGGTCCAGCGCCAGCCGCTCGCCCTCCACGCCGCCGGAGCGGATCTTGGCCTGCGCCAGCCCGGTGATGCCGGGCCGCACGCTGCAGCGCAGCGCCCAGTCCTGCGGCGTGTACAGCGACTCTTGCGCGGGCACGTCGGGCCGTGGCCCCACCAGGCTCATCTCGCCGCGCAGCACGTTGAGGATCTGCGGCAGCTCGTCGATGCTGCTGCGCCGCAGGAACCGGCCGGTGCGCGTGATGCGCGGGTCGTCCGATGCGGTGTGCCAGGGGCCGATGGTCGCCGCATTGCGCACCATGGTGCGGAACTTGAACATACCGAACGTACGGCCCCCCACGCCCACGCGCGTCTGGCGGAAGAACACGGGTCGCCCGTCGTCCAGCCAGACGGCCAGGGCCGCCAGCAGCATCACGGGCGACAGCAGCGCCAGCGCAACCAGTGAGCCCACGATGTCCACAAGCCGCTTCATGCGGAGGCCTTTGCGGCGGCCATGCCGGCGGCAACCGCGTCGATGCATGCCGCGACGCGCACGCGGTCTTCTTCCACTTGCTGCGGCGTGCGGCCGGCCAACGCCTGCTCGGCCTGCCGCAGCGAAGCCACGCCGGACGCCAGCGCCGCGGCCGGGTCGTCGCCGCGGAAGGTGCGCGACAGGATCACGGCCTGCGAGCCCAGGCGCAGGTGTTCGGCCAGCACGTCGCGCCCCGGCAGCAGGCCTTCGTCCAGCCGCGCAATGCCCCCAAAGCCGAACCGCACCCCCTGCCGCCGCGCGGCCTGCGCCACCCGGTCCACATGGCCACGGGCCAGCGGCTCGAACATGAAGCGGCAACCCAGCGACAGGTGCAGGTCGTTCAAGCCGACGAACACCTCGTGCAGGCCCGGCGTCGCGACCCATTGGTCCACGCAGGCCAGGGCGTCGGCGGTTTCCAATAGCGCGACGATGGGCGCGCGGCCCGCCACCAGGCGCGCAAAATCAGACAGATCGGCCGCAGTGCGGAACATGGGCAGCATGACCATGTCGGCCCCCTGAGCCAGCACGGCGTCAATCTCGGCCGCGGTCCCGGCATGCAGCGGATTGACGCGCACCATGAGCTTCGTGCGGTTCAGTTGCGCCTTGACCGGCGCAATGTCCTCGACACGGTGCGTGCTGATGAAGGTGTTGCGCCCGGCCTGCCGTTCGACCTTGCCCATGCTTTCCAGGTCCAGGAAAATGCGCATGCCGTCCATGGCATCGCACTGCCGGGCCACGGCCGGGTCGTTGGTCACTTGCAGCAGGTCGATCATCGCGCCCGATTATCGTTTCAGCGCTGCGCGCAGGGCCGGGCTGCTCGCCCAGGCGCCGGCCAGTACAGCCGCCGCGCACAACGCCGCCGCGGCCAGCGAAAGCCACAAATCCGCCGCAGGCAACAGCGTTGACAGCGCCGCCAGCACGCCGCACAGCGTGGCCGGCACCGCCATGTCGCGCCAGGCCAATGACTGCCGCGCACGCGGCCCCAGGGACCACAGCAAGGCCAGGGCCAGCACGGCCAGGATGACCCCCAGCGCGATCATGACCTGACGGCCGTCATGCAGTCCGGCGGCGCCCAGGGCCGCCAAAGCGGCCAGCGCCCCGCCGAACGCCCATCCGGCCACCCGCAACCGGCCGACCGTGGCCAGCACCAGGACCGCCACGGCGATCAGGGCCTGCGGCAGCAGCACCCAGGCACCCCAGGCGGCCCACTGCGCCACCTGAGCCACATGGTCCGGCGTCATCCGGCCCCAGCCGAACAGCAGCCGGGCCGCTGGCTGCGCGCCCACCCACAGGCCGACGGCGGCGGCGCAGGCCAGCGCCCACGACAGCACGAATGCCGCCCGCAGTTGCACGCTGAAGTCACGGCCTTCCGCGCGCGCGCGGGTCAGGGCGGGAAAGGCCAGTGTCGCCACCAGCTGGATGGCCAGCAGGTTGGGCAGTTCCACGAGCTTCCAGGCGTAGTTGAAAGCCGCAAGCGCCCCCTCGCCTTCGTTGGACACCAGGCTGCGGGCCAGCAGCACCAGCGCCGCCGGCGCGCCGGCCGACACGGTGGCCCACAGCCAGATGCGCCAGCCGGGCACCTGCGGCGCGGGTGCGGCGGCTGCGGTATCAGCCGGGCCCACCACCGCTGCGGCTGCAGGCACCAGCCGGGCGAGCCGCCAGCGCAGGAACGCCAGCCGCAGC
Source organism: Ramlibacter sp. (assembly GCA_041905405.1). Lineage (GTDB taxonomy): Bacteria > Pseudomonadota > Gammaproteobacteria > Burkholderiales > Burkholderiaceae_C > RAM1. The sequence goes on along the minus strand of JAYRLC010000008.1, from coordinate 10,400 downwards.
CCCAGCGCCACCAGCAGCGCTGCGCCCATCCAGGTCACGGCCACCGTCACAGCCTCTGTATGGCCGAGCGCCAGCATGCCCAGCACGATGGCGCCGGTGTGCACGATGTTCATGCAGTACATGCCCACGGCATCGCGCTCGTGCTGCAAACGCGTGTACCAGAGCGAGCCCAGCAGCGCGAGCGGGATGGCGGGCGCCGCCCAATGCATGGCCAGGGTCAGCGCGCCCGAATCGGACGCCCCGGGCACCAGCTTGTGCCCCGCCCACAACGGCGCCACCCACAGCACCAGCGCCAGCGCGGCACCGATCGCCAGCAGCAGCAGGCCCGTGAGCCGCTGGCTGCGCGCCAGCTCAGGCGGCGGCAGGCCGGCCCACAGAGGCAGCAGCGCGTAACTCAGTGCGCCGGCCGCCAGGATGGCGCTGGCCAGGTCGGGCAGCGTCAGCATCATGACCACCAGGTCGGCCAGTCCCGTGGTGCCGAAAGTAGCGGCCTGGACCGACTCGCGCAGCAGGCCCAGCACGCGGCTGGCCAGCAACAGGGACAGGGAAATCACGCCGGCGCGCAAGTACATGCGGGCGATTATCCCGGCTGGCTGGCGGGCGCCCCGATGCGGCATTTGCCAAAAACCTAAAATAGCGGGCTTTGGCCACGCTTTGCGGCCGTCACCGGCATTACCCCATGTCCCAGAACAATACGCCCGACACCCCCGCCACCGACGACAACCAGCTCATCGCCGAACGCCGCGAGAAGCTCAAGACCATCCGCCAGGCGCAGAAAGAAGGCAAGGGCGTGGCCTTTCCCAACGACTTCAAGCCGGCCGACCGCGCCGCCGCCCTGCTGGCGGCCCACGACGCCAAGACGGCCGAGGTGCTGCTGGAAGAAGGCACGACGGCCAGCGTCGCCGGCCGCATGATGCTCAAGCGCGTGATGGGCAAGGCCAGCTTCGCGACGCTGCAGGACGCCACCGAACGGATCCAGATCTACGTCACGCGCGACGACGTGGGCGAAGATGTGTACGCCGATTTCAAGAAGTGGGACCTGGGTGACATCGTGGCCTGCGAAGGCAAGGTGTTCAAGACCCGCACCGGAGAGCTGTCGCTGCACGCGACGCGCGTGCGCCTGCTGACCAAGAGCCTGCGGCCCATGCCCGACAAGTTCCATGGCGTGGCCGACCAGGAGGTCAAGTACCGCCAGCGCTACATCGACCTGATGATGGACGAGGCCTCGCGCAACCGCTTCAAGGCACGCAGCAAGGCCGTGAGCTCCATTCGCGAATTCATGGTGGCCCACGGCTTCCTGGAAGTGGAAACGCCCATGCTCCACCCGATCCCCGGCGGCGCCAACGCCAAGCCGTTCATCACGCACCACAACGCGCTGGAGCAGGAGATGTTCCTGCGCATCGCGCCCGAGCTGTACCTCAAGAGGCTGATCGTGGGTGGATTCGAGCGCGTGTTCGAGATCAACCGCAACTTCCGCAACGAAGGCATCTCGGTTCGCCACAACCCAGAGTTCACGATGATGGAGTTCTACGCGGCGTACTGGAACTACCGTGACCTGATGGACTTCACCGAGGCGTTGATCCGCGACGCGGCGCAAAAGGCCGTGGGCACGCTGCAGCTGACCTACGGCGGCAAGCCGGTGGACGTGGCCGTGCCGTTCGAGCGGCTGACCATCCGCGAGGCCATCCTCAAGCACACCGATGCAGGTGACAACGTGGACAACCGCGACTGGCTCACCAATGCCCTGCGCAAACTGGGCCTGAACGAGGAAAAGAACAAGCTGTCCACCCGTTCGCTGGCCGGCCTGCAGGTGATGTACTTCGAGGAAACGGTGGAAGAAAAGCTCTGGCAGCCGACTTTCATCATGGAACACCCGACCGAGATTTCGCCCCTGGCCCGCGCCAACGACGAGCGGCCGGAGGTAACCGAGCGGTTCGAGCTGTACATCACGGGCCGCGAGTTCGGCAACGGCTTCTCGGAGCTGAACGACGCCGAGGACCAGGCCGCGCGCTTTCAGGCGCAGGTCACGGCCAAGGACAGCGGTGACGACGAAGCCATGTTCTACGACCACGACTTCGTGCGCGCGCTGGAATACGGCATGCCGCCCACCGGCGGCTGCGGCATCGGCATCGACCGGCTGATGATGCTGCTGACGGACAGCCCCAGCATCCGCGACGTGATCCTGTTCCCCGCTCTCCGCAGGGAGGCCTGATCAGGGCAGCAGGTCCAGCGCCTGCAGGTAGGCCGGGCTGCTCATCAACGCCGTCCATTCCGGCGGCGGCGTTGCCGGCAGCAGCGCCAGGCGCCGCTGCTCGCTCGCCTCGCTCGCCTGCCAGCCACCTTTGAGCTGGGCCTCGGCCAGACCGTCCAGCAGCTCATCGACCGGTTTGCCGTCACCCACCGACTGGTTGCACAGCAGCACCAGGTCGCAGCCGGCATTCAATGCGGCCACGCCGGCCTCCGTATAGCTGACCTCGCGCCCGTCGATCAGGCGCGCGCCGGCCATGCTCAGGTCGTCGCTGAAGATCGCACCGCCAAAGCCCAGCTGCCGGCGCAGGATGTCGTTGAGCCACCGGCTGGAAAAGCCCGCGGGCCGCGAATCGACCTTGGGGTAGATCACGTGCGCCGGCATCACGCTCGTGAGCGTGGTGCTGAGCCAGCCGTAGGGCGCCGCGTCGTCGGCCAGGATGGCCTTGAGGCTGCGGCGGTCCACCGGAATGTCGGTATGCGAATCCGCCTTGACGAAGCCATGGCCGGGGAAGTGCTTGCCGCAGTTGGCCACGCCCGCCTGCAGCAGGCCATGCATCAGGCTTTTGGCCAGCAGCGAAGCGACGCGCGCGTCCCGGTGGAATGCGCGGTCGCCGATCACACCCGAGCCGCCCCAGTCCAGGTCCAGCACCGGCGTGAAGCTGAAGTCCACGCCGCAGGCGCGCAGCTCGGCGCCCAGCACGTAGCCGGCGGCCGTGGCGGCGTTGGTGGCCTGCAGCGCATCCCTCATCCACAGTTCGCCCAGGGCGCGCATGGGCGGCAGGTGCGTGAAGCCATCAGTGCGAAAGCGCTGCACCCGGCCGCCTTCATGGTCCACGCAGATCAGCAGATCGGCGCGCACGTCCTTGATCTGGGAACACAGGGCGCTGACCTGCGCCCGGTCTTTCCAGTTCCGGCCGAACAGGATGACGCCGCCGGTCAGCGGATGTTTGAGCCGCTTGACGTCCGCGCGGCTCAGTTCGAGCCCGGCCACGTCCAGGATCAGGGGGGCATGGGGTGTCATGCGGTGTGCTCTTTCTTTTCGACCACCACGAAGCTGGCGGCATAGTCGGTTTCGTCGGTAACGCTCACGTGGGCGCTCAGGCCTTGGGCTTCAAACCATTCTTTCAGGCCGCCGTGCAGCACGACGGCGGGCTTGCCGCTGGGCAGCTTGCCGATTTCGCACAGCCGCCAGGTCATGGGCATGCGCATGCCCAGCCCCACGGCCTTGCTGAACGCCTCCTTGGCCGAAAAGCGCGTGGCCAGGTAGCGCACGCCGCGCTCAGGCCAGCGCGCGCTGCGGGCGCGCCAGGTGGCCAGCTCCGCTTCGCTCAGGATCTTGTGCGCAAAGCGCTCGCCATGACGGTCCAGCGACGCCTTGATGCGCCGCACATCACAGATGTCGGTGCCGATGCCGTAGATCATGCGCCGCCGGCCGGTGCGAATGCTTCGTCGATGCAACGCAGGTACGCCTTGATGGTGGCGTCATAGCCCAGCTCCAGCGCATCGGAAACCAGCGCATGCCCGATGGACACTTCCTCGACCCCGGGCACCGCGCGCAGGAAGTCGGTCAGGTTGTCCCGGTTCAAATCGTGGCCCGCATTCACCCCCAGGCCCGCATCCAGCGCCGCGCGGGCCGCCGCCGCAAACTGGTCCAGCACCGCGGTCTTGTCCGCCGTGCCGTGGGCACTGGCGTAGCTTTCGGTGTAGAGCTCGACACGGTCCGCGCCCACGGCCTTCGCCGCGGCCATGGCACCGGGATCGGGGTCCATGAACAGGCTGACCCGCACGCCAAGTGCGCGCGCCTCGTCGATCACAGGCTTCAGTCTGGCGGCATCATCCGGGAAGCTCCAGCCATGGTCGCTCGTGAACTGGCCTTCGCTGTCGGGCACGAACGTGCATTGGTGCGGCCGCAACTCGCGCACGAAGTCCATGAGATTGTGAAATGGATTGCCCTCGATGTTGAACTCGATGCCCGGCCAGGATTTCAGCAGGCGGTGCAGCAGCTGCACATCCTCGGCGCGGATATGGCGCGCGTCGGGCCGCGGGTGCACCGTGATGCCTTTTGCCCCCGCCTGGATGCACAACGTGGCCGCCCGCAGCACGCTGGGTATCCCCAGGTGGCGGGTGTTGCGCACCAGGGCAACTTTGTTGAGATTGACTGACAGGGCGGTCTTTTTCGTCATAGCGATTGCAGGTCCATCATCATCTGCCGCGTGCGCAGCGTGGCAACGCCGCAATGGTAGTTCAGCAAGGTGCGCAGTTGCGGCTTGAGACCGGCCATTACATCCGCACACACGTGCAGCGTGGCATGGAAGGGCGCAGGATCTTCCAGCGCCCCTTGCAAGCGCTGCCACTGGCCGCCGTTCAGGCTGGCGCGGTCGCCGTCCTGCGCCTGGATCAGTCCGCCATCGGGCTGCAGGCTGTAGCCCCTGGCGGCATCCAGCGGCGCCAGCGTCAGGGTCTGGATGTCCAGCACCGGCAACAGCCCGATCTCGCGCAACAGCATAAGCTCGAATGCGCGCAGGCCCGCCTGCAGGGCCTCCCCCTGCCCCGACGCCAGCACCTGCACGGCGGCATGGTAAGCATCGAACAGTGCGGGGTGCGGGTCGTCGCGCGCCAGCAGGCGCATGGCCAGCTCGTTGAGGTAGTAGCCCGACAGCAGCGCGTCGCCCGTGGGCATGACGTGCCCCCCTACCCATTCGGCACCCTTGAGCGTGCGGATTTCGGCGTCACCGCCGAACGAGACGCGAAGCGGCTGCAGCGGCAGCAGCACGGGCCGGAAGTTGGAGCTGGGCCGTTTCGCGCCTTTGGCCACCAGCGCCACGCGCCCGTGATGGCGCGTCAGCACCTCCAGGATCAGGCTGGACTCGCTCCAGTCGTAGCGGTGGAGGATGTAGGCAGGCTCGTCACTGATGCGCTTGCCGTGCACGGATCACTCGTAGCCGAAGGATTTGACGCGCGCCTCGTCGTCCGCCCAACCGGAGCGGACCTTGACCCACAGTTCCAGGAACACCTTGGCGCCCAGCAGCTTTTCAAGCTCCGTGCGCGCCTCGGTGCCGATGCGCTTGAGCCGCTCGCCCTTTTCGCCGATCACCATGGCCTTGTGGCCGTCGCGTTCCACCACGATGGTGGCCGCGATACGCACCATGCGGCCGTGCTTGGGACTGGGCTCTTCCTCGAACTTCTCGATCACGACCGTGGACGTGTAGGGCAATTCATCGCCCGTGAAGCGGAACAACTTTTCGCGCACGGTTTCGCTGGCCAGGAATTTCTCGCTCCTGTCGGTCAGCTCGTCCTCGCCGTACCACCAGGCCTGCTCGGGCAGGTACTTTTCGCAGATGGCGAACAGCCGGTCCACGTCCTTGGGGTTCTTGGCCGACATGGGCACGAATTCGGCGAATTCGTGGCGCTGCTGCATGTCACGCAACCAAGGGGCGATTTCGGCGCGGCGCACGACCTTGTCCAGCTTGTTGGCCACCAGCAGGGCCGGCGTGCCGGGCTTGAGCAGGGACAGCACCTTGGCATCGCCCAGCGTGAAGTTGCCGGCCTCGACCACGAACAGCACCAGGTCCACTTCACCAACCGCGCCCATGACGGTCTTGTTCAGCGAACGGTTCAACGCCGTGGCGTGCCGCGTCTGGAATCCCGGCGTGTCCACGAAGATGAACTGCGTAGGCCCGATGGTGCGAATGCCCGTGATGCGGTGGCGCGTGGTCTGCGCCTTGCGCGAGGTGATGCTGATCTTCTGCCCCACCAGCGCGTTGAGCAGCGTGGACTTGCCCACGTTGGGCTTGCCCACGATGGCAATCAGCCCGCAGCGCTGCGGCGTCGCGGGCGTTTCATCGGCCGGCGGGGTTTGCGTCATGTCTGTCATTTCATCTTTGCCTTCAGCGTGATCAGCGCCGCCGCCGCCGCCGCCTGCTCGCCCGCGCGGCGCGAGCCGCCGATGCCGCGTTCGGAAACACCGAGCTCGGGCACTTCACATTCCACATCGAACGTCTGCTTGTGCGCCGCGCCCAGGGTCGCCGCCACACGGTAGACCGGCAGCCTGAGCTTGCGGCCTTGCAGCCATTCCTGAAGCTCGGTCTTGGGATCCTTGGCGGCGGCCTGCATCTGCGGGTTGATTTCGACACCGGCGTAAAGGCGGTGAACCAGCGCCTCGGCAGCGGGGTAGCCCGCATCCACCTGCACGGCGCCGATCAGCGCCTCCAGGCAGTCCGCCAGGATGGAGGGGCGCTTGTGGCCGCCCGAACGGGCCTCGCCCTCGCCCAGCCGCAAAACGGCCGGCAGGCCCAGCTGCAAAGCAAGCTGGTGCAGCGTGTCCTGTTTGACGAGGTTGGCCCGCACACGGGACAAATCCCCTTCGGGCAAGGCGCGCAGCCTGTCATAGAGCAAGGCAGCGACCGCCAGGTTCAGCACCGAGTCGCCGAGGAACTCAAGCCGCTCGTTGTGATCGGCCGAGAAGCTGCGGTGGGTCAGCGCCTGCTGCAGCAGGCGCGGGTCTGAAAACGCATGCTGCAAGCGCCCTTGCAGTGCTGAAAGGCCGCCATCCACGCTACTTGGATTGCCCGCTGTATTTCAGCAGCAGGAAGGCCGGGCCAAACATGTGAATTTCCTTGGTGTAGGCAAACGACACCACGTTGCGGCCGCCGTTCTGGTTCACTTCCAGGTCCTTGCCGGTGATCGACTTGATGTCGTCGATCTGGGAAATCTTGTCGAAGTTGGCGCGGATCTCGGCGGCATTGCCCCCGGTCTTGACCTTATCCACGGCCTTGAGCACGGCCTGGTACTCCATGAAGGTGGGGAAAGCCTGCGCGGCCAGCACGCCGATACCGGCGAGCAGGGCCACGATCAGGATCAGACCAATGAAGGACATGCCTTGTTGTTTTGACTTGTGCAGAAGCTTCATATGCCAACCTTTGCTGCCAGGACTGTTGCTATTCGAACGAGCCGATGCGCTTGAAACTGCCGAAGTTCATCCAGATGAAGAAGGCCTTGCCCACGATGTTGCGGTCAGGCACAAACCCCCAGTAGCGCGAATCCAGCGAATTATCGCGGTTATCGCCCATCATGAAATAGTGGCCCTCGGGCACCTTGCACACCACGCCCTCGACACTGTAACGGCAATTCTGCTTGAACGGAAAGTCTTCCACGCCGGCAACGAACGCGGGGCGGTCATCGTCGTTGAGCAGGCGCAGGCGCTTGCTGTCCAGCGTCTCTTCATACTGTTTGAAGTAACGCATGACGTCTTCGTCGAAGAACTCCGGCAGCACGGCCTTGGGCACAGGCTTGCCGTTGATGGTGAGTTTCTTGTTGAGATAGGCCACTTCGTCGCCAGGCACACCGATCACGCGCTTGATGTAGTCCAGGCTGGGCTTGGGCGGGTAGCGGAACACCATGACGTCACCGCGCTGGGGCTTGTTGCCCTCGGTCAGCTTGGTGTTGATGACCGGCAGCCGGATACCGTACGTGAACTTGTTGACCAGGATCAGGTCGCCCACCAGCAGCGTGGGGATCATGGAGCCCGACGGGATCTTGAAGGGCTCGAACAGGAAAGAGCGCAGCAGGAACACGACGACGATCACCGGAAACAGTCCGGCCGTCCAGTCCAGCCACCAGGGCTGCATGAGCAGGCGGCTGCGCGCCTCGCTCAGGTCGCCGTCTACCTGGGTGATGCCCTTGGCCGCCAGGTCCGCGCGGCGCTGGGCGTCCTGCGCCTCCAGGGTGGCCGCGGCGCTGCGGCGCCTGGGCAGGAAATAAAAGCGTTCGGCCAGCCAGTAGATGCCCGTGACGCACGTGGCCAGGAACAGCAGCAGCGCGAAGTTGCCCTCCACGACACCGGTGTACCAGGCCAGCGCATAGCCCCCGAATGCCGCCAGGATCGCGGCTGTGATGACCGGCATCATTCTTCCACCTGCAAAATGGCCAGGAAGGCTTCCTGGGGCACCTCGACCGAGCCGATCTGCTTCATGCGTTTCTTGCCTGCTTTCTGCTTCTCGAGAAGCTTGCGTTTGCGGGTGATGTCTCCACCGTAGCATTTTGCCAGCACGTTCTTGCGCAGCGCCTTGATGGTTTCGCGCGCGATGATGTTGGCGCCGATCGCCGCCTGGATGGCCACGTCGAACATCTGGCGACTGATGATCTCGCGCATCTTGGCGGCCACCGCGCGGCCGCGGTATTGCGCCTGCGTGCGGTGCACGATGATGGACAGCGCATCGACCTTCTCGCCGTTGAGCAGGATGTCCACCTTGACCACGTCGGACGCCCGGTATTCCTTGAACTCGTAGTCCATGGACGCGTAGCCGCGGCTCACGGATTTGAGCTTGTCGAAGAAGTCCAGCACGATCTCGCCCAGCGGCAGCTCGTAGGTCAGCATGACCTGGCGGCCGTGGTAGGCCATGTTCATCTGCACGCCGCGTTTCTGGTTGGCCAGCGTCATGACGGCGCCCACATATTCCTGCGGCATGTACAGGTGCACCGTGACGATGGGCTCGCGCACTTCCTGGATGCGGCCCTGGTCGGGCATCTTGGCCGGGTTCTCAACCATGATGACCTCGCCGTCACCCTTGACCACCTGGTACACCACGCTGGGCGCGGTCGTGATCAGGTCCTGGTCGAACTCGCGCTCCAGGCGCTCCTGCACGATCTCCATGTGCAGCAGGCCCAGGAAGCCGCAGCGAAAGCCGAAGCCCAGCGCCTGCGACACCTCGGGCTCGTAGTGCAGCGAAGCGTCGTTGAGCTTGAGCTTTTCCAGGCTGTCGCGCAGCGCGTCGTACTGGTTCGCCTCGGTCGGGTACAGGCCGGCGAACACCTGTGGCTGGATTTCCTTGAAGCCGGGCAGCGGCTCGGTCGCCGTGAAGGCCGCGCCGCCGGTGCCGGCCTTGATCAGGGTGACCGTGTCACCCACCTTGGCCGCCTGCAGTTCCTTGATGCCGGCGATGATGTAGCCCACCTCGCCAGCCTCCAGCGACTCGCGCGACTCGTTGGCCGGTGTGAAGACGCCCAGCTGGTTGGCCTCGTAGGTGGCGTCGGTCGCCATGAGCTTGATGCGCTCACCCTTGGCCAGGCGGCCGTCCACCACGCGCACCAGCATCACCACGCCGACGTAGCTGTCGAACCAGCTGTCGATGATCATGGCGCGCAGGGCTGCGTCGGGATTGCCGCGCGGCGCCGGCACCTTGGCGATGATGGCCTCCAGGATTTCATCGATGCCCATGCCTGTCTTGGCCGAGCAGGGAATCGCATCGCTCGCGTCGATGCCGATCACGTCCTCGACTTCGGCCTTGGCGTTCTCGGGGTCCGCCTGCGGCAGGTCCATCTTGTTGAGCACCGGCAGCACCTCGACACCGAGGTCCAGCGCGGTGTAGCAGTTGGCGACGGTCTGCGCTTCAACGCCCTGGCTTGCATCGACGACGAGCAGCGCGCCTTCGCATGCGGACAGCGAGCGCGACACTTCGTAGCTGAAGTCCACATGGCCTGGCGTGTCGATCAGATTGAGGTTGTAGACCTGTCCGTCGCGTGCCTTGTAGTGCAGCGCAGCGGTCTGCGCCTTGATGGTTATCCCACGCTCTTTCTCGAGGTCCATTGAATCCAGAACCTGCGCTTCCATCTCGCGGTCACTCAAGCCGCCACAACGCTGGATCAAGCGGTCGGCCAATGTGGATTTGCCATGGTCGATGTGCGCAATGATCGAAAAGTTTCTGATGTGATTCATCAACGGGAACGCTTAAGTGATTGATAGATAAGGCGCAGAAAAGAAAAAAGGGCGCGTCGAGTAATGACGCGCCCTAAACCAACAATCTATGGCAACTGCGATAGTTGGAACTTCATTGTAGGCAAAAAGCCCCGCACGTACAGTCCGAAGAATCGCAAAAACCGGTCGTTGCAGCGCAGCAACAAGCATCTTATGCACAGCTTATAAACATTTTAAGTGGACTGAATTCTGGACAACTTGTGGGCGATCTGTGGATCGGCTGTGAACGGCTGGAATTCATCCCGTATGGTGGTTTGAGGTTCAACGCATATGTCTGGAATGCACTCAAAACAGGCTCGATTCTATCCAATATTGGGGGTAGCCTTCTGAAAAGTTAGCAGTTGCAAACTTTTTCTGGTGAATATCTCGATACCCAAAAAAAAGAGGGGCGTAGCTT
>JAYRLC010000070.1:0-12432 GCA_041905405.1 Ramlibacter sp. | reverse complement strand
GTCGGCGCGCGCAGCGCGCTTCGTGCTCTGACTCACCGCAGCTGTCTGAGCGCAGCGCGCAGCGCGTAGCGAGTTCTGCGGTGCGACCGATCCCTGAGCAGCGCAGGGAAGTCGCCGCAGGCGACCGCCACAGTGAAGCCCCCAGCCCCGCACACCGCCCACGTGGCTTTGCCGCGCGGTGCCAAACCTAGCCCACCGGCCACACCACCCCGTTGTCATTCAGGATCGCGTCCAGCGGCACGTCGTGCGGCTCGGGCTCCAGCTCGGACAGGAAGCCGTTGGTAAAGCCCAGCCCCACTGTGAACGGCCGGGGCTCCAGGGACGCCAGCGTGCGGTCGTAAAAGCCGCCGCCATAGCCCAGCCGGTAACCGCCCGGACCGTAGCCCACGCAGGGCACGAACAGCAGCGTGGGCACGATGATCTCGGTGTCTTTGGGCTTGGGGATGCCGTAGGCGTCCTCTTCCATCGGGCAGCCCGGATACCAGGCATGAAAGGTCAGCGTCTTGTGCAGCTTGTCGACCACGGGCAGGCCGATGCGGCGCAGCGCGGGTTCGTCCAGCAGCTCGCCGTCTTCCTTCCAGCGGTGCAGGGCCGGCAGCGGGTCGAACTCGCCCTTGATCGGCCAGTAGGCGCCGATCATGGTGTCGGGCCGGCCCACGAGCCAGATGCGCATGACCCGCTGCAGCAGGTCCGCGCGCTGCAGGCGGTCCGGCAGGTTCAGGCGCTCTTCGATCAGCGCCTTGCGCAAAGCCCTTTTTTCCTCTGACTTGTCCATAATGCCCCGATGCAGTTGCCAGCCATTCTGACATTGATCGCCACGTCGGTTGCCCTGTGCGCCAGCGCCCAGACCCGGGGCGACGACCTCATTCTTGACATGAATCAAGCCTACAAGCGCGGCGACACGCGCAGGCTCACCCAGTTGCTGCCCCAGGCCCGCAACCATGCGCTGGAGCCCTGGGCCGCCTACTGGGAGCTGCGCGCGCGGCTGGACACCGCCAGCCCCCAGGAAGTGCAGGATTTCATGGCCCGCTACGCCGGCACCTACCAGGAGGACCGCCTGCGCAACGACTGGCTGCTGATGCTGGGCCAGCGCCGCGACTGGACCACGTTCGAGGCCGAATACCCGAAATTCCGCATGAACGACGACCGCGAGGTCCGGTGCTACGCGCTGCTGGTGCAGCACCTGGCGCAGGGTGCGTCCGCGCCGCCCACGCTGGCCGACGAGGTGCGCCGCAACTGGTTTGCCCAGCGCGAGGCCGACGACGGCTGCGCCCACGCAGCCAGCCGCATGATCGGCGAGCCGGGCAGCGCACGCCGCGGTGCTGGCGGCCTGACCGCGCAGGACGCCTGGGTCAAGGCCCGGCTGGCCACCGAAGCCAACCGCCCCCGGGCCGCGGGCAAGGCGATCGAGATCATTTCGCCCGAATCGCTGCCGCTGCTGAACGAACTGAACGCAAGCCCCATCAAGTTCCTGTCCAGCCGCGTGAGCGCCGCGTCCAGGGTGCGCAAGGAAATGATCACGCTCGCGCTCATCAAGATGGCCACGGGCGACCTGGAAGGCGCCGCGCGGCAGCTGGACAGCAAGTGGGGCCCGCAGCTCAGTGCCGAGGAGCGCAACTGGGTCTGGGGCGTGATCGGCAAGCAGGCTGCCGGCAAGCTGTCCAGCGACGCCATGGGCTACTACGCCAACGTCACGAAAGACAGCGACCTGAACGACGACATGCTGGGCTGGAAGGTGCGCGCCGCCCTGCGCGCCGGCAGCAAGCCCCGCTGGCCCGAGGTGCTGTCGGCGGTGAACGGCATGAGCGCAGACGGCCAGCGCGACCCGACCTGGGCGTACTGGAAGGCGCGCGCCCTTCTGGCCACCGTACCGAACCCGTCCGAGAAGCGCACCGAGGCGCTGGCGCTGCTGGAAGGCATCGCATCGCCACGCGGCTTCTATGAACAGCTGGCGCTGGAAGAGCTGGGCCGCAAGGTCACCGCCCCCGCCGCCCCCGCGCCGCTGACCGCCGAAGAAAAGGACGCCGCCCGGCTGAACGCCAGCCTGAACCGCGGCCTGTACGCCATCGCGATCGGCCTGCGGTCCGAGGGTGTGCGCGAGTGGAACTACGCCACCAACCTGCACAAACCTGGCGGCATGTCCGACCGCGAGCTGCTGGCTGCCGCGCAGTTCGCCTGCGACCGCGAGGTCTGGGACCGCTGCATCAACACCAGCGAACGCACGCGCGGCGAGATCGACGTGGCGCAGCGCTTCCCCATGCCGTTCCGTGAATCGGTGGTGCGCCGCACCGGCGAGATCGGGCTGGACCCCGCCTATGTGTACGGCCTGATCCGCCAGGAAAGCCGCTTCATCATGGACGCGCGCTCGCACGTGGGCGCCTCGGGCCTCATGCAGGTCATGCCGGCCACGGCGCGCTGGACCGCGCGCAAGATCGGCCTGGCCAATTTCACGCCCGACCAGATCAACGACCGCGAGACCAACATCGCCATCGGTACGGGCTACCTCAAGCTCGTGCTGGACGACTTCGACGGCTCCATGCCGCTGGCCGCGGCCGCGTACAACGCGGGACCGGGGCGCCCGCGCAACTGGCGCGCGCCGGGCGGCACAGGCCCGGTGCTGGAAGGCGCGGCCTGGGCCGAGAACGTGCCCTTCACCGAAACGCGGGACTACGTGAAGAAGGTGGTGTCCAACGCCACGATGTATGCCGCCATCCTGACCGGCCAGCCGCAGTCGCTGAAGGCCCGCATGGGCAACGTGGGTCCGCGCGACGCGAGCCGGCCCGAACCCAACCGCGACATCCCCTGAGGCGACGACCCACATGACCTGGTGGCAAAGCATCGCCCAGACCGTGGCCACGGAGTTTTCCGACGTGGACGACCTGGCGCAGGCCACGCGCATCGTCATCCGCCTGGGGCTGGCCGCGCTGCTGGGCGGCCTGCTGGGCCTGGAACGCGAACACAAGGGCAAGGCCGCCGGCGTGCGCACGCACATGCTGGTGGCCATGGGCTCGGCGCTGTTCATGATGGTGCCGCAGCAGGCAGGCATCGAAAACACCGACCTCAGCCGCGTGATCCAGGGCCTGGTGGCCGGTATCGGCTTCCTGTGCGCGGGCACCATCCTGAAAAGCGACGACGCGGACCGTGTACGCGGCCTGACGACCGCCGCGGGCATGTGGATGACCGCCGCCATCGGCATGGCTGCCGGCATGGGACGCGAGGTCACGGCCATCATCAGCACCGTGCTGGCGCTGATCGTGCTGGCGCTGGTGCCCCTGATCGTGAAGGCCATCGACCGACAGCCGCCCGGCGCACCGCGTGAGCGTCCATGAAGCGCGTACTGGTTCTGGGCGGTACGGGCTTCGTGGGGCGTCAGGTCTGCGCGCGGCTGGCCGCGCGGGGCTGGGAAGTGACGGTGCCCACGCGCCAGCCAGCCCAGGCGCGCGCACTGCAGGTGCTGCCGCTGCTGCAGGCTGTGCAGGCCAATGTGCATGACGGCGCCGCACTGGCCCGCCTGGTAGCCGGGCAGGACGCTGTCGTGAATCTGGTGGCCATCCTGCACGGGACGCCGCAGGCATTCGAGCAGGTGCATGTCGCGTTGCCACGCAGCCTGGCGGCGGCCTGCGCGGGCGCCGGCGTGCGCCGCGTGGTGCATGTGAGCGCGCTGGGCGCGGATACCGCCAGCCCGTCGCACTACCAGCGCACCAAGGCGCTGGGCGAGCAGGCGCTGGCCGGCACGGCCGACGGGCTGACCATGCTGCGGCCCAGCGTGATCTTCGGCGCGGACGACGCCTTCCTGAACCTTTTTGCACGGCTGCAGCGCGTGTTTCCGGTCATGCCGCTGGCCTGCCCCACGGCCCGCTTCCAGCCGGTGTGGGTTGAGGATGTGGCCGCTGCGGTGGTGGCGGCGCTGGAACGTCCCGCGCCGGCGCAGCCTCTGGTGCTGGAGGCCTGCGGCCCGCAGGTGTACACGCTGGCGCAGCTTGTCCGTCTGGCGGGCCGCCACGCGGGGTGTCAGCGCCCCATCCTTGCATTGCCTGCCGCGGCCGGCCGCCTGCAGGCGCGGCTGATGGAGCTGGCGCCTGGCCAGCCGCTGATGAGCCGCGACAACCTTGCCGCCATGCAGACCGACAACGTGGCCACGGGCCGTTTCGGTGGACTGGCGCAGCTGGGCATCACGCCAGCATCGCTGGAGGCCGTGGCGCCGGGCTATCTGGGACGCACGGGCGGCCCAACCCGCCTCGACCAGTACCGCCAGCGCGCGCGCCGCTGACGCCACGCGGGCCGGCATCAATCGCGCCCTTTTTTTGCATCAATGGCCCGCCGGGCCCGGCATAGCATTGCCACACTTTCAACCCCGCACCTGCCCCCGGAGATCCCATGCTCAAGCTCTACATCGGCAACAAGAACTATTCGTCCTGGTCCATGCGGCCCTGGGTGATGCTCAGGCAGGCCGGCATCCCGTTCGAGGAAGTCCTGGTCCGGTTCGACTCGTTCAATTCGCCGGACTCGGACTTCAAGCGAACCATCCTCACGGTCAACCCCTCCGGCCGGGTGCCCGTGCTGACCGACGATGGCTTTGCCGTGTGGGACACCCTGGCCATTGCGGAATATGCGGCCGAGAAGTTCCCGGACAGCAAGCTGTGGCCGCAGGACGCGCAGGCCCGCGCGCGCGCCCGCAGTGTGTGCGCCGAAATGCATTCGGGCTTTGGCGCGCTGCGCAACGCCTGCCCCATGAACATCGAGGCCCAGCTGACTACGGCCGGCGCCATCGCCTGGCGCGACCAGGCCGCCGTGCGCGCGGACGTGCAGCGCATCATCGGCATGTGGACGCAGTTGCTGGAGGCGCACAAGGGCCCCATGCTGTTCGGCGACTTCAGCATCGCAGACGCGTACTTTGCCCCCGTGTGCATGCGCCTCCGCAACTACGCCCTGCCCGTGCCCGGCCACATCACCGACTACATCCGCCGCGTCTGCGCGCTGCCGGGCGTCAAGGCCTGGATCGACGAGGCTCTGCTGGAGAAGGATTTCATCGACTTCGACGAGCCTTACCGAATTTCGCGATGACGCAGCCGCGTCATTTCGGCGCGGTCATGAGCGCCATGGTCACGCCGTTCGATGCGCAGGGTCGTTTGGATCTGGACGCCGCGCAGCGCCTGGCCCGCTGGCTGGCTGCCCACGGCAACGACGGCCTGGTCGTGGCCGCCACGACGGGTGAAGCTTCCACGCTCACCGACGACGAACGCTGCGACCTGATTCAAGCCGTGGCGCAGGCCGTCACCGTCCCCGTACTGGCCGGCACCGGCAGCAACGACACCGCCCACAGCGCCATGCTGACGCAACGCGCCAGGGCGCTGGGCGCGGCCGGCGTGCTGGTGGTGGCGCCGTACTACAACCGGCCGCCGCAGGCCGGGATCGAGGCGCACTTTCGCGCCTGCGCCGCCGCCACCGGCCTGCCCGTGATGATCTACGACGTGCCCACGCGCACCAACCGGCGCGTGGCGACCGACGTGCTGCTGCGGCTGTTCACGGACGTGCCCAACATCGTCGCGTTCAAGGACGCCACGGGCGACCCACCGGCTGCGGCCGCGCTGGTGGCGCAGGCGGGCCAGCACTTTGACCTGTACTCGGGCGACGATCCCTACACGCTGCCGCTTCTGGCCTGCGGCGCGGTCGGCGTCGTGGGCACCAGCACGCACTGGACCGGGCCGCTGTTCCAGCAGATGGTGGCGGCGATGGCGCGCGGCGACCTGGCGGCAGCGCGCGCCGTGCAGGCGCGGCTGCTGCCGTCGTTCACGTTCAGCAACAGCGACGACTGCGTGTTCTCCATGGCCATCAAGGCCATGCTGCGCACGCTGGGCCACGCCGTGGGCGAATGCCGCCTGCCGCTGCCGCCCGCGCCCGCCGACACCGAGCAGCGCGCACGCGAAGTCTGGCAACAGTTGCAGCAGGGCGGCTGAAACACAACGGCAGGGGTCGCGTCGCTACACTGGCCCCATGCAAATCTTCCGGGTCGGTGGTGCGGTGCGTGATGCCCTTCTGGGGCTGCCCGTGCACGACAACGACTGGGTGGTGGTCGGTGCGACGCCCGAAGCGCTCATGCACCGCGGCTTTCTGCCGGTCGGCAAGGATTTCCCGGTCTTCCTGCACCCCGATACCCGGGAGGAATACGCCCTGGCCCGTACCGAGCGCAAGACCGCGCGCGGCTACCACGGCTTTGCGTTCCAGGCCGACCCGGACGTGACGCTGGAGCAGGACCTGGCGCGGCGCGACCTGACGATCAATGCCATCGCGCAGGCCGCCGATGCGTCGGGCGCCGACGGCTTGGTGGACCCGTACGGCGGGCAGCGGGACATCCGGGACCGCGTGCTGCGCCACGTGACCGATGCGTTCCGCGAAGACCCTGTGCGCATCCTGCGCCTGGCGCGCTTCGCGGCGCGCTTCGCCGACTTCAGCGTCGCACCCGAAACCATGGCGCTCATGAAGACCATGGTCGAGGACGGCGAGGTCGATGCGCTGGTGGCCGAGCGCGTCTGGCAGGAACTGGCCCGCGGCCTGATGGCGCCCAGGCCTTCGCGCATGTTCGAGGTGCTGCGCGAATGCGGGGCGCTGAAGCGCCTGCTGCCCGAGGTGGACCGCCTGTGGGGTGTGCCGCAACGCGCCGAATACCACCCCGAGGTGGATACCGGCGTGCACCTCATGATGGTGCTGGACATGAGCGCGCGGCTGCAGGGGCCGCTGCCCGTGCGCTTTGCCTGCCTGTGCCACGACCTGGGCAAGGGCACGACACCCGCCGACGTGCTGCCGCGCCACATCGGCCACGAGGAGCGCAGCGCCCGGCTGCTGCGCGGTGTGTGCGAGCGGCTGCGCGTGCCCGTGGAGTGCAGGGAGCTTGCCGACGTGGTGGCGCGCGAGCACGGCAACATCCACCGCAGCGGCGACCTGGGTGCGGCGGCGCTGGTGCGGCTGCTGGAGCGCTGCGACGCCATCCGCAAGCCCGAGCGTTTTGCCCAGGTGCTGCTGGCCTGCGAATGCGATGCCCGCGGCCGCCTGGGCATGGAAGACGACGCCTACCCCCAGCGCCAGCGGCTGCTGGCCGCGCTGGCGACGGCGCAGTCCGTGGACACGGCCGCCATCGCGCAGCAGGCGGCCGGACGCGGCGCCAGGGGCCCCCAGGTGGGCGAGGCCATCCACAAGGCCCGGGTGGCGGCCGTCGGCCGGGCACTGGTCGCCTGATCGCCGCCTGACCAGACGGCCTTGCCCGACTGAAGCCGTGGGTTGTTGCAGGCAGCACTGGCATTTGGCATGGCTTTTGCGAAGATGCCCGCATGGGCAACCCGCAGCGCAACTACCTGAACCTCCCGCTGGCCGAAGGCATCCGCAAGGTCGGCTTTCGTAAGTGGTACGAGCGCGAGCTGCTGTCCAGCCACGCCCACATGGTGCTGGCGCTGCTGGCCACGGTGGCCATGCTCGCCAGCTTCGAGGCCATCCGCGGCGGCACCGTCAGCGAAAAGCTGATGGACATCCTGTTCGTCATCGTCTGCGCGGTCATCGGCCTGTGGGCGCTGCGGCGCTACCTGTTCCTGCTGATGCATGCCGAAGAGGTCGCCAACCAGGCCACCTGCCCCACCTGCCAGGAGTACGGCCGCTTTGAGGTCGTGGACGAGGACCGGCGCTACCAGCGCACGCGTGTGCGCTGCCGCAAATGCACGGGCCTGTGGCAGATCGAGGACTGAGGCCGCCGCCGCGCCGCGCTCAGTCCAGCAGCGCGAGCGCCGCGTAGTCGC
This sequence comes from Ramlibacter sp., assembly GCA_041905405.1. Classification (GTDB taxonomy): domain Bacteria; phylum Pseudomonadota; class Gammaproteobacteria; order Burkholderiales; family Burkholderiaceae_C; genus RAM1. The sequence goes on along the minus strand of JAYRLC010000070.1, from coordinate 4,648 downwards.
CCACCCCCAGGCCCAGCCCGGCGGGCACCAGCGTCACGCCGGCCGTCAGCGCAGGCAGCTTGCCCGTGACCTGCGCCTGCAGGCGCGGCAACAGCAGCTCGCGGTTGTGCCAGAACACGCTGCCGCCCAGGCTCACGCGCTGCAGGTCCAGCGTGGCGACCAGGTTGTAGAGCATGCGGCCCAGCACACGGCAGAGTTCATCCACGCGCATCAGTGCCTGTGCATCACCTGTGGCGGCCGCCGCCAGCAACGCCGATGCATCCTGGCCAAAGCGGCGCTCGAACGCATTGCCGGCCACCAGACCTTCGACATCGCCAACATTGCCGCAGCCGCACAGCGCACCGCTGTGGTCGTCGCTCACGAACATGTGGCCCGCGTGGCCCGCGTTGCCGTGCTTGCCGCGCAGCACGCGGCCGTCCACGCACAGGCCCACGCCGATGCCGGTGCTCCACGTGACATACGCGCAGTGGTCCAGGCCCTGCAGCGCGCCCCAGCGGCGCTCGGCCTCCAGCGCGGCGATGCAGTCGTTTTCGACACGCAGGGTCTTGAAGCGTTCGGCCAGCGGCGCCTGCAGTGGCGCGCTCATCCAGTCGTTGGGCAGGCCACGGGCGGGGCCGGCCAGGCCGCCACAGATGTTGGGCGCGGCCAGCTCGATACGGCCCTGGCCGTCCAGCACGAAGGGGCCACACGATGACACGCCCGCGGCGGTGATGCTGCCGGGCGCAACGTTGGCCTCGGCGCAGACCTCGTCCACCAGGCGCAGCACCTGGCGCGCCAGTGCATGGTCGTCGCCGGTCTTGGCGGTGGGTTCGGTGCGGCGGGCCTGCAGTGGCGGTGGGGTGCCGGCGGCCGCCCGGTCGGGCGCCAGGCTGACGGCGACCTTGGTGCCGCCGATGTCGATGCACACGCGCATGCTGCCGTTCACCTCAGATGTAGCGCGAGATCAGCGCGGCGACCATGCTCAGCACCAGCGTCGAACTCAGCGGAATGAACCATTCGCGGCCAAACAGCCGGAAGCGGAAATCCCCCGGCAGCTTGCCCACGCCCAGCTTCTGCAGCAGCGGCGTGAACCAGCTGATGAGCATGAGCGCCAGGAAGATGACGATGAGCCAGCGGATCATGAAAGCATCATAGGGTGTGGGTGCGGTCGCCGGTGGCAAATCCCACAGGTTCCCACGCCACGCACTCCGCGCCCTGCCCCTGCGGCGCCAGCGCAATCACCTTGAACAGCTCGCCCATCTCGTGTTCATTGATGAGCTTGGCGGCGTTTGCGCGCTGCGGCAACGCGGCGTCGCCCATCATGGCCACGATGCCGCAGTTCATCAGAAAGCGTGCCTGGCTGGTGTAGCCGATGGTGGCCAGGCCAGCGTCCTGCGCGGCCACCGCGGCGCCGGTGAAGTTCACATGCACCGTGAGGTCCTTGAGCCCCAGGTCGATGAGTGGGTTGGTGTCGGCCTGGTGCGCGCGGTGGCACATCAGCGTGCCCATGTGGCGCTGCGGGTGGTAGTACTCCCCTTCGCCAAAACCGTAGTCGATGAAGAACGCCGCGCCGCGCTTGAGCCGGTCGGCCAGCGTGCGCATGAAGGCGTCGGCCTGGGGATGGATTTCGGTCAGGTAGTCGTGGGGGCCTTCGACGTCGACGGGCGGGCGCAGGTCGGTGGGTGTGTCAGCGAAGACGGGACGATCCACCTGCCAGGTCACGCCACGCTCATGCCACACACCACCGGTGCGCACAAGCAGCTTGGCCGGCATCGCGTCCAGCACTTCGTTGCCCACCACCACGCCGTACAGTTCCTGCGGCAGCTCGGACGCCCACTGCACGCGCGGCGCGTGCGGGGCCAGCGTGTGCTGCTGACGTTCGCGCAGCGAACCCGACAGGTCCACGATGGTGTAGCGGTCGATCTTGTCGCCCAAGGCATCGAACAACTGCAAAGCCAGCGCGCCGGAGCCCGCGCCGAACTCCCACACCTCACGTGTGCCGGTGGCCAAAAGCGCCTGCTCGACCTGCACGGCCAGCGCGCGGCCGAACAGCGGCGACAGCTCGGGCGCCGTCACGAAGTCGCTGCCCGACTGCGGCATGAGCCCGAACTTGCGCGTGTCGTTGGCGTAGTAGCCCAGGCCCGGCGCATACAGCACCAGCGCCATGAAGCGGTCGAAGGGGATCCAGCCGCCGGCCTGCTGGATGGCGCGCTGCACCAGCCTGAGGACCGGACTTTGGGGGGCGCTCGTTAAACTGCGGTCTTGTGTCGTCACCCCTGGATTGTCCCTGATGCCTACCGCTGCCCCCCGCACCGTGCTCGTGACCGGCGCCGCCAAACGGCTGGGCCGCGAGATCGCGCTGGCGCTGGCCGCAGCGGGCTGGCGCGTGGCCGTGCACTACCGCGGCTCGCAGGCCGAGGCGCTGGCGACAGCGGCCGGCTGCGCGGCACTGACGCCGGGCGCGGCAGCGATCGCGGCGGACCTGAGCGACGAAGCCGCCGTGCGCGCGCTGCTGCCGGCCGTGGCGACGCAGATGGGCCCGGTGGACGCCATCGTCAACAACGCGTCGCTGTTTCAGCACGACACGGCGGGCTCGTTCGGCTTTGCCGCGATGGACGCGCACTTTCGCGCGAACACCGGCGCGCCGGTGCTGCTTGCGCAGGCGCTGCATGAACACCTGAAGCAACGCAATGCCGCTGGCGTGGTGGTCAACCTGCTCGACCAGAAACTGTGGAACCCCAACCCCGACTTCTTCAGCTACACGCTGTCCAAGGCGGCGCTGGAGGCGGCCAACACGCTGATGGCGCAGGCGTTTGCGCCGGTGCTGCGCGTGGTGGGCGTGGCGCCGGGCCTGACGCTGACCAGCCACATGCTGAGCGACGAGCAGTTCCAGGCGCTGCACAAGCTGTCGCCGCTGGGCCGCTCGTCCACGGCGGCCGACGTGGCCGCCACGGTCAAGTTCGCGCTGGACAACACGTCGATCACCGGCACCACGCTGCTGGTGGACGGCGGCCAGCACCTGATGAAATTCGACCGCGACTTTTCGCTGATGCAGCAGCAACCGTAAGGCCATGACCACCAAAGGCACGCAAATCCTCACGCTGACCGGGCTGCGCTTCGACGCCAACCTGGGCATCCTCGACTCCGAAAAGGTCGCGCCGCAGCCGATCCAGGTCGACGCCGAACTGAACCTGGGCACGCAGGACCTGCGCCCGCGCGACGACGACATCAAGCACGTGCTGGACTACCGCAAGGTGCGCCAGATCATCATCGACGAGTGCACGGCCGAGCACGTCAACCTGCTCGAAAGCCTGATCGGCAAACTGGCCCAGCGCCTGATGCAACTGCCCGGCGTGCTGGGCGTTCGCGTGAAGATCGCCAAGCTGGAGATTTTTGAGGACTGCGAAGTGGCGATACGGGTGGAGACGGGGCAGTGGTAGCGTCGCTGTCGCCAACAATTGAGTCTGCAATTCGACAATTGGGTTTGCAAAACGCGTCGTTATGAATCAACAACTTGCTAGCGCGGCCCCTTGAGGTTTGCAAAAGTGTATCGGTTGGAGTCTGAAGCTTTGAACCGCCCCGGATTTTGAGGAGGCTCTTTTCCCAGAGAGGATTGAGCCATGAAGAAGTCACCTAAGTTTCCCCCAGAAGTCCGCGAACGCGCTGTGCGTATGGTGCGCGAGCACCGAGGGGAGTATCCCTCACTGTGGGCGGCCATCGAATCCATCGCACCCAAAATTGGCTGCGTGCCCCAGACCCTGAACGAATGGGTCAAACGCGATCAGATCGATACCGGCGTGCGCGACGGCATCACAACATCCGAGCGTGAACAGATGAAGGCGCTGGAGCGCGAGGTCAAAGAGTTGCGCAAGGCCAACGAGATCCTGAAGCTGGCCAGCGCGTTTTTCGCCCAGGCGGAACTCGACCGCCGTCTGAAGTCCTGAACGACTTCGTCGATCAGCATCGACAGGCCTATGGGGTCGAGTCGATCTGCAAAGTGCTGCAGATCGCCCCGTCAGGCTATTGGCGCCATGCTGCCCATCAACGCAACCCCCAACTGCGCTGCCAGTGCGTCCAGCGCGACAACACCTTGGCGCCTCAGATTGAGCGCGTCTGGCATGCCAACATGCGGGTCTATGGCGCCGACAAGGTCTGGAAGCAGCTCAATCGCGAGGGCGTTCGCATTGCGCGCTGCACGGTCGAGCGGTTGATGAAGCGCCTGGGCTTGCAGGGCGTGCGCCGTGGCAAGGTGGTGCGCACCACCATCACCGACACGAAGGCACCATGCCCGCTGGACCGGGTTAACCGGCAGTTCAAGGCCGAGCGGCCCAACCAGCTGTGGGTGTCGGACTTCACGTACGTTCAACCTGGCAGGGTTGGCTGTATGTGGCCTTCGTCATCGATGTTTACGCCCGGCGCATCGTGGGCTGGCGGGTCAGCAGTTCCATGCACACGCAGTTCGTTCTGGATGCCCTGGAGCAGGCGCTGTATGCCCGGCAGCCCGAGCGCGACGGAGCCTTGATTCATCATTCCGACAGGGGGTCTGACCTGCCCCCCATAAACCGTACCAGTCATTTTTCCAAGAAGTCCATCAACCCGGAGAATGATGGACATGAGATCAAGCAAATTCAGCGAAGAACAGATCATTGGATTTCTGCGGCAGGCCGAG
>JAYRLC010000069.1:0-12453 GCA_041905405.1 Ramlibacter sp. | reverse complement strand
TGGTTGCGCGAGCAAGATTTGAACTTGCGACCTTTGGGTTATGAGCCCAACGAGCTACCAGGCTGCTCCATCGCGCGGCAAGACTGCAATTATAGCTTATTCCTGTCCGGAGTGCTCCTGGCCGGCGTCCGCAACTTCGGGACGGTCAACCAGTTCCACAAGCGCCATGGGCGCGTTGTCGCCAACGCGGAAGCCCATTTTCAGGATACGCGTGTAACCGCCCGGACGGGTCTTGTAACGGGGGCCCAGATCTGCAAACAGCTTGGTCACGCTGTCGCGGCTGCGCAGGCGGTCAAATGCCAAACGCTTGTTGGCCAAGGTCGGTTCCTTGGCCAGGGTGATCATGGGCTCGACAACACGGCGCAGCTCTTTCGCCTTGGGGACGGTGGTCTTGATGACCTCATGCTCGATGAGCGAGTTCATCATGTTGCGCAGCATGGCGAGACGGTGCTCGCTGGTGCGGTTCAGTTTACGAAGGCCGTAGCCGTGACGCATGGTGCTTTCCTTTGCTTATTAATCCTGTGGCCGTATCAGGTACCCCAAGGCAGGGTTGCGAACAACCCCGTTTTCACCTCAATTAACGCTTGTCGAGGCCGGCCGGGGGCCAGCTTTCGAGCTTCATGCCCAGCGTGAGGCCACGCGAGGCAAGCACTTCCTTGATTTCGTTGAGCGACTTGCGGCCCAGGTTCGGCGTTTTCAGCAGCTCGTTTTCGGTCCGCTGGATCAGGTCGCCGATGTAATAGATGTTTTCCGCCTTGAGGCAGTTCGCGGACCGGACCGTGAGCTCCAGTTCGTCAACAGGGCGCAGCAGGATCGGATCGAACTGCTGGCTGCTGCGCTGCACCGGTGCATCAAAGGCAGCCAGCTCGCTGCCTTCCAGTTGGGCAAACACAGCCAGTTGCTCGACCAGAATCTTGGCCGAAGCACGCACGGCGTCCTCTGCCGTGATGGCGCCGTTGGTCTCGATCTCGACCACCAGCTTGTCCAGGTCCGTACGCTGCTCCACGCGGGCGCTTTCAACGGTATAGCTCACGCGCTTGACCGGCGAGAACGATGCGTCAAGCACGATACGGCCGATGGACTTGGTGGGCTCGTCGCCGTAACGGCGCATGGTACCGGGGACATAGCCACGGCCCTTTTCCACCTTGATCTGCATGTCGATCTTGCCGCCCTGCGACAGATGCGCGATCACGTGGCCGGGATTGATGATTTCGACATCGTGCGGTGTCTGGATGTCGGCCGCGGTCACGATGCCTTCGCCATCCTTGCGCAGGCTCAGCGTGACTTCGTCGCGGTTGTGCAGCTTGAACACCACGCCCTTGAGGTTCAGCAGGATGCTGACCACGTCTTCCTGCACGCCGTCGATCGACGAGTATTCGTGCAGGACACCGGCGATGGTGACTTCAGTTGCTGCATAACCCACCATGGACGACAGCAGGACACGGCGCAGGGCATTGCCCAGCGTGTGGCCGTAGCCGCGCTCGAACGGTTCCAGCGTGACCTTGGCGCGGTCGGCGCCCAGGTGTTCCACGTTGATGGCTTTGGGTTTCAGCAAGTTGGTTTGCATTCAGACTTCCTCTCAATACCCCCGGCTCGTTACACCGGTAAGGCTGGTGGAGCGCCCGGCAAGGATGCCTCCCTGCCAGGAACCAAAAATCACAACGACCACGGGCTGCCGGGGGCAGCTCGTTGGCCTTCGCCTAGCGCGAATACAGTTCGACGATCAGGGCTTCTTTGATGTCGGCGCCGAATTCGTCACGGTCCGGAACCTTCTTGAAGGTACCTTCGGCCTTGTCGGCGTTCACATCGACCCAGGCGGGCATGCCGACCTGACCGGCCAGTTGCAGGGCCTCGACCACGCGGTTCTGCTTCTTCGACTTTTCGCGCACAGCGATCACGTCACCGGTCTTGACCATGTACGACGGAATGTTGACCGCCTGGCCGTTCACAGTGATGGCCTTGTGGCTCACCAGCTGGCGCGCCTCGGCGCGGGTGGAGCCGAAGCCCATGCGATAAACAACGTTGTCCAGGCGCGACTCGAGGATGAACAGCAGGTTGGCGCCGGTGTTGCCCTTGCGGCGGTCGGCTTCCTCGAAATAGCGGCGGAACTGCTTTTCGAGCACGCCGTACATGCGCTTGACCTTCTGCTTTTCGCGCAGCTGCAGGCCGAAGTCGGAAGTACGTTGACCCGAGGTGCGGCCGTGCTGGCCGGGCTTGGAGTCGAATTTGGCCTTGTCCGCGATCGAGCGACGGGCGCTCTTCAGGAACAGGTCCGTGCCTTCACGGCGGGAGAGTTTGGCCTTGGGGCCGAGGTAACGTGCCACGTTGCTTTCCTTTTAGTGTCTTCCGCGGCCGGCGCTGCTGCGTCACCGCGGGAGCCAGAGACACATGTCCCTGGCAGTGGGCTTGGTTGAAAAACTTAGATGCGACGGCGCTTTTGCGGGCGGCAGCCGTTATGCGGAACAGGCGTCACATCAGCAATGGAGTTGATGCGGATACCCAGAGCGGCCAGCGCGCGGACAGACGATTCACGGCCGGGCCCCGGACCCTTGATCTCCACGTCCAGGTTCTTGATGCCCTGCTCCATGGCGGCACGGCCAGCCACTTCGGACGCGACCTGCGCGGCGAACGGCGTGGACTTGCGCGAACCCTTGAAGCCCTGACCACCCGAAGACGCCCAGGACAACGCGTTGCCCTGGCGATCGGTGATCGTGATGATGGTGTTGTTGAAGGATGCGTGAACGTGTGCGACGCCGTCGGACACATTCTTGCGAACCTTTTTGCGCACTCGCTGCGCGGCGTTATTGGCGGGAGCTTTTGCCATGACGTTTCTCTTTCCCGGTTATTTCTTCAGTGCGGCGGCGCCCTTGCGCGGGCCCTTGCGGGTACGCGCGTTGGTACGCGTGCGCTGGCCGCGCATCGGCAGGCCACGGCGATGGCGGAAGCCACGGTAGCAACCGATGTCCATCAGACGCTTGATGTTCATCGTCGTTTCGCGACGCAGGTCGCCTTCGATGGTGAACTGGGCGATCTGGTCACGGATCTTTTCCAGATCCGCATCCGTCAGGTCCTTGACCTTCTTGGAATAGGGAATGCCCGTGGCCTCGCAGATCTTGCGGGCGCGGGTGCGGCCGATGCCAAAGATGGCCGTCAGGCCAATCTCGGCGTGCTGATGCGGCGGAATGTTGATGCCAGCGATACGTGCCATGTTCGTCCTCTAAAACTCTTGCAATCAGCCTTGACGCTGCTTGTGACGCGGATCCGTACAGATCACGCGAACAACGCCTTTACGGCGGATGATCTTGCAGTTGCGGCAAATTTTCTTGACCGAAGCCGAAACTCTCATGTCTTTTCTCCTAAAACTCTCTACGCCCGATCGGGGCTTTCGAGCCAGTCATTTGGCCCTGAACACAATCCGTGCCCGCGACAAGTCGTAGGGCGTCAACTCAACGGTGACTTTGTCACCCGGCAGGATGCGGATGTAGTGCATTCGCATCTTTCCCGATATATGTCCCAGTACAACGTGTCCATTTTCGAGCTTCACGCGGAATGTCGCGTTTGGGAGGTTTTCAACCACCTCGCCCTGCATCTGGATTACGTCGTCTTTCGACATCTCCTCTACCCACCCAGGGATGTCTTGAAATTTGCTTTCTTCAACAGAGACTCATACTGCTGCGACATCATGTAGTTCTGGACCTGGGCCATGAAATCCATGGTCACCACCACGATGATCAACAACGATGTGCCACCGAAGTAAAACGGTACGTTGTACTTGAGGATCAGGAACTCTGGCAGCAGGCATACAAACGTGATGTATACAGCCCCCGCCAAGGTCAGCCTGACCAGGATCTTGTCAATGTATCGGGCCGTCTGGTCTCCAGGCCTGATACCCGGAATGAACGCGCCGCTCTTTTTCAGGTTATCCGCAGTTTCCCGGCTGTTGAATACCAGCGCGGTGTAGAAGAAACAGAAGAACACGATCGCACCGGCGTAGAGCAGCACGTAGATCGGCTGCCCCGGTGTCAACATGCCTGCAATGTCTTTCAGCCAGCGCATCGCATCGCCGGTGCTGAACCAGCTCACTACCGTGGCCGGCAGCAGGATGATCGATGAGGCAAAGATCGGCGGAATCACGCCAGCCATGTTCAGCTTCAAGGGAAGGTGCGACGACTGGCCACCATAAACCTTGTTGCCAACCTGGCGCCTTGCGTAGTTCACAAGGATCTTGCGCTGACCGCGCTCCACGAACACCACGAAGTACGTGACCAAAGCCACCAAGGCGACAATGAAAACGGCCACCAGAATGCTCATGGCACCTGTGCGGACCAGTTCCAGCAACCCGCCGACGGCATTGGGCAGACCGGCAGCAATACCGGCAAAGATCAGGATGGAAATGCCGTTCCCCAAGCCGCGCTCGGTGATCTGCTCGCCCAGCCACATCAGGAACATGGTGCCGGCCGTCAGGCTCACCACCGCGGTCATCCGGAAACCGAAGCCGGGGCTGAGCACCAGGCCGGGGGAGCTTTCCAGCGCCACTGCAATGCCAAGCGACTGGAAAATTGCCAGGCCCAGCGTGCCGTAGCGCGTGTACTGCGTGATCTTGCGGCGGCCGGCCTCGCCTTCCTTCTTGAGCTGCTCGAACGTCGGCAGCACATAGGTCAGCAACTGCATGATGATCGACGCCGAGATGTACGGCATGATCCCCAAGGCAAATACCGTAAAGCGCGACAACGCACCGCCCGAGAACATGTTGAACAAGCTCAGGATGCCGCCCTGCTGCCCCTTGAACAGCGCCTGCAGCTGACCCGGGTCAATGCCGGGCACAGGAATGTGCGCACCGATGCGGTACACCACAAGCGCGAGCAACAGGAACACCAGACGGCGACGCAAGTCGCCGAACTTCCCGGTCTTCGCGATTTGAGCTGCGCTAGTAGCCACTACTGCCGTCTTTCAAAAGACTCAGGCCACGCTGCCGCCGGCAGCTTCGATCGCCGCCTTGGCACCTGCGGTCGCGCCGATACCGTTCAGCTTGACAGCCTTCTTGATCTCGCCGGACTTGATGACCTTGACCACCTTGGCCAGCTCGCCCACCAGCCCCGCCTGCTTCAACGCCAGCAGATCCACTTCGGCGGCGCCGAGCATGTCCAGTGCCGTCAACGTGACTTCGGCGTTGAATTTCAGAAGATGCGACTTGAAGCCGCGCTTGGGCAGGCGACGTTGCAAAGGCATTTGACCGCCTTCGAAGCCGACCTTGTGATAGCCGCCCGAACGGGATTTCTGGCCCTTGTGACCGCGACCCGCGGTCTTGCCCAGTCCGGAGCCGATGCCACGACCGACACGGCGCTTGGCATGCTTGGCACCCGCTGCGGGCTTGAGGTTGTTGAGTTCCATCTTGAACCTTTAGAGCACTTTGACCAGGTAGCTGATCTTGTTGATCATGCCGCGCACGGCAGGCGTGTCCTGCAGCTCGCTCACGCTATTGAGCTTGCGCAGGCCCAGGCCAAGAACGGTGGCGCGGTGCGACTGCTTCGTGCCGATGGGGCTGCGAACCAGCTGGACCTTGACAGTTTGTTGCGTCGTCATGGGATGGCTTTCGTTTTACGCGAAGATTTCTTCGACGTTCTTGCCGCGCTTGGCAGCAACTTCCGCAGGCGTGGTGGAGTTCTTCAGCGCGTCGAACGTGGCGCGAACCATGTTGTAGGGATTGGACGAACCGTGGCTCTTGGCCACGATGTCGGTGATGCCCATCACTTCAAAAACAGCGCGCATGGGACCGCCGGCAATGATGCCGGTACCCTTGGGAGCCGGCGCCATCATCACGACAGCGGCACCGTGATGGCCCGTCACGTTGTGATGGATCGTGCCGTTCTTCAGCGACACCTTGGTCATGTTGCGACGGGCCTCTTCCATGGCCTTCTGCACGGCAGCCGGCACTTCCTTGGATTTGCCCTTGCCCATGCCCACGCGGCCATCACCGTCGCCCACCACGGTCAGTGCGGCGAAACCGAGAATACGGCCACCCTTCACCACCTTGGTCACGCGGTTGACCGCGATCATTTTCTCGCGCAGGCCGTCTTCCGGACCGTCACCTTGCGTCTTAGCTTGAACTTTTGCCATGTCTGTATCCGTGTCCGTTAGAACTGCAGGCCGGCTTCACGCGCAGCTTCGGCCAGCGCCTTGACGCGACCGTGGTACGCAAAACCTGCGCGATCGAATGCAACCTTTTCAACGCCGGCGGCCTTCGCCTTTTCAGCGATACGCTTGCCGATGGCTTGAGCTGCTGCGGTGTTGCCGCCCTTGCCCGAACCACCCAGCGACTTGCGCACGTCGGCTTCGGCCGTGGACGCACTGGCCAGCACCTTGTTGCCATCGCCGGAAATGACGCTGGCATAGATATGCAGGTTGGTGCGGTTTACCGTCAGGCGGGCCACGCCCTGGGTCGCAATGCGGATGCGGGTCTGGCGTGCCCGGCGAAGACGCTGCTCTTTCTTGGTCAACATCATGCAGCTCCTTACTTCTTCTTGGTCTCTTTGATCGTGATCTTTTCGTCCGAATAACGGATGCCCTTGCCCTTGTAAGGCTCGGGAGGACGAACAGCACGAATCTCTGCAGCGATCTGGCCGACACGCTGACGGTCGGCACCCTTGACCACGATTTCGGTGGGCGCCGGCGTGGCAACCGTGATGCCGGCAGGCATGACAATGTCCACCGGATGCGAGAAACCCACGGACAGGTTCAGCTTGGCACCTTGAGCCTGGGCCTTGAAGCCCACGCCAACCAGGTTCAGCTTCTTCTCGAAGCCCTTGGTCACACCGACCACCATGTTGTTCACCAGCTGGCGCATGGTGCCGGACATGGCATTGGCTTCGCGCGACTCGTTGATCGGCTCGAAACTCAGCTTGCCTTCCTTGCTCGACACCTTGACCAACGCGCTCTGCGTCAGCGACAGCGTGCCGCCGGCGCCCTTGACGCTGATCTGGTCTTCCTTGACGGAAACGTCAACGCCCGCGGGGACGGTGACAGGCATTTTTCCTACTCGGGACATGTTTCTTTCCTTCCCTTTAGGCGACGTAGCACAGCACTTCGCCGCCGACACCGGAGGCGCGGGCCTTGCGATCGGTCATCACACCCTTGGGCGTGGTGACGATGGCCACGCCAAGGCCATTCATGACCTGGGGAATGGCGCCAACACCCTTGTACACGCGCAGGCCAGGACGGCTCACGCGCTCGATACGCTCGATGACCGGACGGCCGGCGTAGTACTTGAGGGCAATTTCAAGCTCGGACTTGCCAGCTTCGGTCTTGACCTGGAAGCCGTCGATGTAGCCTTCGTCCTTCAGGACCTGGGCAATCGCAACCTTCACCTTCGAAGAAGGCACCAAAACGGTCGGCTTGGCGACCATTTGGGCGTTGCGGATGCGGGTCAGCAGGTCGGCGATGGGATCACTCATGCTCATGTTTAATCTCTCCTGCCCGGCTTACCAGCTGGCCTTGACCACGCCCGGGATGTCCCCGGTGAAGGCCATTTCACGGATCTTGGCGCGCGCCAGACCGAACTGACGGAACGTGCCGCGCGGACGACCGGTGATCTCGCAACGGTTGCGCTGGCGCGTGGGATTTGCGTTACGCGGCAGCTTTTGCAGCGCCAGACGGGCGGCAGCGCGCTCGTCTTCGGACTTCTTGGGGTCACGAGCGATCGCCTTCAGTTCGGCGTGCTTTTTCGCGTACTTGGCGACCAGTTTGTCGCGCTTCAGTTCGCGCTCGATCAAAGCCATTTTTGCCATGGTTCGCCTCAGTTCTTGAAGGGGAAACGGAAGCCCGCGAGCAGCGCCTTGCACTCTTCGTCGGTCTTGGCCGTGGTCGTGATGCTGATGTTGAGGCCACGCAGAGCATCAACCTTGTCGTACTCGATCTCGGGGAAAATGATCTGCTCTTTCACACCGATGTTGTAGTTGCCACGGCCGTCGAAAGCACGGCCAGACACGCCACGGAAGTCGCGCACGCGGGGCAGAGCGATCGTCACGAAACGGTCCAGGAACTCGTACATCTTGACGCCACGCAGCGTCACCATCGTGCCGATGGCCTGGCCTTCGCGGATCTTGAAACCGGCAATGGCCTTCTTGGCCTTGGTCACAACCGGCTTCTGGCCAGCGATCTTGGTCAGGTCGCCCACGGCGTTGTCCATGACCTTCTTGTCGGCGACCGCCTCGGAGACACCCATGTTCAGGGTGATCTTGGTCAGGCGCGGCACTTCCATGGGCGACTTGTAGCCGAACTTCTTGGTCAGCTCGGGGACGACCTTCTCGCGGTAGTGTTGTTGCAGACGTGCCATTTATGCCACCTTGATTTCTTCGCCGCTGGACTTGAAGACGCGAACGCGCTTGTCGCCCACGGTCTTGACACCCACGCGATCGGCCTTGCCCGTGGCGGCGTTGTAGATCGCCACGTTGGACTGGTGAATCGGCATGGCCTTGTCGACGATGCCACCGGTCGTACCCTTCAGCGGATTGGGCTTGGTGTGCTTCTTCACCAGGTTGATACCCTCAACCACCACGTGGGAGTCATCCTTGCGCAGGGTTACCTTGCCACGCTTGCCCTTGTCGCGGCCAGCCAGCACGATGACTTCGTCGCCTTTGCGAATCTTGTTCATGGCGCGTCCTTAGAGAACTTCAGGAGCCAGGGACACGATCTTCATGAACTTCTCGGTACGCAGTTCACGCGTCACGGGCCCGAAGATGCGGGTGCCAATGGGCTCCAGCTTGTTGTTGAGCAGCACGGCGGCATTGCCGTCGAACTTGACCAGGGAGCCATCGCCACGGCGGATGCCCTTGGCGGTACGCACCACCACGGCGCTATAGACCTCGCCTTTTTTGACGCGGCCGCGCGGAGCAGCTTCCTTGATGCTCACCTTGATGATGTCGCCAACGCTCGCGTAGCGACGCTTGGAACCGCCGAGCACCTTGATGCAAAGAACAGACTTCGCACCCGTGTTGTCGGCGACTTCGAGCCGGGATTCAGTTTGGATCATTTCAAAATATTCCCAACTTGCACCAAGGGTCTTTGCCACACCTGAAAGGCGCGCCAGCGACCGCTGGTCAGTCTTGGGCCCGTCGTCCACGGCTTGAACCACTCAAGCCGCTTCCGCTGGGCAGAACTGGAAGCTTCAAGAGCTCCCACCTCGCTTTTAAAGGCGAAGCCCACGATTATTGCAAAGCTTGTAGCGACTGTCAAACCCCGTCCGGCCGGGGTACTTCCAGATAGCGGTTTGCGAGCGACTTGAATGCCTGGGCGCCAGCGCTGCCCGCGTCGCGTCCTGTTTCCTGCGCCAGTATTTCCGCCACGGGGTCGGCCAGGCACGCGGCCAGACGCGCATCCAGGAAAAGCAGCCGGCTGCGCCGCGCAAGCACGTCTTCGACCGTGCGCGCATATTCATGGCGCGCGGCGAACCGCACCATGGCTTCACTGAGATTTTTACCCAGTATGCGCTCACTTCCAGGAAGTGATTCCATTTGGCTACGCTCCGCGCCATAGCTGTGGCCGCCGGGCGCCTCAGAGATTCTGGGGCGCACCGTCTCCAGGCCAACCGCTCCCACCAGTCGCAAGCTGGCGGTGACTCCATCCGGGCGGCGGGGAAGCAGCGATCGCTCAAAGCACTTGTCCAGCACGTCTTCAGCCATGGCACGGTAGGTGGTCCATTTGCCACCGGTGACGGTCACCAGGCCGCTACGGCTGACGAGTACGGTGTGTTCCCGGCTGAGTCCTTTGGTGTTGGCGCCATCGTCGTCGGGCGGCTTGACCAGCGGGCGCAGCCCGACCCACATGCTTTTCACATCGGCGGGCGTTGGCGCCCGCTTCAGGTAGCGCGCGGACTCCTCAAGGATGAAGCGCACTTCTTCGGCAAAGGGGGCGGGCTCGCGCGCCAGGTCGTCGCGAGGGGTGTCCGTTGTGCCCAGGATGACCTTGCCGAGCCAGGGGACACCGAACAGCACCCGGCCGTCCGCGGTTTTGGGAACCATGAGCGCATGGTCGCCAGGCAGGAAGTCGCGGTCCACCACCAGGTGCACCCCCTGGCTGGGCGCCACCATGGGTTTGGCGGGACGTCCAAGCGCTTCCCCGTCCTTTTGCCGCAGTTCGTCGACCCAGACACCCGTGGCGTTGACCACGCAGCGCGCCTGCAGGCGCAGGCTGCGGCCCGTTTCACGGTCTTCGCAGGCAACGCCCACTACCTTCCCCGCGTCATGCAGCAGGCCAGTGGCGGCGCAGTAGTTGACCAGCAGCGCCCCGTGGGCGGCCGCGGTGCGGGCCAATGCAAGCGCCAGCCGCGCGTCGTCGAATTGGCCGTCCCAGTATTTGACACCCCCCTTGAGGCCATCCGACCGCGCCGTGGGCAACAGCCGAAGTGTTGCGTCCCGGCTGAGGAATTCGGTGGCGCCCAGACCCGCCTTGCCGGCCAGCGCGTCATACATCTTGAGGCCCATGCCGTAGAAGGGCGTTTCCCAGAGTTTGTACGAGGGCATCACGAAGGGCAGGGGCTGCGCCAGATGCGGGGCGTTGTTCAGCAGCGTGGTGCGTTCGTGCAGCGCTTCGCGCACGAGCGCGATGTTGCCCTGGGCCAGGTAGCGCACGCCGCCATGGACGAGCTTGGTGGCCCGCGAGGACGTGCCTTTCGCAAAGTCGTGCGACTCCACGAGCACGACGCTGAAGCCGCGGGCCGCGGCGTCCAGCGCAACACCCAGGCCGGTGGCGCCGCCGCCGATGACGGCCAGGTCCCAGGTTCGGTTTTCACTGAGGCGCGCGATGAGTTCGTCGCGCCGCGTAGGCAAAGGTACAGCCGCTGTCATGGGCCTAATTGTCGGCCCAGGCTTTAGAGCGCTCAACCGCCTGCCGCCAGCGCGCCAGTTTGGCGCGCCGGGCGGCCTGCGGCAGCCGGGGCTCGAATCGCCGCTGCACCTGCCATTGCGCCGTGATTTCCGCCGCACCCGACCACAGGCCGGTGGCCAGTCCGGCGAGGTAGGCCGCCCCCAGCGCCGTCGTTTCCGTAACGCGCGGCCGCACGACCGGCACGCCCAGGAAGTCGGCCTGCATCTGCATGAGCAGGTCGTTGGCGCTGGCGCCACCATCCACCCGCAGTTCCCGCAGCGCGATGCCGCTGTCACGCGCCATCGCGTCGAACACGTCAGCCACCTGCAGCGCGATGGCCTCCAGTGCCGCGCGGGCGATGTGCGCCCGCGTGGTGCCGCGCGTCATGCCCAGCAGCGTGCCGCGCGCATAACCGTCCCAGTCGGGCGCGCCCAGTCCCGCGAAGGCGGGGACCAGGTAGACGTCACCCGTGTCGGGCACCAGGGCGGCCAGCGCCTCGACTTCAGCCGCGGACTGGATCATTTGCAGGCCGTCGCGCAGCCACTGGATGGTCGCGCCCGCCATGAAGACACCACCTTCCAGGCAGTAAGCGGTGCTGGCAGCCCCTGGCGGTCCCTGCCAACCCACCGTGGTCAGCAGCTGGTTGCGGCTGGGCACGGACGCCGTGCCCGTGTTCATGAGCATGAAGCAGCCCGTGCCATAGGTGTTCTTGGCCATGCCGGGCGCAAAGCAGCCCTGGCCGAAGGTGGCGGCCTGCTGGTCGCCTGCCACGCCAGCGATGGGGTACGCCGCGCCGAACAGCGCGGGCTCGGTCGTCCCCAGCACGCCGCTGGACGGCACCACCTGCGGCAGCACGCTGCGGGGAATGTCGAACAGGCGCAGCAGTTCGTCGTCCCATTGCAGCGTGTGCACGTTGAACAGCAGCGTGCGCGATGCATTGCTCGGGTCCGTGGCATGCACGCGTCCGCCGGTCAGGTTCCAGATGAGCCAGCTGTCCACGGTTCCAAAGGCCAGCTCGCCGCGTTGCGCGCGCTGGCGCGCACCCGGCACGTTGTCCAGCAACCATTGCAGCTTGGTGCCCGAGAAGTAGGCGTCGATGACCAGGCCGGTCTTTTTCTGGATCAGCCCTGCCTTGCCCTGGCGGCGCAGCTCGTCGCAGCGGCCGGCCGTGCGCCGGTCCTGCCAGACGATGGCATGGGCCACAGGCTCGCCGGTGGCACGGTCCCACAGCACCGTGGTTTCACGCTGGTTGGTGATGGCGATGGCCAGTTCGCCGCTGCCGACGCCGCCCAGGGATTGCAGGGCCTGCCGCGCCACGGCACGTTGCGATGTCCAGATGTCCTGGGCGTCGTGCTCCACCCAACCCGGTTGCGGGAAGATCTGGCGGAATTCCTGCTGCGCGCTCGCCATGGCCTGGCCGGTCCGGTCAAAGACGATGGCGCGCGAGCTGGTCGTTCCCTGGTCCAGGGCGAGAACATATTTCATGGGCGATGAGCGTAGCGCATGCCTGCGGCACGCAATAGACTGGAAACCATGGTGCGACTCGAGTCGCTTCCTAGCTGTTCATGTGACAGCCTTTTCAAGAGTGCGTTT
>JAYRLC010000068.1:0-13019 GCA_041905405.1 Ramlibacter sp. | reverse complement strand
CTCGGCCTGCCGCAGAAATCCAATGATCTGTTCTTCGCTGAATTTGCTTGATCTCATGTCCATCATTCTCCGGGTTGATGGACTTCTTGGAAAAATGACTGGTACGGTTTATGGGGGGCAGGTCAGAGCGCCTTGCGGACATCGTCCTGACGCAACCTGAACCCGAGGGGGATCGGGGATACCTTTCCACCGAACCTGTCCCGGCCACACTCGAACTGAGGAATGTTCGATTTCGCTATGGCGAGGGTGAACCGTGGATTCTGGACGGCGTGAATATTCGGGTGGAAGATGCCGAGGCCGTGGTTGTGGTCGGCCCGTCTGGCTGCGGGAAAACGACGCTATTGAAAATTCTTCTTGGTCAACTGCAGCCCGTCGAAGGAGTGGTCTTGGTGGGTGGTGTTCCATTGATGCAGCTTGGCTTGACCTACTACCGGAATATGTGCGGAACAGTAATGCAGGATGACCGCTTGTTCGCAGGCTCCTTGGCCGAAAACATCTGTTTCTTCGACAACACGCCGAGTCAAAGCCTGATCGAAGAATGCGCCAAGCTGGCAAGCATTCACGAGGATATTGTCAAGATGCCGATGGGCTACAACTCACTGGTCGGCGACATGGGAACTTCGTTATCTGGAGGCCAGAAGCAGCGCATCTTGCTGGCACGTGCTTTGTACAAACGGCCGGCCATCCTCTTTCTGGATGAAGCGACAAGTCATCTGGATATTTCACTGGAGCGGGATATTTCCGGATCGATAGCCAAAATGCAATTGACGCGCATTGTGATCGCACATCGACCTGAAACTATACGAACGAGCGGCAGAGTATTGGATATCTCAAAGCAATCGACGCGCACTGAATCTCTGGGAAAGAAGGATCTCAAACCAAGGAAGGAGGAAACCAATGAGCGAAATGACACCTATTAAATATGTCGCCCGATCAGTAACGATCTTGACATTTTGTTTCGGGGGGGCTGTTCAGTCCAAGGAGCCGGAAATACACATCGTTTGGATGGGAGGAAGTGACTGCCCGCCTTGCGTTGAATGGCGGAAATCTGAACTTCCCAAGCTGGAGAAGACGAGCGAATTTTCTGCAATGAAATTTTCCTACGTCATCAAGCCGGTTCGATCATCTGTTCCCCCCAGCTTCTTGTTGCCAGCAGAGGTCAGGAAGTACAAAGAGAAACTGGACTTTGCGAGCGCCGGCCGAATCGGATCGCCTCAAACGGCTGTTCTGGTGAACGGGGAAGTTTTCGACTACTTTCATTCAACACGCACGGCAGAAGAAATTCAGCAGATGATCGTGACAATACGAACTGGTGGTAAGTACCCGTTTGAGCGCTGCCTCAAAGCATCCATGACCTGGAGGAAGTGCGAGATCGTTGGCTAGATTCAGGAGGTACGCCCTACTTGTAGCTGCGCGCGTCCTCGATCACCTTGCCGTCATTCGGCAGGGCGCCGGGGGCCAGCAGCTCCACCTGGCCGCGCAGCTTGGTCACGTCGCGGATCGCTTCGCCAATGCGGGCATCCAGCCCGGCGGGCGTAGCCGACGCCTCCACCTTCAGCGTCATCTCGTCGTTGGCCATCTCGCCGCTTACGACCAGGCGTGCCTTCACCACTTCCGGGAAGCGCCGCGCGATGTCGGCCACCTGCGAGGGGTGCACGAACATGCCGCGGATCTTGGTGGTCTGGTCGGCGCGGCCCATCCAGCCCTTGATGCGGGTGTGGGTGCGGCCCGTGGGGCAAGGACCGGCGAGCACGGCCGACAGATCGCCCGTGCCAAAGCGCACCAGCGGGTACGCCGGGTTCAGGGTCGTCACGACGAGTTCACCCACCTCACCCTCGGGTACGGGGTCGCCGGTGCCGGGGCGCACGATCTCCACGATCACGCCCTCGTCCAGCACCAGGCCCTGGCGCGCCGGTGTTTCATAGGCGACCAGGCCCAGGTCGGCGGTGGCGTAGCTCTGGTACACGTCCATGCCCTGCGCCGTGAACCAGTCGCGCAGACTGGGCGGGAAGGCTTCGCCGCCGACCAGGCCCTTCTTCAGGCTGCTGATGTCGCTGCCGGCCTCTTGCGCCTTTTCGACCAGGATGCGCAGAAAGCTTGGCGTGCCGGCATAGCCCTGGGGCCGCAATTCGGCAATGGCCTGCAACTGCTGCTCCGTCTGGCCCGTGCCGGCCGGGAACACGGTGCAGCCCAGCGCGTGCAGGCCGGATTCCATGATGAAGGCGCCCGGCGTCATGTGGTAGCTGAACGCGTTGTGCACGAGGTCGCCCGAACGGAAGCCCGCGGCAAAGAACGCCCGGCCCGCGCGCCAGTAGTCGCGCTGCGTGCCCTCGGGCTCGTAGATCGGGCCGGGCGACGAATACACGCGCGGCATCTGCGGCCCGCGCACCAGCGTGGCAAAGCCGCCGAACGGGTCGCTGGCGCGCTGCGCCTTCTGCCGCTCGAACAGTTCATGTTTGCGGATCACCGGCAGCTTGGCCAGTGCCGCGCGTGAGTTGACGCTGGCGGCATCCACGCCGGCCAGCAGTTCGGCGAATGCAGGTGCGGACTTCTGCGCGTGGGCGACCAGCCCCGGCAGCGCGGCCATGTGCTGCGCCTCGCGCTGGGCGGGGTCGCGGGTTTCGAGGTCGTCGAAGAATTGACTCATGGCGACGCTCCTCAAGCCAGCCAGCGCTTGCGGCGCTTGTAAGACTTGACGTCACGGAACGACTTGCGCTCGCCGCCGCCCACGCCCAGGTAGAACTCCTTGACGTCCTCGTTGCTGGCAAGTTCAGCTGCCGGGCCGTCCATCACGACGCGGCCGCTTTCCATGATGTAGCCGTAGTCGGCGTACTTCAGCGCCATGTTGGTGTTCTGTTCGGCCAGCAGGAAGGTGACCTTTTCCTTGGCGTTCAGGTCCTTCACGATCTCAAAGACTTCTTCCACGATCTGCGGGGCCAGGCCCATGGACGGCTCGTCCAGCAGCACCATGGTCGGGTTGGCCATCAGCGCACGGCCGATCGCGCACATCTGCTGCTCACCGCCCGAGGTGTACGCGGCCTGCGAGGTACGTCGCGTCTTCAGCCGCGGGAAATAGGCGTACACCTTGTCCAGCGTCGCGGCCACTTCGGCCTTGCTCGTGCGCGTGTAGGCCCCGGTCAGCAGGTTCTCTTCAATGGTCAGGTGGGCAAAACAGTGGCGGCCTTCCATCACCTGCACCACGCCACGCTGCACCAGCTCGGCGGGCGTGAGGTTCTCGATGCGCTCGCCGCGCAGCTCGATGCTGCCCTTGGTGACCTCGCCGCGCTCGCCCTTGAGCAGGTTGGACACGGCGCGCAGCGTGGTCGTCTTGCCCGCGCCGTTGCCGCCCAGGATGGCGACGATGCCGCCCTGCGGGACCTGCAGCGAGACGCCCTTGAGCACGAGGATCACGTGGTTGTAGATGACCTCGATGCCGTTGACGTTCAGAACGATGTTGGGTGTAGTCATAGTGAACTGGTGTGAGCCAAATGAAAGGCGTCGGCCTTTCATTTGGCGGCTCGGGAGAGCCGCGCCCCCTCCCGCCTGGCGGGAGGGGTTGGGGAGGGTGCCGTCAGCCGCTGGCAAGGCCAGTCCTGAGCGGCTACGCCGCTCAGGACTGGCAGTCGGCGGCAGTGCGTGCTGTCAGCTTTTTCTCGGCCCCATAGCGCTCTGCCGTGGTCTTCACCATGGGCTTGATGATCTGCATGTCGGCCTGGATCCAGTCGCTGGTGAAGACCCACTTGCTGCCGTCCCAGGTGTGGATGCGCGCGGCGCTGGTGCCCACGTGGTCGGCGCACGACGTGCTGATCGGGCCGCGCAGCACACCCTTGAAGCCCAGGGCATCCAGCTTGGCCTGCGTGAGGTTCAGGTTCTCCAGGCCCCAGCGGACCTGTTCGCCCGTCATGACCTTGCCCTTGCCGAAGCGCTCCTGCGCCGCGCGGATGCCTTCGATGCCGACGGCGGCGCTCACCACGCCGCGCAGGTACAGGGTTTCGCCGACTTCGTCCTTCGGACCCGTGCCCTTGCCCTTGGCATGCAGTTTTTCCAGGATTTCCTTGACGATGGGCGCGTTGCGGTCGGTGCCGTGCTGCAGCGTCACGCCGTTGTAGCCCTTGGCGCCGGCGCCCACGTCCTTCACGTCAGGCTCGGCGCTGGACCACCACACGCCGTACATCTTCTCGCGCGGGTAGCCGGTGGCCTGCGCCTCTTTCAGCGCGGTGGAGTTCATCACGCCCCAGCCCCACAGCAGCGTGTAATCGGGGCGGCTCTGGCGTACCTGCAGCCAGGTGGCCTTCTGCTCGACGCCGGGCGCCGTGACGGGCAGCAGCTGCAGTTCAAAGCCGTGCATCTTGCTGCGTTCCTGCAGCAGGGGGATGGGCTCCTTGCCGAACGGGCTGTCGTGGTAGACCAGGGCGATCTTCTTGCCCTTGAGCTTGTCCAGCCCGCCTTCCTTCTTGCCGATGGCCTGGATGATGGCGTCGGCCGCAACCCAATAGGTGCCCAGCAGCGGGAAGTTCCACTTGAACACGTTGCCGTCGGCGGACTCGCTGCGGCCGTAGCCGGTCGTGATCAGCGGGATCTTGTCGGTCGGGGCCTTTTCGGTCAGCGCGAACGTGGCGCCCGTGGACCACGGGTGGATCAGCGTGGCGCCGCCGTTCTTGCCCTTCAGCCGCTCATAGCATTCGACGCTGCGGGCCGTGTCGTAGCCGGTCTCGCACTCTTCGAACAGCAGCTTCACGCCGTTGATGCCGCCGCGTTCATTGACCAGCTTGTAGTAGTCCACGATGCCGTTGGCGGTGGGCGTGCCGTTGGGCGCGTACGGGCCCGTGCGGTAGGACAGCACCGGCAGGTACTGTTCCTTGGCCTGCGCCATCGCGGCGGGCGATGCCAGGGTTGCGGCGGCGGCCACGAAGGCTGTGGCCAGGGCGATGTTGCGAAGTTTCACGGTTGTCTCCTTTTGAGTAGGGATGGTTGCGCAGCGAAAAATCAGTGAGGTGAATCAATGCGGGAACGGCCACAGCCGCAGCTTCTGCTTGCCGATGGCCCAGAGCCTGGCCAGCCCGTGCGGCTCGACGATCAGGAACCAGACGATGAGCCCGCCGAAGATCATGAGCTCCGCGTGCGAGACGGCGGTGGTGCTGATCGTGATGCCGAAGATGCCGGCCACGAACGGAAGGAACTGGTTCAGAGCGATCGGCAGCACGACGATGAAGGCCGCGCCAAAGAAACTGCCCATGATGGAGCCCAGCCCGCCGATGATGACCATGAACAGCAGGCGGAACGAATAGTCCACCGAGAACGCCGACGGCTCCCAGGCGCCCAGGTAGACAAACGCCCACAGCGACCCGGCCACGCCGATGATGAACGAACTCACGGCAAATGCGCTGAGCTTGGCGTACATGGGGCGGATGCCGATCACCGCCGCGGCCACGTCCATGTCGCGGATGGCCATCCATTCGCGGCCGATGGCGCTGCGCACCAGGTTCTTGGCCAGCAGCGCGACCACCGCGAGGATGCTCAGGCAGAACAGGTATTTGCTCACCGCGCTGTCGATCGGCATGCCGAACACCTGCAGGTTGGACACGGCGACCGAGCCCGACGGCGTGTCCATGGTGAACCACTTGATGCGCAGGAACATCCAGTCGGCAAAGAACTGCGCCGCCAGCGTGGCCACGGCCAGGTACAGGCCGCGCACGCGCAGGCTGGGCAGGCCGAACAGGATGCCGAAGAACATCGCGCACACGCCACCCAAGATCAGGGCCGGCACCAGGGGCAGGCCCGGTATGCGCATGTAGAAGTTGTAGGCCCCATAGGCACCCACCGCCATGAACGCGCCCGACCCCAGCGAGATCTGCCCGCAGTACCCAACCAGGATGTTCACGCCGATCGCCGCCAGCGAAAAGATCAGGAACGGAATCATGATCGCCCGCATCAGGTAGTCGCTGGCCAGCACCGGCACGGCAAAGAAGGCCACGGCCAGCAGCAGCGCCATGGCGATGCGGTCCTGGCGGATCGGCAGGATCTGCTGGTCCGCGCGGTAAGAGGTCTTGAACTGACCGTTTTCCCTGTAAAGCATGCTCAGACCCGATCAATGATTTTTTCGCCGAACAGCCCCTGGGGCCGGAACAGCAGGAAGACAAGCGCAAGGACGTACGCAAACCAGATCTCGATGCCCCCGCCCACGAACGGGCCCAGGTACACCTCGGACAGCTTTTCGCCCACGCCGATGATCAGGCCGCCGATGATGGCGCCCGGCACGGATGTCAGCCCGCCCAGGATCACCACCGGCAGCGCGCGCAGTGCCACGGTGGCCAGTGAGAACTGCACGCCCAGCTTGCTGCCCCAGATCATGCCCGCGACCAGCGCCACGGCGCCGGCCACGCACCAGACGATGACCCAGATGCGGCCCAGCGGAATGCCGATGGACTGTGCGGCCTGGTGGTCGTCGGCCACGGCACGCAGTGCGCGGCCGGTGGACGTCTTCTGGAAGAACAGCGACAGCAGCGCGACCAGCGCGGTGGCGATGAAGGCTGCGATCAGGTCTTCCTTGTTGATGAGGATGCCGTTCTGGAATACCGACTCGAACGCAATCACCGGCTCCTTGGGCATGCCGATGTCGATCTTGTAGACATTGCTGCCGAACAGCGTCTGGCCCAGTCCGTCCACGAAGTACGTGATGCCCAGCGTGGCCATGAGCAGCGTGGCGCCTTCCTGGTTGACCAGATGGCGCAGCACCAGCCGTTCCACGACCCAGGCCAGCACGAACATCAGCGCGCCGGCCAGCGCGAACGCGGCCAGGTTGGCAAAGACCGCGTTGTCAATGCCTGTCCACTGCGGAATCCATTCCGAAAAGCGCGCCATGGCCAGTGCCGCGAACAGCACCATTGCGCCCTGCGCGAAGTTGAAGACGCCCGACGCCTTGAAGATCAGCACGAAGCCGAGCGCGACCAGCGAATAGAGCATGCCCACCATGAGGCCGCCCAGCAAAGTTTCCAAAAAAAATCCCATGGTCCGTGCCTTTAGTGGGAGGTGCCGAGGTAGGCCTTGATCACATCCGGGTTGGCGCGCACCTCGTCGGGCGAGCCGTCACCGATCTTCTTGCCGTAGTCCAGCACCACGACGCGGTCGCTGATGTCCATCACCACGCCCATGTCGTGCTCGATCAGCACCACGGTCGTGCCGAACTCGTCGTTCACGTCCAGGATGAAGCGGCACATGTCCTGCTTTTCCTCGACGTTCATGCCGGCCATGGGCTCGTCCAGCAGCAGCACCTGCGGCTCCATGGCCAGGGCCCGGCCCAGGTCCACGCGCTTTTGCAGGCCATAGGGCAATTGGCCCACGGGCGTCTTGCGGTGCGCCTGGATCTCCAGGAAGTCGATGATGTGCTCGACCTTCTCACGGTGGGCCATCTCCTCGCGCTCGGCGGGGCCCCAGCGCAGGGCCTGCAGCAGGATGTTGCTTTTGATGCGCAGGTTGCGCCCGGTCATGATGTTGTCCAGCACGCTCATGCCCTTGAACAGGGCCAGGTTCTGGAACGTGCGGGCCACGCCCATCTCGGCCACCTGGCGGCTGTTCATGTGCTTGAACGTCTGCCCGCGGAAGGTGATGCTGCCCTGCTGCGGCGTGTACACGCCGTTGATGCAATTGAGCATGGAGCTCTTGCCCGCGCCGTTGGGGCCGATGATGGCGCGGATCTCGTGCTCGCGCACGTTGAAGCTGATGTCGGTCAGCGCCTTCACGCCGCCAAAACTCAGCGAGATGTTCTTGACGTCCAGGATCACGTCACCGAACTTGCGCCCTGCGGCGGCCGGCGGTGTCTGCAGGTGTTGGGCTTCAGTCATGTTCATGCGGCCGCCTTGACCGGGGTGAAGGTCTTCGTGTCCACGATCTTCAGCGTGGCGCTCACGCTGCCGGTGCGGCCGTCCTCGAACTTGACCTGGGTTTCGATGAACTGCTCGGGCTTGCCGCCGTACAGCGCGTCCACCAGCACGTTGTATTTCTCGCCGATGAAGCCGCGGCGGACCTTGTTGGTGCGCGTGAGCTCGCCGTCGTCGGCGTCCAGCTCCTTGTGCAGCACCAGGAAGCGGCTGATCTGGCTGCCGGCCAGCAGCGCGTCGGCCGCCAGGTCGGCATTGACCTTTTCAACGCAGTCCTTGATCAGCTCGTAGACCTCTGGCTTTTGCGCCAGGTCGGTGTAGCCGGCGTACGGCAGGTTGCGCCGCTCGGCCCAGTTGCCCACGGCCTCGAAGTCGATGTTGATCATGACGCAGACCTTTTCGCGTCCGTCGCCCAGCGCCACTGCCTCCTTGATGTGCGGGAAGAACTTGAGTTTGTTCTCCACATACTTGGGCGCGAACATCGCGCCGTCGTTGGGCCCGCCCACGATGCGGCCCACGTCCTTCACGCGGTCGATGATCTTCAGGTGCCCCTGTGCGTCGATGAAGCCCGCGTCGCTCGTGTGATACCAGCCGTCGGCGGTCAGCACCTCGGCCGTGGCCGTGGGGTTTTTGTAGTATTCCTTAAGCAGGCCGGGCGAGCGCACCAGGATCTCGCCGTTGTCCGCGACCTTGATCTCAACGCCCTGGATCGGGATGCCCACCGTGTCGGCCTTGACCTGGTCGTCGGGCTGCAGGCAGACGAACACGGCGGTTTCGGTCGAGCCGTACAGCTGCTTGAGGTTGATGCCGATGGAGCGGTAGAACGTGAACAGGTCGGGGCCGATGGCCTCGCCGGCCGTGTAGGCCACGCGCACGCGGCTCATGCCCAGGTTGTTGCGCAGCGGGCCGTACACCAGCAGGTTGCCTAAAGCGTACTTGATGCGGTCCATGAAAGGCACCTCGTGCCCGTCGGTCAACTGCGGACCCACGCGGCGCGCCACGGCCATGCAGGCGTGGAACATGCGGCGCTTGATCGCGCCGGCATCTTCCATGCGGATCATCACGCTGGTCAAAAGGCCTTCGAACACGCGCGGCGGCGCGAAGTAATAGGTGGGGCCCACTTCCTTCAGGTCGATCATCACCGTGGATGCCGACTCGGGGCAGTTCACCACGTAGCCGCAGGCCAGCCACTGCGCGTAGCTGAAGATGTTCTGCCCGATCCACGCGGGCGGCATGTAGGCCAGCACTTCCTCGTCGGCCGTGAGCTTGTCAAAGTCGGCGCCGGCCTTCGCACGGTCCAGCAGCGTGCGGTGGGTGTGCACCACGCCCTTGGGGTTGCCCGTGGTGCCGGAGGTGAAGAACATGGCGGCCACGTCGTCCGGCCGCGCCTGGGCCACGCGCTCGCGCCAGAAGCCGGGGTTCGCCGCGCTGAAGGCGCGGCCGGCCGCGGCCAGCGCATCGACGGACTGCAGCCCCGGTTCGCTGTAGTTGCGCAGGCCCCGCGGGTCGTCGTAGTAGATGTTGGAAAGCTGCGGGCACTTCTCGCGCACCTCCAGTAGCTTGTCCACCTGCTCCTGGTCCTCGGCAAAGGCAAAGCGCACCTCGGCATTGGTCAGCGGGAACACGCACTCGGCGGCCACCGCGTCCTGGTACAGCGGCACGGGAATGGCGCCCAGCGACTGCGCCGCCAGCATCGTCGCGTACAGCTTGGGCCGGTTGGCGCCGATCACCACCATGTGTTCGCCGCGCGACAGGCCGGCCTGGTGCAGGCCGCAGGCGATCTCTTCGACCAGCGCGGCCAGCGCCGACCAGGACAGCGTCTGCCAGATACCGTATTCCTTCTCGCGCATGGCCGCCGCCGTGGGGCGCTGGCCGGCGTGGTGCAGCAGCAGTTGGGGAAAGCTTGTTTCCATGTCCGTTTTTCCGGTGGTGTTGCAGGCATGCTAGGCCGATCTTTGACGTCATGATGTCTTTACGACGACAATTTGAGGGAATGTCCTAGTAGGGCCTGCCCTCATGCCGATCGAACCACCGCTTCACGACCGCCGCCGCTCCCCCACGTCCGCCGAACTGGCCGGCATCCCCTGGCTTCGGCTGCTCAAGGCCGACGAACACGAGCGCGCGGTGTCCGGGCTGGTGGCCGGCAACGCACTGCCGGGCGACTATGTGTGCCGCGTGGGGCGGCCCGTGACCTATTGGTTCGGCGTGGTCGAGGGGCTGCTGAAAATGAGCACCGACAGCGCCCAGGGCGTGACCATGACCTACACGGGCGTGCCACCCGGTGGCTGGTTCGGCGAAGGCACGGCGCTCAAGCGCGAGCCCTACCGCTACAACATCCAGGCGCTGCGCAAAAGCGTGGTGGCGGGGCTGCCCGTGGACACCTTCCACTGGCTGCTGGACCATTCGATCGGCTTCAACCGTTTTGTCATGAACCAGCTGAACGAGCGGCTGGGCCAGTTCATCGCGGCGCGCGAAATCGACCGCCTGCACAACCCCGACGTGCGCGTGGCGCGCAGCCTGGCGGCGCTGTTCAACCCCGTGCTGTACCCCGGCGTGGGCGAGGTGCTGCGCATCACCCAACAGGAGCTGGCGTACCTGGTGGGCCTGTCGCGCCAGCGCGTGAACGAGGCGCTGAACGCGCTGGAATCGCAGGGCAGCATCCGCGTGGAGTATGGGGGGCTGCGGATTCTGGACTTGCAGGCGTTGCGGTCGAGCGTGACGGCGCGGCTTTAGGAGCCCGCCTCTTTGGCTGCTGCTCAATGATGAAGCAGCGAAGTGATCCCCCGACGTTGTTGACACGAGTTCACGGGCTCGCGGATACTCCGCCCGCGAGAGTGATGTTGCTTTAGGGGGGAAGAATGATAAGTTGCAGATTCAATGGCCACGCCATTGCATGGCTGATTGTCTGGTTTGTGATGGTTGCGCTGGCGCCGGGAGTTTCGTTGGCGCAAAGCAGCAATCAGCCGGTTGTGTTCACACATACGCTCATGCAGCAATGTCCGGCACCGCTGGTGTTCTCGCATTTCTACGGGCAAGACTGGCTTCACGCGCCAAGAGAAGATACGCCCGCGTACCGCTCTAGTACGTGGTGTGGAGCGGCTCAGAAGATTGTTGAAAACGGCAACATCAATCTGGCAACGGTTGAGCCAGAACATCTGCCAATTACGTTGCTCCGTTGCACGCCAGGCCAGGAATGGTGGTGGTTAACGTCAAACCCAGCAATGGAAATTGGCCCGTTTTTCAGTGGCATCAGCTTGGTGTGTCTTCCCGTCGAAAGAAAAATCACCATCTACGCGGCATCGCCAATTTATGCCAATCAGACCGTTGTCGTGCTTGCTCGCGTCACGCGTCAGGATGGACAGCAGGAGCCCAACGTTCAGGTGACGATGAATGTTGGCGGACCGAATCAAGGGCAGCTCATTGGTTGCAATGCGCTGACGGATTCAGCCGGTCAACTGTACTGCTCATTCAAGGCTCCGTCCAAATCTGGCAGTGCAACCCTCCACGCAAGCTGTGACGGCTGCTCTACTTCGGCAAGCACAAATGTGACGGTAATGCCCCTTGTTGAAGATCCGGAAAGCTGCGCCAACGAGGGTAATCCGATCAATCCAGCCAGTGGCGAAAAGATTCAAGCTGAAACCGACTACCTTGATGCTGCAGCGCACCCGCTCGGGCTGGTTCGCGTGTTCCGCAGTGGGCGAGTACCCGGTGTCGGTTCAGATACAGGGCTGGGTCAGATGTGGTCGCACAACTATTCCCACCGGTTGGTCGTGGAAGCAGATGCAGCCCGGGTGGTGATGGGAGACGGGGCTCAGATTGGGTTCAGTCGCACCGGGGGATCGGCGAACGGGCCATGGACTCCGGTCGCCGGGGTCGACCAATTGATGCAAGTGACCGACGGGTACCGTTTCTACAGACAGAGCGACGACAGCACATGGCGTTTTGACGCAGTGGGGCGATTGCAAACGATTACGGCACGCAACGGCTGGGCTTTGACTTTCATCTACAGCGGAAATCTTCTGACCCAGGTTCGCAATCATTTCGGACGGACGCTGAGTTTCTCCTACGACCAGGCGGGTCGCCTGGTGCTCGTGGTTGCTCCGGACGGAAGCACCGTTCAGTACGCCCTTGATGCACAAGCCCGGCTGTCTCTTGCGCAATTCTCCGATGGACGGAGCCGCACATACCTTTATGAATCCAACACCCTTCCTCTGGCATTGACGGGAATTGTTGATGAGGCGGGCAATCGTTATGCGTCGTTTGAGTACTACCCGGATGGGCGTGCGGCGAGTACTCAGCACGCCAACGGAGTCAACCGGTACAGCATGACATATGGCGCCAACGCCACCTATATCGTCGATCCGCTGGGTATGCAAAGAACAAAACGATACGCGGCTGAAAAAGGACGTTTGATCGTTGCTTATGTGGATGTGCCTGATGTGGACCGGTCGCCAATCCATTTGAGGCAACAAAGTGAAAACGGACTGCTGATTTCAGATACAGATTTTCTCGGGATTACCCAGCTATACACATGGGATGCGGCCCGTGAGCTGACTCTGAGTACGACGCGTGCAGCTGGCCGCCCTGAAGCTCAAACGGTACAGACCCAATGGCATGCGGCCTACCGCCTGCCAACGCAAGTCACTGAAAGCGGTCGTCAGACAAACCTGGAATACGATACCCAGGGCAACCTGACACGAAGGGTCGTATCTGACATGGTCAGCGGTGCGTCACAAGCGTGGAGCTATGCATGGGCCGACGGCCTCATGACCGCTGAAACGGACCCGCTGGGCCGTACGACTCGGTACGAATACGACGCCACGGGCAATGCCATACGCGTTGTCAACGCATTGGGTCAGGCAACCGTGTTGGCTTACGACGCCGGCGGCCGCGTCACCCAAGCCACAAGCCCTGGGGGAATCGTTACCCGCTACGTCTACGACGCGCGCGGGCGCATGATCAGCCGCAGCATCACACCAGCTGGTGGCGGCGCCGCAGAAATAGACGCCTTTGCCTTCTATTCCACTGGCAAACTGGCTCGTGTTACCGCAGCCAATGGCCTGGTGCTGGACTACACCTACGACCCAGCGCAACGCCTCATCGGCGTGCGCGACAGCCATGGCAATACAGTGGCATACACGC
>JAYRLC010000067.1:0-13771 GCA_041905405.1 Ramlibacter sp. | reverse complement strand
CGCGGCCAGGGCGTCGCACAGCGCGCCGTGCTGCGAGCGGTGCACGTACAGCCGCTTGATCGCCATGCAGATCTGGCCGCTGTTGGAGAACGCCGCCATGTACAGGCGCGGCGCAATCGCCGCGATGTCCGCGCCCGGCAGCACGATGGCCGCGTCATTGCCGCCCAGCTCCAGCGTCACGCGCTTGAGGTTGCCGGCCGCGCTGCCCATGACCTTGCGGCCCGTGGGCCCGGAACCGGTGAACGACACCTTGTCGATGCCGGGGTGCCCGGACATCCAGCGGCCCAGGTCGTTGCCGCCCGCCACCACGTTGAGCACGCCGTCCGGAAGTACGCCGCGCGCTACCTCGCCGAGCTTGAGCGTGGCCAGCGGCGTGTACGGCGACGGCTTGAGCACCAGCGTGTTGCCGGTGTATAGCGCATGCACGATCTTGCCCATGGCCAGGCCAATGGGCACGTTCCACGGCGTGATGGCGGCCGCCACGCCCAGCGGGCGGTAGTGCAGCTCCACCCGGCCCTGCGCGTCGTCGCGCAGGACCTCGGTGTCCACCTTCATGCTGGTCGTGCGCTCGATGGTGAGCGAGGTGCGCTGCACCTCGCCCAGTGCGTTGGCGTAGGGCTTGCCCTGCTCCAGCGTCAGCAGCGCGGCGATCTCGTCGGCGTGCTGTGTGATGGCGGCGCCGAACGCGATCAACGCCTGGCGGCGCGCCTCGAAGCCCGCCGCCGCCCAGGCCGGCGCGGCCTGGCGCGCGGCGGCCACCGCGCTGTCCAGCAGGCCCTGCGACGCGTCAGGGCATTGCGCGAACACCTGGCCCGTGGCCGGGTTGACCACGCCGAACGTGGGCCCTTCGGCCGCGCCCTGGCCACCCACGGTGTGAGTGAACACGGCCTGCTGCGCATCGCGCTCGCGCGCAAGCATCTTGCTGGAAACGCTCATGTGCTGTGTCCCCTCTTTGACCTGTTCAATTGCGTTAGTTGATAAATGGAATTATATTCCGATAATAGTTTTCAAGAACAACAGTGAGCGCAACCAACCCCCCCCGCCCCATCCACCGCGCCGCCGTCATCGGCGGCGGCACCATGGGCCGCGGCATCGTCATGTGCCTGGCCGACGCGCAGATCCCCGTCACCCTGCTGGAGGCGGACGCCGCGCGGCTGGATGCCGCCATGGCCTCCATCGCACAGACCTACGACGGCCAGGTGCGCCGCGGCCGCATTGCCGCGGACCAGGCCCGCGAACGCCTGGCGCGCATCACCCCCACGCTCGACGACGTGCCGCTGGCCGGCGCCGACCTGATCATCGAAGCCGCGTTCGAGGACATGGCCGTCAAGGCCGCGCTGTTCGCCAGGATGGACCGGCTGGCCCGGCCCGGCGCGATCCTGGCGACCAACACGTCGGCGCTGGACGTGGACGCGATCGCCGCGCTCACCTCGCGCCCACAGGACGTGGTGGGCCTGCATTTCTTCAGCCCCGCCCACCTCATGAAGCTGCTGGAGGTCGTGCGTGGCCGCGCCACCGCGCCCGACGTGCTGGCCACCGCGCTGGCGCTGGGCGAACGGCTGAACAAGGTTGCCGTCGTCGCGGGCGTGTGCGACGGCTTCATCGGCAACCGCATCCTGGCGCGCTACCAGGCGTCGGCCAATTTCATGGTGGGCCAGGGCGCCAGCCCCCTGCAGGTGGACGAGGCGCTGCAGGCCTTCGGCTTCACGATGGGGCCGCTGCGCATGGGCG
Source organism: Ramlibacter sp. (assembly GCA_041905405.1). Classification (GTDB taxonomy): domain Bacteria; phylum Pseudomonadota; class Gammaproteobacteria; order Burkholderiales; family Burkholderiaceae_C; genus RAM1. The sequence continues at coordinate 12,040 of JAYRLC010000067.1, read as the reverse complement.
ATCTGGCGGGCCTGGACATCGGCTCGGCCGGCCGCAAGCGGCGCGCCGCGGCGCAGCCGCATGTGCGCCACCTGATCCTGGCCGATGCGCTGGCCGACGCGGGCCGGCATGGGCAGAAGACCGGCGCCGGCTGGTACCGCTACGAAAGCGGCCACCGCGCGCCGCTGCCAGACCCCGCCGTGGACGCCATCGTGGCGCAATGGCGCGCGGCCCATGGCGTCGTGCCCCGCCCCGTGGCCGACGAAGAGATCGTGCAGCGCTGCCTGTTTGCCATGGCCAACGAGGGCGCCGCCATCGTGGCCGAGGGCATTGCGCAAAGCGAAGCCGACGTCGACGCGGTCTATGTGCATGGCTACGGCTTTCCCGCGCGCCGGGGCGGCCCCATGCGCCATGCCCGCGACGTGGGCCTGAGCCAGGTCGCGCTGGCGCTGATGCGTTTTGCCCGCACCGGCGGCGACTACGCCCACCTGTGGATGCCCACGCGCGCGCTGCTGCAGCTGGCCGAAGGCAGGCCCCTGGCTCCCGTGGCGCTTGCGGCATGAACGCGCCGCACCACTTCAGCGGCACGCGCCCCGTCGCGCCCGAGCATGCGCTGGACATCCCGCGCCTGCGTGCCTGGATGCAGGCCAACGTGCCGCAGTTCAGCGGCGAGCTGACCCTTGAGCAGTTCAAGGGTGGGCAGTCCAACCCCACGTTCCGCCTGCGGGCGGGCCGGCGCTATTACGTGCTGCGGCGCAAGCCGCCCGGCACGCTGCTGCCGTCGGCCCACGCGGTGGACCGCGAGTTCCGGCTCATGCGCGCGCTGCAGGGCAGCCCCGTGCCGGTGCCGCGCATGCACGCGCTGTGCGAGGACCCGCAGGTCATCGGCAGCAGCTTTTATGTGATGGACTATGTCGAAGGCCGCATCTTCTGGGACCCGCAACTGCCTGGCGAGACGCCGCTCGCGCGCGCCGCGATCTTCGATGCGATGAACCGCACCATCGCCGCGCTGCACGCGGTGGACCCGGCCGCCGTGGGCCTGGCCGACTACGGCCGGCCCGGCCAGTACATCGCGCGCCAGGTGGACCGCTGGACCAAACAGTTCCTGGCGGCCGAGATCACACGCATCGAATCGGCGCACCGCCTGATCGACTGGCTGCCCCGGCACATTCCCGCGGGCGACGAATGCCGCATCGTGCACGGCGACTTCCGCCTGGACAACATGATTTTTCACCCCACCGAGCCGCGCGTGCTGGCCGTGCTGGACTGGGAGCTGTCCACGCTGGGCCACCCGCTGGTGGACTTTGCCTACAACTGCCTGGTGTGGCATTTGCCGCCCGGCGATTCCCGCGGGCTGGCGGGCGTGGACATCGCCGCTTTAGGCATTCCGTCCATGGACGATTACCTGCAGGGCTACCTGCGCCGCACCGGCCGCAGCGCCGTGGACGTGTCGCCGGCCGACTGGGGCTATTACCTCGTGTTCAACATGTTCCGGCTGGTCGGCATCTTGCAGGGCATCGCCAAGCGGGCGGCGCAGGGCAATGCGTCCAACCCACGCGCGCAGCAGGCCGGCGCGCGCGCCGCGCCGCTGGCCGACCAGGCCTGGGCGCTGGCGCAGCGGATCGACGCGGCGCGCTGAAAAGCGCCCCACCTTTGCCCGCCCACTTTTCACATCCGAATTTTTCCCAAGGAGCCCCATGCATTTCGAGCATTCCGCCAAAGTCCGTCCGCTGATCGAGCGCCTGACCGCCTTCATGGAGGCGCACGTGTACCCGGCCGAAGCCGTGTTCGAGGAGCAGATGGACGCCCACCGCGCCGCCGGCAACGCCTGGCAGCCGGCGCCCGTCATGGAAGAGCTCAAGGCCAGGGCACGCGCCGAAGGCCTGTGGAACCTGTTCCTGCCCGAGTCGTCGCTGGGCGCGGGCCTGACCAACCTGGAGTACGCGCCGCTGTGCGAGATCATGGGCCGCTCGCCCATTGGCGCGGAGCCCTTCAACTGCTCGGCCCCCGACACCGGCAACATGGAAACGCTGGTGCGCTACGGCACGCCCGAGCATCAGGAACGCTGGCTCAACCCGCTGCTGGACGGCAAGATCCGCTCGGGCTTTGCCATGACCGAGCCCGACCAGGCGTCGTCGGACGCCACGCAGATCGCCGCGCGCATCGAGCGCGACGGCGACCACTATGTGCTGAACGGCCGCAAATGGTGGACGTCGGGCGCCAGCGATCCGCGCTGCGCAGTGCTGATCTTCATGGGCAAGTCGGACCCCGACAATGCGGACCGTCACCGCCAGCAGTCGATGATCCTGGTGCCCATGGACACGCCGGGCATCCGGATCCTGCGCCACCTGCCGGTGTTCGGCTACGACGACGCGCCGCACGGCCACGCCGAGATCACGTTCACCAACGTGCGCGTGCCGGCCAGCAACATGCTGCTGGGCGAGGGCCGCGGGTTCGAGATCTCGCAGGGCCGCCTGGGCCCCGGGCGCATTCACCACTGCATGCGCCTGATCGGCCGCGCCGAACGCGCGCTGGAGATGATGTGCGACCGCGCCCTGACCCGCGCGCCGTTCGGCAGGCCGCTGGCCGACCAGGGCGTGACGCGCGAGCGCATTGCCAACGCGCGCATCATGATCGACCAGACCCGCCTGCTGGTGCTGCACGCCGCGCACCGCATGGACACCGTGGGCAACAAGGAAGCCCGCCAGGAGATCGCCATGATCAAGGTGGCCGCGCCGGCCATGGCCTGCCAGGTGATCGACTGGGCCATGCAGGTGCATGGCGGCGGCTCGGTCAGCGACGATTTCGGCCTGGCCCGCTCGTACGCCCAGGCTCGCACGCTGCGCTTTGCCGACGGTCCCGACGAGGTGCACCGCAACGCGATCGCGCGTGACGAGCTGGCGCGCCGCAAGGCGAAGAAGGTGCTGGCATGAAGGCGCTGGTCTGCAACGCGTTTGGCCCCATCGACACGCTGCGCATTCAGGACGTGCCCGTGCCCGTGCCCGGCCCCGGCCAGGTGCTGATCGACGTGCGGTCTGCGTCGCTGAACTTTCCCGACGCGCTGATCGTGCAGGGGCTGTACCAGATGAAGCCTGCGTTCCCGTTCTCGCCGGGTGCCGAGGCGTCGGGCACGGTGCGCGCGGTGGGCGACGGCGTGACGCAGTTCAAGGTGGGTGACGCCGTGGTGGCCTCCACCGCATTCGGCGCTTTAGCAGAGCAGTGCCTGGCCGACGCGCAGCGCGTGACGCCGCTGCCGGCTGGCATGGACTTTGACGCGGGGGCGGCGTTCATCCTGACGTACGGCACGTCGCTGCACGCGCTGCGCGTGTGCGCCGACCTGAAGGCCGGCGAGACGCTACTGGTGCTGGGCGCGGCCGGCGGCGTGGGCATTGCCGCGATCGAGATCGCCAAGGCCATGGGCGCGCGCGTGATCGCCGCCGCGTCCAGCGACGAACGCCTGGCGTTGTGCAAGCGCGTGGGCGCCGACGAGACCATCAACTACGCCACGCAGGACCTGCGCAAGTCGGTCGACGCGCTGACGGGCGGCAACGGCGCCGACGTGGTGTACGACCCGGTCGGCGGCAGCTACAGCGAGGCGGCACTGCGCGCCACGGCCTGGCGCGGCCGCTTCCTGGTCGTGGGCTTTGCGGCGGGTGACATCCCGCGCCTGCCGCTGAACCTGACCCTGCTGAAAGAGCGGCGCATCGTGGGCGTGTTCTGGGGCGAGGCCATGCGCCGCGACCCCGCACAGCACCACGACAACATGCGCCTGCTGATGGACTGGTTCGCCGCCGGCAAGGTGGCGCCCATCATCAGCGAGCGCGTGCCACTGGAGGCAGCCGCCGACGCCATCGCCCGCATGGCACGGCGCGAAGTGATGGGCAAGGTCGTGGTGCAGGTCAGCACCGCGGGTTCTCCCTCGTAGTTTTCTGTCAAGACAGTGACATTTCGCCCCTTCGTGGGTTTTCATAATTGATTAATGGAATTTCGTTTTGTTATTTGACAAGACGCAAGGAGACAGCCATGGCAAAGATCGTTCTGGGTATCGGCACATCGCACACGCCCATGTTGAACGCACCGGTCACCGACTGGACGCGGTTCATCGAGCTGGACCGCAAGCGCGCCCACCTGGACAAGGCCGGCAACCCGGTCACCTATGACCAGCTGGAAAAGCTGGCGGGCCCCGACATGGCCCGCCAGCTGGACACGGCCACGCTGAACGAACGCCACACCCGGGCGCTGGCCCAGGTGGACGCGCTGGGCGTGACGCTGCGCGGCGCGGCCCTGGACGCGCTGATCGTCGTGGGCGACGACCAGAAGGAGCTGTTCCACGACAACAACATGCCCAGCATGCTCGTCTACCACGGCGAGAGCATCCGCAACGTGCCGCTCAAGCATTCCACGGCGCCGCAGTGGGCGGCCAAGGCATCGGCCCGCTACTACGAACCCGAGCAGCCGCGCGACTACCCGGTGGATGCGAAGCTTGCGCGCCACATCATCAACCACCTGAACGACGCCGAGTTCGACATCTCCATCGCCGACCAGCTGGCCGATGGCTATGGCGAAGGCCATGCGTTCGGCTTCGTGCACAACCGCCTGCTCAACGGCACGCTGGTGCCCGTGGTGCCGGTGTTCCTGAACACCTACTACCCGCCCAACCAGCCCACGCCGGGCCGCTGCTACCGCCTGGGCCAGGCCATCCGCGCCGCAGTCGAGAAGTTCCCGGGCGACGCCCGCGTGGGCGTGATCGCATCCGGGGGACTGAGCCACTTCACGGTGAACGAGGAGCTGGACGCCAGGGTGATCAACGCGCTGAAGGCCAAGGACGCCAAGGCGCTGGCCGCGATCCCGCGCGAGCACCTGAACGCGGGCAACTCGGAGATCCGCAACTGGATCTGCATGGCCGGCGCGATCGAGGCGCTGCCGCTGCAGTCGCTGGAATACATCCCCGCCTACCGGACGCCCGCGGGCACCGGCACGGGGCTTTGCTTTGCGGTCTGGCAGTAGCCGGACCGCGGGGAGCCGGTCGTGGGGTGGGGACCGCACGGACGGCTGGTTTTTTCTTTCAACAACTCTTGGAGACGACCCGGATGAACAAGAAACTTATCGTTGCGCTGGCAGCGGCCGCTGCGACCGCCAGCTACGCACAATCCTCGGTCACGCTGACCGGCAACATCGACGCCGCCGTGCGCCACGCGACCGGCAGCATCGGCAACACCACGTCGCTGGGCTCGGGCGGCATTTCGGGCAGCCGCATCCACTTCCGCGGCATCGAGGACCTGGGCGGCGGCATGTCCGCCAGCTTCTGGCTCGAAGCACAGTTTGACGCCAGCAACGGTGCGGGCCTGGGCACCAACACCAACAACCAGGCGTCGGGCAATGCCCCGGCCGGACAAACCGGCATCATTTTCAACCGCCGCTCCACGGTCAGCCTGGCGGGCAGCTGGGGCGAACTGCGCCTGGGCCGCGACTACACGCCGCAGTTCTGGAACGTGAACGCGATGGACCCGTTCCAGACCAACGGCATCGGCGCCAGCAACGTGCTGCTGTACGGCCAGGGCGGCAACGTGGCCGCGCGCGCGTCCAACAGCATTGGTTACCACTCGCCCGGCCGCACGGGCTTTTACGGCCAGGGCATGGTGTTCTTTGGCGAGAACAACCAGAACGGCGCCGCGACTGAAGATGATGGCAACGGCTGGTCGACCCGCCTGGGCCACCGCGGCAGCGCGCACGACTTCGCGATTTCCCATGGCAAGTCCAACTATGCCGCAGGCGACGTGACCACCACCAACCTGGGCGCCAAATACGACTTCGGTGCCCTCACCCTGACTGGTACCTACCAAACCGACCGCGTGCCCACCGGCCGTGGCAAGGGCTACCTGCTCGGCGTGCAGTACGACATCGGCGCCGGCACGATCCGCGCGTCGTACTCGACGTACAAGCGCGCACTGCCGGGCAACCCCGAAGCCGGCAAGTTTGCCCTGGGCTATGTGCACAACCTGTCCAAGCGCACCGCGCTGTACGGCACCGTCGCGCACCTGAAGAACAAGGGCACCGCCACCCTGGCGCTGGCCGATGCGGTGACCGGCCCCGGCCAGAAGTCCAGCGGCATCGAACTGGGCATCCGCCACCTGTTCTGAGCCGCCCGCCGACAGACTGACTCCGTTGCAAGTGCCGCCGGCCAGGCGGCGTGAGAGCCGGCCCGCGCCACCCGCGGGACCGGCTTTTTTTTGGGCCCGCCGGTCCGCCAACTGTCACCTGTGCGCGATTGCGTTTAATGTATTTCGGAATATAATTTCATTTATGGAATTTCTTGATTCACAGTGGAAAGCAGTCGACCGGCCATGACGCCAGAAACCATGAAGGCCCGGCTCGCGTCCGTTCGCTGGGCGGCCGAGGCCACGCTGCTGTTCGATCTGGTGCCGCTGGACGGCAACCCGCCCCCCGGCATCGAAGCCGGTACGCATATCGACATCACCCTGCCCAACGGGCTGGTGCGCCAGTATTCGCTGTGCAACAGCCCCACCGAGCGCGACCGCTACGTGGTGGGCGTCAAGCTGGACCGCAACAGCCGTGGCGGCTCGGCGTACATGCATGAGAAGCTGCGCGTGGGCACGGTGCTGGACATCAGCGCGCCGCGCAACCATTTTGCGCTGAACGAATCCGCGCCGCACACGGTGCTGGTGGCCGGCGGTATCGGCATCACGCCCATTGCCTTCATGGCCGAGCGGCTGACCCAGCTGGGCCGCCCGTTCGAGCTGCACTACAGCGTGCGCGAGCGGGCCGAAGCCATGTTCACCGGCCGGCTGCCTACCATGCAGCTGCGCGTGGATGCCGAGCAGCCCGCCGGCACGTTCATGGACATCGCCGCCATCGTGCGCGCGGCGCCGGCCGACGCCCACCTGTACTGCTGCGGCCCCGGGCCCATGCTGGACGCGTTCGTCGAAGCAACCAAAGGCCGGCCGTCCACCCACGTGCACCTGGAGCGCTTCAGCGCCGACATCGAAGCCGCGACTGGCGGCGGCTTTGCGGTGGAGCTGGCGCGCACCGGGCGCAGCGTGCAGGTCGAAGCCGGCCAGACCATCCTGGACGCGGTGCGCGCCTGCGGCGTCAACGTGCGCGCGTCATGCCAGCAGGGCGTCTGTGGCTCCTGCGAAACGCGCGTGCTCAAGGGCTTGCCCGACCACCGCGACACCCTGCTGTCGGCCGAAGAGAAAGCCGCCAACGACGTGATGATGATCTGCTGCTCCGGCAGCCTGAGCCCCCGGCTGGTGCTGGACCTCTAGCGCCCGCAAGCCACGCACCTTCACAGGAGCCCGCCATGCCCCACCGATCCACCCTCGACCCCGCCCGAGTGTTCGTTGCGCAGCAGCCGTGGTTCGAACTGCTCGCACCGGGCGAGCGGGCGCAGGCGCTGGCGCTGTGCGGGACCGAGCATTTCAGCCGCGGCGAGATGGTGCAGCGCCGCCGCAGTGACAACACCAACTGGTACGGCGTGATGGACGGCCGCATGGAGCTGCGCCTGCCCGCGGCAGCCAGCCGCAAATACGCCCCCCACCTGGTGGGGCCTGGCCAGTGGTTCGGCGAGGACATGCGCGCACCCGCCGGCACCGCCGTGTTCGACGCGGTCGCCGTCACGCCGGTGGCGCTGGCGGTGCTGCCGCTGGACTTCTTTCGCACGCTGATGGACGGCAACGACGCGTTCTGCCGCCATTTCGCGGCCGTGTTCTGGGAGCGGCTGGCGCAGGTGCAGCACTCGGTCGCCATGTGCTCGGGCACGCGCGTGGAGCGCGTGGCTGCGGCCATCATCAGCCACTGGGACGGCACCGGCACCGCCGGGCAGGACCACTGGATCGAAGTCAACCAGGGCATGCTCGCGCGCTTTTGCGGGCTGTCCCGCCAGCGCACCAACTACTGCCTGCGCGACATGGAACGCGACGGCCTGCTGGAACGCGGCGGGCGGCGCATCCGCATCCTGGACCGCATGCGCATGGAACATCTGGCCTGGCAGTACGTGCAGCCTGCCGCGCGGCAGGCCGGCTGAAGTCTTTAGGCAATCGCAACGCTCAGCAGTTGCCCCACCAGCAAAACCTCCATCGGGGCGCTGCTGTTGAGAAAGGCGTTGTACGCCTCGCCATCCAACACTTGCGTGCCGGCCTTGCTCCACGCGCCACCGAAATCACCGCCTGCCTTAACCAAGGCCACTTTGTCGCCGGCATTGCCGCGGATGACCAACCGCCCGCCTTCATCGGGAATCGCAATCAGGTCACGGACGTTCAAGCGAAGGGTATTGTTACCGCCACCTGTCAGGTCGACCACCTCGATCCCTGTCAGTCGCCCATTGCCCAGCGCGACCAGATCCACCGTTGCGTCAGCCACGTCAGTGCCAAGAGCCAGCGTGTCGCGACCGGCACCACCGTCCACGTCGAGTTGGCTCAGAACCGCCAGATTGCCGGCATTGAGGACGATGCGGTCGGCGCCCCCGCCGCCCAGCAGCGTATCCGCGCCGCCCCCGCCGATCAGGGTGTCATTGCCCGCGCCGCCGCGCAAGATGTCCGAGCCGGCACCACCGCGCAGGATGTCCGCGCCAGCACCGCCGCGCAGGATGTCGTCACCACCGCCACCCGCCAACAAGTCGTCGCCAGCGCCGCCGTCAAGGACGTCTTTTCCGGCGCCACCACGCAGGATGTCGTTCTGATCAGGTTCCGGCGCCGGTTGCGCCCTCTGCACCAACTGCGCCCAGCTGAAAACTTCCGTGCCGAAAACGAAGCGCTCCACAGCCACAGCCCCGGCCTGGCCCTTGATACGGATCGAGCCCTGCCCCTGCAGGGTGATCACCGCATCCACGCCGTCGTACGCCAGTTTGACCCCGCTGCTGCCGAATGCCTGCGTGCCTACGATCAAGGTATCCACATCCGTGCCGGTTTCATGAATCACGTCATGGGCACCGGCTCCCCCGTAGCGGTACCAATCCGCTCCGCCACCGCCGGCGAGCACGTTGCGGCCCGCTGCGCCGTCCAGCGTGTTGGCGGCACCATTGCCGATCAGCACGTTGTCGAGCGCATTCCCCTGGCCACTGATCGCGGCGGCGCCCGTCAGCGTCAGGTTTTCGATCCCTTCGGACAGCGCAAAGCTGACCGACGCCTGGACGGCGTCCACACCTCCCGCAGCATCCACCACCTGGTCGCCCACGTTGTCCACTATGTACGTGTCATCACCTAGGCCCCCGTTCATGTAGTCGGCGCCGGTGCCACCGTCCAGCGTCTGAGCGCTCGTGTTGGAAGCATCTGCCGAAAACAGGTAGTCGTTGCCGCCCCCACCCTCCATCAGCGCCTGGCCACGACGCTGGACCAGCGTATCGTTGCCGCTTCCGCCGCGCAGCACGTCGTAGCCCCCGCTGGCATTGTTTGAAATGAGCGTGTCATTCCCATCGCCGCCTTCAAGGAGATTGGAATAGACCTTGTCCAGAAACACCGTCTCGTCATTCAGCAGCGTGTCGTTTCCGACCCCACCGACCAGCATGTCCGAACCGGCCAAGTCATCGGTTATCTGATCATCGCCCGCGCCGCCATCAGCGTAGTCATCGCCGGGCTTGCCGAGCAACGCCTCCAGTTCCGCCAGGCGGGCGCCCAGGCCCGTCTGGGTCAACCGTGGCAACTCGTCCGTGCAGATGGTGTCATTGCCGCCGCTACCCAGGACAATGTCAGAGCCTTGTTGACCATACAGCTTGTCCGCGCCATCGCCGCCCAGGATGTAGTCATCGTAGTCGTTGAAAGTCGCAGCACCGGAATCTGCGCCTACCAGGGTGCGCAATGCGACGGCGGGATCGTTCATGTTCACCTGCAAGGGAACGATGGGACTCTCCGTAGTGACCCGTTCGAAGTCCAGCAACGCATGCCGGTCAACGACTCTCTCGTCGAGAATGCGAGTGACTGCCGTCTCGGCATACCCGCCGCCTGCGTAGCCGTACACCAGGGCGCCGCGCGAAGGCGATACCGGCGCACCGATCAGCTCGTAGCGCGGCCCTTCCCATGGTTTTGAGACCAGTTCCTCGCTGTCTGAAAACGCCTCACCGGTGATGCGGGTGGCATTGAGCTGGGCCGTGTGAAACCCCATGTTTCCGTGCGCGTTGAAATCGAAGTCGTCCGTGCTTGTGAACGTCAGACTCTGGACCAACGGATCAAGATGACCCGCCAAAATATTGTTGAAAGAAGTCCGAAAAGGCATCGGACTGGCGTGCATCCACGTCGCTGCACCGAGGCTAAATCGAGCCGTCGGGTGTCCTAGATAGTGGTAGACCGGATCGCTCACTACCGGCCCGAAATCTCCATAGATGACCTGGGCCGCCTGATTGCCCGCGGCCGTCAACACATCACCGCCGCCACCGCCTGCCATGGCGTTGACCCGCGCGCCGGCAGCCAGTTCCATGAAATCCGCGCCCGAACCGCCGTCTGCGTACTCCATGGCCGAACCATCCGGTAGCGCTCGCAACATGACGCGATCGTCGCCACCCAACAATGCCACGCGTCGGGCCGGCGATGACGCCGTGTCGATTTCGTTGGCCGAGTGATCACCCGCGCCGTAACTCAGAATCGCTTGCGCGTTGTCTCCGTCTCCTTGGAAAATCGTACGCGCCGCCGCAGCGGGTTCCCATGACAGGTTGACGGTGACTTCCATCGAGCTGTGACTCCACCGCCCGTCCAGATTGTCGCCGTCGGAAATGCTGTGGAAGTACTCGTGACGCACAGGCACTCTGAACGATTCCGCCGCATCGGGCGGCTCTGCGTCCTGCTCCAGCGTGATCCCCAGGTTCCCGTTCTTGAAGTTCGTGATGGTCACACGGCCGTCCACCACCAGCGTGCCGCCGGTCTTCAGATCCCCTTCGAAGTGGTAGGCCGTGCCGCCTGCGCCGACCCAGTCCTTGCCGCCTGGCAAGCACGTTCCCCCGGTCAGCGTGACACTGCCCAACAGCACCGCGCCCTGGCCATCCGCGTCCGTGATGGTGGCGCGGCTGGTCAGATCGGCGCTGACCACGTAGGTGTCGTGGCCCTGACCGCCCAGAAGAACGTCGTTCCCCGGACCGCCCTCAAGCCGGTCGTTGCCGGCGTTGCCTTCCAGCCGGTCATTGCCGGCCATCCCGCGCAGCACGTCGTTGCCGCCGCCACCGTACAGGCGGTCCCCCATTTCCCGGCCGTCAAGCGTGTCCGCGCCGTCCTTGCCGAACAGCACCTGGATACGCTGGGAGCTGCCCGCGCCCACCAGCACATCGGTGCCGCTGGCCGCGTCGAAGTAGCGCAGGTTCTGGCTGCCCTGCACGATGCCACCCAGGCCCTTGGCTTGCTCGTACGCGGCGCTGGTGAAGGCGGCTCGGTCAGCAATCCATTCCTGGGTGATGTTGCCTTGGCCAGTGGCGGGGTTGTGCAAAGAGAATTTGTCCGCGGTGGTCACGCTGGCGTCCACGCGCACAATGCTCAGGGCATTGAGCGCGGCGCGGGCGCTTGCGCCTTCGGCGCTGTCCTGGCGGGCCAGGTTGGCCAGCGACGCGGCGTCGGTGGGCAACAGCTTGGCACCGATGGTTTGCAGCGTGCTGCCGTAGGCGTCGAAGAAGGTTTTGGCGCGGGTGGCGAAGTTGGCGTCGGTCGTCGTGCCCAGCAGGTTCTGGCCCGTGGCGGCGCCCATGAGCATGTCCAGGAATTTGTTGGGGTTGACGTCCGAGATGGCGGCGATCGTTTGACCGACGGCGCCGCTGTCTGCGCCCTTGCGCACGGCCTGCCACAGGCTGGCGGATGAGCCGTCGCCGCTCAGATAGGCGACGACGGTTGTTCCTGCAACTGTGGTGTCTATGGCTTTTTGCGACAGGCTGTTGAAGGCCCAGGTTGTCCTGGCAGATTGGAGGCCGGCCTTGTACGACGCAGCGGCGTACAAAACGTCTCGGACGTCGTTGAGGGTGTCCAGCGTGTTGGATGAGCCTGTGCTCAACAGGCGACCGGTTTGGTTGCTGTTCAGGAGGCTGAACAGGAGAGAGCCGGACCAGGCGGAGTTTTGGGTGAAGGCGGTGTCG
>JAYRLC010000066.1:0-14119 GCA_041905405.1 Ramlibacter sp. | reverse complement strand
CCCCCCCCCCCCGGAAGCGGCCTTTGGCCGCCTCCCCCCAGGGGGCGCCACCTGGGGCCCGGCGAAGCCGGTTCCACGGTGGCACTGGAATGAAAAAGCCCCGCGATGCGGGGCTTTTGCTGGGCCTTGCTGAATTACTTCAGCTTGGTTTCCTTGTACTCGACGTGCTTGCGAGCCTTGGGATCAAACTTCATGATCGCCATTTTCTCGGGCATGGTTTTCTTGTTCTTGCTGGTCGTGTAGAAGTGGCCGGTGCCGGCCGTGGATTCCAGCTTGATCTTTTCGCGTCCGCCTTTGCTTGCCATGGTGGTGCTCCTTGGGATTAGGCTTGACCACGTGCGCGCAGGTCGGCGAGCACAGAGTCGATACCGTTCTTGTCGATCAGGCGCAGGGCGGCGCTGGAAACGCGCAGACGAACCCAGCGGTTTTCGCTTTCGACCCAGAAACGGCGATATTGCAGGTTCGGCAGGAACCGGCGCTTGGTTTTGTTGTTGGCGTGGGAAACGTTGTTTCCGACCATCGGGCCCTTGCCCGTGACTTCGCAGACGCGTGCCATGTGGACACTCCTGAGATAAACCGGCGGTCACATCACGTGAGCGCCTCACCTCGCCCTGACGGGGGCGGTAACCGGCTGGGTATCCAAGGCGGAAATCCAGCAAAGCCTGCAATTATAGCCTGAGCGGCTTATTCCTGTTCAAGGAAGCGCTGAGCGTCCAGTGCCGCCATGCAGCCTGTGCCCGCGCTGGTAATGGCCTGGCGGTACACGTGGTCCTGCACGTCGCCTGCGGCGAACACGCCCGGCACGCTGGTCATCGTTGCAAAGCCTTTCAGGCCGCTTTGCGTGACGATGTAGCCGTTTTCCATGGTCAGCTGACCCTGGAAGATGTCGGTGTTGGGCGCATGGCCGATGGCAATGAAGCAGCCCTTGAGCGTCAGGTCCTCCGTGACGCCGGTCTGGGTGTGCTTCAGCCGCACACCGGTGACGCCCGTGGCATCGCCCAATACCTCGTCCAGGGTCTGGAACAGTTTCAGTTCGATTTTGCCGGCCTTGACCTTTTCCATGACCTTGTCGACCAGGATGGGCTCGGCCTTGAACTTGTCGCGGCGATGAACCAGATACACCTTGCTGGCAATGTTGGACAGGTACAGCGCTTCTTCCACGGCCGTATTGCCACCGCCGATCACGCAGCACACCTGGTCGCGATAGAAAAAGCCGTCGCAAGTCGCGCAGCCTGACACACCCTTGCCCATGAAGGCGGTCTCGGACGGCAGGCCAAGGTATTTGGCCGACGCACCGGTGGCAATGATCAGCGAGTCGCAGGTGTATTCGCCACTGTCACCCGTGAGGGTGAACGGGCGCTTGCTGAAGTCGACCTTGTTGATGTGGTCGAACACGATCTCGGTCTTGAAACGCTCGGCATGCTCCAGAAAGCGTTGCATGAGCTCGGGACCTTGCACGCCATGCACATCGGCCGGCCAGTTGTCGACCTCGGTGGTGGTCATGAGCTGGCCGCCTTGCGCAATGCCGGTGACCAGCACCGGGTTGAGGTTGGCGCGGGCCGCATAAACGGCGGCGGTATAGCCGGCGGGGCCGGAACCGAGGATCAGGACTTTGGCGTGTTTTGTCGTCGACATGGCAAATACTTGTGTGGAAAACACCACAGGTCGGTGTACAGTTTGGGGACGTGAACGCGAGTATCAACCTTGCGTGGCCGGCTGAAGCTTGGCAATTTCAATCTGTGCGATTGTAAGAACCCATATCGTCTGGGTGATCCGAGGGGAATTGAGAATGTCGATGCTGTCGAATCTGGAGCTGATCCGTCGCGTGCCGCTGTTTGCGTTGCTCACGGCGGGGCAGGCCGAGTCGGTTGCGGAGGCGGTGGTCAAGCGCCGCTTCAAGCGGGGCGAGGTCATCGTCGAGCAGGGCGAGAAATCCAATACGCTGTTCATCATCCTGACGGGCCGGGTTCGCGTGGTGACGTCCGACAAGCGCGGACGTGAAGTGATCCTGGCCACGCTTCAGCCGGGTGACTACATCGGTGAGATGAGCCTGATCGACAACGAGCCGCATTCGGCCAGCTGCCGCGCCGAGGTGCAGACCGACATGCTGGTGCTGGGCCGCGCTGAGTTTGCCCGCTGCCTGCCTGAAAACAGCTCCATGGCCTATGCGATCATGAAGGGGCTGGTGCAACGCCTGCGGCAAGCCGACCGCAAGATCGAATCGCTGGCGCTCATGGATGTGTACGGGCGTGTGGCCCGCGCGCTGCTGGAATTCGCCCAGCCCGACCGCGATGGCGACATGGTGATCCGCGACAAGATTTCGCGTCAGGACATCGCCAAGATGGTTGGTGCATCCCGCGAAATGGTCAGCCGGGTCATGAAGGACCTGGAGGACCGCGGTTTCATCGAAACACGTCCCGATGGTTCGATGCTGATCAAGGACCGGCTCACCACGCTGGGCTGACCTGCCGGGCGCGGGTTGCGGCGCACTGCTGCGGTAAGCTTGTGCGGCTGTCATGACCTACTCGCTCAATACCCTGAATTCCCCACGCGGCAACGCCGCGCCGCCGCGTGTCGGCGTGGCCCGTTTTGCGCACGAGATCGTGCTGGTGCTGGGCTTCGTGGCGTTGCTGTTCTGGCTGTTGGCCATGGCAAGTCATGCGCCGCAGGACGCCGCCTGGTCTACGACGGGTACGGGTGGGGCCGTGCATAACTGGGGCGGGCGGGTCGGGGCGTGGATTTCGGACCTGAGCTACTTCGCGCTGGGTTTTTCGGTCTGGTGGTGTTTTGCGGCCGGCGTGCGGGCCTGGATGGCCGCTCTGGCACAGTGGATGCGGGGCAATGGGCCTGCACCTGTGGAAGAGCCGCCCCGTTTCAGCCGATCGCGCACGGCCTTCTGGATCGGGCTGGCCGTGCTGCTGTGCGCAAGCACGGCACTTGAATGGTCGCGCCTGTACCGCTTCGAGCCCCGGCTGCCGGGTCATGCGGGCGGCGTGCTGGGCTATCTGACGGGCCCCACAGGGGTTCAATGGTTGGGTTTTACAGGCTCGGGCCTGGTGTTCATTGCGCTGACGGTGCTGGGTGCCGCGCTGGTGTTCCGTTTCTCGTGGAGCCATGTGGCCGAGTGCCTGGGCGCATGGGTCGACGGTCTCATCGAGTCGCGTCGGGAAAAGCGCGAGGTGGCCGAGGATCTGGCCGTCGGCCAGCGCGCAGCCCGCGAGCGCGAAGAGATCGTGCTTGAGGAGCGCATCGAGATCGAGGAGCACCATCCCACGCCCGTGCTGATCGAGCCTGTGCTCATGGACCCGCCCAAGAGCGAGCGCGTGGCCAAGGAACGGCAAAAGCCGCTCTTTACCGAACTGCCCGACAGCAAGCTGCCGCAGGTGGACCTGCTGGACGGTGCAGTGACGCGCCAGGAAACCGTGTCACCCGAAACGCTGGAAATGACCAGCCGGCTGATCGAGAAAAAGCTCAAGGACTTCGGCGTCGAAGTGCGCGTGGTGGTGGCCCAGCCCGGGCCCGTGATCACGCGGTACGAGATCGAACCGGCAACCGGCGTCAAGGGGTCGCAGATCGTCAACCTGGCCAAGGACCTGGCGCGGTCGCTGAGCCTGGTGTCGATCCGGGTGATCGAGACCATTCCCGGCAAGAACTACATGGCGCTGGAGCTGCCCAATGCCAAGCGCCAGAGCATCCGGCTGAGCGAAATCCTGGGCTCGCAGGTCTACAACGAGGCCAAGTCCATGCTGACCATGGGCCTGGGCAAGGACATCGTGGGCAACCCGGTCGTGGCCGATCTGGCCAAAATGCCGCACGTGCTGGTTGCGGGCACGACGGGCTCGGGCAAGTCGGTGGGTATCAACGCCATGATCCTGAGCCTGCTGTACAAGGCCGAGGCACGGGACGTGCGCCTGCTCATGATCGACCCCAAGATGCTGGAAATGTCGGTGTACGAAGGCATCCCGCACCTGCTGGCGCCGGTCGTGACCGACATGCGGCAGGCTGCGCACGGGCTGAACTGGTGCGTGATGGAAATGGAGCGCCGCTACAAGCTCATGAGCAAGCTGGGCGTGCGCAACCTGGGCGGCTACAACAACAAGATCGACGAGGCCAAGGCGCGCGAGGAGTTCATCTACAACCCCTTCAGCCTGACGCCCGACAGCCCCGAGCCGCTGGAGCGGCTGCCGCATATCGTGGTGGTGATCGACGAGCTTGCCGACTTGATGATGGTGGTGGGCAAGAAGATCGAGGAGCTTATTGCCCGCCTGGCGCAGAAGGCACGCGCTGCCGGCATCCACCTGATCCTGGCCACGCAGCGGCCCAGCGTGGACGTGATCACCGGCCTGATCAAGGCCAACATTCCCACGCGGATTGCATTCCAGGTGTCCAGCAAGATCGACAGCCGCACCATCCTGGACCAGATGGGTGCCGAGGCGCTGCTGGGCATGGGCGACATGCTCTACATGGCCAGCGGCACGGGTCTGCCGGTGCGCGTGCACGGCGCGTTCGTGAGCGACGACGAAGTGCACCGGGTCGTGGCGTACTTGAAAGAGCAGGGTGGCGAGCCCAACTACATCGAAGGCGTGCTCGAAGGTGGCACGGTGGACGGCGAGGACGGCGACCTGCTGGGGGACGGCAGCGGCGGCGGCGAAAAGGACCCCATGTACGACCAGGCCGTGGAGGTCGTGCTCAAGAACCGCAAGGCCAGCATCTCGCTCGTGCAGCGTCACCTGAAGATTGGTTACAACCGCGCGGCGCGGCTGGTGGAAGATATGGAAAAGGCCGGGCTGGTCAGTGCCATGAGCGGCAGCGGCCAGCGCGAAATCCTGGTGCCGGCGCGTACCGAATAGGCCCAGGGCGAACACAGGGATACATGATGAAAAAACAGTGGACGTTCGTCGCGGTGCTCGCTGTCTGGGCAGCCGCGGCCGGTTCTGCCGCGGCTGCCGGGCTGGACAGTCTGGAAGCCTTCGTCAAGGGCGCCAGAAGCGGCCGTGCTGAATTCACGCAGGTCGTGACGTCACCGGCAAAGGAAGGCCAAGCCGCGCGTTCCAAGACGTCAAGCGGCACGTTTGAGTTCTCGCGGCCCAACCGCTTCCGCTTCCAGTACAAGAAGCCCTTTGAGCAGACCATCGTGGCCGATGGCCAGACCTTGTGGCTGCACGATGTGGATCTGAATCAGGTCACTGCGCGCAAGCAGGCGGCCGTGCTGGGTACGACCCCCGCCGCCTTGATTGCGGCGGCGCCTGATCTGGGGGCCCTTCAGAAAGACTTCACATTGCAGGCTGCTGCCGACAAGGACGGACTGCAGTGGGTCCAGGCCATGCCCAAAGCCAAAGACGGCCAGTTGCAAAGCGTGCGCGTGGGATTCAAGGGCAACGACCTGGCCGCCCTGGAAATCCTGGACAGCTTCGGCCAGCGTTCGGTGCTCACGTTTGCCAACCTGCAGACCAACGTGGCGCTGTCGCCGGACCTGTTCCAGTTCAAGCCGCCCGCGGGCGCGGATGTGATCAGGCAATAGTGGTTGCCGCGCACACCCCGCTGGCCGAGCGCCTGCGCCCCCGTTCTCTGGGCGAGGTGATCGGGCAGCAGCACCTGCTGGGCGAGGGCATGCCGCTGCGCATTGCGTTCGAATCGGGGCAGCCGCACAGCTGCATCCTCTGGGGGCCGCCAGGTGTGGGCAAGACCACCATCGCCCGGCTCATGGCCGATGCCTTTGACGCGCAGTTCATCACCATCAGCGCCGTGCTGGGTGGCGTCAAGGACATCCGCGAGGCGGTCGATGCCGCCCAGCGCGCCCGCGATGGACTGGAGCAGCGGCGAACCATCGTCTTTGTCGATGAGGTCCACCGGTTCAACAAGAGCCAGCAGGACGCGTTCCTGCCGCATGTTGAATCGGGCCTGTTCACGTTCATCGGCGCCACGACCGAAAACCCTTCGTTCGAAGTGAACTCGGCGCTGCTGTCGCGTGCTGCCGTCTACGTGCTGCAATCGCTGACCGAAGACGACCTGCAGCAGATCGTGGGCCGCGCCCAGGCGATCGGCGCCGTGCCGCCGGTGGATGACGCTGCGCTGCAGCGACTGGTCGCCTATGCGGACGGTGACGCCCGCCGCCTGCTCAACACGCTGGAAACCCTGGCCGTGTCCGCCCGGGCGGAGAAGCTCGATCAGGTCACCGATGCCTGGCTGCTCAAGGTGCTGGGCGAACGCATGCGTCGCTACGACAAAGGGGGCGAGCAGTTCTACGACACCATCAGCGCGCTGCACAAGTCTGTGCGCGGCTCCGATCCGGACGCGGCGCTGTACTGGTTCGTGCGCATGCTGGACGGCGGCGCCGAGCCCCGCTACATGGCGCGCCGGCTGATCCGCATGGCGTCCGAAGACATCGGCCTGGCCGACCCGCGCGCATTGCAGCTTGCGCTGGCCGCCGCCGACACGTACGAGCGGCTGGGCACGCCCGAGGGCGAACTGGCGTTGGCCGAGTGCGTGATCTATCTGGCCGTCGCACCCAAGTCCAACGCGGTCTACAAGGCCTACAACGCCGCGAAAGCGCTGGTTAAGAAGGACGGCACGCGCCCCGTCCCCATGCACCTGCGCAACGCGCCGACGCAGCTCATGAAAGACCTGGACTACGGCAAGAACTACCGCTACGCGCACGACGAGGTGGACGGCTTTGCCGCCGGCGAGAACTACTTTCCCGATGGAATGGCGCCGCCGGTCTTCTACAACCCGGTGGAGCGGGGCCTCGAGATCCGCATTGCGGATAAGCTTCGCGAACTGAAGCGGCGCAACGATCAGAAAGACTAATCGAGTAGCGAATCGCCTTCATCAGCGTTTTGTCAAGGGTAAACCCCCGGCAGACGCCCGTTTTTGGCAGCAGTACCCTTGGCTACAATCCCGGCCACGAACCCGCCCATGGAGCAGCTTGGCGGGTTTTTTGCTAGTTGACGGAAGGTGCCCACAAGGCGCATCTGTCACAGAGAAGGCCTGGCCGGGAAAACTGGCTCAACCTGGCCACCCGGCCGGTTACAAGAACGGAGAGTTTCTATGGAAATATTGCTGCAGCAGATCATCAACGGTCTGGTCCTGGGCAGCATGTATGCCTTGGTAGCGTTGGGCTACACCATGGTGTACGGCATCATCAACCTCATCAATTTCGCGCACGGTGAAGTGCTGATGGTCGGCGCGCTGACCAGCTGGACCATCATCACGCTGATGCAATCGTCCATGCCCGGCGCCCCCGGCTGGATCATCCTGATCATCTCCATGGTGATCGCCTGCGTGGTCGCCGCGGCGCTGAACTTCGCGATCGAAAAGGTGGCCTACCGGCCACTGCGCAACAGTCCCAAGCTCGCACCCCTGATCACCGCGATCGGCATGTCCATCCTGCTGCAGACGCTGGCCATGATCATCTGGAAGCCCAACTACAAGCCCTATCCCACGCTGCTGCCCAGCACGCCCTTCGAGGTGGGTGGCGCCGTGATCACCCCCACGCAGATCATGATCCTGGGCCTCACGGCGGTGTCGCTGGCCGTGCTGATGTACCTGGTGAACTACACCAAGCTCGGCCGCGCGATGCGTGCCACGGCAGAAAACCCGCGCGTGGCGGGCCTGATGGGCGTCAAACCCGACATGGTGATTTCGGCCACCTTCATCATTGGCGCCATCCTGGCGACCATCGCGGGCGTGATGTACGCGTCCAACTACGGCACGGTGCAGCACACCATGGGCTTCCTGCCCGGCCTGAAGGCCTTCACGGCGGCCGTGTTCGGCGGCATCGGCAACCTGGCCGGCGCCGTGGTGGGCGGCATCCTGCTGGGGCTGATCGAGGCGATCGGCTCGGGCTACATCGGCGTGCTGACCGGCGGTGTGCTAGGCAGCCACTACTCCGACATCTTCGCGTTCATCGTGCTGATCGTCATGCTCACCCTGCGCCCGTCGGGCCTGCTGGGTGAACGTGTGGCCGACCGCGCCTGAGGGAGAACCAGCCATGCAAAAAAACAAACTCGTTGTTTTCCTGATCGCGGCCGTGGGCCTGTTGATCCTGCCGCTGTTGCTGCAGTCCGCCGGCAACGCCTGGGTGCGCATTGCCGACGTGGCGCTGCTGTACGTGCTGCTGGCCCTGGGCCTGAACATCGTGGTGGGCTATGCCGGCCTGCTGGACCTGGGCTTCGTGGCGTTCTTTGCCATCGGCGCGTACATGTTCGGCCTGATGGCGTCGCCGCACCTGACCGACACGTTCCCGTGGTTCGCGCAGATGTTCCCCAATGGCCTGCACACGCCGCTGTGGATCGTGATTCCGCTGGGCGCTTTCCTGGCGGGCATATTGGGCATATTGCTGGGTGCGCCCACGCTCAAGCTGCGTGGCGACTACCTGGCCATCGTGACGCTGGGCTTCGGTGAAATCATCCGCGTGTTCCTGAACAACCTGGACCACCCGGTCAACATCACCAACGGTCCCAAGGGGCTGGGCCAGATCGACTCGATCAAGGCGTTCGGCTTTGACCTGGGCAAGAAGCACGAGCTGTTCGGCTTCGAGTTTGCGTCGGTCACCATGTACTACTACCTGTTCCTGGCGCTGGTGGTGGTCAGTGTGGTGATCTGCCACCGACTGGAGCTGTCGCGCATCGGCCGTGCCTGGATGGCCATCCGCGAGGACGAAATCGCCGCCAAGGCCATGGGCATCAACACCCGCAACATGAAGCTGCTGGCGTTCGGCATGGGCGCCACCTTTGGCGGCGTGGCGGGCTCGATGTTTGCAGCGTTCCAGGGCTTCGTGTCGCCCGAATCGTTCAGCCTGATGGAGTCGGTCATGATCGTCGCCATGGTGGTGCTGGGCGGCATTGGCCACCTGCCGGGCGTGATCCTGGGCGCGGTGCTGCTGGCTGCGTTGCCCGAGGTGTTGCGCTACGTGGCGGGCCCCCTGCAGGCCATGACCGATGGCCGCCTGGATTCCGCCATCCTGCGCCAGCTGCTGATCGCGCTGGCCATGATCGTCGTCATGCTGCTGCGTCCGCGCGGCCTGTGGCCGTCGCCCGAGCATGGCAAGTCGCTGCAGAAGAACGCCAAATAAGGAGAGCGACATGGCAGAAACCGTACTCAAAGTCGCCGGCATTTCCAAGCGCTTCGGTGGCCTGCAGGCCCTGAGCGATGTGGGCATCACCATCGAACGCGGCCAGGTCTACGGCCTGATCGGCCCCAACGGCGCCGGTAAAACCACGTTCTTCAACGTCATTACCGGGCTGTACACGCCCGACAGCGGCACGTTCGAGCTGGCCGGCAAGCCGTACCAACCCACGGCGGTGCACGAGGTCGCGAAGGCGGGCATCGCGCGCACGTTCCAGAACATCCGTTTGTTCGCGGAAATGACCGCGCTGGAAAACGTCATGGTCGGCCGCCACATCCGCACGGGCTCGGGGCTGATCGGCGCCATTCTGCGCACGCCGGGCTTCAAGGCCGAAGAGGCCGCGATCGCCAAACGGGCCCAGGAACTGCTGGACTACGTGGGCATCGGCAAGTTTGCCGACTACAAGGCACGCACGCTGAGCTATGGCGATCAGCGCCGCCTGGAAATTGCCCGGGCGCTTGCGACCGACCCGCAGCTGATCGCGCTGGACGAACCCGCGGCCGGCATGAACGCGACCGAAAAGGTGCAACTGCGCGGCCTGATCGACCAGATCCGCAACGACAACCGCACAATCCTGCTCATCGAGCATGACGTGAAACTGGTCATGGGCCTGTGCGACCGCGTGACGGTGCTGGACTACGGCAAGCAGATTGCCGAAGGCACGCCGCAAGATGTGCAGAAGAACGAAAAAGTCATCGAGGCCTACCTGGGCACCGGCGGCCACTGAGCGGAGCAACAGCAATGGCACAAACCCTTTTGAAAATCAGCGGCCTGAAGGTCGCCTACGGCGGCATCCAGGCCGTCAAGGGCGTGGACTTTGAGGTACGCGAGGGCGAGCTCGTCTCGCTGATCGGCTCCAACGGCGCCGGCAAGACCACCACCATGAAGGCGATCACCGGCACGCTGCCGCTGAACGCGGGCGACATCGAATACCTGGGCAAGAGCATCAAGGGCCAGGGGCCCTGGGACCTGGTCAAGCAGGGCCTGGCCATGGTGCCCGAAGGCCGCGGCGTCTTCACGCGCATGACCATCATCGAAAACCTGCAGATGGGCGCCTACATCCGCAACGACAAGGCCGACATCGCGGCCGACATGGAAAAGGTCTTCACCATCTTTCCGCGCCTGCGCGAGCGCAAGGACCAGCTCGCCGGCACCATGTCCGGCGGCGAACAGCAGATGCTGGCCATGGGCCGCGCGCTCATGAGCCGGCCCAAGGTGCTGTTGCTGGACGAGCCGTCCATGGGGCTGTCACCCATCATGGTGGACAAGATCTTCGAGGTGGTGGGCGACGTGCACGCCCAGGGCGTCACCATCCTGCTGGTGGAGCAGAACGCAAGCCGCGCGTTGGGCATTGCCAACCGCGGCTACGTGATGGAATCCGGCGAGATCACCATGACCGGCGACGCCAAAGAGATGCTCACGGACCCGAAGGTCCGCGCCGCGTACCTGGGCGAATAGCCCGGTCAGAAATAGTCCGGTCAGAACTTGTACTGCAGGCCCACGCTGGTCATGCGGACCTGATCACGACCGCCGGCAAAGCGGAAATCGTGGCTGTCCCAGTTGATGGTGGCAGCCACATTCGGCGTGAAGTCCCAGCTTGCGCCGATGCCGTACGACAGGCCGAAGCCGTTGTCCGAACCAGACGTCACGCCCGAACCCGCGACCGCTGAGGTTTCGGTGCGGCCATAGGTCGTACCGATCTTGCCCAGCAGGCTGAACTGCGAGCTCAGGGGCGCCTTGCCGACCAGGCTCAGGTTCAGGCCGTGGGCCTTGGTGTCGCCGCCGCCGCGGGCCACGCGGCCCATGTTGACGTAACCCAGCTCGGCGCCCCAGTTGTCGCGGAACATCGAACCGAAGTAGATCGAGCCAGCCGTGTCGGAGTCGTCACAGGCAAAGGCGCCCGTTCCGCAGCCGGTGCGGAAGTCGGACCGACCGATGTTCAGGCCCATGTAGCCGCGGTTCATGCCGGGCATCCACGAAGAGCCCGACGATGCGGAAGGTGTCGTGGTGGTGGTTTGCGATGCAGCAGGCAGCGCGGCCAGCGTAGCGATGGCGGCCACGGCCAGCGGTGCCAGGGCGAGTCGAAGTGATTTCATGTGGCGTCTCCAAAGAGTCAGTTGCTAACGAACTGCCAATTTAGGGAAACGCCCTGTCCTGGTGCGTGGGACGCCAGTATCGGTGGATGTAGGCGCTGTCCCGCTTGCCGGGTTGGCGCGGCACTGATATTGGGATATACAATTTGGATATGCCAACTGTGAGGCGCCATCATGAATACCACCAGCATCTTCACCAACAACCGCAGCCAAGCTGTCCGCCTGCCTGCAGAGATGCGGCTGCCTGAGGGTGTCAAACGCGTCACCATCAGGGCGCGCGGCGTGGAGCGGGTGATTGCTCCTGTCGGCCAGACGTGGGACAGCTTCTTTCTCGATGGGCCGTCCGTGCCTGATGACTTCATGGACGAACGGTCCAGCCAGCATCAACGTGAGCGAGAGGCATTCTGATGCTGCGGTTCCTGCTGGATACCAATATCGTCATCTATGTCATCAAACAGCGCCCTATGGCGGCGCTGCAGCTTTTCAATGAGCATGCGGGGCACATGGCGATCTCCTCCATCACGCTTGCAGAGCTGTTGCACGGCGCCGAAAAAAGCAGCATGCCAGGCCGCTCACTGGCGGTGGTGGAAGACTTCTGCAGCCGGCTGGAAGTGCTGCCCTATGCCGCGAAAGCGGCCCAGCACTACGGCGGCATCCGGGCCGCGCTTGAAAAGCACGGGCAGCCGATCGGCGTCAACGATCTGCACATTGCCGCCCATGCCCGCAGTGAAGGGCTGACCCTGGTGTCCAACAACCTGCGCGAGTTCGAGCGCGTGGATGGCCTGTTGCTCGCCAACTGGGCCATCTGAACAGCGATGACTATCAGTCGACCTTGGCGCCCGACGCCCTGACCACCGTCTCGTACTTGGCCAGCTCAGCCTTCATGAACGCGCCAAACTGCTCGGGCGTGGTGGGCACGGGCTCGGCCATCAGGCCGGCGAAGCGGGTTTTGGCTTCAGGCGAGTTCAGCGCCGCCACGAATGCCTGGTTCAGCCGGGCGACCACGTCTCGCGGCGTAGAGACCGGCGCCACCAGGCCCCACCAAGTGTCAATGGCAAAGCCTTTGAGCGTGTCGGCCACCGGCGCCACGTCGGGCAGGGCGGGCGAGCGGCCCAGCGTGGTGACGGCCAGCGCCTTGAGCTTGCCGGCGCGGATGTTGGGCGCGGCGGTCGCCAGGTTGTCGAAGTTGAAGTCGACCTGGCCCGACAGCAGCGCGAGCTGGGCCGGGTTGCCGCCGTTGTAGGGAATGTGCACCGCGAAGATGCCCGCGTCCCGCTTGAACATCTCACCGGCCAGATGGCCCGCGCTGCCGTTGCCGCCGCTGCCATAGTTGAGCTTGGCCGGGTTGGCCTTGGCATAGGCGATCAGGTCGGCCAGGGTGTTGATCTTCAACCGCGCGGCGGTGTCGGCGTTCATCACCAGCACGTTGGGCACACGCAGCATCTGCGTGATGGGCGCGAAGTCTTTCGCCGCGTCGTACGGCATCTTGCTGAAGAGCCACGGGTTGATCGCATGCGTGGCCACGGCCGCAATGCCGATGGTCAGGCCGTCTCCCGGCGCCTTGGCCACGATGTCCACGCCGATGTTGCCGCCGCCGCCCGGCTTGTTGTCGATGATCACCGGGCCCAGCGAATCCTTGACCCGCTCGGCCATCAGCCGGGCCGTCACGTCGATCGGGCCCCCCGCGGCGTACGGCACCACCAGGCGGATGGGCTTGGACTGTGCCAGTGCCATGGCCGGCGCGGCCAGCACCGCGGTGGCGGTCACAACAAAATGGCGGCGCTGCAAAGTCATGCTGTCTCCTTGTGCTTGTCGGCTTCGGTGGTGAACGAGTCGGCGTAAAACTCATCGGGCGGCAGGCCGCCCTGGGCGCTGTATTCGGCGCGGGCCGAATCCACCACGATGGGCGCGCCGCAGGCATACACCTGGTGGCCCGACAGGTCGGGGAAGTCCTTGAGCACGGCCTTGTGGACGAAGCCGGTGCGGCCCGTCCAGTTGTCCTCGGGCAAGGCGTTGGAAATCACGGGCACATAGGTCAGGTTGGGCATGGCGGCCAGCTGCGCCTTGACCCAGTCGTCCAGGTACAGGTCGCCGGGGCGGCGGCCGCCCCAGTACAGCGTGGCGGGGCGCGTGATGCCCTTGTGCTGCATCTGCTCGATCACGGCCTTGATCGGCGCAAAGCCCGTGCCCGACGCCAGCAGCACCATGGGCTTGGCCGAATCGTCGCGAAGATAGAAGCTGCCGTACGGCCCCTCGACCCGCAGGATCTCCTTTTCCTTCATGGCATTGAACACGTGGTCGGTGAACTTGCCGCCCGGCATGTGGCGGATGTGCAGCTCCACGGCGGGACCGTTGTGCGGCGCGTTGGCCATGCTGTAGCTGCGCCGCGCGCCGTCGCGCAGGATGAACTCCACATACTGGCCCGCGTGGTAGCGGAAGGTGTCGTTGGCCGGCAACTGCAGCTTGATGACCATCACATCGTGCGACTTCTTGTCCAGCGACAGCACGCGCGACGGCATCTTTTTGATGGGGAACGCGCTCTCGTCGGTGACCTGGCGCGACTCCAGCAGCAGGTCAGTCTGCGGCACGGCGCAGCAGGTGAGGATGTAGCCGGCGGCTTCCTCGTCGGCGCTCAGCGCCTTGACCTGGTGGGTGCCGTGCACCACGGTGCCTTCGAGCTTCTTGCACTTGCACGAACCGCAGGCGCCGTCCTTGCAGCCATAGGGCAGGCCGATGCCCTGGCGGATGGCGGCGGGCAGAATGGCCTCATCCGGCTCGGTGGTGAAGGTGCGCCCGCTGGGCTGCACGGTGATCTGGAACGTCATTCTTTCGGTATCCTCGGGGCCTTGGGGCGCCGTCAACGGTGCTGGACAGCCCCTGATTTTGCCCCGAAATGCTT
>JAYRLC010000065.1:0-14749 GCA_041905405.1 Ramlibacter sp. | reverse complement strand
GCCGGCGGCGGCGCCGGCAGCCGCGCCCAAGCGCCCATGGGGCGCCATGCTCGGTGGTCTGGCGGCCGGCCTGGGCCTGGCCTGGCTGGCGAGCACGCTGGGGTTTGGCGAGGCCTTTGGCCAGTTCATGCTGATCGCGCTGCTGGCGCTGGTCATCATGGTGGTGGTCGGCATGGTCATGCGTTCGCGCCGCGGCGCGGGCGCACCGGCGGCGAACGGCCCGTATGCGCTTCAGGGCGCGGGCTCGCCCGCCGACCCGGCGGCGCTGCGCCAGTACAGCCCCGACAAGGTGGGCAACGACGCGTCCGCGCGACCCTGGGAGCGCAACAGCATGTCGTTCGACGCGGGCAAGTATTCGGGTGCTTCGTCCGGCGGCGTGCAGATCGGCTCGGCCCTGGCGGGCTCGCAGTCCTGGGGCATTCCGGCGGGCTTTGACACCGACGGGTTCCTGGCCGCGGCCAAGCGCAATTTCGTGACCCTGCAGGACGCCTGGGACCGCTCCGACATCGCGACGCTGCGCTCGATGATGACCGATGACATGGTCGGCGAGATCCGCACCCAGCTGACCGAGCGGGAAAACCACACCGCGGGCCAGCCCAACAAGACGGACGTCGTCATGCTCGAAGCGCAACTGCTGGGCATCGAGGACCTGGGCAACGACTACATGGCCAGCGTGGAGTTCTCCGGCATGATCCGTGAACAGCCGTCGGCGGGGCCCAGCCCGTTCCGCGAGGTCTGGAACATGACCAAGCCCAAGAGTGGCGCCAGCGGCTGGCTGGTGGCGGGCGTGCAGGCGCTGCAGTAACGGCGCCGCAGAGCCAGTCTGCAGCGCGGGCGGGCCGCATAATCAGGGGACTATGGCGACACAGTCCCCTTTTCCTTTTCTGGACACGCTGCTTGAGAAGCTGGGCACCGGCCTGCAGCCGCCGGCCTGGGCGGTCGAAGAGACCCACCAGCGCATGGTGCTGCTGCTCAATCACGTGCTCATGCAGGAGCCCGAGGCCCAGGCCCGGCTGGCCCGCCAGGCCGGGCGCGTGACCGAGGCGCGCTGGCGCATGTTCACCATCCGTCTGGCTGCCACGCCGGCAGGCCTGCTCGAGGTGGCCGCGGCGGAGGGCACCCCCGACCTGACGCTCACCATCACCGAGGAATCGCCGCTGGCGCTGGCCCAGGCCGCGCTGCGCGGCGACAAGCCGCCTGTGCGCATCGAAGGCGACGTTCAACTCGCGGCCGAAGTCAACTGGCTCGTGGACAACGTGCGCTGGGATATTGAAGAGGATCTGTCCCGCCTGATGGGTGACGCACCTGCGCATGCGCTGATGCAGGCTGTACGCGGCATGGCCCAGGCCCTGCGTCAGTTCGCGGCCAAAGGGCCGGCCGGCCGTTCCGGCAACGGTGGCACCGCTGGCGGCGGCGCGGCATGACGCACTTCTTCCGCGGCGCCTTCATTGTCTGGGTGGCGCTGCGCTACGGGCTGGACGAGCTCGTGCTCACCAGCTTCCAGAAGCCCTGGCTGCGTGTGATCGCCCGCATCGTGTCGGTGGGACGCAACCTGCGGGCACCGCGCGGGCAGCGCCTGCGCGAGGCGCTGGAGCGGCTGGGGCCGATCTTCGTCAAGTTCGGCCAAGTGCTGTCCACGCGCCGCGACCTGCTGCCCACGGACATTGCCGACGAGCTCGCGCGGCTGCAGGACCGCGTGCCGCCGTTTGATTCCGCCGTGGCCATCGCCACCATCGAGCGGGCGTTCCGCAAGCCGCTGGGCGAGCTGTTCGTCAGTTTCGAGCGCGAGCCCGTCGCCAGCGCGTCGATCGCGCAGGTGCACTTTGCCGTCATCCGCGACCGCAACGGCCGTGAGCGCGAGGTGGCCGTGAAGGTGCTGCGTCCCGGCATGCTGCCCGTGATCGAAAAGGACCTGGCGCTCATGCGCATGATGGCCGGCTGGGTGGAAGGCCTGTCGGCCGACGGCAAGCGCCTGAAGCCGCGCGAGGTCGTGGCCGAATTCAACAAGTACCTGCACGACGAGCTGGACCTGGTGCGCGAGGCCGCCAACGCCGCCCAGCTGCGCCGCAACATGGCGGGCCTGGACCTGGTGCTGATTCCCGAGATGTTCTGGGACCTGTGCCAGGCCGAGGTGATCGTCATGGAGCGCATGCACGGCGTGCCAATCAGCCAGATCGCGCGGCTGCGGGATGCCGGCGTGGACACGCGCAAGCTTGCGCGCGACGGCGTGACCATCTTCTTCACGCAGGTGTTCCGCGACGGCTTCTTCCATGCGGACATGCACCCCGGCAACATCCAGGTCAGCCTGGACGCGTCCACGTTCGGGCGCTACATCTCGCTGGACTTCGGCATCATCGGCACGCTGACCGAATACGACAAGGAATACCTGGCGCAGAACTTCACCGCGTTCTTCCGCCGGGACTACAAGCGCGTGGCCGAACTGCACATCGAGTCCGGATGGGTGCCGGCCGGCACCCGGGTGGACGAGCTCGAAGCCGCCGTGCGCACCGTCTGCGAGCCGTACTTCGACCGCCCGCTCAAGGAGCTGTCCCTGGGCATGGTGCTGATGCGGCTGTTCCAGACCTCGCGCCGCTTTCACGTGGAAATCCAGCCGCAACTGGTGCTGCTGCAGAAAACGCTGCTCAACATCGAAGGGCTGGGCCGCCAGCTCGACCCGGACCTGGACCTGTGGAGCACGGCCAAGCCGTTCCTGGAGAAGTGGATGGTCGAGCAGATCGGCCCCCAGCGGCTGCTGCAGGAACTCAAGGACCAGGCGCCGCGCTACGCAAAACTGCTGCCTGATTTGCCGCGACTTCTGCACGATTACCTGCGCCAGCGGCCGTCCAGTCACCGTGTCGACATGGCCGAGTTGCTGCAGGAAACGCGCCGCACCAACCGGCTGCTGCAGGCCATCATCTATGGCGGCATTGGTTTTGCTTTGGGATTGCTGGCCATGCAGGTCCTCGTGCGCGTACGGCTCTTCTGATTTTTTGCCGATAATCCGCGCAGCCGGCAAACGGCTGGGGAAAGACTCAACTTATACGGAGCAACGTGATGCTGATTACTTTCATCGTGCTGTACCTGCTCGGGTCCGTGGCCATCGGCCTTTATGCCGCCCGCAAGGTTCACAACACCGCCGACTATGCCGTTGCAGGCCGCAGCCTGCCACTGGCGGTGGTGATTGCGACGACGTTCGCCACCTGGTTCGGCTCGGAAACTGTTCTGGGCGTGTCGGCCCGCTTCGTGTCGGGCAACCTTGGTGCGGTGGTGGAAGATCCGTTTGGCGCTTCCATGTGTCTGATCCTGGTGGGGCTGTTTTTTGCTTACAAGCTGTACCAGAAGAACCTGATCACGCTGGGTGACTACTACCGCCAGCGCTATGGCAAGGGCATCGAGGTCATCTGCTCGGCCATCATCATCATGAGCTACCTGGGCTGGGTGGCGGCGCAGATCACGGCGCTGGGCCTGGTGTTCAACCTGTTGTCGCAGGGCGCCATTTCAGTGCCTGTGGGCATGGTGATCGGCACGTCCGTCGTGCTGGTCTATACCCTGTATGGTGGGATGTGGTCCGTCGCGCTGACCGACTTCGTGCAAATGATTGTCATCGGCATCGGCCTCATCCTGATCGCCTGGTTCGCCGCTGACCTTGCCGGCGGTGCAGGCAAAGTGATCGACTATGCAGCCAGAGAGGGCAAGTTCCAGTTCTTCCCCTCGGGTGGTGATGGCAAGGAATGGATTTTCTTTTTTGCCGCTGCGATCACGATGATGCTGGGATCCATACCCCAGCAGGATGTATTCCAGCGCGTGATGTCGTCCAAGGACGCCGGCACGGCCGTTCGCGGTCCCGTCATCGGCGGCACCTTGTACTTTCTTTTTGCGCTGATCCCGATGTTTGTGGTCACAGCCGCGGTGATGGTCATGCCCGATATCGCGCCCGGCCTATTGAAGGATGACCCACAAAAAGTACTGCCCACGCTGGTCATGCAGAAGATGCCCGTCATTCTGCAAGTGGCCTTTTTCGGCGCGCTGCTGTCGGCCATCATGTCCACGGCATCGGCCACATTGTTGGCACCCAGCACGACATTCGTCGAAAACATCCTGCGCAATATCAAGCCGGGCATGAGCGATCAGGCGACGCTGCGTGCCATGCGCATCAGCGTGCTGATCTTCACTGTCTGCGTGCTGGTCTATGCGATCACCATGCAGGGCACGTCGATCTACGAACTCGTGTCCGGTGCCTACCAGGTGCCGTTGGTGGGGGCGTTCACACCCCTGGTATTCGGTCTGTACTGGAGCCGTGCCACGACGCAGGGCGCCATCGTATCGGTGGTGATGGGCCTGGGGACCTGGCTGCTGTTCATCGCGGTGCCGGGCTGGGCGGACGTATTTCCGCAGCAATTGGCGGGCTTGCTCGCTGCCATCGTGGGCATGCTGGGCGGCTCACTCATGCCGCAGTTCATGAAGGACCACAAAGGCCACGTTCATCATTTCCAGGGGACACCGAGCACCTGAGACTGCTGGATGGCCGCTACGGCGGCAGGGCACTGGAACAGTCCCCGCCGCCTATAATTGAGGGTTTTGCATCACAGACCCTTCCACGGCCATGCCTATCTACGCCTACAAATGCGAGTCCTGCGGGCACAGCAAGGACGTCCTGCAGAAAATCTCTGATGCGCCGCTGACGCAATGCCCGGTGTGCGGTAAGGATACTTTTGCCAAGCAGGTCACGGCGGCAGGCTTCCAGCTCAAGGGCTCGGGCTGGTACGTGACGGACTTTCGTGGTGGCAGTTCGGGCGCGGCGGCCGACGGCAAAGGTGACAGCAGCCCCGCCAAGTCGGACAGCAAGAGCGCCGATGCATCGTCGTCCGCGGCCCCTGCGGCTTCCGCAGCGCCATCGCCGGCACCCGCGCCCGCAGCTGCGCCGGCCCCCGCCAGCAGCAAAACCCCTGGCTGAAGCGACCGATGGCTGCCTTGCGCAAATGGCTTTTCGCCGGCCTGCTGGTCATCGTGCCGGTGGCCATCACGGTCTGGGTGCTGCAGTGGATCATCGGCACGCTGGACCAGACCCTGCTCATCCTGCCGGCCGGCTGGCAACCCGACAAGCTGCTGGGCGTGCACATCCCCGGCTTCGGCGTGCTGCTGGCACTGGCGATCCTGCTGGCCGTCGGCGCGGCGGCAAGCAACTTCTTTGGCCGCACGCTGCTCAAGTGGTGGGACGCGGCGCTGGGCCGCATCCCGGTGGTGCGCTCCATCTATTCCAGCGTCAAGCAGGTGTCGGACACGCTGTTTTCCGAAAGCGGCAACGCGTTCCGCACCGCGGTGCTGATCCAGTGGCCGCGCGAGAACATGTGGACCATCGGTTTCGTCACCGGCACGCCGGGCGGTGACGTGGCCAACTACCTGCAGGGCGAGTACTTCAGCGTGTACGTGCCCACCACGCCCAACCCCACGGGCGGTTATTTCGTGATGCTGCGCCGCGAGGACTGCATCGAACTCAAGATGAGCGTGGATGAAGCGCTCAAGTACATCGTGTCGATGGGCGTCGTCGTGCCCGGCGGCCCCTTCAACCAGAACATCAAGTAAGCGCCCCTGCGGCGCAGCCAAGCCATGTCCCAAATGCGTACGACCTATTGCGGTCTTGTGACCGAAGCCCTGATGGGCCAAACCGTGACCCTCAGCGGCTGGGTGAACCGCCGCCGCGACCATGGCGGCGTGATCTTCGTGGACCTGCGCGACCGTGAAGGCTACGTACAGGTCGTGTGCGACCCCGACCGTGCCGAGATGTTTGCCGTGGCCGAGGGCCTGCGCAACGAATTCTGCGTGCAGGTCAAGGGCATCGTGCGTGCCCGCCCCGAAGGCACCACCAACGACAAGCTCAAGAGCGGCCAGATCGAAGTGCTGTGCCACGAGCTCAAGGTGCTGAACCCGTCGGTCACGCCCCCGTTCCAGCTGGACGACGACAACCTGTCCGAAACCACGCGCCTCACGCACCGCGTGCTGGACCTGCGCCGCCCGTACATGCAGAACAACCTCATGCTGCGCTACCGCGTGGCCATGGAAGTGCGCAAGTTCCTGGACGCCAACGGCTTCGTCGACATCGAAACGCCCATGCTGACCAAGAGCACGCCCGAAGGCGCGCGCGACTACCTGGTGCCCAGCCGCGTGCACGACGGCATGTTCTTTGCGCTGCCGCAGTCGCCCCAGCTGTTCAAGCAGCTGCTGATGGTGGCCGGCTATGACCGCTACTACCAGATCACCAAGTGCTTCCGTGACGAAGACCTGCGCGCCGACCGCCAGCCCGAATTCACGCAGATCGATATCGAGACCTCGTTCCTGACCGAAGAGGAAATCCGCGACATGTTCCAGGGCATGATCACCACGGTGTTCAAGAACACCATGGGCGTGGACCTGGGCGAATTCCCCGTCATGACGTACCAGGACGCGATGCACCTGTACGGCTCCGACAAGCCCGACCTGCGCGTGAAACTGCAGTTCGCCGAGCTGACCGACGTGATGGGCGATGTGGACTTCAAGGTGTTCTCGGGCGCCGCCAACATGAAGGGAGGTCGCGTGGTGGCGCTACGCGTGCCCGGTGGCTCGGTGGAAGGCGGCGGCATCAGCCGCGGCGAAATTGACGCCTACACCGAGTTCGTCAAGATCTACGGCGCCAAGGGCCTGGCCTACATCCGCGTCAACGAGCTGACCAAGGGCCGCGACGGGTTGCAATCGCCTATCGTCAAGAACATCCACGACAAGGCCCTGCAGGCCGTGCTGGAGCGCACGGGCGCGCAGGACGGCGACCTGATCTTCTTCGGCGCCGACAAGGAAAAGATCGTCAACGATGCGATCGGCGCGCTGCGCATCAAGGTCGGCCACAGCGAATTCGGCAAGAAGAACGGCCTGTTCGAAGCCGGCTGGCGCCCGCTGTGGGTGGTGGACTTCCCGATGTTCGAGTTCGACGAGGAAAACCAGCGCTACACCGCCGTGCACCACCCCTTCACCGCGCCCAAGGAGGGCCACGAGGACTGGATGGTCACCGCGCCCGAGAAGTGCATCTCGCAGGGCTACGACATGGTCCTGAACGGCTGGGAAATGGGCGGCGGCTCGGTCCGTATCCACCGCGCCGATGTGCAGAGCAAGGTGTTCGACGCGCTGAAGATCGGCCCCGAGGAAGCGCAGCTGAAGTTCGGCTTCCTGCTGGACGCGCTGCAGTACGGCGCGCCCCCGCACGGCGGCCTGGCCTTTGGCCTGGACCGCATCGTGACGCTGATGACCGGCGCCGAATCGATCCGTGACGTGATCGCCTTCCCCAAGACCCAGCGCGCCCAGTGCCTGCTGACCCAGGCCCCGAGCCCGGTGGACGAAAAGCAACTGCGCGAACTGCACATCAAGCTGCGGAATCCAACGCCGGTTTGACACGCTGCTGCGACAGACGAAATGGGGCGCCTCTTGGGCGCCCTTTTTTTCTGGCTAGAATCGCGAGATTCAGGCTATTTTGGGGTGGCGCATGGGCATGTGGCAATTGCAGACAGCCAAAAACCGGCTGAGTGAGTTGGTGGATGCGGCGGTGGCGAACGGCGCCCAGATCATCACGCGGCATGGCAAACCCGTGGTGAAAGTCGTGCCACTGACCGAAGCCGAGCAGAACGCGGGGCAGTCGCTGCCATCCCTTGAAGGTTGTCTGTTGAATGCGCCGCGTGGGGCCGAACTGCAGGCCATGCCTCGACGCACGTCCAGAAAGCCGTTCGACTTCGAGGCCTGATCATGGCCGGTACATGGCTGCTGGACACCTGTGTCTTGTCTGAAGCCGTCAAGGCGCAGCCCGATGGGGGCGTTTTGCAATGGCTGGAGCGGCACCAGGGGCAGGGCAACGTCAGCATGGTGACGGTGGCTGAGCTGAGCTTTGGTGTGCGCCGGTTGCCTGCGGGGCGGCGGCGCAATCAGTTGCAGCAATGGCTCGGCGACATTCGCACGGGCTTTTACGACCGGATCCTGCCGACGGACGAAGCGGTGTGGATTGCGTTTGCCAATCTGAAAGCCCAGTTGCTGGACAAAGGCAAGGCGCAGGATGACCTGGACCTGTTAATCGCTGCGACGGCTCTTGTTCATGGGTTGACGCTGGTGACGCGCAATGTGCGCCATTTCGAGCACACGGGCGTTGCCCTGGTGAACCCCTGGGGATGAAGGGGCAGGTCGCCGAATGCCCTTCAAAATCCCCGAGTCCGTGCTGGTGGTCATCCACACCCCGGCGCTGGACGTGCTGCTGATCCGCCGGGCCGACGCCGGCACCTGGCAGTCGGTCACCGGATCCAAGGACACGCCTGATGAATCCTTCGTCCAGACCGCCATCCGCGAGGTGTCCGAAGAGACCGCCATCGATTGCGGCGCAGGCAGCCCGTTGTGTGACGACCTGGCCGACTGGCACCTGGAGAACGTTTACGACATTTACCCGGCCTGGCTGCACCGCTACGGGCCGGGCGTGACGCGCAACACGGAGCGCGTCTTCGGCCTGCGGGTGCCTGCCGGAACGCCCGTCACGCTGAGCCCGCACGAACACACGGACTTTCGCTGGCTGCCCTGGCGCGAGGCCGCCGATGCGGTGTTTTCACCGTCCAACGCCGAGGCGATCCTCATGCTGCCGCGCTTTTTGCGCTAAGGTCCGTGCATGGAAACGCTTCGCGTCGCGACCTACAACATCCACAAGGGCGTGCAGGGCATCGGCCCGGCGCGCCGGCTTGAAATCCACAACCTTGGCCACGCCGTGGAGCAGCTGGACGCCGACATCGTCTGCCTGCAGGAGGTGCGCAAGGTCCATCGGCGCGAGGAACGCTATTTCAAGAGCTGGCCTGAGCTGCCGCAAGCCGAGTTCCTGGCGCCCGAGGGCTACCACGCCGTCTACCAGACCAACGCCGTCACGCGCCACGGCGAGCACGGCAACGCGCTGCTGTCGCGCTGGGACGTGGTGTCCCACGGGCACGAGGACATGTCCGACCACCGCTTTGAGCAGCGCGGCCTGCTGCACGTGATCGTCCAGGCCCATGGCCAGCGCGTTCACGTCATCGTGCTGCACCTGGGCTTGATTCCGGGCAGCCGGATGCGCCAGGTGCAGCAGGTCGAACAGTTCATCCAGCGCGAGGTACCCAATGACGAGCGGCTGGTCGTGGCGGGTGATTTCAACGACTGGGGCTGCCGCCTGCGCCCGGCCATGAATGCCATGGGGCTGAAGGACTTCATCGGCGAGCGGGCGCTGACCTATCCGGCCCGGCTGCCGCTCACGCAGCTGGACTTCGTCTATGCCCGGGGCCTGAAGCCCCTGGGCCTTGAGATTCCCCGCGGCCGTATCTGGTGGCGCATGTCCGACCACCTGCCGCTGATCGCGGAATTCGCGCTGTAGGAGCGGCGACCCGTGTCGCATGCCCAGCCTGCGTTGCGCGACGGCCATGAGCTTCGGCTTCTGGAAGGCAGCGTGGAGCTGTTTCCGGCGCTCGTGGCCGACATCAACCGCGCGCAGCGCTACGTGCGGCTTGAAACCTACATCTTCGACCTGACTGCCAGCGGTGCCGACGTGGCGCAGGCGCTGCTGGACGCCGCGCGCCGCGGCGTTCGCGTGCAGGTGGTGGTGGACGGGTTTGGCACTGACGCGCTGGCGCACCCCTGGCCGGAGCGTTTCATGGACGACGGCGTGCAGTGGGCGGTGTATTCGCCACCCGGTACGCTGGGCCTGCTGATACCGGGGCGCTGGCGCCGGCTGCACCGCAAGCTGTGCGTGGTGGACGGTGACGTTCTGTACTGCGGCGGGATCAACGTGCTGGACGATTTTCATGACCCCAACCATGGGACGCTGGCGGCAGGGCGTCTCGACTTTGCGGTGCGCGTGCGTGGGCCCATGGTGGCCGAAGCCGATGACACCATGGCCGTGCTGTGGCAGCGCATGCAGGCGGCCCAGCAGCTTCGCTCGCGCCAGCTGGCCGGCGCGCTGGAGTCGCTGCGCGGGGCGCACGGCGCCGTGCCGCCCGCGTCGTCCGCGGACCTGGGGCGCGCGCTCAGCCGCGCGGCGCTCGTGCTGCGCGACAACGTGCGGCACCGCGCGCGCATCGAGCGCGCCTACCGCCGCGCCATCGGCATGGCGCGCAGCGAGGTCATCATCGCCAACGCCTACTTCGTGCCGGGCCGCAAGATGCGCAAGGCGCTGATCCGCGCGGCGCAGCGCGGTGTGCGGGTGCAGCTGCTGCTGCAGGGGCGTTACGAATACTTCATGCAGTACTACTCGTCGCGGCCCGTCTACGGCGCACTGTTGCAGGCCGGTGTGGAAATCCACGAATACGCGCCGAGCTTCCTGCACGCCAAGGTGGCCGTGGTGGACGGCCACTGGGCCACGGTGGGTTCGTCCAACCTGGACCCGCTGAGCCTGCTGCTGGCGCGCGAGGCCAACGTGGTGGTGGACGACGCGGCGTTTGCCGCCCATCTGCGCGAGCGCCTGGTGAGGGCCATGGCCGAAGGCGGGGCGCGCATGGACCCGTCTGCCTTTGCCAACCGGTCCTGGCGCGAGCGCCTGCGGGAGCGGCTGGCGCTGGGCCTGATGCGCTTGGCGCTGCTGGTGCACGGCAAGGAATACCTGTGACGGGCGATCTGGTCGTGCAGACGCGCGAAGGGCTGTACTGCCCGCCCGGCGGCTTCTACATCGACCCCTGGCGGCCCGTGGCCCGCGCCGTCATCACCCACGCCCACGCCGACCATGCGCGCACCGGCCACACGCACTACCTGGCCGCCGCGCCGGCCGACGGCGTTCTGCGCGCGCGGCTGGGCGACATCACGCTCCAGACGCTGCCCTATGGCGAGCGCATCGTGCACCACGGCGTGACGGTGTCGCTGCACCCGGCGGGCCATGTGCTGGGCTCGGCCCAGGTGCGGCTTGAGCACGGCGGCCAGGTCTGGGTGGCCAGCGGCGACTACAAGGTGGCGCCGGACCCGACCTGCGCGCCGTTCGAGCCCGTGCGCTGCGACGTGTTCATCACCGAATCGACCTTTGGCCTGCCGATCTACCGCTGGCGCGACGATGCGGCGATCTTTGCCGACATCAACGCCTGGTGGCAGGCCAATGTGCTGGCGGGCCGCGCGAGCGTGCTGTCGTGCTACAGCTTCGGCAAGGCGCAGCGCATCCTGGCAGGGGTGGATGCTTCCATCGGCCCCATCGTCGTGCATGGCGCGGTGGAGCCGCTGAACCGCGCCTACCGGGAACAGGGCGTGGCGTTGCCGCCCACGCATGCTGCGCAGGACCTGCCCAAGGCCGACCTCAAACGCGTCCTGGTGCTGTCGCCGCCCAGCGCCAGCGCGGGGCAGTGGGGTCGGCGCTTCGGCGATGCCAGCCATGCATTCGCCAGCGGCTGGATGCAGCTGCGCGGCGCGCGCCGGCGCGGCGGCTACGACCGCGGCTTCGTGCTGAGCGACCATGCCGACTGGCCGGGGCTCATGAGCGCCATCAGCGCGACCGGGGCGCAGCGCATCATCGTCACGCACGGCAGCGTGCCGGTCATGGTGCGCTACCTGACGGAGCAGGGCCTGCAGGCGGAAGCCTTCGAGACCGAATACGGCGACGACCGGCTGGAGGAGCCCGCACCCGAGCCTGTTCAGGATGCCGTGCAGGAGCCGCCCGCGCCATGAAGCACTTCGCCCGCCTGTTCAGCGAACTGGACGCGACGACATCCACCAACGCCAAGGTTGAGGCGTTGCAGCGCTACTTTGCCGCGGCACCAGCGCATGACGCGGCCTGGGCCGTGTACTTCCTGTCGGGCGGCAAGCCGCGCCAGGTTGTGGCCACGGCGCGGCTGCGTGCGCTGGCCTGCCAGATCGCGGGCATAGCCGACTGGCTGTTCGAGGAGTGCTACCAGGCCGTCGGCGACCTGGCCGAAACCATCGCCCACGTGCTGCCGCTGACCCATGCCGTGTCCGACGTGGGCCTGGCCGAATGGGTGGAGCAGCGCCTGCTGCCGCTGCGCGGCCTGCCCGAGGACGAAGTGACCGAACGCGTGCGCGGCTACTGGGCCGAGCTGGACGCGCAGGGGCGCTTTCTGCTCATCAAGCTCGTGGGCGGCGGCTTTCGCGTCGGCGTGAGCAAGCTGCTCGTGCAGCGCGCGCTGGCAGCGCACGGTAACCTGGACGCCAAGCGCGTGGCGCAACGCATGATGGGCTACACCGACGGCAAGTCCACACCGTCGGCGCAGCGCTTCCAGGCGCTGATTGCGCCGGTTCAGGAGAGCGTGGCGGATGCGCAGGACGCCGGGCAGCCCTACCCGTTCTTCCTGGCGCACCAGCTGGACGGCTCGCTCGATACCTTCGATGCGCGGCTGGGCCCGGTGACGGACTGGCAGGTGGAATGGAAATACGACGGCATCCGCGGCCAGATCGTGCGCCGCGCGGGGCAGGTGTGGGTGTGGTCGCGCGGCGAAGAACTGGTGACGGACCGCTTTCCCGAGCTGGTGGCGCTGGCGCGAGGCTTGCCGAACGGCACCGTGATGGACGGCGAGATCATGGTGTTCAGGGACGGCGCGCCGGCGCCGTTCGCGTTGCTGCAGCAGCGCATTGGCCGCAAAACGCTGACGAAGAAGGTGCTGGCCGATGCGCCGGTGAGCTTCATGGCCTATGACCTGCTGGAAGAGGGCGGACAGGACGTGCGCGCGCTGCCGCAGCATGAACGCCGGGCACGCCTGCAGGCGCTCGTGGCGGGCACCGCAATACCCCTGTCGCCGGTGGAGACCGCCGCGTCGTGGAATGAGTTCGCGACCTTGCGCGAAGCATCGCGCGAACGCGGCGTCGAAGGCTTCATGCTCAAGCGCCTGGACGCCGCCTACGGCACCGGCCGGACGAAGGCCGACGGCTTGTGGTGGAAGTGGAAGATCGACCCCATGAGCATCGACTGCGTGCTCATCTACGCCCAGGCCGGCCATGGCCGCCGCGCGTCGGTCTACACCGACTACACCTTCGCCGTCTGGAGCCGCCCGCCGCACGACCAGGCCGAAGCCGACGCCGTGCTGGACGCCATTGCCCGGCGCGAGCCCGCCCAGCCCGGCGCGCTGCAACTGGTCGCGTTTGCCAAGGCCTACTCGGGCCTGACCGACGAGGAGTTCAAACAGGTCGACGCCGTCATCCGCAAGACCACGCTGGAAAAGTTCGGCCCCGTGCGCAGCGTGCGCCCATCTTTGGTGTTCGAACTGGGCTTCGAGGGCATCAACCGCAGTCCGCGGCACAAGAGCGGCATCGCCGTGCGCTTTCCGCGCATGCTGCGCATCCGCCACGACAAACCGCTGCACGAGGCCAATACGCTGCAGGATCTGGAGGCTTTGCTCGCGCACTGATTCTTTCTTTGGCAGGGTGTCAAGCTTGGGTCACAATGTGGCGACCGCAGACCGACGGGGAGGACACAATGCCGACATTCATTGAGGTCGTGACGGACTGGGCGCAGCAACTGCGCGCCCAGCACAACAACGAAATCGCGATACTTTCGCGCAACGCGACGTTGTATGCTTACGCCGTCGCCGCGCCAGCAGCGGACACCGGGGCCGATCACCGCACGGCAGCGTGTATCGTGATGCAGTCCCAGTTCTGGAACGCGCAGGCAAATCTGCTGGCCTTGAGTTACGCGCCGACGGCAGCCTGTATCGGCATGGCCACGTTGTTGGGCATACGCCGCATCGTCTGGTTGAATGCTGCCACAGGCGTGCAGCACTCCATGACGCTGCACGCGACCAACGCACCCGCGCATCAGGTCGGGGGCGCGCAGGCCGTCGTCATCCAGGCCGTCGCTACGGCCTATGCCAACATCCCGGCGCTGCCCGTGCCTCTGCCACCCTTGGCATTTCCGCCAGTCATACGACCTCATCAATTCGGCTTGCCTTCATATGTGGTGGATCTGGTGTCGGGTCTGAACGGTCCCGATGACACAGTGCGCGACAACATGTGCACTCAACTGGCCTTTGCGATCGCCTTCAGGGCGCATGGCCCGTTGCGTCCGGGCATGGGCGTGCTCCCGTTGCGCCGCAGACCGGGCTACTACGGCCAGAACATTGCCAGTGTCATGGTGGACCAGACCTATAACATCCTGGGCTGGGCCGTCAACACGAACGTCGCGCACCCTTCTTATCACGGCGAAATCAACATGATTCGCCAGCACCAGCGCACAGCGGGGCAGGCGCTGCCCAATAACGGGAAGCTTTTCACCACGCTGGAGCCGTGCGTCATGTGCTCCGGCATGATTGTTCATGCGACCGGGCCTGCCAACACATTTTCCGTTGTATCGGGTCAAAGTGACTTTCACGTCGGCTATTCCGCGCTTCGCACCGTATCCGGAGTGGATGGTGCCACGGCAAACGCGCGCGTTAACACCCATCACTCGATCGCCAGGACGCCTCATTTGCCTGGTTCAAGTTTCAGCAGCGGCATGAGTGCGGCGCAGGGCGTAGGTTTGCGATGGATGTCGCCCGGCGCCGGCCAGATGCCGCGCATGATGCAGCCGCCTGTCGGCCCTACCACCCGGTTTCTTGAGTCGCAGACAGGCAAGGACTTCATGGACGACGCCAGCCGGATGCTGAATATGCAGGCTGCGTTGTGGTTGCCCACGGCTTCCCGTGGAGCCTGGAGGCGCAAGCTGAGCGACTTCCTTGACTTTGTCGACGACGTTGTATGAACGGGCACGTCGTGTACACAAGACCCTGACAATCAGGCAACCGGACGCCGGTGTTAGCATCGTTGAATG
>JAYRLC010000064.1:0-14801 GCA_041905405.1 Ramlibacter sp. | reverse complement strand
CATGATGGCCACGCCCATGAACATGGCCATGGTGAACAGCGCCATGGCCCGTCCGGTCATGGCGGCCGGGTAGGCCATGCGCACGTCGGCGTACTGCATGACCATGTAGCCCGACACCAGCCCGATCGCCAGCGACAGCGCCACGTCGGACGTCGCGCCCAGGGACAGCGCCAGCAGACCGAAGATCCCCGCGCAGCCCAGCGTGTAGTTGAACAGCCAGCGCCGGCGCCGCGCATCCCCCGGGTCGAACCGGCCGAACAGCGGCGGCGCCACCATGCCCAGCACCGACAGCACCAGCGCCGCATTGCCCGTGGCCACCAGGCTGAAGCCATGGCGGTCGATCAGCAGCGGTCCCAGCCACAGCCCGCGCAGCGACAGGAATGAGGCGTAGGTGAACAGGGCCAGGCCGATGATCCCCCAAGTGTGCGGCAGGCGGAACAGCTCGCCATAGCCGCGCAGCGCCGCCAGCATCGACGGCCGGCCGTTGGGGTGGTGGGGTGGCTCCTCACGCACGAACAGCAGGATCGCCAGCCATGCCAGCGCGCCGCAGGCGGCCAGCGCCAGATAGCCCGCGCGCCAGCCCCAGGCCTGGATCATCCAGGCCAGCGGCGTGCCGGTGATCAGCAGGCCCACGGACCCGATGCCCAGCGCGGCGCCGTTGACCGACGCGTACTGGTTGGACGCAAAGCGCCGCGAGATGAACACCGTGCAGGCCAGGAAAGCCGGCGCGCAGCCGATGCCCGTCAGCGCCTGCCCGGCGACCAGCGCCCCGAAGCCGCCGGCGTTGGCCGTGATGACCGGGCCGATCACGGCCAGCGGAAACACCGCCAGCACCGTGCGCCGCGTGCCGTGCACGTCGATGCCGCTGCCCATGAACAGCTGCAGCCCGCCAAAGGCGAAGTGGAACGCCCCGGCAAACAGGCCAAGCTGGCGCGGCGTCAGCCCGAACTGCTGCTGCAGCGGCGCGGCCATGACGGCGGCGGCCGTGCGAAAGGCCTGGCTCATGGCGAAGGCGGAGATCAGCACCAGCAGCATGAGCCAGGCGGTGCGGTAAGGCAGGATGGAGGGGGACGTCATTGCCATGTGATGGTTGCGATTGTTGCGCGGTTTGCAGGGCCCCGTTCCGCGTGTAGCACAATGCCCCCGGGACGAAATGGCAAGGGAGTCCATGGACGGAATCAATCGATCGGCGGTGCTGGCTGCGATGCGCGGCGCCTGGGTGACCTGTGTGATCGCGCTGCTGATGCTGGGCGTCACGGTCGCGGGTTTTTACCTCAGCAACAACTGGAGCCAGATCAGCAGCGAGGCATTGCTGACACTGGGCGGCAACGCGCCGCTGGTGACGCTGGACAGTGCTGGCCAATGGCGGCTGCTGGCCGCCAAGCTGCAACTGGGGTCGTGGCGCAGTGTCGCCGTGTTCCTGCCCTTTTTCTGGGTGGTGGGGGCAGCGTTCGAGCGGCGCCACGGCTCGCTGGCGCTGGCCGTGACCTTTGTGCTGGGCAGCGTGTTGACCAGCGCGACCACGCTTTACCTCACAAAAGACCCGGGTCGCATCAGCATTGGCGCCGGCGGCCCGGCGCTGGGCCTGCTGACCTGCATGCTGGTGACACTGGCGCTGGATGGGCGGCTGAAAGACGAGCTGCAAAGGTGGCGCTACCTGGCCGCCATACCCTACCTGCTGCTCACCATAGACGCGATTTCCCGCGGCGCCGCGGATGTGTATTCGCTGGGGTGTGGCGCGGCATTCGGGCTGGTGGTTGCGGCGGTGCTGTTCCGGCCGGGGCGGTTGACCGCTGGCGGTGCCCGCCTGGCCGCGCTGACCTTGCTGGCGGGGGGCGCGGCGGGCGTTGTGCTGTGGCAAACGCCCAGGCCTGCGTATTTCCTGTCGGAGGCGCGGGCGTTCCAGGACGCCACGGTCCAGTACGCCAAGGACGTGAGCGGGCTGGAGGGCCAGCTCGCGCTGATGACGGACGCCGCCATGAAAGGGCAACTCACCCAGGAGCAACTTGGCGCGCGTGCTGAAAAGGAACTGGTGCCCCAATGGCGCGAACTGGAAAGCCGCTGGCTGCAGCGCTCGTTCAATCCCGCCGTGCCCGGTGGCGACAAGCTCGAGCACATGAAGGCATACCTGAGCCACCGCCGGCAGTTCGTCGAGGCGTCGGCCCAGGGATGGCGCACCGGCAATGCCCAGGCGCTGGAGCAGGCCAACGCACACCTGGCCAAGGCTGAGGCCGCGCGCGCGGCCATGTCTCGTTAGCACGCCCACGGGCGTTGGAACGATTCAGCGGTCGCCCAGCCGGAACTGCACCGCGCCGGGCCGTCCGGGCAGCGTGAGCTGCGGCACCGTCTCGGCAGACCGGGCCACCAGCGCGCCGCGCCGCCACACGCGCAGCCGGTTCGCCTTCAGCCGGATCGCCTCCACCACATCGCCCGCCTGCAGCAGCACAAAGCTCGCATCGCACCCCACGTCCAGGCCGTAGCCCTGCAGGTGCATCACCTTCGCGGCATTCACCGTCACCGCGTCGTAGCAGGCGCGAATGCCTTTCTGGCTGGTCATCTGCGCCACGTGCAGGCCCATGTGGGCGACCTCCAGCATGTCGCCGCTGCCCATTCCGTACCAGGGGTCCATGACGCAGTCGTGGCCGAAGGCGACGTTGACGCCGCCGGCCATGAGCTCGGGCACGCGGGTCATGCCGCGGCGCTTGGGGTAGGTGTCGTGGCGGCCCTGCAGCGTGATGTTGATCAGCGGGTTGGCCGTGACGCTCACGCCGCTTTCGGCGATCAGCGGGATCAGCTTGCTGACATAGTAGTTGTCCATGCTGTGCATGCTGGTGCAATGGCTGCCGTTCACGCGGCCCTGCAGGCCCAGGCGCTGCGTTTCGAACGCCAGCGTCTCGATGTGCCGCGACATCGGGTCGTCGGTCTCGTCGCAGTGCATGTCCACCAGCTTGCCGCGCTCGGCGGCCAGCTCGCACAGCAGCTTGACGCTCTCGGCGCCCTGCGCCATGGTCCGCTCGAAGTGGGGGATGCCGCCGACCACGTCCACGCCCAGGTCCAGCGCCTTTTTCAGGCTGTCCAGCCCGCCCGGGGTGCGCAGCACGCCGTCCTGCGGGAACGCAACCAACTGCAGGTCGATGTAGCCGGCCACGCGCTTCTTGACCTCCAG
Organism: Ramlibacter sp.; assembly: GCA_041905405.1. Classification (GTDB taxonomy): domain Bacteria; phylum Pseudomonadota; class Gammaproteobacteria; order Burkholderiales; family Burkholderiaceae_C; genus RAM1. The sequence goes on along the minus strand of JAYRLC010000064.1, from coordinate 11,635 downwards.
CATCGCCTGCACCGGCAGCAGGCTGGGGTCGCTGGTGTCCACGTGGCTGCGGATGGCCAGCAGCCCGCGTGCCACGGCCCAGTCGCAGTAGGCCAGGGCGCGCTCGATCATCGCGTCGGCCGTCAGCAGCGGCTTGAGCTCGCCCCACAGTGCGATGCCTTCCAGCAACGTGCCGCTCTCATTGACACGCGGCAGGCCGTAGCTCAGCGTGGCGTCCATGTGGAAATGCGGGTCCACGAAATGCGGGGTCAGCAGATAGCCCTGCGCGTCCACGGTCTCATGCGCCTGCGCGCCCACGATCAGGCCCTCGGTCACCTCGACAATCTTGCCGCCCTGCACGGCGACCGACATGTTCTTGCGCCCGTCGGGCAGGGTTGCATTTGTGATGAGGATGTCGAGCATCTAAGGGTGTGTCAGTGTTGCGGATGGGTCTTGAGCCAGTCGCGCAAGGCCGCATTCATGCGGGACTGCCAGCCGGGTCCGCCGAGGCGAAACGCGTCTAGCACGTCCTGGTCGAAGCGGATGGTGGTTGACTCTTTGGTGCTGCCGATGGGTCGGCCGCGCCGCCGAGCCGCCGCGATGCCTGCGCGAAGCTCCTCGGCGGTGGCGGGACGGTCGTTTTCGTCGACGCCATCCCAGACGTAGTACCCACCGGGCGGCGGCGTTTCCATCGCCTTGAGGATTTCCTCGCGTGTCGGCTGCGGGCTAGCTGCTTTCTTGCTTGAGCCAGTCATGGTAGTCCTTCGATTCATCTTCGCTTGCAAACCTGAAGCTGATGATGCGAACTGCATCCCTGCGTTGCAGATGCACCAGCGTCAGCACGGCCAAATAACCCATCGCGTACGAGAAGGACTGTGTCCGCCACTCTCCGTTGCGTAGCAACTCAAGGTCCAGCCGGTAGTGCGACTCGAGCACTTCAAAGGCGTCTGCAAAGTCGAGCCCATGTTTGAGCAAGTTGCTGCGCCGCTTGTTTTCATCCCACTCCAGCTTCATCGGCTGGTCCTTCCTGGGGATTTATTGTAGTAACGTTTATTCGGATGTCAACGCGTTTCTTTCGAAGGTAGTCAGGCCAGAACTCAACGCTCAGCGTTCGTACGTCGCCGTGATCTTTGCCTCGCCGATCTTGGCGAAGTGGATGTTGAAGCCCACGTACGCGGCCGACGCATCGGCCGTCACGTCGAGCTTGTCAGTCTTCAGTGCGTACAGCGTGAAGATGTAGCGGTGCGGGCCGTGGCCGGGCGGGGGCGCGGCGCCGCCGTATTCATGGCTGCCGAAGTCGGTGCGGCCCTGCTTGCTGCCCGGCGGCAGTGCTGCGCCGCCGGTGGCACCAGCGTTCAGCGTCAGGCCCGTGGCGCTGGCCGGGATGTCGTACACCACCCAGTGCCACCAGCCCGAGCCCGTGGGCGCGTCGGGGTCGTAGCAGGTCAGGGCAAAGCTCTTCGTGCCTTCGGGCGCACCGCTCCAGGACAGGTCGGGCGACTGGTTGCCGCCGCCCGCGCCCATGGCGTGGTGGACCTGGGCCTTGGGCAGCGTGCCGCCGTCGTTGAAGCTTTTGCTGGTAAGGGTGAATGCCATCGGTGTCTCCTGTTCAAAAAGCAAGGTCCATTGTGGCGCTACCGCTCGCCCTTGCGGTACGGTTTCATCAGCGCCTGGGGGTATGCGGCCTTTCGTGCGACCAGCACCAGCGCCAGGATGGACAGCCCGTACGGCAGCATCAGGTAAAGCTGGTAGGGCAGCACGGCGCTGCCGCTTTGCTGCAGCCGCAGCTGCAGCGCGTCAAAAAACGCAAACAGCAGCGCGCCCAGCAGCGCCTTGCCGGGCCGCCAGCTGGCAAACACCACCAGCGCCACGCAGATCCAGCCGCGGCCGTTGATCATGTTGAAAAAGAACGCATTGAACGCCGACAGCGTCAGAAAGCTCCCCGCCACGCCCATCAGCGCCGAGCCGGCCACGATGGCGCCGGTGCGCGTGGCCGCGACCGACACGCCCTGGCCTTCGGCGGCCTGCGGGTTCTCGCCGACCATGCGCACGGCCAGCCCGGCCGGCGTGCGGTACAGCACCCACGCCCCCAGCGGCACCAGCAGCAGTGCCAGCAGGGTCAGCGGCGTCTGCGCCGACAGCACGGGCACGCCCAGCCACTCCATGGGTTGGAACGGTGTGATCGTGGGCGGCGTGTTCACCTTGGGAAAGCTCACGCGGTAGCCAAAGTAGCTCAACGCCGTGGCCAGCAGTGTGATGCCCAGCCCCGACACGTGCTGCGACAGCGCCAGGCCCACCGTCAGCGCCGCATGCAACAGGCCGAACGCCGCGCCCGTCAGCGCCGCCACGCCTACGCCCACCCACAGCGGCGCGCCCGCGTACACGGCCAGCCAACCGCTGAACGCGCCCGCGACCATGATCCCCTCGATGCCCAGGTTCAGCACGCCCGCGCGTTCGCACAGCAGCACGCCCAGCGTGCCCAGGATCAGCGGCGTGGCAATGCGCAGCACCGCCTGCCAGAAGGCCGGGTTGGCCAGGATGTCCAGCACTTCCATCATTTCCAGCGCACCCGGTATTGCGTGAGCATGGCCGCCACCAGCACCGAAATGAGCGATGCGGCCACGATCACGTCGGCGATATAGGTCGGAACGCCCACGGCGCGGCTCATGCTGTCGGCGCCCACCAGCACGCCCGCCACGAACACGGCAGCGGCCAGCACGCCCAGCGGGTGCAGCGCAGCCAGCATGGCGATCACGATGCCGCTGTAGCCATAGCCCGGCGACATGTCCAGCGTGACGTAGCCGGTGCGCCCTGCGACCTCGATCGCGCCGGCCAGCCCGGCCAGCGCGCCCGACACCAGGGCCACCAGCACCACGGTGCGCGTGACCGGCACGCCCGCGAAGGCAGCGGCACGCGCGTTGGCGCCCACGGCGCGGATGTCGAAGCCCAGCACCGTGTACTTGAACAGCGCCCACAGCAGCACCGCCAGGCCCACGGCCCACAACAGCCCGGTGTGCACGCGGGTGCGCTCGACGAGCTTGGACAGCTCCAGCTCGCTTTGCAATGCAACGCTCTGCGGCCAGCCCATGGCCGTGGGGTCCTTCATGGCGCCGTCCAGCAGCGCGCCCACGCCCAGCAGCACGATGAAGTTCAGCAGCAGCGTGGTGACGACTTCATCGACGCCCAGCTTGGCTTTCATGAGTGCCGGCCCCAGCAGCAGCAGGGCGCCGGCCAGCGCGGCGGCCGCCATCATCAGCGGGAACAGCAGCCACGCCGGCAGGTCAAAGCCCGCGCCACCATGCAGGCCGCCCACGGCCACGGCCGCCAGCGCGCCGGCGTAGAGCTGGCCTTCGGCGCCGATGTTGAACAGGCGCGCCTTGAACGCGACGGTGGCGGCCAGGCCGGTGAGGATGAGCGGGATGGCGCGGGTGAAGGTTTCGCTCAGGGCGAAGACGGAGCCGAAGGCACCTTTGAAGAGGAGGGTGTAGGTTTGGCCGATGGGGGCGCCTGCCCACATTACCAGCAGGGCGCTGATGAGCAGGGTGAAGGTGATGGCGCCGAGTGGGGCCAAGGCCAATGCGGTCAAAGAAGGGGCGGGGCGTTTTTCCAACCTCATGCTGCCCCCGCCATCGCCAACCCAATCTCTTCCCGGGTCCACTCCAGCGCTGGCAAGGCATCGGTCAGCTCACCCGAATGCATGACAGCCACCCGGTCCCCCAACGCCAGCACCTCGTCCAGGTCATCCGAAATCAGCAGCACCGCCGCGCCCGCATCGCGCGCGGCCACCAGCTGCTGCTGCACATAGTCCACCGCGCCGATGTCCAGGCCCCAGGTCGGTTGGTGGGCGACGATCAGGCGCGGCGTAGAACCGTCCGGTGCCAGCAAGGCGCGGCCCAGAATCAGCTTTTGCATGTTGCCGCCCGACAGCGAACGCGCCACCGCCAGCGGTCCGCCGCCGCGCACGTCGAACGCCTCGATCACCTTGCGGGCGTGGGCGCGGGCTGCCGCGCGCCGCACCCATAGCCAACGGCTGAACGCGCGCGTGCGCAGGCGCTCGGACACGGCGTTTTCCCAAACGGGTAAATCACCGACGACGCCGACCGCATGCCGGTCCTCGGGCACGCGGGCCACGCCGCGTGTGACCAGCAGGGCGGGCTGGGCTGGCAGCGGCCGCCCGTCCAGCGTGACGCTACCCGACACCAGCGCGCGCACGCCGCACAGCACATCGGCCAGCGCCACCTGGCCGTTGCCGGACACACCGGCCACGGCCACGATCTCACCCGCGCGCAGGGCCAGCGACACACCGGCCAGCCGGTCGCGTTGGCCCGCCGCCGTGCTGGCGCCTTTTAATTCACACACGACGCTGCCCACCGCAGCCGCCGGCCGGCGCTGCGGCGCGGCCACGGCGTGGCCCACCATCCATTGCGCCAGCTCGGCCTGTGTGGTGCCGCGCGCGGGCGCCTGCGCCACCAGCTTGCCGCCGCGCAGCACGGCCACGCGGTGCGACACGCGCAGCACCTCGCCCAGCTTGTGGCTGATGAAGATGATGGACAGGCCCTGCGCCACCATCTGGCCCAGGGTGTCGAACAGCGCCTCGCTCTCCTGCGGCGTCAGCACCGCCGTGGGCTCGTCCAGGATCAGGATGCGGGCACCGCGGTACAGCGCCTTCAATATCTCCACCCGCTGGCGCTCGCCAACCGACAGTTGCCCCACACGCGAGTCGGCGTCCACCTGCAGGCCAAAGCGTTGCGCCACGTCGGCCAGCCGCGCGCGGGCGGCGGCGCGGCGGGTGAACGGCTGCCACAGCGGCTCGGTGCCCATCATCACGTTGTCCAGCACGCTCAGGTTGTCGGCCAGCGTGAAGTGCTGGTGCACCATGCCGATGCCCGCCGCCAGCGCGGCGCGCGGGTTGCCGGGGGGCAGGGCGTTGCCTTCGACTTCGATGGTGCCTTCGTCGGCGACGTAGTGGCCGAAGAGGATGGAGACGAGGGTGGACTTGCCGGCGCCGTTTTCGCCGAGCAGCGCCAGCACCTCGCCCCGCTCGAGCGTGAGCGAAATGCTGTCGTTGGCGACGAGCGTGCCGAAGCGTTTGGTGATGCCGTTGAGGCGAAGGACCGGCGTCACTTCGCCGTGGATTTGGGCGCGTTGTCGTCGACCTTGACCGTGAACTTGCCGTCCAGAATGGCCTTTTCCTTGGCCTTGACCTTGGCGACGATGTCAGCGGGGATCTTTTTCTCGAACGTACCCAAGGGCGCCAGCTCGCTGCCCTTGTACTTCATCATCGAGTACTGGCCGTAATCCTCGGCCTTGAACTTGCCGTCCTTCACGTTCTTCAGCGCCAGGTCGATGGTGGGCTCCATGTTCCACAGGGCCGACGACACGACGGTGTCGGGGTACTGGGCCTGGGTGTTGATCACGTTGCCAATTGCCAGCTTGCCTTTCTCCTTGGCCGCATCGCTCACGCCAAAGCGTTCGGCGTACATGATGTCCGCGCCCTTGTCGATCATGGCGAACGACGCTTCCTTGGCCTTGGGCGGGTCGAACCAGCTGTTGATGAAGCTCACGGTGAACTCGACCTTGGGGTTGGTTTCCTTGGCACCGGCCATGAAGGCGTTCATCAGGCGGTTGACCTCGGGGATCGGGAAGCCGCCGACCATGCCGATCTTGTTGGTCTTGGTCATGCCGCCGGCGATCATGCCGCTCAGGTACGCCGGCTCCTGGATGTAGTTGTCGAACACGCTGAAGTTCGGCGCCACCGGCTTGCCCGAGCTGCCCAGCAGGAACGAGGTCTTGGGGAAGTCCTTGGCCACCTTGCGGGCCGCGGCCTCGACCGCGAACGCCTCGCCCACGATCAGCTGGTTGCCGGCCGTGGCGTATTCGCGCATGACGCGCTCGTAATCGGCATTGGACACGTTCTCGCTGGCCTTGTATTCGATCTCGCCACGCGCCTCGGCGGCCTTCAGCGCCTTGTGGATGCGGCTGACCCACTGCTGCTCGAACGGCACGGTGTAGATGGCGGCAACCTTCATCTTGGCCTGGGCCAGGGCCAGGCCGGGGGCGGACAGGGCTGCGACGGCAGCCAGGGCGATGAGCGAACGGCGGTGGAACATGGGGATCTCCTCTTGGGTTGGTGGTGGCGTTGACGGATGCAAGGGGCGTGCCTGCATGGATCCCGGATCAGGTCCGGGATGACAGACGGGGGGTCATTTCGTTCCGAAGATGCGGTCGCCGGCGTCGCCCAGGCCGGGCAGGATGTAGCCGTGGTCGTTGAGCTGGCGGTCGATGGCGGCGGTATAGATCGGCACGTCCGGGTGCGCCTTTTGCAGGGCGGCAACGCCTTCGGGGCAGGTCAGCAGGCAGACGAACTTGATGGACTTGGGGTTCATCTCTTTCAGCCGCTCCACGGCGGCGATGGCCGAATTGCCTGTGGCCAGCATCGGGTCGACGATGACCACGTCGCGCTCGTGCATCTCGCTGGGCATCTTGAAGTAGTACTCCACGGCCGTCAGCGTCTTGGGGTCGCGGTACAGGCCCACGTGGCCCACGCGCGCGCCGGGCACGACGTTCAGCATGCCCTCCAGAATGCCGTTGCCCGCGCGCAGGATCGACACGAACACGAGCTTCTTGCCGTTGATGACCTTGGCCTTCATGGTCTCCAGCGGCGTTTCGATCTCGACTTCGGACATGGCCATGTCGCGCGTCACTTCATAAGCCATCAGCGACGCCAGCTCGTTGAGCAGCCGGCGGAAGCTGTTGGTGCTGGCCTCTTTTTTGCGCATCAGCGTCAGCTTGTGCTGCACCAGCGGGTGGTCGATGACGTGGACGTTGCTCATGTGTTGTGAACCCTCTTCTTCAAAAATGTTGTTCTAGAAAACCGTGCCGTCGCTGTCGATGTTCAGCGGCGGGCGGCCACCGCGCAACTGCTGTGCCAGCGCGCGGCCTGCTGCCCAGGTGCCGCCCTCCAGCACGCAGGCCAGGGGCAGGTCATTTGCGTCGCGGCCCAGAATGCCACGCACCTTGTCGGCCAGCTCGTCCAGCAGCGCCACGGTCAGCGCGCGCCATTCCACCACAAGCTCGTCGCCCGCCTTCAGCGGCTGGCTGGCCAGGGCCGGGTCTTGCAGCCGCAGCACGCCGCTGTCCAGCAGCAGGCCGCCGTTGCGGTACTCGGGCAGGCCGGTCAGGGCGTCGAGCCCGCGCACCTGCACGCCGCCCCACTGAAAGGGCTCGATCAGTGAATAGGTCAGCCACTGCGACAGCTTGTGAAACGGCATCCAGCCGTCGGACAGGCCCGGCCCGTGCGCGGCCGGGTGCCGCCAGCAGTCGCCCAGTGCAATGCCGTTGATCGCGTTGGCCGCGGGCCAGATCGGCGACAGCGACATCAGCACCTGGCTCAGGATGTCGTGCGCCGCCACGTCGGCCGTGGGCGGTGTGTCCACGCCATAGGGCTTGATCAGCATGTCGAACAGGCCGCCGGGGCGGCACACGCGTTGCCCGTCACCGGTGCCGAACACCTCGGAATGCTCGGCCATGACTTCGCCCAGGCGGTGCAGCAGCACCAGGCGGCCTTGCAGGCCGACCAGCGGATTCGCGTCGCTGACCTGGAACGCCTGGGCCAGCCGGTCGGCCACCACGGCGCGCAACCCGGCCGAATCGACACGCAACGGCTGGGTGGGGTCACTGCTGAACATGCCAGCCATGAATGCATGGAAGCTCGCCACGCCCAGCCCCTCGGACCGGGTGAACACCTGGCCGGTCGAAGACTCCGTGTACTTCCAGTCGGGCCCGGCGCCAGCGTCCAGCAGCACGCTGACCACCGCCAGGTCGATGTACGCGCGGGCGCGCTCCGGCGTATGTGCATCGCCCAGGCGCTTGTCCAACAAGGCCTTGCGGTCCACGCCCCCCGCCTCGAAATGGCGCCAGCGGCTGTGGTACGGAATGCGCAGGTGGCTGTACCGCTCGCGCGTGGCGGTAACCACGGCGGCGGCGGCGGCCGTCATGGCGCTGTCGTCCACGCGGAACCAGGTGGAGTCGCCGGCGCGGGCGCGCGCCAGCAGGGCGGCGGCACGGTCGCGGACGGCGCGGGTGGTGCGCAGCAGGGCGGCGGCGCCGTCGGGCGTGGTCGCATTGGAGAACTGGCTCAAGGGCTCGGTGCCTCGCATACTCAAAACTTCCTATTCGGTCAGACCTCGTCCCACTGTTTTCTTCAAGTCTGCCGCATCCGGCGCCGCCGTGGGGGTGAAATAACCGGCGGCCATCTTGGCCGTCATCTCCACGCGGGCGTCCTCGGGGATCAGTTCGTCGGGGATGTTCACGCGCGTGCCCACCTCGATGCCCGATCCCGTGATGGCGTCGAACTTCATGTTGCTCATGGACACCAGGCGGTGGATCTTGCGAATGCCCAGCCAGTGCAGCACGTCGGGCATGAGCTGCTGGAACCGCATGTCCTGCACGCCGGCCACGCATTCGGTCCGCGCAAAATACTGGTCGGCGGTGTCACCACCCACCTGGCGCTTGCGCGCGTTGTAGACCAGGAACTTGGTCACCTCGCCCAGCGCCCGGCCTTCCTTGCGGTAGTACGCGCACAGGCCCACGCCGCCACGCTGCGCGCCCTGAATGCATTCCTCGATCGCATGCGTCAGGTACGGCCGGCAGGTGCAGATGTCGGAGCCGAACACGTCCGAGCCGTTGCACTCGTCGTGCACGCGGGCCGTCAGTTCGACGTCGGGGTTGGCCAGGTCGCGCGGGTTGCCAAAGATGTACAGCGTGAGCCCGCCGATGGGCGGCAAAAACACCTCCAGGTCCGACCGTGTGACCAGCTCGGGGTACATGCCGCCGGTTTCTTCGAACAGCACGCGGCGCAGGTCCGACTCACTGCAGCCAAAGCGCTGCGCCACGCCGGGCAGGTACCACACGGGCTCCACGGCGGCCTTGGTCACCAGGGCGGCGCCGCCGGCCGTCAGGATCTTGCCGTCGGGCACGAGCCGGCCCTTTTGAATGGCCTCCATCACCTCGGGCAGGATCACGTGGGCCTTGGTCACGGCGATGGTGGGCTTGATGTCGTAGCCTGCGGCCAGCTCGTTGCTGAACACGTCGGCCACCGTCGCGCCCCACGGGTCCAGGCTGACGATTTTGCCGGGGTCGGACCACTGCGGGTACGGACCGATCACGTCGGTGGGGGACGTGTTGGTCAGGTCCGCCTTGTGTTTGGATGACAGCGCGCCCGCGGCGACGGCCAGCGCCCGGTACACGCTGTAGCTGCCGCTGTGCGTGCCGATCACGTTGCGGTGCGCGCGGCTGGTGGTGGTGCCCACGATGGGCCCGCGCTCGGCGGGGGTGGCCGCCCCCCAGTGGATGGGCAGGGCGCCGAAGCCGCCGTGGTGCGATGTGAGGCGGATGTGGCGGGGGGCCGGTACTTCAACGGACATAAGGGACCCTCAAAAAATGCAATGTACAGAGGCTCGCGGTGCCTTGCAAGCGTTGTGCCGTCGTCCTCGCGCCACCCCTGTCATCCCGCGCCACCCCGTCATTCCCGCGAAGGCGGGAATCCAGTGCACCCCTGCCTGCGTCCGCGCCTGCGGCCAAGGCGGCGCATGGGCACGCCAGCCCACACCTCAGGCCCTTCGGGCGAGCGTCTGCAGTGCTCGGGTTTGGCATTGAACCGCGCCTTCCGTCCACACCCGTCGGCCAAACCCTCCGCGCTTCGAGCCTGAGGCTCAGACGGGCTGGCATGCCCATGCGCCGCCTTGGCCGCGAGATGGGGCGCTTGTGCATTGCGGAAATTTCAGGGGCAATAATCTCCGCATGACCAAAGAAGCCCGCCAGAACGAACTCAAGAAAATGGAGCTGTGCGGGCCGTGCAGCGGCATCCAGCGCCACTGGCGCAAGGCGCCGGGCCATGCCGAACTGCTGCAGGCCGGCCTCCGCAAGGAAGAGCGCGCCGACGGCAGCGAAGTCACCATCACGCTGTACCGCTGCGAGCGTTGCGGCACGCGTTGGGAATACGAGAACGACCGCTCCAACCAGAAGGCGGGCTGGTCGGTGGTGGGCGGGCGCTAGGACGGCAGGCCGGTAGCCCGGCCCCGGCGGCTGCCAACAAACGCTTGACCTGGAGCGCACTCTAGGTTTCCCAATAGCACTGCGGCACTGTCGCCGCGCTGTGACCTCAAGGGAATCCTCATGACCACCACCGAAACCAACCGCCAGATCGCCATCGACTTTTACCGCCGCTACGACGCGGGCGACATCGCCGGCGCGCTGGCGCTGATGGCCGACGACGCCACGTTCTGGATCGCGGGCCAACCCGGCAGCAACGCCACCGCCGGGCTGCAGACCAAGCCGCAGATCGCGGACATTTTTCGCCGTATCGAGGGCGCGCTGACCGGCCCGCTGCGCATGACCGTGCAGGGCACCGTGGCCGAGGGCGACCAGGTCGCCGTCATGGCCGAGTAGCGCGGCGAGTTGAAAAACGGCCGCATCTACAGCCAGCAATACCACGCGCTGTTCACGCTGCGCGGTGGGCAGATTGCGGCCGTGCGTGAATACATGGACACCCAGCACGTGCAGGCCGTCTGGTATACCCGCTGACATGGCTGCCACCCCACGCACACCCAGCACCCCCCGGTCCCGCCCACCCCTGAAACTGCGCATCGGCGAACTGGCGGCCCGCACCGGACGCAGCGTGCACACCATCCGCTGGTACGAACAGCAGGGGCTGCTGCCCCCGGTGCCGCGCCTGAGCGGCCAGCGCATCTACAACAACCGGCACGTCGAATGGATGGAACTGATGGACAGACTGCGCCTGTCAGGCATGCCAATCGCCGAACTGCGCCGCTACACCGCGCTGGCCCAGCGCGGCGCCGCCACGCTGGCGCAAACAAGAGAAGTGCTGCTGGCGCACCGCGAACGCGTGCAGGCGCAGATCGCGCAATGGAAGCAGGCGCAGAAACTCATCGACGCGAAGATTGGGTTTTATACGCGGTGGATGGAGGAGGGGGAGGAGCGGCCGGCGCGGGAACATAGCCACGTGACGCAAATCGACGAGGCGAGGCGGGGGCTGGCCGATGTGGCGGCGGGTCGGGTCAAGGATGCGCGGGCCGCTTTAACCGCCATCAAGCGCGGTCGTCGTATAGGCGCCGAAGGTCAGGAAGGTCCCGGAGGGTAATTGGGGCTGACCAAAGCGGATGGCTGAACGCATATTTGCAATTCGCGAATACCGAATTTGATGTCCGACCTTCTTTGGTCTAATGAATTGGACTCCTACATCTGAATGACTTGCACCATGAGTCCTGCAACGTCTTTGAACTTCCCATAAACAGCCGGGTTCTCTCCCACCGCCAGCGCCTTAAAGTGCGCCGTGCCGCATTTGATCTTGCCGCCTTCACGGTCACGCAGGTCCTCGTCAAACAGGCTGCTCTTGGTTTCCACCACGAAGTACAGGCGTTCGGTTCCGTCGCGCTCGATCAGCACAGCCCAGTCAGGGTTGTAGCTACCCAAAGGCGTTAGCACCTTGAACCAGCTCGGGAGCTTGGCGTAGACCTTGACCGCGTTGTTCTTCTCCAGCTGGTCGGCAAACTCCCACTCCACCGCTGAATCAATCGCTACGTGCTCGTAGACCGACTTTTCGGCGTTCATCCGCGCGTTGTGCTCGTTCAGGTAG
>JAYRLC010000063.1:0-14851 GCA_041905405.1 Ramlibacter sp. | reverse complement strand
CGGCTTGCTGAGCGTAAAGCGATGATCGACCGCGAGCATGCCCTACCGATCAAGCGCCAGGCCAATCTGGTCGGCATCAGCCGCGGCACGGCGTACTACCGGCCTGAGCCGATGAGCCAAGAGGATCTGGCGCTGATGCGCCGCCTGGACGAGATGCACCTGGAGCACCCGTTTGCCGGCAGCCGCATGCTGCGCGACCTGTTGCGCCTTCAGGGCACCGAGGTCGGCCGCCGGCATGTGCGCACGCTGATGCAGCGCATGGGCCTGCGCGCCCTGTACCGCAAGCCCAACACCAGCCGCAAGCACCCGAGCCACCCGGTGTTCCCGTACCTGCTGCGCGAACTGGCCATCGAGCGGGCCAACCAGGCCTGGGCGCTGGACATCACGTACATCCCGATGGCACGCGGCTGGGTGTACCTGGTGGCCGTGCTGGACTGGCACAGCCGTCGGGTGTTGGCGCACCGCGTGTCCATCACGATGGAAGCGGACTTCTGCGTAGAGGCACTGCGCGAGGCGGCTGCCCGCTACGGTGCACCAGAGATCGTCAACACCGACCAGGGCAGCCAGTTCAGCAGCGCCGAGTTCGTCGCCGAGGTGGCCCGCATCGGCGCGCGCCAAAGCATGGATGGCAAAGGCTGCTGGCGCGACAACGTGTTCGTCGAGCGGCTGTGGCGCAGCGTGAAGTACGAGGAGGTGTACCTGAAGGCCTACGAGACCGTCAGCGCCGCGCGTGAGGGCCTACAAGCGTACCTGGCGTTCTACAACGAACGCCGCCCGCACCAGGCCCACGCAGGGCGCACGCCGGACATGGTCTACTACGCCGCGCTGGCGCCGATACAGGCTGCGGCCTGAAGGGGTTAGGCCATGAGTACATGGCCAACCGGGGGGCGCCTCCGGCGGCCTGGCAGGGGCCCGAGTAAGACTCTTACACCGCAGCCCATCCACTTATCTCGGGCTCCGGCGTGTTCAAACAACCGGGACCAGCTCTGTGGTCGCCATCCTACTAACTCCGGAGTGAGGCGGGCCACCACCGGCCCATCTGTGTCCCAGCCAAGACATTTGCCGATTTGATGCCCGGGTTTTCCGATAGTCCGCGTCGGCTCACCCCGTTCGCGCCGTTCGTGTGCGCGGTAGTTTGGAATGGTCTGGTAGGCCACGGTAGCCATTGCAAGTATCAACTCGCGCACATGCGTGCAACCTCGCACGCCACCCATCGCCTCATCAATAGCCTTGCGCCAGCCCGGGCCCACAGTAGCGCCAATGAGGCCACGCACCGGATTGGCAGCATCGGAGCATTCGTCGAAAGGACTACCGGCAATGATGGCAATCGCATTGAATACCTTCAGTGTGTCGTCCAGCGTCAGCCGCACCTCCATGTGATGAAGGGCCTCGCCGGGCTGCCTCTCTCTTCCATCGGCGTTTCGCGTGAAATAAGTCTTGGTGTCCTTGATGCGCGCTTCGATGTCCCAGAGCCCATCTGCACGCAGAAATCCATGACTCTCTACGTGGCGAGAATGGATGTGTTTACGCTCTACGGAAGGGGGCAGGCTTCGCGTTGTCTCCATGGCATATCTCCTCGTCAATCGAGCTCCTGAGTCCTTCGGCCGCCGACAACGATGGTCTGACCGTATAGGTATCGGGATGGGGTAAATCAAGGTCTCGTCATCCGATTTCGAGTGGCATCCCAAGGCGAACCTTGCCCGGCTGATCCAGCAATGCCGCAGCGACCCGCTGCCGGTGCTCGCGCACGGTGCCACAACGCAAACTCCATGCAACGATACGGCGGTACCAGAGCTGCAGGTCGCATTCCATCATGAAGCCAATGCCACCATGGATCTGCTGCGCGGAACGCGCCACGAACACACACTTGTCACTTGCAAACGCCTTAGCCTGAGAAACTTCAACTGAGGCGGGGATACCCTGATCCATTCGCCACAGAGCCTCTCGTGTAAGAAGCTGCGCGCCGTCGACGGCGATCAACATGTCAGCGCACAAATGCTGAATCGATTGAAACGCGCCGATTGGCTGGCCGAACGCCTCGCGCTGAGCGGCATACTCGACAGCGAACTCCATGTCGCGTCGGGTGGCACCGACCAACTGCGAACACATGAGCGCAGTCGCGATGTCGAACAGGTCCCGCGCCAGTGCCACAGCCCGCACCGATTCGTCCACGACGTCGCATAGAGGAACGCGCAAATCGCTGAAGTTCACGCGAGCCTGTGAGTCCTTTGCAGTAGTGACGTAGTCCACGACCGAGACGCCTGGTGACCCCGTATCCACGAGCGCTGCAGCTACGCCACCCTCCTCCGTCCGGTAAAGGACTAGGCACATGCCGGAGGCGCGAAAACCGTCGACGAAAGAGCAACTTCCATTGAGAACGACATATCCACCGTTACGCCGCCCTGTGAGTCCTGGGCTGTCATACGACCAAGCCCCCAACGGATCTTGCACAGCATATGACAGGATTAGTTCACCATCGATCACCCTACGTAGCAGGACGCGCTGAGCATCCGAACCATGACGAGCCAGCACCTGCGCCACCACCAAGGTTCCGTGCAGAGGGACTGGTGCGATGTATCTCCCTGCCTCTTCCAACAAAAGACCGGCATAGGCCAGTGGCAAACCCTGGCCTCCATAGGCTTCAGGCAAACTGATCCCCAGCCAACCAAGTTCCGCAATTCTCTGCCACAGCTGGGCACTGTACCGGCTGGGGTTTGTCTCTGTCGCGCGCACAAGCGCGGGCGTCGATTCCGCTGCGAAGAACTCGCGCGCGGTTTCCTGGATCAACGTTTCCTGTTCGTCGGGTAATACATCCACGGCGTTCAACTTTCAATTTTGGAAGAAGACATGTTTTGGGGTTTTCACTTGCGGGACTTGGGCAGCCCAAGTCCCTTGCGGGCTATTTGGTCACGCATGACCTGCACACTGCCATGGTTGACAGTCGACTGGAATGCCGAGAGCAGGTTGTGCGCATACAGGCCCTCCTGCAAGTTGTCAGGCGACCCATTAAGAAGCTGCGCATGCGGTCCGAGGATTTGGCCAATGGCCTCGGTCGTACGCACTCCGTGCTCGGGCGCCCAAACCTTCTCTGCGGCACCTTCGTAACTAAAAGCCTGTCCTCGCTGTTCAATAGTCATGCTGCGCATAGTCATCAGACGACACACTTGGCCTTCAATCCACAGCTCGGCCACCTTGTCTCGCACCGAAGCATCAGAACGCAACGGGGCGGCACGGACATCATCGGATTTCAGCCAATTGACAATGTCCTCGTCGCGCTTGACCGATATCAGGTAGCGCCATGCCCCCACGCGATCCAGATTTAGACCTCGCTGCGAGACTGCCCAACCATCACCCTCCTCGCCCAGCAGGCAAGACACCGGCACCTTCACATCGTCGAAGAAGACCTCATTGGTGCGCTCTTCTCCGTAGGTCGTACCGGCAGGTCCGCCCGGATTGTTCTGCAATGTGAGCAGGGGACGCACTGTGATACCCGGCGTGTCCATCGGCACCAAGAGGATTGAAAGTCCGGCATGGCGTTTTGACTCAGGGTCAGTGCGCACCAACAGGAAGACATGGGTCGCAACCTGCGCATTGGTCGTATAGATCTTCTGACCATTAACAACATAGTGCGAGTCCTCACCAGTGCCGTTGCGTGTGGCTCTACAGCGCACGCCGGCTAAGTCAGTCCCACAGTGCGGTTCGCTGTAGCCTTGGCAGAAGATGATTTCGCGATGAATTGCCCTAGGTACGTAGTACTGCTTCTGTGCTTCCGTACCCGATGCCAGTACGGCAGGCGTTCCGGTACCTCCGCCACCGATCACGACTTGTGCGGCGCGGTAGAACTCCTCTTCCACCAGAAACTGAGTGATTCGGCTGCCTCCCTGACCGCCATAGGCTTTTGGCCAGGCGATGGCATTCCAGCCACGTTCGGCAATCTTTCTGAAAATCGGGGCGGCTCGCGGACCAAAACCTCGCCCGCGCTTTCCCGTGGTGAGGTCGGCCAAAACCTCCTCAGTGAAATGCTCTTGAATGAATGACTGAACCTCTAGGCGCAGTGCTTCTTCCTCTTCGCTGAAACTGAAGTCCATGAGATGTATGCTCTCTGATGTTGATGTATTTGGTCAGCGACCGATCCTGGCCTCAATAAGGAACGGGCCAGGCCGTGCCACGGCATGCCTGAGCAGCTTGACCAGCGTTTCGCAGTTGTCCGCCGAGGCGGCCTCCACACCCATGCCTTCCGCGAGCTTCACCCAGCTGATGTCCGGGTCGACGATCGAAAGCATGCGTTCTGCACGTTCGCCCCAGGTCTTTGCACCTACGCCTACCAACTCACCTCTGAGGATCTGGTAGCCGCGGTTGGCGAATATCACCGTAACAACATTGAGCTTCTCGCGCGCCTGGGTCCAAAGCGCTTGGATGGTGTACATGGAGCTGCCGTCACCTTCCATATTGATTACCAAGCGCTCCGGGCAAGCAATGGCCGCACCCGTGGACATAGGCAACCCGCTGCCGATCGAGCCACCAGTGAGCTGTAAGTAATCGTGAGCTGGAGCGCCCATGGAAGCCGGGAAAAATGAGCGGCCTGCGCTGATGGACTCGTCCACAATGATGGCGTTCTCAGGCATCAGCGCGGAGATGGTGCGCAGCACATTGTCGGCCGTCAGCGCACCCTGCGGCAGAGCCAACTCCCGGCGCACTTCGAGAATTGGTGCAATGCCAGTTGCGCCGACACGCTGCGCGAGTTCGCGCAGGGTCTCCTCGAGGTGGTCTGTGGGCGCGGTGAGTTCTACCAGGTTGGCGCCTGGTGCCATCAGGTAGTCGGGCTTTCCGGGATAGCCGAACATCGGAGCTGGCACCTTGGCACCGATAAGGATGACGTGCTTGACATCCTTGAAGGTAGCTACACCATCATCCACCGGCGCGGGGGTTCTGGATATGGCCGTACGCCCTTCTCCACGCTCCATGCGTCCATTGGAATACTGGGCAAGCATTTTCGCGCCCGTGCACTGCACGATCTGACTGGCCAATGCCAGTGGAGCGGCACGTAGCGCACGCCCCCCCAGAACCAGCACAACACTTTCACCAGATTTCAGTGCCTTCACGGCTGCCTCAAATTGTTCGGCAGCAGGCAGCGTCGCCTTAGGCGTAGAAAAGTCGAGCGCATCGTGCGGCCTGGCCGGCGTCCATGCCGTGTCGGCGGGCATGATTAGCGTGGCGATTCGTCCCGGCAAAGAGTTGGCCTCCCGAATGGCCTCGGCCGCGTCGGCGGCTACGTAATCCGCTGAGGTGGACGTTTTCACCCAGGCGGACATGGTGCGCGCCACGCCCTCGATGTCCCCGGTCAGTGGTGAATCGGTGACCTTGTGGCCCTGGCGATGCTCGCCCACGATGTTGACCAGCGGTACTTGAGCGCGCTTGGCGTTGTGCAGATTTGCCAGCCCATTACCAAGCCCAGGCGCGAGATGAAGCAAGGTGGAAGCTGGTTTATCCGCCATGCGTGCATAGCCATCGGCTGCACCGGTAACTACGCCCTCGAACAGACCGAGCACGCAGCGCATGCCTGGGATCTTGTCCAACGCCGCGACGAACTGCATTTCGGAGGTACCGGGATTGGCAAAACAGACATCGACCTTGCCGGCCAGAAGTGTTTCGACGAGCGTTTCCGCACCGTTGCGTTGCTGCATGAAGTCTCCTGTTGGTTTCTATAACTCGCCATGCGAATCATGTATTCGCATTCAAAGAGCTTTGATCATATCCCCACAAAACCAGTGCGTCAACGGGACAACGTCGCATTGACAAACGAAGCACACCTCGATATTATTTCGAATTATCGATTCACTATGCAAATCAATGAAAGGGTAAACATGCTGGTCACTGACGAAGTGCGGTCCTACATAGGGCTGTCCACCAAAGCCGAATTCGCATGTGACGCGGTCGAGTCCGGCGCCGTGCGGCGCTATGCCCAAGCCATCATGGATGAGGATCCAGCCTACTTGGGTGAGACGAATGACGCCAATCGCCGCTTCGGCGGCCCAGTGGCGCCCCCACTGTTCGCAAACCATATGTTGCGCCGCCCGCTGGGCACTCCCGATCCCATCCAGGACAACGCGCAAAACCCTCTGTTCGACGGCATCGTTCCGGTTGCAAACCTTCCCGCCATCAGGCCTTTGGCGAATCTGGCTTCACTGAATGGCGGGTCGGAGTTCGAGTTCTTCCGCTATGCACGTCACGGAGAGCGCGTCAGCGTCAAGTTGAGTTATGCCGACATCACCGAGAAGGCTTCCAGCAAGGGCCCGATGGTCTTGGTGGTGCGGCTATACGAGTTCATGACCGGCGACGGAGAGCTTCTGATGCGCTCCAAAAACACCACGATCAGGAGATAAGACCATGGCAGAACAACAGTATTTTGATGACGTTTGGGTCGGTCAGGAACTGCCATGGCTCACCAAGGGGCCGCTAGGAGAAATCCATCTCTTCCGCTGGTCCGCAACCATGGAAAACTGGCATCGCATTCATTACGACCGCCGCTTTGCAGTCGAACATGACAAGCTCCCCGACCTGCTGATCAACGGCTCACTCAAGCAGCAATTCATGGTTCAGATGGTCAAGGACTGGGCCGGCCGCGAGGGCTGGGTTTGGAAGGTGAGCTTCCAGTTCCGCGCCATGAACTCCGTAGGAGAAACCTTGCACGTCTGGGGGAGGGTCAAGTCCACCGAGCGTCTGCAGGACTATGGTCTTGTGGTCCTCGATTTGGGCATTGTTAATCAGGACGGCAAAGAGAGCACCCCTGGCGAAGCCACCCTAGCACTTCCGTTCAGGAATGGCAGGCCAGTTCCCTATCCGTTCGTGCCGCCCACACAGACCACCACCGCTTGAACGCAAGCCCTTACCAAAAGCCTTTAGGAGTACAGCACCATGGCATCACTTCCCACAAGAGTCCAGATCAACGAGGAGGGCCCGCGCGAGGGCTTCCAAATCGAGAAAGGGACTATCCCAACGGCGCGCAAGATCGAGTTGATTGACAGCCTCTCGGAAACTGGACTGAATCGCATCCAGATTGTCTCGTTCGTCAACCCAAAGGCGGTGCCAGGAATGGCCGATGCCGAGGAGGTCGTAGAGGGATTTCACAAGAAACCAGGCATCAGCTACGTGGGCCTGTGGCTCAACGATAAGGGTCTCAAGCGCGCTATAGATAGCGGTCGCCTGGAGGTCAAGGGCTCCGTATCGCTATGCGCATCTGAACCGTTCCTGATACGCAATCAGAACCGGACGATGGAGGAAAACATTCCGCTGCAGCACAAGACCATGGAGATGTTCAAGGCGCATAACGTACCCGTGCTGCGTGGCGCAGTCATGGCGGCATTCGGTTGCAACTTCGCTGGCGACATCTCCGCAGAAACAGTGTTGAAAACCGTGGCGCAGACCAAGGAAATTGCTATGGCGCACGGCTACAAGTTGGAGACGATGATGCTAGCGGACACCATGGCATGGGCAACACCCCGTTCGATCAAGCGCGTGGTGGGCGCTGTGCAGGACATGCACCCCGAGTTGGATATCTGCCTGCACCTGCATGACACCCGTGGCATGGGCATCGCAAATGCCTACGCAGGCTTGGAGATGGGCGTGAGGACTTTCGACGCTGCGGTCGCAGGCCTAGGCGGCTGTCCATTCGCAGGTCACGTGGGCGCGGCCGGCAACGTCTGCACGGAAGACCTAGTTTTCATGTGCGACGAAATGGGAATCGAGACAGGCGTGAACCTTGAGAAACTCTTGGAATCCGCACGGCTGGCGGAGGAGATCGTCGGGCGTCCTCTGCCAGGCTCGGTAATGAAGGGGGGAAGCCTGCGAGCCCTGCGCGACAAGATCGCGACGGCCAAAGCCGCGTGAAATCGGGGCCGAGTACACAACACAACGAAACAACACAACACCGATGGAAAATCACAAAGAATCTCAAGGGAGCGGACCTCTCAAAGGTTTGCGCGTCGTGGAGCTGGGCATGCTGTTCGCCGGCCCGCTGATCGCCACCAACCTTGCCGATTTGGGCGCGGAGATCATCAAGATCGAGCATCCCAAGGGAGACGTCGTTCGCGGCCTGGGCCAAGGCGACAACAGTCTGTGGTGGAGTGTTGTCGCACGCAACAAGAAGCTGGTAGGTGTCGATGTCAAGAAACCAGAAGGTGCGGACATTGTTCGCCGCCTACTGGCCACAGCCGATGTCTTCATCGAAAACTTCCGACCTGGTCGCGTGAAAGAATGGGGACTGGACTACGACACACTGCGCAAGGTAAACCCGGGGCTCGTCATGCTGCACGTGAGTGGTTATGGCCAGACTGGCCCCTACAGCGAGCGTCCGGGCGTGGGCACGCTCGCGGAAGCCTTCAGCGGCTATGCCCACGTGACCGGCGAACCAGACGGACCACCTACTCTGCCTTCATTCCCACTGGCTGACGGCGTGGCCGCACTCACCGGCACGTACGCCGTTCTTGCGGCACTTTGGGCACGCGATCGCAACGGTGGCATTGGCGATGAAATCGACATCAGCCTCTATGAACCGCTGTTGAGTATGACTGGCCCGATGCTGATCAATTTCACAAAGGGAGGCGTGGTATCCAATCGCGAGGGCAATCGAGCGCGCTGGTCAACTCCGCGCAACACGTACAAAACAAAAGATAATCGCTGGATCGCCGTGTCCAGCGCGGCCGATTCACCAGCAATGCGTCTGTTCCAGGCCATCGGCCGAGAGGATCTCACCACCAATCCAGCGTGGGCAACCAATCGGGAACGCCTGAAGCGCGTGGACGAATGCGACAACATGATTGCAGCCTGGATGCTTTTGCATACGCAGGCTGAGATCATGGAACGGCTAAACGAGTTCGACGTCCTAGCAGCGCCAGTCAACGACATTGAAGGCATTCTCAAGGATCCGCACGTCCAGCAGCGTGGTTCCGTGGTCAGCATTCCCGACCCGGTGCTCGGTGACACTGTCGTACAGGAGGTTGTTCCCCGCTTCCGCAATGCCCCAGGCAAAATCAATTGGTTGGGCCGGCACGAAGTTGGCACCGACACGCTGGAATTCATGGTAGAAGCCGGCTTCAGCGCAGACGAGATTCAGAAACTTCATCGGAGTGGGATCGTAAAGGTGTCTTGAGGCCGTTTTCCGAAACGGAGAGGAGCGGGAAGTTGGTTACACTTTGCGAGTAACCAATCCGCTTCTCGCAGGGAATACATGGCCGCTTCCGCCCCCAAAAAAAACCGCCGCAGTGCGCAAACCTAAGAGCGCGACCGACCGACAGTTCGTGACAGCGCTTGCGCGCGGCATGTCCGTCCTGCGCTGCTTCGACGCCCTGCACACGCAACTCGGCACCACCGAAATTGCTCACATGACCAAACTGCCACAGCCGACCGTGTGGCGGTTGTGCTATACGCTTCAACAGTTGGGCTATTTAGTGCAGGCGCCCGACAGCGACAAGCTTCGCATCGGCATGTCTGTACTCGGTCTCGGACAATACGCACTGAACTCCACCGATATCGGCGAGATGATCTTGCCCGAAATGATGCAGCTAGCCAAGCAAACGGGGGCTGCGGTGTCCTTGGGTATCGTGGATCAGGATGACATTCTCATTGTCAAGCGGGCACAGGGTGATGGTCACCTGCTGTTCAACCTATCTGTCGGCTCCCGGTTACCGATTGCCACCACATCAGCCGGCTGGGCATACCTTGCGGGCTTGCCGTCACGAACACGCGAGGAGACCCTGCAGAAGCTCAGATATCAAGCTGGCAACAGATGGACGGCTTTACGCACAGCCGTAGAAGCAGCCGCGACCAATATGGAGACCAACGGCTTTGTGTTCAACGAGGGTCTCTACCATCCCGACGTCAACGCAGTGGCTGCTGCGTCTTTCGACAAACAGGGCAAACCACAGTATGTAGTGTCGTGCGGCGGCCCCAATCTGAAACCAAAGTTGCTTCGTGAAGAAATCGGTCCACGTATTGGTCGACTCGCACGCAAGATCACAGTCGCACTCGCTGGCCGCCCAAACTGACAGACGCGCACAATTTCGCACCGTTTAAGGTGCATGGTATTCGTCAATAATTTGCATTGCAAATTATTTATCCGCAAAATTGCGCACATCCTCAACTCTGCGCAAGAATGCATGACAACGGTCTCTATGTCATGCACAACCTAACCCATTCGATCGCGAGCTTCGTCTACTCCTTCTCCGACCGAGCCGTTCCTCCTGCGTCCATAGCGCTCGCACAAGCGGCTTTCATTGACCTGGTCGGCGTCATGCTTGCAGGTGGCAACGAACCGGTAGTGGGCATCCTGAAGAAGACTATGCCAGTGCAACAGGGTGCCGCTTGCAGTTTGCTGCTGAACAATAGCGATCAGCGGGATGCCTCAACGGCGGCGCTCATCAATGGCACAGCCGCGCATGCTCTGGACTACGACGATGTGCAATTCAACGCGCATCCCAGCACGGTGCTGGTACCGGCAATCTTGGCCGAGGCCGAACGGGGGGGGGCCTCCGGCATGCGTGCGCTCCAAGCCTATGTGCTGGGCTACGAGGTTTGGGGCGAACTGCACAGTCGTGAGAAGTGCCCGTATCACGACAAAGGGTGGCATCCCACAGCGGTCATGGGCACAGTGGCCGCCACAGCCTCAGTCGCCTTTCTGCGCGGACTGGATCTTGATAAGACCAGCACTGCCTTATCGCTGTCCGCCAGTTTCACCGGCGGCGTGGTAGCCAATTTCGGTTCTATGACCAAACCGATGCACGCAGGCCGGGCAGCGGCGGCGGCCGTCACAGCCGTGGACCTAGCCGAGGCGGGAATCACTGCAGGCGACGACGCGATCGGCGCGCCTGATGGCCTGTTGGCTGCGCTGTCCACGGGAGGGGAAGTGAACCGCGACTCGGCGACTGGACTGGGAACACGCTGGTTCTCCACCAACACGCCGTTGCTCTTCAAGAAATATCCAGTATGTTTTTCATCACATCGACCAATCGATGCTGTGTTGGAGCTAGCTCTGGAGCACGCACTCAAGCCAGAGGACGTGGAGCGCATCGACGTTGCCGTGCGCGGCACCCAGGCGCGCGTGCTGCGATTCGATCGGCCGAAAACCGCACTGGAGGCGAAGTTCAGCATTCAGTTTGCGGTGACCTGTGCACTGTTACGCGGTCGGGTCGGACTGAGAGATCTAGATGATCGCTTTGTCGCCAGCGACCTAGTGCAGTCAATGTTCGCAAAGATTCACTTCACGCACCTGCCTCTCAACTCAGATGGGACACCGCCCGTGGCAGATCGCGTGCAGATAAGCATGCGAGACGGTCGGCATATAGACAGCGGTGACCTCAAGTTCGTCAAACCCCACACACATCTTCGACAGAAGTTTCTCGACTGCTGCCAAGCCGGCAACTACATCGGTGGAGATGCTCTGTTCGTGATGCTCAGCGCGATTGAAACACTTGGGAACGTGCGCGCACTTTCCTCTTTGAGTGCATCGTCGTCGCTTACTGACTTTCACCACCCGGCTGCGCTCGCGGCCTGATTCACCTGAACGAGAAGGACCACATGACCAAGAAAGTGAAGACCGAATGGATTTCGGTAGACGGCGGCAAAGGCCAGACCTACGACGCCTATCTCGCCCTGCCACCCGCAGGCACCGGCCCCGGCATTCTGTTGTTCCAGGAGATCTTCGGGGTCAACGACCATATCCAGGGCGTGGCCGAGCAGTATGCGCAGGACGGTTTCGTCGTGTTGGCACCCGACTTGTTTTGGCGCCAGCAAGCGCGCGTGGCCTTGGGCTATGACGGAGAAGACCGAAACCAAGCTGTGTCGATGATGAAAGCTCTTGTTCCCGAAGAGATGCAAGCGGACATCCGATCATCCCTCGCGGCGTTGCGCTCCCGCCCAGAAACAACAGGTCGCAAGTCCGGTGCACTCGGCTACTGCCTTGGCGGTCGCCTAGCCTACACGGCAGCGGCGATTACAGACGTAGACGCTGCAGTGGCGTTCTATGGTGGCGGAATCCACGACCAACTGGCACTAGCGCCTAAGCTGCAATGCCCAATCCAGTTTCACTACGGCGCAAAGGACGAAAGCATTCCGGGGTCCGCCGTCGAAAGCGTTCGCTCTGCCGTCTCAGACAAGAATGCCGAGGTGCTCGTGTACGAAGGAGCAAATCACGGATTCAACTGCTGGGACCGCGGTACCTATCACCCAAATAGCGCAGCACTTGGCCACGGTCGGGCACTGACATTTCTCGCGCAGCACCTTTTTTGACGGCTTTACAGCCGCAGCTATGCCCTTCACCCACTTAATCGTTGGCGGCGGATCCGCCGGCTGCGTGCTGGCCAACCGCCTTTCCGCCAGGCCCGGCAACAATGTCCTGCTCATCGAGGCCGGCGCCGACTTCCCCACCAGCGCTACGCCCGATGACATTCTGGACACCTATGCAGGTCGAGCCCTTGGCAACCGCTCGTATTTCTGGGATCTGCAGGTGCGCCGTGGGGACGACGTGCCATACCTCAACGAAAAGTCCTGCCGGCCCATTCGCTACGAGCAAGCCCGCGTGATTGGAGGCGGCTCGAGCATCAACGGTCAGGTCGCTTTACGCGGCATGCCTGTGGACTTCAACCGCTGGAGTAGTCTGGGTGCTACCGGCTGGAACTGGGAAGGGGTGTTGCCCTACTTCTGCAAACTTGAGTCGGACACACATTTCCCCGGTGAAATGCACGGCGCCGACGGCCCCATCCCAATACGCCGCTTTTTTCGCGGAGACTGGGACCCGTTCACCTGTAGCGTGGCACGTGAATGGGAGCAGCAAGGTTATGGTTACATACCGGATATGAACGGCATGTGGGACGACGGCTTCGCGCCCATCCCTGTATCCAATGATGGACATAAACGCGTGTCCACCGCCATGGGTTACCTCACAGACGCTGTGCGCGCACGGCCAAATCTACAGATTCTGGCGCACACGGAAGTGCTGCGACTGGTGTTCGAAGGCAGGCGCGCCATCGGTGTTGAAGTGCGCGATGAGACAGGTGCGCAACGCATTGTCACTGCGGACAACGTGATTTTGAGTGCAGGAACACTCCGCACTCCATGGCTACTAATGGCCTCCGGCATCGGTCCCGCACGGCACCTGGCAGAACACGGCGTTCCAGTTGTGGTCGATCGCCCAGGCGTGGGACAAAACCTGCAGGACCACCCTCTCCTATCGATATCAGCCTATCTAAGTCGCAGTGCTCGCTCCTCTGGCGCAGCGCGGCGCAACTTTGCCTACCTGCGGTACACCTCTGGCATGGCGCCAGGCTGGAACAGCGACATGATCATGATGGCCGTATGCCGCTCCTCTTGGCACGCGGTTGGCCAACGCATCGGCACGCTGGCGGCCAACCTAGCATATGCATACTCGCGCGGCACGGTGACGCTGTCATCTCAAGGTTTAGCAGCTGGTCCGGACGTTTCCTTCAACTGGCTGGCTGACGAACGCGACCGTAGTCGCATGATGGATGCCTTTCGCCGCATGGCACGGTTGTACGAAAGCGAGGGAGTTTCAAGGTACGCCTCGTATCCTTTCCCTAGCAGCTACTCAGCCCGAGTACGACTGATTCAGCAGAACACGTTCAGCAACGCCGCGATGACAAGAGCGGGGGCCATTCTGATGGAGAGTTCGCCGTTGGCACGCCGATTCATCATTCGCAACTTCATTCAGGATGCACCACCCGTGTCGCAGTTGCTGCGCGACGACAATGCACTGGAGGCCTACGTATGTGCCAATGTCGGTTCCACCTTTCACCCGGTAGGTACATGCAGGATGGGTGCAGAGGGCGATGTGCAGTCGGTGGTGGACCCGCGTGGTGGAGTCATTGGCACGCGCAACCTATATGTAGCTGATGCCTCGCTCATGCCCGAGATCACTCGTACCAATACGAATCTGCCAACCATCATGATCGCGGAGAAGATGGCCGATCTAATCGGCACGGCAGGTTGATAACCACCTTGCCCTAAAGGACGAGGTTTGTAAGCGTCCGGCGAACCCATGTTGACCGCTGCCGACGGTCCTGTCTGACGCTCAGAAGTCAGTGGGCTGCCAGCGGTGCGGCAAGAGCTCGTTGATGCGGCTGGCCTTGTGCATGGGCAGCCGCGTGAGCACATCCTTGAGATAGGCGTACGGGTCGTGCCCGTTCATGCGCGCCGACTGGATCAGGCTCATGACGGCAGCCGCCCGCTGGCCCGCACGCAGGCTGCCTGCAAACAGCCAGTTGTTGCGACCGATGGCAATGGGCCGGATCTGGTTCTCGATCCAGTTGTATCCGCCGGCAGTTGCCCGTCACCCGCGAACCGGGTCAACGCCACCCAGCGCCGCAGGCTGTAGTCCAGCGCCTTGGCCGTCGCTGATCCGTCGGGTACCTGGCGCCGTTGCAGCGTAAGCGGCTGGCGAACCCATCTTGAATGACCTGGTCGGTCTGAGCAAGATCATGTGCACGCAACATGAACGTGGACACGATGCTCAAAGACCCTCAGACCCCGCGATATGCGCAGCGGCGCACGCACCGCACCTACACCCCGCAATTCAAGGCCGAGCTGGTGGTCATGTGCCAGAAGCCTGGCGCATCGATCGCTGCGGTGGCCCTGCAACATGGCATGAATGCCAACTTGCTGCACCGCTGGCGCAAGGAGTGGGCACAGGGACTGCACCGCATCGAAGGTGGCGTCACCACGGCAGTCGCAACACCTCAGACCCCGGCCTTCATCCCCATCGAGCTGAGCAGCGCAGCGTCAACGGCCGCCAGTGAGCAGCCGTGCGTTGCCTCTTCAACGCCAGCGGCCGACATCCGTATCG
>JAYRLC010000062.1:0-15479 GCA_041905405.1 Ramlibacter sp. | reverse complement strand
CACGCTGACCAGCAGCCACTGGTCCTTCAGGCCCGTCAAACGGGCGGGCTTGCCGTCCAGCTCACGCGTGGTGAGGTCAGGCAGCGGCCGCTGCGGCTCGATCAGCTCGCCATAGTTGCGGCGGCCCTCGGGCCGGACGACGTAGTAGGTGAAGTACGACGCAATCACCGGCGCTGCGCAGATCAGCAGCACGGCCAGCATCTTCCAGCGCCCGCGGGTCGTGCGCCGCGCATCGGCCGCGACGGCTTCCTGCGGCGCCGGCAACGTGTGCACGGTCAGCCCCAGCGGCTCGTCAGGAGCCGCGGGCCTTGCGCCGGGGAGCGATGAATTGGAACCAGACATAAAGAATTGCAACAAGGGCGCTGAGGCCGAACCATTGGAATGCGTAGCCGTAGTGCTTGCCGGTGTCCGCGGCAACCCGCGGCCAGTCGCGCTGCAGCCCTTGGGATGCAGCGCCCGTCTCCACCACCGTGAACGGCAGCAGCGCAAGCCGCGCTTCGGCGCCGAACACCGCCAAGTCGAGATTTTGCCGGATGGCGGAAGACCCTTCGCCCGGGTGCGCGCTGCTCCCCGGTTCGAAAAGCCGGGCCGGCGCCGCCGCCACGCGGCCCGACAGCTCCACCGTCCCTGCCGGTGTCTCGACCGGGGGCAACCGTTCGCGGTCCATGAAGTTGCGCGGCACCCAGCCCCGCTGCACCACCACGGTGGTTGCCGTGCCTTGCAGGCGCAGCGGTGTCAGCACATAGAAGCCAGGCCGGCCATGCATCTGCCGGTTGTCCAGGAAGACCGTGTGCTGGGCCACCCACTCGCCGCGCAGCCTCACGGGGCGGTGCAGATCGCCGCCCGGCTGGGCGAGACTGGCCAGCGAAAGGTTGTCGAGCACCGCCATGGCTTGCCGGGCATCAATGGCGGCCTGCAGCGCCTGCTTCTGGGCGGCACGCGACAGTTGCCACGAGCCCAGCGACAGCGTCGCGGCGATCCCTGCGGCCGCGGCCAGCGTGACCAGCCAGAAACGCAGGGGGCGCCGGCGCGCCTGCGGCACAGGCTGCGTCACGGGATAATGTTCCCGATGAAATACCTGGTTGCGCTTGCGTTCATCGCCATCCTGGGCTCGCTGGGGTCGGCACTATTTTTCATGATGAAGGACGGCCGGGATGGCAAGGCAAAGACCAGCCACATGGCCCGCGCGCTGGCGTTTCGCGTGGGCTTTTCCATTCTGCTGTTCGTCTGCATCCTTATCGCCTGGAAACTGGGCTACATCCAGCCCACCGGCCTGCCAGCCGGCAAATAGCAGACGCCACCACGGCCCGCGCACAAAAACACAAGGCGCCCGCGGGCGCCTTGTGCGTGTGCGATGCGGGACGGGTTACATCCAGTAGACCAGCACATACAGGCCCAGCCACACCACGTCCACGAAGTGCCAGTACCAAGCGGCGCCTTCAAAGCCGAAATGCTTGTCGGCGGTGAAGTGTCCCTTCATGAGGCGCAGCGTGATGAACAGCAGCATCAGCATGCCCACAAACACGTGGAAACCGTGAAAGCCCGTGAGCATGAAGAACGTGGAGCCAAAAACGCCGGACGACAGCTTCAGGTTCAGGTCGCTGTAGGCATGCGCGTATTCGTAACCTTGCACGAACAGGAACGTCAGCCCCAGCAGCACGGTCACCCACATGAAGGCGATGGTCTTGCCGCGCTGGTTCTCGCGCAGTGCATGGTGGGCGATCGTCAGCGTGACGCCGGACGTGAGCAGCAGCGCGGTGTTGATCGTGGGCAGCCAGAACGGACCCATGGTCTGGAAGGGCTCGACGATGCCGGCCGGCGAAGCCGTGGCACCAGCGGCAACGCTGGGCCACACGGCCTTGAAGTCAGGCCACAGCAGTGCGTTTTCGAGGCTGCCCAGTGCCGGCACGGAATGCGAGCGTGCCCACCACAGGGCGGTGAAGAACGCGCCGAAGAACATCACTTCCGAGAAGATGAACCAGCTCATGCTCCATCGGAACGACAGATCGATCTTGTGCGCATACAGGCCACCTTCACTCTCGCGAATGGCGTCGCCGAACCACTGGTACAGCACAAACAGCCACCAGGCCAGGCCGAAGAACAGCGAGTACATGCCCCAGCCATGCCCGTTGATCCACTGGCCCGCGCCAAGAATCACGAAGAACAGGCCAATGGCCGCCATGACCGGATGGCGCGACGGTTGGGGCACGTAATAGTAAGGCGTGGTGCCGTGTGCGGTTGAACTCATTTCAGCTCCTGACTCTCGGATTCTCGGTTTCTTGTCGGATAGGTTGCGGGCGGCCGGTTACCTGACCACCCAGTTGACCAGCGCGATCAGTCCTGTCACGAACAGCAGCGCCGCCGCGATGCCGACAACGATGACATGAACGGGGTTGATCTGCGCCAGGTCTTCTTTGTATTCACTGTTCTTGCGGATGCCGATGAACGACCAGGCAACCGCCTTGACCGTGCGCAGAAGCGACGGCTTGACCGGGTCCCGGGGCAGTGGCGTGCTCATCACGAGCTGCCCCCCGTCTTGAGGACGGCGCCTGCGTCGGCGGTCGGCGCAGGTGGCGTCTTGCCACCCACTTCAAAGAACGTGTAGGACAGTGTGATCGTGGTGACGTCCTTGGACAGCTTGGGATCGATCACGAAGGCCACGGGCCATTCTTTCTTTTCGCCGGGCTCCAGCGTGTACTGGTTGAAACAGAAGCACTCCAGCTTGTTGAAGTGCGCCGCAGCCTGCTTGGGTGCATAGCTTGGAATGGCCTGCGCCGCCATGCGGCGGTTCTGCACATTCTGGAACTCGTACATCACCGTCATGAGCTGGCCCGGGTGCACCTGCACCGAGCGCTGCGCCGGCTTGAAGTCCCAGGGCCCGCGGGCGTTGGCATCGAACTCCACCGTGATGGTGCGGCTCATGTCGACCTGGCTGTTCGCGGGCAACCGTGCATCTCGGCCTGCGACACCATTGCCCGGCACCTGACGCTCGGACAGCGAAAGGATGTTGATGCCAGTGACTTCGCAAATGTGCTTGTAGATGGGAATGAGCGCGTAGCCAAAGGCGAACATGCCAGCCGTCACAACGGCCAGCTTGCCCACCATCTTGAGGTTGTCGCGGCGAATGCTCATCTGTGCCACCGGGCTTCAGTGCGAGGTCAACAGCACCATCTTGACCATGAACCCGACGAAGAACGCAGCAGCGATCGACGCCAGCACCAGCGCCATCCGCAGGTTGCTCTTCTTCTGCTCGGGGGTCATGGCCATCATCTTCAGCCGATGACCCGGGTCGCGGTGGCGTCGAGCTTGGGAGGCGTCTCGAACGTATGGAAAGGCGCGGGCGACGGCACTTCCCATTCCAGGCCTTCAGCGGCTTCCCAGGGCTTCTGGGGGGCCTTTTCACCCTTGCCGCGCATCGTGGGCACCACGATGAACAGGAAGAAGTACACCTGCGCCAGACCGAAGGCGAACGCGCCGACGGACGCAATGGCGTTGAAATCCGCGAACTGCATCGGGTAGTCGGCATAGCGGCGGGGCATACCGGCCAGGCCCAGGAAGTGCATCGGGAAGAAGGTGACGTTGAAGGCGATCAGCGACCACCAGAAGTGGATCTTGCCGCGTGCTTCGTTGTACATCACGCCGGTCCACTTGGGCGCCCAGTAGTAGTAGCCCGCAAACAGGGCGTACAGCGAGCCGGCGACCAGCACGTAGTGGAAGTGCGCCACCACGTAGTAGGTGTCCTGCAGCTGGATGTCGATGGGCGCCATGGCCAGGATCAGCCCGGTGAAGCCACCCATGGTGAACACGAAGATGAAGCCCACCGCGAACAGCATGGGGGTCTCGAACGTCATGGAGCCCTGCCACATGGTGGCGATCCAGTTGAAGATCTTCACGGCCGTGGGCACGGCGATCAGCATCGTGGCGTACATGAAGAACAGCTGGCCCGTCACCGGCATGCCGGTCGTGAACATGTGGTGCGCCCAGACGATGAACGACAGGATGGCGATGGAGCTCGTGGCGTACACCATGGAGGCGTAGCCGAACAGCTTCTTGCGGCTGAAGGCCGGCACGATCTGGCTGATGATGCCGAACGCCGGCAAGATCATGATGTACACCTCAGGGTGGCCGAAGAACCAGAAGATGTGCTGGTACATCACCGGGTCGCCGCCGCCGGCGGGGTTGAAGAAGCTGGTGCCGAAATGGCGGTCGGTCAGCGTCATGGTGATGGCGCCGGCCAGCACGGGCATCACGGCGATCAGCAGGTAGGCCGTGATCAGCCAGGTCCAGGCAAACATGGGCATCTTCATCAGCGTCATGCCGGGGGCGCGCATGTTCAGGATGGTGACGATGATGTTGATCGAGCCCATGATCGACGAGGCGCCCAGGATGTGCATCGCGAAAATGCCGGCGTCCATGGACGGGCCCATCTGCAGCGTCAGCGGCGCATACAGCGTCCAGCCGGCGGCGGGCGCGCCGCCGGGCATGAAGAAACTGCCCACCAGCATGAGGCCAGCGGGAATCATCAGCCAGAAGCTGAAGTTGTTCATGCGGGCGAAGGCCATGTCGGCGCAGCCGATCTGCAGCGGGATCATCCAGTTCGCAAAGCCCACGAAGGCCGGCATGATCGCGCCGAACACCATGATCAGGCCGTGCATGGTGGTCAGCTGGTTGAACAGCTCGGGGTTGACGACCTGCAGGCCGGGCTGGAACAGCTCGGCGCGGATCAGCAGGGCCAGCACGCCGCCGAACATCAGCATGAAGAACGCGAACAGCAGGTACAGCGTACCGATGTCCTTGTGGTTGGTCGCGTAGACCCAGCGGCGCCAGCCCGTGGGGGCATGGTCGTGGTGGTCGTCGTGGGCGTGGTCGTGATGGTCGAGGACAGCACTCATCTTTGTTTCCTTGATTTTTCCGTTACGCCTGCGGCTTATTTGCCACGCTGGGCCAGCACTTCAGCCGGCTGCACGAGCTGGCCGGTCTTGTTGGACCAGCTGTTCTTGGTGTAGGTCACGACGGCGGCAATATCGGTGTCCGACAGCTGCTTCCAGGCCGGCATGGCGCCGTTGTTCTGGCCCTTCAGGAGCACCTGGATCTGCTTGGCGTGATCGGCATCCACCACGACCGCGGCGCCGTCCAGCGCCTTGATCGGGCCGGCGCCCTTGCCGTTGGCCTGGTGGCAGGCAGCGCAGTTGGCGGCGTAGACCTTTTCGCCGCGCTTGAGGATGTCGTCCAGCTTCCAGACCTTGTTCGGGTCATCCAGCTTGGCGGCCATCTTTTTCTTCTCGACATCCACCCACTTGGCGTAGTCCTCGGCGGTCACGACCTTGACGTGGATGGGCATGTAGGCGTGTTCCTTGCCGCACAGCTCCTGGCACTGGCCGTAGAAGTCGCCCACCTTTTCGGCGCGGAACCAGGTGTCGCGCACGAAGCCCGGAATGGCGTCCTGCTTGATACCGAACGCCGGAACGGCGAACGCATGGATCACATCATTGGCGGTGGTGATGATGCGGACCTTCTTGCCCACGGGCACCACCATGGGGTTGTCGACTTTCAGCAGATAGTTGTCCGGCACGTCGCCCTTAGCACCTGCGTTGGACAATTCGCGGTGCGTGTTGTCCAGCGTGGAAATGAAGGAGATGCCTTCGCCCTCGCCCTTGAGGTAGTCGTAGCCCCACTTCCACTGGTAGCCAGTGGTCTTGATGGTGATGTCGGCGTTGGTCGTGTCCTTGGATGCAACGAGCACCTTAGTGGCGGGCAGCGCCATCAGGATCACGATGATGAAGGGAATGATCGTCCAGATGACTTCCACCGTCACGGACTCGTGGAAGTTGGCGGGCTTGTGGCCGACCGATTTGCGGTGCTTCCAGATGGAATAGAACATGACCGCGAACACGGCAATAAAGATCACCGTGCACAGGATCATCATGAAGTTGTGCAGCCAGTGCTGCTCTTCGGCGATCTTGGTGACAGGCGGGTGCAGGTTGAGCTGGCGTACCGCAGGGCCACCGGGCAGGTCGTTGACAGCCCATGCAGCGGTACTGAACCAGGCGCCTGCGGCAATGCCCAGGTTCAGCAGCAGTGAAGCCAATTTGCTGGAGATGCTCTTCATCGTGTTCACTTCTTCATTGCCTCAATTTAACCAACCACGCCCCGCCGCCGGGGCCTGCCCCTGCGCCGCTCACGCCGCGCGCAGGGCCATCCGTATCTCTCGCGCCAACGCCGGACGCAGTTCGGGACGCACATAGCGCCCCACGTTCACTGAACGCCCGCGGGCGGACAGCGCGATGAGCGAGTGGTCTGCCGCGCAGGGCTCGACGCGAACCCAATCGCGGTCGAACTCGGCGCGCTCCAGCCGGCCGGCGTTTTCCAGTTCGACGACCAGGCGGCCGCCCGACAGGGAAATCCGCTCGCCATCCGTGGCATGCCGCGCATACACAACGAAGGCCGTGCCGACCGCCGCCAGCTCCAGCCAGGCGAACGGCAGAACCAGCTTCGCGCCCTGAAACCAGAAGAACACCCCGATGCCCAGCGACACCACGCACAGCGAGGCAAAAAGCCAGGCCAGTTGCGCCGGTGAGACCGAGCAATTGCGCCGCAACAGCCAGTCAACGTTCTGGCCGGAAACGGTGGCAAAACGGAAAACGGGGTTCGACACAGGTGCACCCACAAAACTCAGCCGGCGATTGTACTGCGGCCTTCATCAGCTTTCACTTATTTGCCTGAAGTCAACCACGGCGGTCATTCTTTGCGGTACCCTGCTCTGAGCATCGACCGCATGTCCTGCAGGCTCACGGCACTCTGCTCGGCCAGGCGCGCCCGCGGGGCCGGCTTGAGCGCATGGCCGTAGATGATCTCGAAGGTCAGCGACAGGCGCCCTTCCTCGCGCGGGTTGGCGAGCCTGCTGGCCAGAGCCTGCTCCAGCGCCCCCTTCCACCGCCGCCCCCGAAGGCCGGCATGCCGGCCGCGGTGCAGGTTGGCGCCCAGTTGTCGCAGTTCAGCCAGCAGGCTGGCATGGGACTCCCAGGTAAGCACGATGCGCTCCATGTCCATGACAGGTTCGGCGAACCCGGCATGCACCAGCATGTCGCCCCAGTCGTGCATGTCGGTGAAGTCATGGGCGGGCGGCGCCCAGCCCATCGCGTCATAGACGGGCCGAAGTTCGCGAAGGGTGTCGGGGCCAAGGGCCGAGAACATCACGAACCCGTCCACCGCCAGCAGGCGGTGCCATCGCGCAATCAGCGCCTGCGGATCGGCGGCCATGTGCAGTGCCATGTTGGCCCACAGCATCTGCACGACACCGTCCGCCGGGTTGGCCAGGCGCACCTTGCCGCCACGCCAGCGCGACAGGCTCCAGGGTGCGGGCAGGAGTTCGCGGGCCGCGGCCAGGGCAGGCCCATTGTCCGGCGGCTGGATGATGAAGCAATCGGCCTGCGGATAGCGTGCGGTCAGCAGCGCGTGCGCCTGCACGCCGCCGCGCACGGGGTCCCAGTGTGCCCAGGACTGCGGCTGCAGGCGTATCCACTGCAGGCGGTCCTCCATGCGCCGGGCAACCTCTTCATGAAGCCAAGGCGACTGGGCGGGCGCCACAGCCTGCCAGCGCTGCGCGGCAGCGGGGTCGATGGAGGGGGGTGAGGCGTTTGCCCCGCGCGGCTCAGGCATGGAGCGCCGAGTATATTGAGCCGATGCTACGCACGCTGGTGGAAATGTCATTGAACGTGTTGCCGAGCCGGGCGCGGCTGGCGGCGTCCGGTCAATGTGCGATCTGCCGGCGCTGGCCAGCCAGCGCGCTGTGCGAGGTCTGTGTGGCGGGCTTTGCCCGTCCGGCCCCACGCTGCGGCACCTGCGCCCTGCCAGTGGCACCCGGCGTCGAGCGCTGCGGCGCGTGTTTGCGCACGCCGCCGCCGCTGGACGCCTGCATCGCCGCCGTGAGCTGGGGCTTTCCGTGGTCGGCGTGCATCGCCGGTTTCAAGTTCGCGGGCCACGCGGGATGGGCCGAGCCGCTGGCCACCCTGGTGCGCAGCGCCCCTTGGGCCGAACCCGCGCTGGACGCTGCGGACGGCCTGATCCCGATGCCGCTGTCATCGCAGCGCCTGCGGGAACGGGGCTTCAACCAGGCACTGGAAATCGCCCGACACCTGGCTCCGGCAAAGACAGACGCGCAGACGCTGCTGCGCATCCGCCACACGGCGCCTCAACGCACGCTGGACCGGCAGGCCCGCCTGACCAATATGCGCGGCGCTTTTGCGGTGGAGCCGTTGCGCGTGCCGCGGGTGATGGGGCGGCGCATGCTGCTGGTGGATGACGTGATGACCAGCGGCGCATCCCTGCATGCAGCGGCAGTGGCGCTGCGCCAGGCTGGCGCCCAGTGGGTCGGCGCGCTGGTGGTGGCGCGGGCGGACGACGGGTCGCCGGACTGATCCGCAGCCTGCGGCACACTTCGCCCCCATGTTCAACATCGTTCTCGTCGAGCCCGAAATTCCGCCGAACACGGGCAACGTGATCCGGCTGGCGGCCAATACGGGCTGCACGCTGCACCTGGTCGAGCCGCTGGGTTTTTCCATGGAGGATCGCTACATGCGCCGCGCCGGGCTGGACTATCACGAATACGCGGACGTGCGGCGCCACCTGAACTGGCAGGCGCTGCTGGATGCGCAACAGCCGCCCGCGGATCGCCTGTTCGCCATGACCACGCGCGGCACCCGGTCGGTTCATGACGTGGCGTTCCGCGCCGGCGACTGGCTCGTCTTCGGCGCGGAAACGCGCGGACTGCCCTCGGCGCTGCGCGATAGCCTGGCGCCGCAACAGCAGTTGCGCCTGCCCATGCGGGCCGGCCAGCGCAGCCTGAACCTGTCCAACGCCGTCGCAGTCACGGTGTTCGAGGCCTGGCGGCAAATCGGCTTTGCCATGTAAGCAACGCGCGCGCGTGCAACCAGAGGTTCATGCGGCAGCGCATTCCACTCCCAAAGCTACAGGCCGCAACGTCCGTTCTGGCCGCCTTGTCCAGCCCCGCCGCTTTTGCTGCTGCACCGTGGGGACCGTACGGCGAGGCCAGCTACGAAGAGCATCAGGCCCTGCCCGCTTCACAGTATTCGCGCGCCGAGGTCCAGGAGGCCTACCGCCAGGCTTCTGCGGGCGGATGGCTACCGCGCACCGGCGAGGTCGTCGCCGAATCCCCTGCGGAGTTGGCCGTGGCACATGCGCCAATGACGCAACAGGCTGTGGCACTGACATTGCCCCGGCAAACTGCACAGCCGCTGGCCGCGGCTGACGCGGACGATGACATCGGCCCCGTCGCATCGACCGATCCCGCGTCAACACCGCTGGCGGGAACGTATGAATCGCCATCCAACAGCGACCTGCTGATCGACCCACAGGCCAGCCATCAGGACGACGTGGGCTGGCCGCCGCCCAACCTGCCGCAAGCGCCTCTGTCGGCCAGCCCCGACATGATCACCAAGAGCGAGGACGATCCGGCGCTGTCGCGCATCTGACCCGGGCACCATCACGGCGATGGCGGCGCGAACTCCGTGAGGAAATCCAGAAAGGCCCGTGTGCGCGCCGGCATGAATTTGCGCGTCGGCAGCGCCGCATAGATCGTGAACCGGCCGAAGATCCACTCGGGCAACAGGTGCACCAGCGTGCCGCGCGCCAGGTGCGGGGCCACCAGCAAGCGCGACAGGAAGGTCACGCCGGCCCCGTCCAGCGCTGTGCGCAGCAGCACATCGAAGCTCGTGGTGCGCAATGCGGGCGGCCAGTCCAGTTCGACGGCGCCATCGCCGGCCCGGCCGCCACCGTCCACCGCCGCGGGAACCAGCCGCGTGCGGCGCCCGCCGTGGCCCGAACGCTGCGGCCACTGGAACTGCAGGTGGGTGTGGCGCAGCAGCTCCTGCGGCGTGCGGGGCAGTCCCGCGCGTTTCAGGTAATCCGGTGACGCGCAGGCGATCCATTCGGTCACTGCCAGAGGCCGCGCGACCACGTCGCCGTCAAAGCCTTCGTCCAGCACCAGGAACGTGATGTCGTGTTCCTCGATGCGCCCCTGCGGAAACGGATCAATCGCAAGGTCCAGCAAAACCTTGGGATGGCGTTCATGCCAGGTAGCGATGCGGGGAGACAGGTAGTACGACGCGAGCACGGGCGTGGCAAGCACGTGCAGCGTGCCCTGAAGCTCGCGCGCGTGTTCGGTGGCCGCAGATTCGGCGTCGTCCAGGTCGTGCAGGATCTGGCGCACCCGGTACAGGTAGGCCTCGCCGGCCTCGGTGAGCGCCAGCTTGCGGGTTGTGCGCTGCAGCAGACGCACGCCCAGCAGATCCTCCAGTGCGGCCACCGTCCGGGTTACGGCTGCGGGAGACATGGCAAGCGCACGCGCTGCCGCAGCAAACCCGCCGTCGTCGACCACGCGCTGAAAAACCTTCATGGAAACGAATCGGTCCATTGCAACAAATCTGGCGTCAAAGACCCATTATTTCAAAAAATGCAACAGTCAATTGCAAACAACGGTGCCTCCGGACGCCGCGGCCGCCCGTAAAGCTATCACCATCGACGAGAAAAAGCCTGTTCCGGGCACTCGCCGAGGCGTTCAACAACCTCACCAAACTTGAAGGAACCGACATCATGAACACGACCCGCCTCATCACCATTGCTGCCCTGTCCGCTGCCGCCGCTTTTGGTGCCCACGCTGACGAAGCCGACGGCTCGCAGTTCGCTGCGAAGGCCGACAGCCAGCGCAGCCGCGCCGAAGTCCAGGCAGAAGCCCGCAACCCGGTGCGTATCAGCAACGGCAGTACCGGCGCTCATGCCGTCACGCAGTCGGGCGTGGACCGCGCCGAAGTCCGCGCGCAGGCCGCTGCAGCGGTGCGCAACGGAACCATCCCCCAAGGCGAGCTGGGCATGATGTAAGGTGCATCTTCTGTACCCATGAAAGAGCCCGGCGATGCCGGGCTTTTTTGGCGCTGAAGACGCCTCAGGGGTAGCGCCGCGACAGCGACTCCGCGATGCAGACAGGCTTGTCCACCCCTTCGCGCTCGATGGTGACGCCCCAGGTCATCTGCACGCCGTTGTTGTCCACCGGGTCGCAGGCCAGCAGCTTCATGCGAGCGCGCAGGCGGCTGCCCACGGGAACGGGCGAGGTGAACCGCACCTTGTTCAGCCCGTAGTTCACGCCCATGCGCGACTCCAGGATCTCGAACGACGTCTCGAAGAATCGGGGGATCAGCGACAGCGTCAGAAAGCCATGCGCAATGGGCGCGCCAAACGGCCCGGCCTTCGCCTTTTCCACGTCCACGTGAATCCACTGGTGATCACCCGTGGCCTGCGCGAACAGGTTGACCTGCTCCTGCGTGATGGTGATCCAGTCGCTGACGGCCAGCTCCTGCCCGACCAGCGGCGGCAGTTCCGAAAGGGTCTTGAAAGTTCTCATGCCCCCAATGTAGCGAAGGGGCCGTGCGGCTAGCTGTCCAGCCAGCGACAGATGCCGTCCCACTGCTCGCGGTCGCGCTCGACGCGGCCCGGCGCCACGTCGAACAGCGTGAGGCCGCGCGCCGCCAGGTGGATGTAGTTCTGCGTGTGGCGCAGGTAGCCCAGTACCGGCAGGCCCAGGCTGTCCACGAATTCGTGCAACTTGTCAGCGGCGATGGTGCGCGAATCGACCCGCATGCCCACAATGCCCACCTGCATCTGCGAGGCCTTGCGGTGCTCGGCCAGTTCGTCCAGAAAGGCCCGCGTTGCAAAGATGTCGAACACGCTGGGCTGCAGCGGCACGATCACCTTGTCGGCCAGCTTGAGCACATCCTTGAACATCCTGCCGTGCATCCCGGCCGGCGTGTCCAGCACCACGTGGGTCGTGCCCTTGGGCGGCTTGACGATGTTGTCGGCCGTCAGGTCCCAGGTCTGGATGCGTCGGGCTTCTGGCGGACGCAGGCCCAGCCACAGCTGCGAGGACTGCTGGCGGTCCGCGTCGCCCAGCATGACCGAATGGCCCTGGCTGGCGAAATAGCCGGCGATGTTGGTCGCCAGCGTGGACTTTCCGACACCGCCCTTGGGATTGGCAACAACCACGACCGGCATGAGCTGCTCCTTGGAGTTTGGAAACTTCGGCAGGCCACATGTTAGCCGCCCCGCCGCAACGGCTCAAAAGAAACCGTCCCAGACCAGCTTGCAGCCCGTGAGGAACATGCCCGCATAGATGAAGCGGTAGAACAGCACCGCATTGATGCGCCGCGCGATGCGAACCCCGATGAAGACGCCCACGGGCGCCAGCGGCAGCAGCACGACGGACGTGGCCAGGTTGCGCAGGTCCAGCAGCCCCAGCCAGGCATAGGGAATCCATTTGCTGAGGTTCACGAAGAAGAACAGGAAGGCCACCGTGGCCGTGAACACCACGGGCTTGAGCTTCAGGGGAATGAGGTAGGCATTCAGGGGCGGGCCGCCCGCGTGTGCGATGAAGCTCGTGAAACCTGCCGTGGCGGTCAGGATAGCGCCCATCCAGCGCGGCGGCGGGGGCTGGTCGGGCCGCGGCGGGAACAGCAGCCGCTGGGCCAGAAACACCAGCGTCACCAGGCCCACGAGCCCGGCGACGAGCCTGGCATCCAGCAGCTTGAACAGCAGCGTGCCAATGACCGTGCCGGCCAGCGCACAGGGAATCAGGAACTTGAGCAGCCGCCGGTCCAGGTCATGGCGGAACGCCGCCATGCCCAGCAGGTCCATGACCAGCAGTACCGGCATGAGGATCGCCGCCGCCTGCGGCACGGTAACCGCCAGTGCCATGAGCGGAACCGCGAGTGAGCCGAAGCCCGCGCCAAAGCCGCTCTTGCTCACGCCCAGCAGCAGCACGGCAGGCACCGCGACGACGTAGAAAAAAGGATCGGTGATCAGCGGGAAGTCCAAGCGGGTGATTGTCGCTGCAAGGCCCAAGACCCCGCAGGGCCCTGTGGGCATGGATTGGCTTCTATAGTGCGGGGTGCCAAAAACAGCCCCGCGCCCCTTGCTGATCCTCAACCTCATTGCCCAGCTTGCCTTTGGCCTGCTGGCCATGACCATCTGCCTTCCTTCCATGCAGGAATGGGGCGCCATCTTTGGCGCCAGCCAGTCGGCCGTGCAACTGACCTTCAGCGGCTATGTGCTGACCTATGGCTGCCTGCAGCTTGTCTATGGCCCGCTGTCCGACCGCCTGGGCCGCAAGCGGCTGCTGATGGTGGGGCTTGCGCTGTCGTTCACGGGCTCGCTGCTGGCCGCGCTGGCCCCCAGCCTGGCGCTGCTGACGGCGGCGCGCGTGCTGCAGGGCGCGGGCGCCGCGGCGGGAATGGTGATCGGCCGCGCGCTGGTGCAGGACCTGTTCAGCGGCCCCGAACGCACGCGCGTGATGGCCTGGATTGGCATGGCCATGGGCCTGTGCCCGCCTGCGGCCACGATCATCGGCGGCCAGTTGCACGTGCGCCTGGGCTGGCAGGCCAACTTCTTCGTCATGGCCGCGCTGGCGGTGCTGCTGTTCATCGCGGCCTGGCGCGGCCTGCCAGCGCACGCGCCCACCGCCGCGCACGCGCAGGCGCACTGGCTGCGCGCCATGCTGGCGTCCTATGGACAGCTTGCGCGATCGCGGGCCTTCGTGTTGTACGCCACGGTGGTGTGCATGACGACCGCGACGTTCTACACCTTCCTGGCGGGCGCGCCCATCGTGCTGGGCAGCTATGGCGTGGGGCCGGACCGCGTGGGCTTCTACATCATGTTCGTGCCGCTGGCCTACATCGTGGGCAACTACACGACCAGCCGCCTGGTGCAGCGCCAGGGCGACCGCCGCATGCTGGTGGCAGGCCATGCGTTCACCGTCGCGGGCCTCGCGCTGCTGGTGGCCGGGGCGCTCATGGGGCTGAACACGCCGCTGGCGTTCTCGCTGCCGCTCATGCTGGTGGGCATCGGCCACGGCCTGCTGGTGCCGCCGGCCCTGGCAGGCACCGTGGGTCTGATGCCCGCGCTGGCCGGCAGTGCAGCTGCCGTCGCGGGCGTGACGCAGCAACTGACCGGTGCGCTCGGCGGCTACGCGGTGGGGCTGGTGCCGCACCACGGCGCGGCCAACCTGGGCTGGCTGATGCTGGCGTTCACGCTGGGCGGCGTGGCGGCGCTGGTGTGGCTGCTGCGCACCAGCCTGCCGCGCTGATCAGACGCGCTCCAGGATCAGCGCAATGCCCTGCCCCACGCCAATGCACATGGTGCACAGCGCGTAGCGGCCACCGGTCTTGTGCAGCTGGTTGACCGCGGTGGTGGCCAAGCGCGCACCGCTGGCGCCCAGCGGGTGGCCCAAGGCAATGGCGCCGCCCCAGCGGTTGACGCGTTCGTCGTCGTCCTTCAGCCCCAGCTGGCGCAGCACGGCCAAGCCCTGCGCGGCGAAGGCTTCGTTGAGTTCGATCACGTCGATCTGCGCCAGCGTGAGTCCGGTCAGCGCCAGCACCTTCTGCGTGGCCGGTGCGGGACCGATGCCCATGATGCGCGGCGCCACGCCGGCCGTGGCCATGCCGACCACACGGGCCCTGGGCGTCAGGCCGTTCTTGGCGGCGGTGGCCTCGTCGGCCAGCAGCAGCGCGCAGGCGCCGTCGTTCACGCCGCTGGCATTACCTGCGGTCACGGTGCCGTCGGGGCGGACCACGCCCTTGAGTTT
Organism: Ramlibacter sp.; assembly: GCA_041905405.1. Classification (GTDB taxonomy): domain Bacteria; phylum Pseudomonadota; class Gammaproteobacteria; order Burkholderiales; family Burkholderiaceae_C; genus RAM1. Next base: position 832 of record JAYRLC010000062.1, on the reverse strand, counting down.
GGCCAGCGCCTCCAGCGAGGTTTCACGCGGGTGCTCGTCCTTGCTCACGACCACCGGATCGCCCTTTTTTTGCGGGATGGTGACCGGCGTGATTTCGCTGTCGAAATGACCCGCCTTCTGCGCGGCCACGGCCTTCATCTGGCTGGCCAGCGCCATGCGGTCCTGCGCGGCGCGCTCGATGCCGAAGTCGGTGGCGACGTTCTCGGCCGTTTCCGGCATCGCATCGACACCGTACTTTTCCTTCATCAGCTTGTTGATGAAGCGCCAGCCGATGGTCGTGTCGTACACCGCGTTGGCGCGGCTGAAGGCGCTTTCGGCCTTGGGCATGACGAAGGGTGCGCGGCTCATGCTCTCGACACCGCCGGCAATCATCATCGCGGCTTCACCCGCCTTGATCGCGCGCGCGGCCGAGCCCACGGCGTCCAGGCCCGAACCACACAGGCGGTTGATCGTGGCGCCGGGCACGTCGATCGGCAGGCCGGCGAGCAGGCTGGCCATGTGGGCCACGTTGCGGTTGTCCTCGCCGGCCTGGTTGGCACAGCCGTAGATCACGTCGGTGACGGCGGCCCAGTCCACGTTCGGGTTGCGCGCCATCAGCGCCTTCAGCGGGATCGCGCCCAGGTCGTCGGTGCGCACGCTGCTCAATGCGCCGCCGTAGCGGCCGAAGGGGGTGCGGATGGCGTCGCAGATGAAGGCCTGGGTCATGGAAAAGTCTCCTTGGAATGTGAAGCGAACAGGTAAAGCGGATGAAGAGGTCAGGCCTGCAGCGGCAGGCCGACCAGCTGTTCGAGTTCGGCGTGGCTCAGGCCCTCGACCCGGTCCACGCAGCGCA
>JAYRLC010000061.1:0-15928 GCA_041905405.1 Ramlibacter sp. | reverse complement strand
TGCACCGGCATCCCCATCCGCCGTTACCGTCGCCGCCAACCAGCCCGCGCCACAGCCGCGCGCCTGCCCCCGCGAAGTGCCAGCGGGCGCCCGCTGCTTCACGGCCGAGGACCCGCTGGGCGGCTTTTACTGGGTGGCCATTCCCGCCAACTGGAACAAGGACAGCGGCGTGCTGGTCGTGCATTCGCACGGCGGCCCGGCCGACACCGGCCCCGCCAAGTTCGAACGCGGCGAGGAAGACCTGAAGCGCTGGGCCATCACCGTGCGCGCCGGCTACGCCTGGGTTGCCCACACCTACCGGCGCGGCGGCTTTGGCGTGACCATGGCGGCCGAGGACACCGAGCGGTCACGCCGCTTCTTCGTGCAGCATTTCGGCCAGCCGCGGCGCACGCTGCTGCACGGACAGAGCTACGGCGGCGGCGTGGCGTCCAAGGCGGCCGAACTGTTCGCCACCGTGGACGGCCCCGGTGGCAAGGTGCGCGGGCCGTACGACGCCGTGCTGCTGACCAGCGGCGTGCTGGGCGGCGGCAGCCGCGCGTACGACTTCCGGCTGGACCTGCGCGCCGTGTACCAGTACGTCTGCAAGAACCACCCCAAAGCCGATGAGCCCCAGTACCCGCTGTGGCAGGGCCTGCCCGCAGACAGCAAGCTCACGCGCGCCGAACTGGCGACGCGCGTGGACGAATGCACCGGCGTGCGCAAGCCCGCCGCGCAGCGCACCGACGCGCAGAAGGCCAACCTGGCAACCATCGTCAACGTGGTCCGCATCCAGGAGTCATCACTGATCGGGCATCTGAACTGGGCGACCTGGCTGTTCCGCGACGTGACGCAGTTGCGCCTTGGCAACCGCAACCCGTTCACCAACGCCAGCGTGACCTACAAGGGCTCGGCCAACGACGCGGCGCTCAATGCCGGTGTGCCGCGCTACAGCGCCGATCCGGCCGCCGCGGCCGAGCTGGCGCGCGACAGCGATCCGCAGGGCGCGGTGAACGTGCCGGTGCTGACGCTGCACGCCATCAAGGACCCCACGGCGTTCGTGGAGCTGCAGTCGGCCTACCGCGACGTGCTTACGCGCGCCGGCACGGCCAACCTGCTGGTGCAGACCTTCAGCGACGAATCCGAGCACAGCTACCTGGCTGAGGCACAGTACCCGGCCCTGTTCACCGCCCTGCTCGACTGGGTGGACCGCGGCGCCAAGCCGACGCCGCAATCCATCCTGGCCTTGTGCAAGGGCTATGAAGCGGCCTACAACAGCACCTGCAAGCTGCTGCCGGACTACCGGAGCCCGCCGCTCGCAAGCCGCGTGGCGCCGCGCCAGTAAGGCCGGCGTCCAGCGGACGTCAAGCCGTGGAAGACGCCCGCCGCGCCTTCCACGCGCCGAACAGCACGATCAGCCCCGGCACCAGGATCAGGCCCCAGATGATCTTGTCCAGGTTGGCCTTGACCCAGGGCAGGCCGCCCAGGAAATAGCCCGCGGTGACGATGCCCAGCACCCAGATCAGCGCACCGATCACGTTGAACGCCGTGAACTTGCTGCGCGTCATCTCGGCCACCCCGGCCACGAACGGCGCGAAGGTGCGGATGAACGGCATGAAGCGCGCCACGATGATCGTGATGCCGCCATACTTTTCGTAGAAGGCGTGCGCCTGGTCGAAGGCCCGCTTGTTGAAGAAGCGTGACTGCTCCCACTGGAACACCTTGGGCCCGAAGTAGCGGCCTATCGTGTAGTTGCACTGGTCGCCCAGGATGGCCGCCGCGATCAGCACGGCGCAGGCCACCGGGTAGCTCATGAAGCCCACGCCGCACAGCGCGCCCACCACGAACAGCAGCGAGTCGCCGGGCAGGAACGGCATGACCACGAGCCCCGTTTCCACGAACACGATCAGGAACAGCAAGGCATAAACCCACATCCCATACGTGCGGACAAAGGCTTCCAGGTGCGTGTCCACATTCAGGATGAAGTCGACCAGAAAGGCGATGATTTCCATGGCGAGCGATTATGCTTGGCCGCCATGAAGTTCCTGCCCCGGTATCGTCCGTCCCGGCGCCACATGCCCGTCGCGGGGCTGTTGCTGCTGGGCGCCGTACTGGCCGTCGGCACCTGGGTAGGCGTTGCCGAGGCCGAACTCGCCGCGCTTGAGACGGCCCACGCGCGGCGGTTCTCCCAGATCACCTACGAGGTGGAAAGCCGCACGCTGCAGGCGCGCAACGTGCTGCGCGGCGTGCAGGGGCTGTTCGAAGCCAGCGACGACGTGTCGCGAAAGGACTTTCACCTGTATGCGCGCGCGCTGGAGCCGGAACAGGGGACGCTGGGCCTGCAGGCAGTCCAGTACTCACCGCTGGTGACTCGCGAACAGCGGGCCGCGTTCGAGGCGCGCGTGCGCGCCGACACGTCCCTGCAACCCGGCGGCTATCCGGGGTTTGCCATCAAACCGGCCACGGACGCCGCGTTTACCCTGCCGATCGAATACAACGAACCCATGCAGGGCAATGAAGCGGCATTCGGTCTGGACACAGCCTCCACCCCCGTGCTGACGCAGGTGATGCAAGCCGCCCGGGACTCTGGCGAAGTGCGTGCATCAGCGCCCTTCCGGCTGGCCCAGGGTTCCTCTGGCGGCGTTGTGATGCGCGCGCCGATCTACCGCCAGAATGCCCCGCGAAATACGTTGCAAGGCCGCCGCGCGGCTTACGTGGGCCAGGTATCGGTCGTGTTCGTGGTGGATACGCTGCTGTCCACCGCGCTGGGCAACCATCTGGGCGTGGGCACGCAGGTGATCCTGACGGACATCGGCGCGGCCAGCGCGGACGGAGCAGACACCGGCGAGCTCCTGCTGGGTCAGTATGGCCAGCTGCCACCGCCCTCGTTCTGGCGCCTGAGCCTGGATACCTCGCAGACCCTGATCGTGTCCGGCCGCTTCTGGCAGATCCGCCTGCTGGCGCAGCCGGTCAATCCGTTCTTCGGCGTGACCGCGTTGACGGCGGGCGCGCTGGTGTTCGCGCTGGCGCTTTTGGCGGCGACGCTGGCGGGGCGCGTGCTGTCGCAGCGGGACCGCGCCCGGGCCCTGGCCAGCGGCCTGCGCCGCACGCTGGACCGCACCGAAGCCCGCGCCGCCGCCCTGCTGGAAGCAGCGCCGACCGGGATCATCACGCTGGACGCATCGGGCCGCGTGCGCAGCGCCAACGCGGCTGCGGCCCGGCTGTTCGGTTACCCCCGTGCGCTGATGGACGGCATTTCGTTCCCGGTCCTCGTGCCGGGCCTCGATGTCGCCACGCTGCAGGCGGGCACCGTGCGCGACGTGTCCGCCGTGGGGCGCGACCTGAGCCTGCTGCCGTTGTCGATGTCCATCGCATCGCTGGACAGCGGCGGAGACAACCTGCTGCTGGCGTCGTTCCACGACCTGACGGCGCAGCGCCGCCTGGACGAACAGCAGCGCGCGTTTGCGCAGGCCATGGACGACACCGTGCGCGAGCGCACGGCCGAGCTCATGCGCGTGAACCAGGAGCTGGAGGCATTCGCCTATTCGGTGGCGCACGACCTGCGCGCGCCCGCGCGCCACGTCCTGGGTTTTGCCCGTGTGATCGAGCAGCGACAGGGCGCGCAGCTGGACACCGATTCACGCAACTACCTGGGCCGCATCACGCGAGCGGCCGCCGACATGGGCCGGCTGATCGACGGTCTGCTGGCCTTCTCGCAGTTGGGCCATCACACGCTGCAGCCCGTGGAGATGGACCTGGGCGCGCTCACCCGGCGCTGCCAGGCGGCGCTGGAGCCTGAACTGGAAGGCCGCCAGGTGCAATGGCGCATCGGCGACCTGCCCACCGTGCGCGCGGACCAGACGCTGATGGCGCGCGTCATGGCCAACCTGCTGGGCAACGCCGTCAAGTATTCCGCGCGCAGCGACCCGGCCGTGATCGAGGTGTTCGCCGACGCCGGCACGCCCGGCGAGCACCGCATCTGCGTGACCGACAACGGCATCGGCATCGACATGCGCCACGCGTCCAGGCTGTTCAAGGTGTTCTCGCGGCTGCACCACGCGGACGAATTCGAAGGCACCGGGGTCGGGCTGGCCATGGTGCAGCGCATCATCGCCCGCCACGGCGGGCGCGTGTGGGTCGAAAGCGAGCCCGGCCGGGGCGCGCGCTTCTGGTTTGCCCTGCCCGCCTGATTGCGCTACGCTGCCGTTCCATGCCGCAAGTGGCCCCCATCCTGATCGTGGACGACAGCGAAGACGACGTCGAGCTGTTCTGTCTGGGCCTGTCCGGGCTGAACCTGCCCCATCCCGTGGACGTCTGCCGCGACGGTGAGGAGGCGCTGGACTACCTGCTGCGACGCGGCCGCCACGCCGGCAGGCCCGACCTGCTGCCCCTGTTCATGCTGGTGGACGTGAAGATGCCGCGCATGGGCGGCATCGAGCTGTTGACCGAAATGCGCCGCCTGCCGGCGCTGCGGCACCTGCCGGTGATCGTCATGACCTCGTCCAACCAGCCGCGCGACGTGCAGGCGGGCTATGCGGCAGGCGCCAACGGCTTCGTCGTCAAGCCGGTGGACTTCGACAAGCTCGTGGAAAACGCCCGCGCCATCGGCACCTATTGGGCGCTGTGCAATCGGCCCCCCGTTCACGGCACGGCCTGAGCACCCCGGCCTAAAATCCCGGTGTGCCCGATCTGAGCCTGCCCATCCCCACCCGCCGCCCCATCCGTGAACTGCCCGACGAGCTGATCAGCCAGATCGCCGCTGGCGAGGTCGTGGAGCGCCCCGCGTCGGTGGTGCGCGAGCTGGTGGACAACGCGCTGGACGCCGGCGCCGCCCAGATCACCGTGCGGCTGGCCGCCGGGGGCGTGCGGCTGGTGTCCGTGGAAGACGACGGCGGCGGCATCCCGCAGGCCGAGCTGCCCGTGGCGCTCAAACGCCACGCCACCAGCAAGATCGCGTCGCTGGACGACCTGGAATCCGTGGGCACCATGGGCTTTCGCGGCGAGGCGCTGGCGGCCATCGGATCGGTGGCGGAACTGTCGGTGCTGTCGCGCACGGCCGGCCAGGCCAGCGCCTTTTTGCTGGACGGTCGCAGCGGCGAGCTGCGCCCCGCCGCCCGCGCCACCGGCACCACGGTGGATGTCAAGGAGCTGTTCTTCAGCACGCCCGCGCGGCGCAAGTTCCTCAAAACCGAATCGACCGAACTGGCCCATTGCATCGAGGCCGTGCGTCGCCACGCGCTCGCGCGGCCCGACGTGGGCTTTGCGATCTGGCATGACGGCAAGCTCGTGGAGCAGTGGCGCGCCGCCACGCCCGACCAGCGCCTGGCCGCCGTGCTGGGCGACGAATTCCTGGACAACAGCGTGGCGGTGGACTGGCAGGCCGGCCCGCTGCGCGTCACCGGCCGCGCTGGCATTCCCGACGCCGCGAGGTCGCGCGCCGACCACCAGTTTGCCTACGTGAACGGCCGCTACGTGCGCGACAAGGTGCTGACCCACGCCGCCCGCAGCGCCTATGAGGACGTGCTGCACGGCCACCGCCAGCCCGTGTATGCGCTGTACCTGCAGATCGATCCGGCGCGGGTGGACGTCAACGTTCACCCGACAAAAATCGAAGTGCGCTTTCGCGACAGCCGCGAGGTGCACCAGTGCGTGCGCCATGCGGTCGAATCTGCGCTCGCTGCGCCGCGCGCGGCCGCAACGGCCGCCGCGGCCCCCGTGGTCGCCGCGGTCGCAGGGACCGCGCCCGGCCCCATGCCGCGCCAGGCCACCATGCAGTTCGCGCCCACGCGTGCCGCGCCGGGCGAGGGCGTCGCCGATCTGCGCGCACTGTGGCAACCGGCGCGGATCGCATCGGAGCCGGTGGCGCCTTCGCCTTTCGCGGTGGTGCCTCAGGAAGCAGCGCCGTATGACGGTGACATGCGGGCGCCTGACCCGGCCCCGCTGCCCGAAGGCGACTGGCCGCTGGGCCGGGCCATCGCCCAGCTCCAGGGTATCTACGTGCTGGCCGAAAACGCCCAGGGCCTGGTGATCGTGGACATGCATGCGGCCCACGAACGCATCGTCTACGAACGCCTGAAGGCGCAGATGGACAGATCGGCCCTTGCCAGCCAGCCGCTGCTGATTCCCGCGACCTTTGCCGCCACGCCGCAGGAAGTGGCCGCGGCGGAGTCGCACGCCGCCACGCTCACCACATTGGGGCTTGAAATCACGCCGTTCTCGCCGCGCACCCTGGCGGTGCGCGCCGTGCCCACCACGCTGGCGCAGGGCGACGCGGTGGAGCTTGCGCGCAGCGTGCTGGCCGAGCTGTCCCAGCACGACGCGTCCACCGTGGTGCAGCGCGCCCGCAACGAGCTGCTGGGCACCATGGCCTGCCACGGCGCGGTGCGCGCCAACCGCCGGCTCACGCTGGACGAGATGAACGCGCTTTTGCGCCAGATGGAAGAGACCGAGCGCTCCGACCAGTGCAACCACGGCCGCCCGACCTGGCGGCAGATCACGGTGCGCGAGCTGGACGCGCTGTTCCTGCGCGGGCGCTGAACCCGCGGCGGGTTTTACACACGATTCACACGCTGCGCGCTGAACTTTTTGCGGCGCGGCCTGTCAGTTTTCTTCATGAAACGCTGGCATCTGTTCACCGCCACTGCCCTGGCCCTGGGGCTTTTGGCCGGCTGCGCGACGCTGGATGAGAAGCAGCGCGCCTGGATATTCCAGCCCAGCGACCGCACCTGGGGTGGCGAGACCATGGCCGACGGTATGCAGGACGTGTGGATCGACTTCCCCTCCCGCCAGACCGGCGAGCCCACGCGGCTGCACGGCCTGTGGCTGGCCGCCGACCAGCCCGGCGCGCCCGTGCTGCTGTACCTGCACGGCGCGCGCTGGAACGTCGTCGGCTCGGCGTCACGCATCCGGCGCATGCAGGAGCTGGGCTTTTCAGTGCTGGCCATCGACTACCGCGGCTTCGGCAAAAGCAGCAAGGGGCTGCCCAGCGAAAGCCTGGCCGCCGAGGACGCCCGGGCGGCCTGGGACTGGCTAGCCACGCAACACCCCGGGGCGCCGCGCTACATCTTCGGCCATTCGCTGGGCGGGGCCATCGCGATCGACCTGGCGTCGCAGGTGGACGACGAGCGCGGCACCATGGTGGAAGGCACCTTCACTTCCATCCCTGACGTGGCCAGCACCATGAAGTGGGGCTGGCTGCCGCTGGGCCCGCTGATCACGCAGCGCTTCGACTCCGAGCGCAAGGTAGCCCGGGTCGGCTCGCCGTTGCTCGTGGTGCACGGCAGCGAGGACCGCCTGATCCTCCCAGCGCTGGGCCGCCGGCTGTTCGACGCCGCCAGCGGCCCCAAGGAGTTCGTGCTGGTCGAAGGCGGCTCGCACCACAGCACCAACTCGGTCGGCCAGCAGCAGTACCGCGAGGCGATCGCGCGGCTGTTCAAGCTGGGACGGCCGGTCGCCTCCGCGCCCTGACGGCGCTATGCTCTGACCCCACAAAGTACAACGGGGTCTCTCATGAAACGCTTCATCTGCGGCAGCGCGCTGGCCGTGCTCGGTGGCCTGTTCGGCGCACAGGCCGCCGACTGCGACCCGCGCCTGGCCAGGTCGCCGCAGTACTCGCCGTCCGACTGCGCGTTCCAGAACCCGCCCAACCCCGACGCCAAGCCGCACCGCTCCACCTGGGACATCTGGTCCCGCATGCTGCTCGAAAAGAAGGTCGGCACCGTTCCCGTGGACCCCATTCCCGTGCGCAAGCTGGACCGGGCAGCGCTGGCCGCCGTCGACGCCACGGCCAATCACATCATCCGCCTGGGCCACTCGTCGCACCTGCTCAGGCTGCGCGGCAAATGGTGGCTGATCGACCCCGTGTTCGGCGAGCGCGTGTCGCCGTTTTCATTCGTGGGGCCCAAGCGCTTTCACGAGCCGCCCGTGGCGCTGGCCGACGTGCCGCCGATCGAAGGCCTGGTGCTGTCGCATGACCACTACGACCACCTGGACGTGCCCACGATCGAGGCGCTGAAGGACCGCGTGCAGCGCTATTTCGTGCCGCTGGGCGTGGGCCAGCGCCTGCGCGACTTTGGCGTGCCCGCCGACCGCATCGAGGAGATGGACTGGTGGCAGACGCGCCAGTGGGGCGAGGTCACCGTGACGGCTGCACCAGCGCAACACTTTTCGGGCCGCACGCTGTCCGACCGCAACCGCACGCTGTGGGCCGCCTGGGCGCTCAAAAGCGGCGGCGAGACGGTTTTCTACAGCGGTGACACCGGCTACTTCCCCGGCTTCAAGGACATCCGCGCAAAGATCGGCGCCATCGACATTGCGCTCATGGAAAACGGCGCCTATGACAGCTACTGGCCCACCGTGCACATGACGCCCGAGGAAACCGTGCAGGCCTTCCAGGACCTGGGCGCGCGCACGCTGTACCTGGTGCACAACAGCACCTTCGACCTGGCTTTTCACACCTGGAAGGACCCGCTGGAACGCGTGGCCGCATTGGCAAGGCAGCGCGGCATCGACCTGGCCACGCCCGAGATCGGTGAGGTGCTGACACTGGGCAGGCCGCGCGCGAACCGGCTGTGGTGGGAGGGCCTGCGCTGATGGCGCCCAGCCTGATCGTCCTGCTGCTGGCGCTGCTGCTGGGTATCCAGCCCGTCACAACCGACCTGTACCTGCCCGCCCTGCCGGCGCTCACGGCCGAGCTGAACGCCACCGTGCACCAGGGCCAGCTCACGCTCACGGCGCTGCTGCTGTGCTTTGGCCTGTCGCAGCTTGTCTTCGGCCCGCTGTCGGACCGCTTCGGGCGCAGGCCCGTGCTGCTGTTCGGCATGGCGCTGTACACGCTGGCGGGCATCGGCAACATGCTGGCATCCAGCATTGAATGGCTGATTTTCACGCGCGCCGTGCAGGGCGCGGCCATGGGCGCGGCCGTGATGTGCGCGCGCGCCATCATCCGCGACCTGTACGCGCCAGCCGAAGGCGCGCGCGTGATGGCGCAGGCCCTGGGCGGGCTGGGCGTGATCGCCTGCCTGAGCCCGCTGTCGGGCGGGCTGCTGGCGCCGCTGGTGGGCTGGCGCTGGGCACTGGGCGTGGTGGCGCTGTTCGGCGCGGTGCTGCTGGTGTTGCTGCTGCTGCGGTTTGAGGAGACTTCGCGCCAGCGCCTGCCGCTGCACCCCGGCTCGCTGCTGCGCAACAACCTGCGCATCGCCAGCCACACGGGGTTTCTGGCCTGGGCCGGACTGCAGGCCGCGGCCTATGGCGGGCTGTTCACCTTCCTGGCGGCGTCGGCCTTCGTGTTCCTGAACGTGTACGGCGTGTCGCGGCCCCTGTACGGGCTGGCCATGGCCAGCGCGTCGCTCGCCTACATCGTGGGCACCTTCATCTGCCGCCGGCTGCTGGCACGCGCGGGCCTGCAGGGTGCGGTCAAGGTCGGCGCGGCCTTGAGCCTGGCCGGCGGCACGCTCATGGGCGTGCTGGCGCTGGCAGGCATCCACACCTGGTGGGCCTTCCTGTTGCCGCACTACCTGTTCATGGTGGGCCACGGCATCCACCAGCCTTGCACGCAGACGGGCGCAGTGGCCCCGTTCCCGCAGATGGCGGGAACGGCGTCTGCCCTGTCGGGCTTTGCGCTGACGGTGGTGGCGTTTGCCATCGGCGCCTGGCTGGGCTGGCGGATCGACGGCACGGTGTTTCCGCTGGTCAACGGCATGTGGTTCTGGTCTGCCGTGATCGCCGCCATCGCCTGGGGGCCCGTGCAGCGATTCGGCGGCGTGGCATGGCCGGCAACGGCAGCAGTGAAATGAGCAACGCGTCGCTTCGCCCGCTGTGCCTGGCCGGGCCAACGGCCTCGGGCAAGACCGCGGCCGCGCTGGCGATCGCCCAGCGCCAGCCGGTAGAGATCATCAGCGTGGACTCGGCGCTGGTCTACCGCGGCATGGACATCGGCACAGCCAAGCCGTCGCCTGCCGAGCAGGCGGCCGCGGTGCACCATCTGATCGACATCCGCGACCCGTTGCAGGCCTACAGCGCCGCAGCCTTCGTGGCCGACGCCACACGGCTCGTCGGCGAGATCCAGGCGCGCGGCCGCAGGCCGCTGCTGGTGGGCGGCACCATGCTGTATTTCAAGGCGCTGTTCGACGGGCTTGACGCCATGCCCGCGGCCAACGCCGCCATTCGCGAACAGTTGAACGCGCAGGCGCGGGAACGCGGCTGGCCTGCCATGCACGCCGCGCTGGCCGAGGTGGACCCGGTGACGGCGGCGCGGCTCGCGCCGGGCGATTCACAGCGCATCCAGCGCGCGCTGGAGGTCTGGCACGCCACGGGGCAGCCGCTGTCGGCCTTCCACGCGGCGCAGGACAGGCCCGTGGGGCCGCCGGGCCCGGTTCAGGCATCGGCGCTGATCTCGCTGGAGCCGCAGGACCGCGCCTGGCTGCACGGGCGCATTGCGCAGCGCTTCGACGCCATGCTGGCCGCGGGCTTCGTGGATGAGGTCCGGATGCTGCGCGCGCGGGGCGACCTGCATGCCGACCTGCCCAGCATGCGTTGCGTGGGCTACCGGCAGGTGTGGGAAACGCTGGACGGCACGGCGTCCGCGGCGTCGCTGCGCGAACGCGGCATCGCGGCCACGCGCCAGCTGGCCAAGCGGCAAATCACGTGGCTGCGCGGCATGCCGCAGCGCCATGTGGTCGCCTGCGACGCGCCCGATGCATTGGCGCAGGTGCTGGCGGTGGCGGAGTCCATGGCATGAGTCTTGTCATCCATGACCTGGCCAAGCGCTACGGCGACGCGCCCGTGTTCGCCAACGTCTCGCTCACGGTGGCGCCGGGTGAGTTCGTGGCCATCGTGGGTGAGTCGGGCGTGGGCAAATCCACGCTGCTCAATTGCATGGCGGCGCTGGACACCTGGGACGCGGGCACCGTCATGCTGGACGGCACGGACCTGGGCGCTCTGACCGATGAGCAGGCCGCGCTGTGGCGCCGCGACAAAATCGGCTTCGTGTTCCAGGCCTTCCACGTGCTGCCGCATCTGGACGTGGCGCAGAACGTGGGCCTGCCGCTGCTGCTTCTGGGCCGCCCGGACGATGCCCGTGTGAACGCCATGCTGGACGCCGTGGGCCTGGCCGGCCTGGCCGCGCGGCTGCCGCAGACGCTCAGCGGCGGCCAGCTGCAGCGCGTGGCCATCGCCCGCGCCCTGGTGCACCGCCCCGCCCTGCTGCTGGCGGACGAACCCACAGGCAACCTGGACCCGTCCACGGCCGCGAAGGTCATGGACCTGCTGGTCGCCCAGACGCGGGCCGAAGGCGCGTCGCTGGTGCTGGTGACGCATTCCGAGGCCGCGGCGGCGCGGGCGGACCGGGTGGTGCATTTAACGGCGACGGGTATCAGCAGCTAGGTCGCGGCGAGGCGGCTCTTTTGGCACCGCGCGGCAAAGCCACGCGGGCGGTGTGCGGGGCTGGGGGCTTCACTGTGACGGTCGCCTTCGGCGACTTCCCTGCGCTGCTCAGGGATCGGTCGCACCGCAGAACTCGCTACGCGCGCCTTGCGCGCTGCGCTCAGACAGCTGCGGTGAGTCAGAGCACGAAGCGCGCTGGCGCGCGCCGACACTCACCCTTGCGCTGCTCGGCGTCACAGAGGCGCCCCCAGCCCCGCACACCGCCCACGTGGCTTTGCAGTGACAGTGTTGGCACGCCACCGGAGGGCTGATGGTGTTCTGCTTCGCGGCGAGCGACACAAAAATCCGCCCTGTAAAAAGGCGCCCTGTCGAAATGCGGCGAGCCCGCACGACATGGGATTGAGCGCTGTTGCTCGATACTGTCCCGACTCAGGAGCCTTCCATGCAATTCATGCTGATGTTTTATGAATCCCCCGAAGACATGGCCGCGCAGGCCGCCCGTTCCCCGGCGCACACCGCCGCCTGGATGGCCTATGTGAGCGCCGTGCAGCAGTCCGGCATCTCGCGCGGCGGCGAGGGGTTGCAGCCGCCCGCCGCCGCCACCACGCTGCGCATCCGCGGCGACAAGCGCCAGGTGCTGGACGGCCCGTTTGCCGACACCAAGGAACAGCTGGGCGGCTTTTTCATCATCGACGTGCCCGACCTGGACACCGCGCTCGAATGGGCGGCGCGCGCGCCCTGCGCGGCCACGGGCGGGGTCGAGGTGCGCCCCACGCTCGTGATGAACTGAGCATGCAAGCCGCCGCCCTGTCCGCGCAACATGCCGCGGAACACGCCGCGCGCGCGTCGTACGGCCGGCTGGTGGCGATCCTGTCGGCGCGCACGCGCGACATTGCGCAGGCCGAGGACGCGCTGGCCGACGCCTTTGCGGCTGCGCTGGACGCCTGGCCGCGCGACGGCGTGCCCGCCAACCCGCCGGCCTGGCTGCTGACCGTGGCGCGGCGCCGCGTGATCGACGCGCTGCGCCACGCGCAGGTGCAGGACGAGGCCGCGCAAACACTGCTGGCGCTGGGCGACGAGCTGACCGGCGGCGATGAGGGCCGTGCCGTCCCCGACGAGCGCCTGCGCCTGCTGTTCGTCTGCGCGCACCCGGCCATCGACGCGGCGGCCCGCGCGCCGCTGATGCTCCAGACCGTGCTGGGGCTGGACGTGGCGCGCATGGCCGGGGCGTTCCTGGCGTCGCCGGCCACGCTGGGCCAGCGGCTGGTGCGGGCCAAATCGCGCATCCGTGCGGCGGGCATCAGCTTCGACTACCCGCGCGCATCGGACCTGCCGCAACGGCTGCAGGACGTGATGGATGGCATCTATGCCGCGTACGGCACGGGCTGGGACGACGTGGAAGGCGCCGACGCTGCGCGCCGCGGCCTGACGGCCGAGGCGATTGAGCTGGGCCGCATCCTCTGCGCGCTGATGCCCGGCGTGCCCGAGCCGCGCGGCCTGCTGGCGCTAATGCTGTTCTGCGAATCGCGCGCCGCCGCGCGGCGGGACGCGCACGGCGCCTATATGCCACTGGACGCCCAGGACACCACGCGCTGGGACCACGGCGTCATCGCGCAGGCCGAGTCGCTGCTGCTGGCCACGGCGCGCGGCGCGGCGCCCGGGCCCTACCAGCTGGAAGCCGCCATCCAGTCAGCCCACACGCGCCGCCGCCTGGGTGACGCCGTGCCGGCCGACGCACTGGTGCTGCTGTATGACGCGCTCGTCGCGCTGCGGCCCGGGCTGGGTGCATCAGTAGGCCACGCTTGCGCACTGGCTGAGGCACGAGGTCCAGGCGCCGGCCTTCAGGCGCTGGACGCGCTGGCACCGGCCGAGGTCGGCGGCTACCAGCCGTACTGGGCGGCACGCGCGCACCTGCTGGCGGCTGCGGGCCAGGCCACGGCCGCACAAGAGGCCGCCACCCGTGCCATGGGCCTGACCGAAAACGCCGCAGTGCGCGCCTGGCTGGCCGCGCGTTACCGGGCCAGCGTCTAGGCCGGCTGGGTCCAGTACGCGTAGTCCCACGCGGGCGCGAAGCCCGCACGGCGGTACAGCGACTGCGCCCCCGTGTTGGCCCTGTCCACCTGCAGGAACAGGCGCTCGATGCCGCGTGAGCGCGCCTCGCCCGCCAGCGCGGACAGGATGCGACCGGCCAGGCCGCGCCCGCGAAACGGCGCCAGCGTGCGCATGCCGTGCACGCTGCCCCAGCCCTGGCTGTAGCTGCCCATGCCGGCGGCCACGGTCTGCCCGTCGATGCGGATGCAGGCAAACACCGCATGCCGCGCCCGCGCCAGGATCTGCACGCGGCTGGCGCCGTCCACGGGATCAAAGCCCTCGCCCAGGAACACGGCGCGCCAGGCCTCGTCGGGTTCGGCAAGCCGCGTGACACCGTCGGCGCTGCCCAGTGAGCGGGCGGTGTCCGCGCTGCCCCTGAACACGCAGGTCGGCTGCGCCATGGTGTAGCCAGCTTGCCCCAGCGCCGCGTGCAAGCCGTTGAAGGCCGGCAGTTCCGGCAGACGCAGCACCGCGGACAACCCGTGCCGCGCGTACACGGCCTGGATCGTCGTCAGCACCGCCGCGTCGCACCCGTCGTGGGTAAGCGGCACCGCGCTGTGTGCGCGGCCCACGGTGCCGCGGTCCAGCCCCAGCAGCCATCGGTCCAGCACAGCCGTCTGTTCGGGCGGCACGGCGTCCAGCGTGGCGCGCTCGATCGCTTCGATGTCGGCGGCGGCAAGGCTCACGGCGTCGTGCCGGATGCGAGCAGCTGCGCGTACCGCGCCAGGTCCACGTTGCCACCGCTCACGACGATGCCCACGCGCTGGCCGCGCAGGTCCAGGCCCGCATGGAAAGCCGCCGGCAGGCTCAGGCAGCCGGTGGGCTCCACCACGAGCTTCATGCGCTGCGCATAGAAGCGCATGGCATCGACAAGCTGCGCGTCGCTGGCCGTCAGCACGTCGTCCACGTCGCGGCGGATCACCTCGAACGTGTACTTGCCCAGATACTGCGTCTGCGCGCCGTCGGCGATGGTGCGCGGCGTTTCGATGTGCACGATGGTGCCGCCGCGAAACGACTGCTGGCCGTCGTTGCCGGCCTCGGGCTCCACGCCGTAGACCTTGCAGTGCGGCGACAGCGCGCGCGCCGCCAGCGCACAGCCGCTGAGCAACCCGCCGCCGCCCAGGCAGACCAGCAGCGCATCGAGCTGCCCCACCTCGTCAAACAGCTCCTTGGCCGCCGTCCCCTGCCCGGCCATCACGTGCGGGTGGTCGTACGGGGGAATGGGCGTCATGCCGCGCTGCGCGGCAAGCTGCGCCGTCATCGCCTCGCGGTCCTGGGTGTAGCGGTCGAACAGGATGACCTCGCCCCCATCGCCCAAATAGCCGCGCGTCGCGTCCACCTTGGCCTGCGGCGCGTCCAGCGGCATCAGGATGGCCGCCGGGATACCCAGCAGCCGCGCCGACAGCGCGATCGCCTGCGCATGGTTGCCCGATGAAAAGGTCACCACGCCCGCGCGCTTCTGCTCGGGCGTGAACTGCGCCAGCGCGTTGTACGCGCCGCGGAACTTGAACGCGCCCATGCGCTGGAAGTTCTCGCACTTGAAGAACAGCCGAGCGCCGGTTCGCGCATCGGCCGTGGCGCTGCGCAGCACGGGTGTGCGGTGGGCCTGGCTCGCCAGCCGCTGGGCGGCGGCGGCCACGTCGTCGTAGGTGGGGAGTGTGAGCATCGTCATTTCATTCGGGATAGAAAAACCACACGGCGCAGATCAGCCCGCCGCGGACCTCGTACACCGCCGACGCCTCGAACGGCGTGTCAGACAGGCCGCTGACGCGTTCGTGGTCCACCACCTTGCTGCCCAGCACCATGCGGTTGAGCACCTCGGCGCGCAGCGCCGGACGGTTGAAGCGTTGCGTCGCGTAGAAGTCCGAGAACGCCGCCTTGCCCGACAGCACCGGCTCGGCCGCGGGCGGGCGGTAGACCTTGATGTCGTCGCTGTAGCAGGCGGTGAAAGCCTGCAGGTCGTGCGCGTTGTAGGCGTCCAGCTGGGCCTGGATGAGGGATTCGGGGGTCATGCGGATGGATGTATCTTGCCATGTCGGGTGCTCCGGCTTGGACGCCTGACGGGACGGCGCCCTGTTCGCGCCACCAGAGCCCGGTCCCCTTCGGGGCGAGCCGCTGCAGTACTCCCGCCGGGATCGCTACATCCCACACTCCGGACCGACTCTCGCCCCGTCGGTCCGTGCTTCGCGCCCGGGCTCTTGATCGGTGGCGCGAACACGGCACCATCCCGTCAGGCTTGCGGCACTCGCAAGACGGGTCTGCGGTCTTTTTGTGACGCTTGCCCGAAGCCCGTCGCGGCGGGGCGCGCCCCCAGAGAAAGAAAAACAGAAAGCAGTGTGAACGGACACTAGTTGTGAAGGTCCAATAGGTTGTTTGTGTTCATCTGAATTGAGTTTGAGAGACTGGGAATTACCACACCCCCAGAACCCTCAAGGAACTCAACCAGATGAACATCCATAAGAATGCCCGACTTACGCTG
>JAYRLC010000097.1:0-2793 GCA_041905405.1 Ramlibacter sp. | reverse complement strand
CGCACGAGTAGCTGATCGCGGTCGGCGCAGCGCGCCACTTCGTCGCGCAGTTCACGTACCAGTGAGCGGCGCTGGTGCTCGCTCATCCACTGGAATCCAAGGACCGTGCAGGCTACTTGTTGGTGATTGTTGATTTCCGCGCAATCCTGACCCCGGTTTTTCATCCAATGTTGACCCCACCTTTTGGGGCGTAGCCGGACTACGCGTCTGTGGATAAGTCTACTGTTGGTGCGTTCGTTTCTCCTTTCTCAGTGACCTCCAGTGAGGCCGTCCTGGGCCGCCTTTTCTGAACGGTCTTGGGTGCTGCGCTGGAGTGCTTGAACCGCCAGCTCTCATTGCCGGTCTCCACAATGTGGCAATGGTGGGTGAGGCGATCGAGGAGCGCCGTGGTCATCTTGGCGTCGCCAAAGACCTGGCTCCATTCCCCGAAGCTGAGGTTGGTGGTGATCAGCACGCTGGTGCGCTCGTAGAGCTTGGAGAGCAGGTGGAACAGCAGCGCTCCTCCGGCCTGGCTGAACGGGAGGTAACCCAGTTCATCGAGGATGACCAGGTCCATGTAGACCAGCCGGTGGGCCAGCTGTCCAGCCTTGCCCTGGCTCTTCTCCAGCTCCAGCGCGTTGACCAGCTCCACGGTCGAGAAGAAGCGCACCCGCTTGCCGTGCCGCTGGATCGCTTCGATCCCGATGGCCGTGGCCAGGTGGGTCTTGCCGGTGCCCGGACCGCCGATGAGCACCACGTTGTGCGCGGCCTCGATGAACGCGCCGCCATGCAGCGTGCGCACCAGTGCCTCGTCCACACTGGCCTGGCTGAACTCGAAGCCGGCCAGGTCACGGTGGGCGGGGAAGCGGGCTGCGCCCATCTGGTACGCCATGGAACGCACCGAACGCTCGGCCTGCTCGGCCCTCAGCAGCTGACTCAGGAAGGCCTCCGGGCTGAAGTCGGTGTGCCGTGCCTGCGCCGCCACCTCGGGGTAGTTGGCGGCCATGCCGTGCAGCTTCAGGGCCTTGAGGGAGCCGATGATCTCCTGGCTCATGCGCGCGCTCCCTGTGCATCATCACCGCCAACCGAGCGAAGCCGGTCGTAGCGCTGTACGTTGGCTTGCGGCTGCACCGTCAGCGTCAGCGGCGTTCTGGCCGCCGCCACCTCTGCCTGGCTGCCAGCCTTCAGGCGTGCGAGCACGTTGAGCACGTGCTCGCCGCTGGGTTTGCCACTCTCGAGCGCCAACTCGGCGGCCACCAGCACCGGCTCCAGACCGTGCACCGGCACGGCCGCCAGCACCTGGGCCATCACCCGGTCGCCGCCCTCGTGGCGCAACAGGATGGCCTGCAGCTTCTTCAGCGGCTCGGGCAACGTCTCAAAGGGCGCACCGTTGCGCAGCGCACCGGGCTTGCGCTCGATCAGGCTGACGTAGTGGCGCCAGTCGTAGAAGGTCTGGCTGCGCTCGAAGCTGCGCGCATGGCTGGCGATGCGGGCGTTCTCGGCCACGACATCAATGCGTTCGGGATACAGGCGCAGGCTGACCACCTCGTGGGCGTGCTCGGTGGGCACGCTGTAGCGGTTGCGCTGAAGGTGCACCAGCGCCGTGCTGGAGACGCGCGCCAGCACCTCGATGTAGCCGTCAAACGGCCGGGGGTTTGGCATCAGGCGCTGCTGCTCATCCTGCAGCACGTCGGCCACCTTCAGAGTCGGCCACTCAGGGTGGTTGAGTTCGGCCCAGGCAGCGCGGCACTCGCCCTCCAGCCACGTATTGAGTGCCTGCATGTTGGGCCAGCGCTGCTTGGTCGCCTTGTGCCAGATGCTGATGCGCCGGTCGCGCACGTTCTTCTCGACGATGCCCTTCTCCCAGCCGCTGGCGACGTTGCAGAACTCGGGCTCGAACAGGTAGTGGCCGGTCATGGCTTCAAAGCGGGCGTTGACCGCGCGTTTCTTGCCGGCGCCAACCTTGTCCACAGCGGTCTTCATGTTGTCGTAGATGCCCCGCTGGGGCACACCACCGAAGGCGGCAAACGCCCGGGCATGGGCATCAAACAGCATCTCGTGGCTCTGGCTCGGATAGGCCACCAGCCAGAAGGCGCGGCTGCCGCACAGCTTGGTGTGGGCCACCTCCAGACGCCGGCGCAGCCCGCCCACCCAGGCGTACTCGGTGCTCCAGTCGAACTGGAAGGCATCGCCCAGGGCGAACTTCAGCGGCACGAAAGCACCCTTGCCGACCTTGCCCGACTGCTCGGCTCGCCAGCGCCGGGCAAAGGCAGCCACCCGGCCGTAGCCGCCGGTGTAGCCCTGCTCGACCAAGCCTTCGTACAAAGCCTTGATGGTGCGGCGATCGCGTTTGCCGCGGTGCAGGTCGGCCTTGAGCCAGGTTGCCAGCGTTTCGGTATAGCCGTCGAGCTTGGTCTGGTTGACCCGCTGGGGGTACTTGGGCTCGACCATCTCGCCCTTGCGCAGCCAGGCCTTGATGGTGTTCCTTGCCAGGCCCGTGCGCCGCTCGATCTCTTTAATTGGAAGGCCGTCGCGCAGGTGCATCCTGCGGATCTTTGCCAGTGTTCCCACGTTGATCACTCCTTGATTCCCTCCTGCTCAAAAAACAAGCAGGAGACGTTACTCAAGGGGTCAAAGTTGGATGAAAAAACTCAGTCCAGCGGGGTCAGAATTACGTGGAAATCAACAGGTAGCTGCTCTCGGGACGAGACGTCGCGAGTCGGACCGACAAAAGATGGCATTTGGGTGACGCCGCCGGCCCGCAGGTGGCGTGATAGCTTAGAGGCATCGCTTGGATTAACTTGTCCAACTAAC
>JAYRLC010000060.1:11921-15957 GCA_041905405.1 Ramlibacter sp. | reverse complement strand
CGTTCAGCATCCAGCTGCCGCCGCCCAACGTCACGGGCACGCTGCACATGGGCCACGCGTTCAACCAGACCATCATGGACAGCCTGACGCGCTACCACCGCATGCGTGGCCACAACACGCTGTGGGTGCCGGGCACGGACCATGCCGGCATCGCTACCCAGATCGTGGTGGAGCGCCAGCTGCAGGAACAGAAGATCAGCCGCCACGACCTGGGCCGCAAGAACTTCGTCGCGCGTGTGTGGGAGTGGAAGGAAAAGTCCGGCAACACCATCACCACGCAGATGCGCCGCATGGGCGACAGCGTGGACTGGGGGCACGAATACTTCACCATGGACGACAAGCTGTCCACCGTGGTGACCGACACCTTCGTCAAGCTGTACGAGCAGGGCCTGATCTACCGCGGCAAGCGCCTGGTCAACTGGGACCCGGTGCTCAAGACGGCCGTGAGCGACCTGGAAGTGGAAAGCGAAGAGGAAGACGGCTTCCTGTGGCACATCAGCTACCCGCTGGTGGATTCGGATGGCAGCCTTGCGGCTGCGGGCTCCGGTTCGCTCACGGTTGCCACCACCCGCCCCGAAACGCTGCTGGGCGACACGGCGGTGATGGTTCACCCTGAAGACGAGCGCTACGCCCACCTGATCGGCAAGCAGGTGCGACTGCCTTTGTGCGACCGCAACATCCCCGTCATTGCCGATGACTACGTGGACAAGGCGTTCGGCACCGGCGTGGTCAAGGTCACGCCCGCGCACGACTACAACGACTATGCCGTGGGCCAACGCCACAAGCTGCCGACCATCGGCGTGCTGACGCTGGACGCCACTATCAACGACAACGCGCCCGAAAAATACCGCGGGCTGGACCGGTTCGTGGCGCGCAAGGCCGTGGTGGCCGACCTTGAGGCGCAGGGCCTGCTGGTCGAGACCAAAAAGCACAAGCTCATGGTGCCGCGCTGCGCGCGCACGGGCCAGGTGGTGGAGCCCATGCTGACCGACCAGTGGTTCGTCGCCATGACCAAGGTCAGCGACCAGGACCCCACGGGCAAGAGCATTGCGCAAAAAGCCATCGACGCGGTGAAATCAGGCGAGGTGAGCTTCGTCCCCGAGAACTGGGTCAACACCTACAACCAGTGGATGAACAACATCCAGGACTGGTGCATCAGCCGCCAGCTCTGGTGGGGCCACCAGATCCCGGCCTGGTACGACCAGGACGGCAAGGTGTACGTGGCACGCGACGAGGCCGCGGCGCAGGCCCAGGCCGGCGCGGGCAAGACCCTGACGCGCGATGAGGACGTGCTGGACACCTGGTATTCGTCGGCGCTGGTGCCGTTCAGCACGCTGGGCTGGCCCGGCGCGCTGGACAACAAGAGTCCCACCAAGGACTACGACCTGTACCTGCCCAGCAGCGTGCTGGTGACGGGCTACGACATCATCTTCTTCTGGGTCGCCCGGATGATCATGATGACCACGCACTTCACGGGCCGCGTGCCGTTCAGGCATGTGTACATCCACGGCCTGGTGCGCGATGCGCAGGGCAAGAAGATGAGCAAGTCCGAAGGCAACGTGCTGGACCCGGTGGACCTGATCGACGGCATCGCGCTGGCCCCGTTGCTGGACAAGCGCACCACCGGCCTGCGCAAGCCCGAGACGGCGCCGCAGGTGCGCAAGAACACCGAAAAGGAGTTCCCCGACGGCATTCCCGCCTACGGCGCCGATGCGCTGCGCTTCACCTTCGCGGCGCTGGCCAGCCTGGGCCGCAGCATCAACTTCGACAGCAAGCGCTGCGAGGGCTACCGCAATTTCTGCAACAAGCTGTGGAACGCCACACGCTTCGTGCTGATGAACTGCGAAGGCTACGACTGCGGGTTGAAGGAGCACACCAAGGCGGAATGCGCCCCGGGCGGCGCATTCCACGGCTACATGCACTTCAGCCAGGCCGACCGCTGGATCGCGTCCATCCTGCAGCAGGTGGAAGCCGAGGTCGCCAAGGGCTTCGCCGAATACCGCCTGGACAACGTGGCCAACGCGATCTATGACTTTGTCTGGAACGAATTCTGCGACTGGTACCTGGAAATCGCCAAGGTGCAGATCCAGACCGGCAGTGAAGCACAGCAGCGCGGCACACGGCGCACGCTGATCCGCACGCTGGAGGCGATCCTGCGGCTGGCACACCCGATCATCCCGTTCATCACCGAAGAGCTCTGGCAGAAGGTGTCCCCGGTCGCCGGGTTGACGGGTGAATCCGTCAGCATCGCCCGCTACCCCGAGGCCCAGCCGCAGAAGATCGACCCCGCGGCCATCGCCCACGTGGCCCGGCTCAAGTCCATCGTGGACACCTGCCGCAACCTGCGCGGCGAAATGAACGTATCGCCTGCCACCAAGCTTCCGCTGTTTGTCGTGGGCGACTCAGCCTTCATGCGCGATGCCGCGCCCGTGCTGCAGGCGCTGGCCAAGCTCAGCGAAGTGAAGGTGTTTGACGACGAAGCCGCCTGGGCCGCCGCCGCACAGGCCGCGCCCGTGGCCGTGGTGGGCGACGCGCGCCTGTGCCTGCACATGGAGATCGACGTGGCGGCCGAAAAGCTCCGCCTGGGCAAGGAAGCCGCGCGCCTGCAGGGCGAGATCGCCAAGGCCAACGGCAAGCTGTCCAACGAGGCCTTCGTGGCCAAGGCGCCGCCGGCGGTCATCGAACAGGAACGCAAGCGCGTGGCCGACTTCACGGCCACCCTGGCCAAGATGCAGGATCAACTGGCCCGTCTGGGCTGAGTACCGCCGCTGTCAGCGGATGCTGACCGGAGCATCGGCCCGTTTGGCGGCGCCGGACGGCTCCAGATCCATGGGGCCGCTGGTCAGTGAATCGAGCGTGCTCATGCGCGTGGCGGTCAGTGCCTCGTGCACACGGTGCGCCACATACCAGCTGGAACGCAGCCGCGCCTCGCGCGTGTGCGAACCGATGCGCGGCGTCAGAAACAGGTTCTCACGCTCATGCAGCGCAGTACCGCGCGACGCAAAGCCGGATTCGGCGCCGTCCAGCATGAGGGCTTCGATACGGCCGTCGGTCAGCGCCCGCGCCAGCGCATCGGGATCGAACAGGGCCGATCGGCTGATGCCCACCCACAGCTGCCCCGGCTTGCAATGCGCCAGCACCTTGTCGTTGACAAAGCCCTGGTAGCGCGAGGCATACATCACCTGCACCGACACCGCGTCGGACTTGGCCATGAGCTCTGCCAGGCTCACGGGCTGCACCTGCAGCCGCTGCCAGATCGGCGCCGTGTGATGCACCGCAGGGTCGTAGCCGATCAGACGCGCGCCCAGCGAGGTCAGCATGAGCGCCAGCGCGTGGGCGGCCGGCGCCAGGCCCAGGATGCCGATGACACTGCCGTTGATCTCGCGGCCCAAGCGGATCTCGGCGTGCCGGTCGCCAGCCATGACCGAGCCGATACCGCGCCGGTACAGCAGCAGCAGGCTGGCCAGCAGGTATTCGGCATTGGACCGCACGGTGGCCGTGCTGGCCTGGATGACACGCACATGGCGGTCGCGGCAGGCCTCCAGATCGGTGTTGTCGGTGCCCACGTGCATGCGGGCCACCGCGCGCAGGCGGGGGGCAAAGTCCAGAAACTCGCGCGTGACCGGCACCTTGCGCGGCAGCACGACGGCTTCGGCCTTGTAGACGGCCCTGCGCAAAGCCGCTGGATCCGCGGCCAGATCGGGTCGGTATTCGATGGAATGGCGCGACTCCAGCCACGCCATGGCCTCCGGCACCAACCGTTCAAGAAGTAAGATGTCCACTCGCTCCCGGTCCTCTACTGCTGCCGTGAAAAACTGAAGTATTTACTTACTGTTTGTTTCATCCGGGCCACACTTTATCGAGATTGAATACCCGCGTCGATGAAAAAAGTCACAGAAATTTCGAAGGCCGTCTTTCCCGTCGCCGGCCTGGGCACCCGGTTTCTGCCCGCCACCAAGGCCCAGCCCAAAGAGATGCTGCCAGTGGTGGACCGCCCCCTGATCCAGTACGCCGTCGAAGAAGCCTACGCCGCCGG
>JAYRLC010000060.1:0-11821 GCA_041905405.1 Ramlibacter sp. | reverse complement strand
GAATTCGCCCTGCGCCACCCCGAGGTGGGCGGGCATTTCCGCGACTATCTGCGCGGGCTGGACATCAACGGGTGATCAGCGGCGGCGCAGGACGTGGATAAAGTCCGCGCCGGTGGTCTGCTGCTCGACCAGCTCGTTGCCGGTCTGCTTGGCAAACGCCTGGAAATCCCGCACGGAGCCGGCGTCCGTGGCCACCACGCGCAGCAATTGACCCGTCTGCATGTCGGTCAGCGCCTTCTTGGCCTTCAGGATGGGCAGGGGGCAGTTCAGGCCGCGGGTGTCGAGTTCTTTGTCGATGTTCATCACAGAATCCTTGGGGTTGCGCCGATTCTAGGGATTCGGCTTTAACCCCGCTTCGGGAATTCCACGAATTCGGGGTCGTAGCCCCGCCCGCGCAGAAACTCGGCCAGCGCATAGCCCGTGCCCGCCGGCCAGCATTTGACGTCCTGGTAGTCGTACAGCTTGTACTCGGCCAGCTCGGGCGACAGGGCTATCTCCCCGTCCGCCACCGCATGGTAAGCAATGATCACCTGGTTCATGCGCTGAAAGTCATACACGCCGATCAGGTTCAGCTCGGATGCATCCAGGTTGGTTTCTTCCTTGATCTCGCGGGCAATGCCGCCCTGGGGCGTCTCGCCCGCCTCCATGAAGCCCGTGATGAGCGCGAACATGCGCCCCGGCCAGGCCGCGTTGCGCGCCAGCAGGATCTGGCCGCGGTATTCGATGACGGCGGCCAGAACGGGCGTAGGGTTGTTCCAGTGGGTCCACCCGCAGGTCGCGTCCGGGCAGCGCAGGCGCTGCTTTTCGCCGCCGTCCTCCATCTGGGCCAGCAGCTGCAGCGGCGTGGCGCAGCTGGGGCAGAACCGGAAAGCCTGGGCTGTCATGCCGGAAACACGCCGGTGGACAGGTAGCGGTCCCCGCGGTCGCAGACCACGAACACGATGGTGGCGTTGTCGACCTTGCGGGCGATTTCCTGCGCGACCCAGCAGGCACCTGCGGCCGAGATGCCAGCAAAGATGCCCTCTTCACGCGCAAGGCGACGGCACATCTCCTCGGCCTCGTCCTGGCTCACATAGACCAGCTCGTCCACGAATTGCGGATCGTAGATTTTGGGCAGGTATTCCTGCGGCCATTTGCGGATGCCCGGGATGCGCGAGCCTTCACTCGGCTGCGCACCGATGATTTTGATGGCGGGGTTCTTTTCTTTCAGATACCGCGACACGCCGGTGATCGTGCCCGTGGTGCCCATGGCGCTCACGAAGTGCGTGATGCGCCCACCGGTCTGCTCCCACAGCTCGGGGCCCGTCGTTTCGTAGTGGATGCGCGGGTTGTCAGCGTTGGCGAACTGGTCCAGCACGCGGCCCTTGCCTTCGCGCTGCATGTTCTCGGCCAGGTCGCGCGCGTATTCCATGCCGCCGCTCTTGGGCGTGAGCATGAGCTCGGCGCCAAATGCCTTCATGGTCTGCGCGCGTTCGATGGACAGATCCTCGGGCATGATCAGGACCATGCGATAGCCCTTGATGGCGGCGGCCATCGCGAGCGCGATGCCGGTGTTGCCCGACGTGGCCTCGATCAGCGTGTCGCCGGGCTTGATGTCGCCGCGCTCTTCGGCGCGCTGGATCATGGACAGGGCCGGACGGTCCTTGACCGAGCCGGCGGGGTTGTTGCCCTCGAGCTTGCCCAGGATCACGTTGTTGCGCCTGGCGTTGTCAGCGACGCCGATGCGCTGCAGCGCGGCGATGGGGGTCTGGCCGATGGCGTCTTCAATGGTCGGATAGGTCATGGTGGTGGGGCTCATGCACACCACTGTGCCATAATTTCCGGCTCTGTTCCCGACCCTGCCCGGGTGGTGAAATTGGTAGACGCAGGGGACTCAAAATCCCCCGCCGCAAGGCGTGCCGGTTCGATTCCGGCCCCGGGCACCAGCGGTTGAATTCAGAGCTCGAACCCCGCCGCCACGGCGTCGGTGCGGAACATCTTGACGGTGTCGAGCGAATATTCATCGAGGTCGTATCCCACCAAAGACAGCTTCTTGAGGATGTCGTTGGTCACCGTGATGACCTGGCAGCCGATGGCATCGGCCTGGAAGATGTTGAGCAGCTCGCGCGGGCTGGCCCAGATCAGCTCGGCCGCCGGCAGCGGCGCAATCATTTCGACTGCCGCTGCCATGAGCGGCACCGGGTCGCGGCCGGTGTCGGCAATGCGGCCGGCAAAAACGGACACATAGCTGGGCACATCGGGCTTGAGCACGGCCGCGACGTCGCGCACCTGCGCCAGCGTCATGAGCGCGGTCACGTTGAGCTTGACGCCCTGTGCGGCCAGGTCACGCGCCAACGCGTAGCAGGTCTCGCCCTGGGTGTTGGTCACCGGGATCTTCACGTAGACGTTGCTGCCCCAACTGGCGATCTCCAGCGCCTGGCGGCGCATTTCGGTGAAATCGTCGGAGAACACCTCGAAGGAAATCGGCTTGTCGGAGATGTCGGCCAGCATCTCCAGCGCGAATGCCTTGTAGTCCTTGATGCCGGCCTTGCGCATCAGCGTGGGGTTGGTGGTCAGGCCTTTGACGAACGGCTTGGCGTTCATCTCCAGCATGCCGGCGCGGTCGGCGCCGTCCGCAAAAATCTTAATCTTCAGTTGGTCTAGTGTCGTCATGATTTCTCCAGGATGATGTCCGCGGCCTGCGCCAGCGAGGCGACGCGGTGGTCAGCCTGCTGCGGCTGCGGTTCGACGTAAGCATAGTCGACGAAATATGTGCGACATCCGGCGGCCTGCCCAGCCAGCACGTCGCGCCAGCGGTCGCCCACCATGTGGCTGGCCGCCAGGTCGATGTCGTGGTCGCGGGCCGCCTGCAGCAGCGCGCCGGGCAGCGGCTTGCGGCAGTCGCAGCCGTCCTTGTCATCGTGAAAGCAGGTACGGAATTCGTCGATCGGCAGCTCGCCTGCCAGCCAAGCGTTCATGGCGTCCACGTCCTCGCGGCGGGCCGTGCCGCGGGCCACGTCGGGCTGGTTGGTCACCACGATCAGCAGGTAGCCGGCGTCATGCAGGCGTTGCAGGGCCGGCGCCACGCCGGGCAGGATTTCGAGCTCGGCCAGCGTGGCCGGCGGGTAGGGCCGGCCGGCGCGCACGAAGGCGCGGTTGATCACGCCGTCGCGGTCCAGAAATACCGCGCGCCGGCTCACCGCACCGCCGATTCCCATTTGGTGGCGTTGGCCTTGAGCTTGGGGTGGGACACCAGCAGGTGCCACACGACGGCCTGGAAGGCCTCGGAGTGCGGGGTGATGTTCTCGGAGTTGACCGTGGGTACCACTACGCATGCGTCGGCCACCTGGGCCGTGTAGCCGCCGTCGCGGCCGACCACGCCGGTGATCTTGGCGCCGACCGATTTGGCGTACTGAAGCGCGTGGACCAGGTTGGGGCTGATGTTCTTTTCGAGGTTGCCGCCGCCCACCGAGAAGATGAACACGGCATCTTTGGCCTTGAGGCGGCTGGTCTTGAGCCAGGCCTCGAACACGGTCGCCCAGCCCTCGTCGTTGGTGCGCGCGGTCAGTTCGCTGACGTTGTCGGTGGGCGCATAGGACTCGATGCCCACGATCTTGCGGAAGTCGTTGACCGCGTGCGAGCAGTTGCCGGCGCTGCCGCC
The DNA here is from genome assembly GCA_041905405.1 of Ramlibacter sp. Taxonomy (GTDB): domain Bacteria; phylum Pseudomonadota; class Gammaproteobacteria; order Burkholderiales; family Burkholderiaceae_C; genus RAM1. The sequence continues at coordinate 8,181 of JAYRLC010000060.1, read as the reverse complement.
CACGCCCAGGAAGAACAGGCGCCCTTCGGCCTGTTTGACGCCGGCCAGCAGGTCGGCCATGCGTTCGATGGCGGCGACGTCGATCTTGTTCAGGATGTCGATCGCCTCGTTCACGTGTTGTTGTGCATAGCTCATGGGGTTTCCTTTTCCAGGTAGTCGATTGTCTCCTGCAAGCCGGCAGGCGATCCGATCTCGTAAAAGCGCTGCATCACTTCGTGGCCGGCCACGCGGCTTTGGCGCGACAGGTCCGTGAACAGCTTGGCCAGGTCGAACGCCTGGCCGGCGGGCTGGTCCCGCAGCACCTGCGCGCGCAGCACCGACAGGCCGTAGTCGATGTGGGCCATCTGCGGCAGCGGCGCCGACTTGTCGTACAGCAGGCGCGCGCCGTCCAGCAGCACGTTGCTCTTGTCCCAGCGCCCTTCGTTGCGCAGCACGGTCATCAGCGCCGGGCAATCGCTGGCTTCAAAGCTGCGCTGCACGGCGCCAAAGTCGATGGGCAGGTAGCTGTCGCCGTACAGCACAAAGAACGCCTCGCCCAGCAGCGGCAGCGCCTGGCGCAGCGCACCGCCCGTGCCCAGCAGCTTGGGCCCGTCCGGGCTGTAGCGCACGCGCAGGCCGAACGCCGCGCCATCGCCCACATGCTGCTCGATCTGCTCGCCCAGGTAGCCGGTGCACAGCACCACGTCGGCTACACCCTGCCCCGCCAGATAACGCAGTTGCCAGTCGATGAATGGCCGGCCGGCTACGTCCAGCAGCGCCTTGGGCACCGTCTGGGTCAGCGGGCGCATGCGTGTGGCCAGGCCGCCCACCAGAATGGCCACCGGCAACAGGCTCATGACGACAGCACGACCTTGGTGCCTTCGAAGTCGAAGCGGAAACGCACCTCTTCCAAGCCCGCGCCGCGCATGGCCTGGCGCAGCTTGTTGCGGTCGGCCGCATAGAACATCAGGAATCCACCGCCGCCCGCACCCACCAGTTTGCCGCCCACGGCGCCGTTGGCCATGCCCAGGCTGTACCAGGCGTCGATCTGCGGGTTGCTCATGCCGCCGGAGCGGCGCTTTTTATGCTCCCAGTGCTCGTGCATGAGCTCGCCGAACAGGCGGGCGTCGCCGGCTTCCAGCGCCGCCTTGCTGCGCAGGCCCAGCTCCTTGACGTAGTGCAGGTTGGCCAGCATGGACTGGTCGCTGTCCTTGGTCTTGCTGTTCTGGTCCTTCAAGATGCTGCCGGCCGAGCGCGAGAAGCCGGTGAAGAACAGCAACAGGTTGTCCTCCAGCTCGTGCAGCGTGTCCATGTCCATCTTCAGCGGCACGGCCGACACCATGTCGTTCTTGTGGAAGGTGAAGCAGGTGACGCCCCCCAGCGCGGCGATGTACTGGTCCTGTTTGCCGATCGGCTCGCCCAGGCGGTCGATTTCGATGTGGCAGGCCAGCTCGGCCAGTTCTTCCTGGTGCAGGTGGCGCTTGCGGTGCGCGTACACGGCCTTGAGCAGCGCCGTGGTGAAGCTGCCCGACGAGCCCAGCCCCGTGCCCGACGGGATGTCGGCCAGCGTGGTGATTTCGATCTGCGGCGTGCGAAAGCCCACCATGTCCAATGTTTCGCGAATGATCGGGTGGCGCACGTCGGCGATGCGGTCCACGTGCTCGAGCTGCGAGTACTTCAGGTAAATGCCCGGCGTGAACGGGCGCATCACCGTGACGTAGACGTACTTGTCGATGGCGGCCGACACGAGAAATCCCTCGTGCTCGCGGTAGTACGACGGCAGGTCGGTGCCGCCGCCGCCCAGAGAAATGCGCAACGGGCTGCGGGCGATGATCATGCGGGGTTCCTGTAGATCTGCTGGATGACGTCGAGGACGGCGATCGCGTCCACAAGGCCCGGCGCCGGCTCGCGGCCCAGGCGGATGTCGTCGTGGAACGCGTCCATTTCCTGCCGCCACGAATCGTCGGCCATGGGGTATTCCCACGACGTGGTCTGCGGCGGGCCCATTTCAGGGAGCATGTGGTAGTGCGTGAGCCGCTCGACACCGTAGCTGCCGCCCAGTCCGGATATCTCGAGCTTGCCGCCGCGGCCGTAGATTTCCATGGAGAACAGGTTCTTCCATTCGGTGCACGACACATGCAGGAACGCGGTCTGCGCCCGGGCCGTGCGCAGCAGCATGAAGCCGTTGTCATCCACCGGCATGTCCCAATACAGCGTCTGCGCATGGCCCTGCACGCTGGTGAACTCGGCGCCCAGGAACCAGCGTGCCAGGTCGATCAGGTGCGGGCCCTGGTCGATCAGCTCGCCCCCGCCCGAGCGCACCGGGTCGGCGCGCCACTCGCGGTCGTAGCCGGGCCGCCCGCCATGGCCGTAGCGGCCGCGGATGAACATCAACTCGCCCAGCACGCCGGATTCCAGTAGCTCTCGCGCCTGACGGAATGCGCGGTGAAACCGGTGGTTGAACCCGGTGCGCACCCGCACACCGGCGGCGGCCGCTGCGGCGGCCACGGGGCGCAGCTCGTCGGGTGTACGCGCCGCCGGCTTTTCGACCAGCACATGCTTGCCGGCCTGCACCGCCGCCAGCGTGATCTCGGCCAGCGAGTCGTGCAGCGTGCTGACGACCACGGCATCAAGGCCCGGCACGGCCAGCAGCGCGCGCCAGTCGCCAGAGGCCTGGGCGCCAGCCGGCGTGGCCAGCTTGCGGGCCTGTTCCTCGCGCACGTCGGCGCAGGCCACCAAGCGCCAGCCGGGGCCCAGCGCCGCGGCCCGCTTGGCGCCGATCAGGCCGCAACCGACGATGCCGATGTTCAACTTTTGCTCCATCAACGGTCCCCCCAGTTCAGCCCGCGGTCGCGCCCGGCGATCCGCCGCAGCGTGTAGGCGTCGCTGGCGGCCAACGCGTCGCGCTGTGCCGGCCAATCAGCCCAGCGGTCCCACAGTGCGCTGATGAGCTTGCCGCTGATGCCGGCGGCCGCATCGGACGCCAGGAAGACCGCCAGGTCGGTGCCGGCGTCCAGCCCGGCGCCGCCGCTTTCCTGCTGCTTGAGCGAGCGGTCGTAGAAGTCCTGCCCCACGGCCTGGGGCCCTGCCTTGAGCACTTCATCGAGCATGGCGGTGTTCAGCGCGCCGGGCGCGATGGCGTTGACGTCGATGCCGTCGGCTCGCACCTCCAATGCCAGCGATTCGGCAAAGCGCACCACGGCCGCCTTGGACGCTGCGTACGCGCTGATGCGCGGCATGGGGTTGGTCGCGCCGCCGCCAGAGATCTGGATGATCCGGCCGCTGCGCTGCGCCTTCATGGCGGGCAGCACCGCGCGGGCCATCAGTACTGAACCGCCCAGGTTGATCTCGATCGCGCGCATCCACTGTGTCCAGTCCACGTCCTCGATCGCGCCCATGGGGCCGTAGACGCCGGCGTTGTTGACCAGTACGTCGATACGGCCGCCCTCGCGCAGTGCGCAGGCCGCCACGGCGTCCGCCGCGCCGGGTTGCGACACGTCCGCGGTCAGCGCATGCACGGCCTGCCCCGGCCCCGCCAGCGCGGCCAGACGCCCGCGCACCTCGTCCAGACGCTGTCCGTCGCGGGCACACATCACAACCGACGCACCTTCTTGCACGTAGCGCTGCGCGATCGACTCGCCCAGGCCCCGGTTGGCGCCCGTCACAATGGCCCAGCGGCCCTTCAGTTGCGCGCTCATGCCGCGCCCTCCCCGCTGACCGTGCCCACGGCCGCGTAGCGCAGCCCGGGCGTGTCGCGCCACGAGGCCAGGAACCGGTTGGCGTCCAGCACCAGCAGACCCGGCGCCGCCTTGGCTGCCGCAGCCGGGACAGCCTCGCGGTACAACGGCCATTCGGTGGCCACGATCAGGGCCGCGACGCCCTGCAGCGCGTCCAGCGGTGCGTCAAAGCGGCGCACGCGAGTGTCCCAATGCGCCGGCAACTGCGGCACGGCCGGGTCATGCACCTGCAACTGCGCGCCGGCGTCCAGCAACTGGTCGCACAGCTCCACCGCCAGCGAGCGGCGAAGCGTGTCGGTGCCCGGCTTGTAGGTCAGGCCCCAGACCGCCACGCGCCGGCCAGCCGGCTCGCCCAGCAGCTCGCGCAGCCGGCGCAGCGCCCACTGCTTGTGCAGCCGGTTGCTGTCGCGGATCGCGTGCAGCATCGGGTTGGCCAGGCCATGGCGGGCGGCGAACTGGTTCAGGAACTGCACGTCGCGAGCCAGCGTGCCGCCGGCAAACGCGCCGCCAGGCGCCACGTAGGCCTTGGAGCCTATGCGCGATTCGGTCTTCAGGCCGCGCTCGACCTCCTTGGCGTCGGCGCCGACCGCTTCGCAAACCGCGGCCAGCTCGTTGGCGAACACCACGGACGTGGCCAGGAACGCGTTGATCGCGTGCTTGGTCATCTCGGCCGACTCGACCGACATCCATTCCACGGGCGCCTTCAGCGGCGCCAGTGCGCGGGCCACGCAGTCGCGGGCGGCGGCGCCGCGCACGCCGACGACCACCCGGTCTGGCTCGCGGAACACCTGCAGCGCCTTGCCCAGCCGCAGGTTCTCGGGCGACGCTGCGAACTCCAGTTGCAACTGCGGGCACTGCTGCGCCGCAGCCTGTTCGAGCCGGCGCACCGACCCGGCGGGCAACTGGGAATTGACCAGCACGGTCGCCCCACGCCGCAGCCGCGGCAGCACCGACTGCACGGCGTTCATCACGAATTCCACGTCGGCGTTGTCGTCCTCGTCCACCGGGGTGTCGAACGCGACCCACAGCAGTTCGGTGTCGCCGGGCACGGACGCATCGGCGGCGGCAAAGGCCAGGCGGCCGGCCTTGATCTGCGCGGCCAGCAGCTCGTTCAGCCCGGGCTCGGACACGGCGGCGCGGCCGCGCGAAAGGCCCTGCACCACGGCGGCATCCGGGTCCAATCCCAGCACGTCGTGACCGGCCTCGGCCAGGCAGGCGGCCGTGACAGCACCCAGGTGCCACAGGCCCAGCACGCAGATCTTCATGCGCGGGCCTCCAGCACCCAGGGGTGGGCGCGAAGGTACCCGACCGTGGCCCGCACGCCCTGCTCGATACTGTGGCGCGGCGTCCAACCCAGCGCGCGGATGCGCTGCGTGTCCAGGAAGATGAACGGGTTGTCGCCGATCCAGCCGCGTTCGCCGCCGGTGTAGTCCTTTTGCGGCGACAGGCCCAGCGTGTCGCAGATCCAGCCGATCGAGTCGTTGACCTCGCAATAGCCGTCCACGCCCAGATTGAACAGATTGACCCGGTCCGTCGCCTTGTCCAGCGACAGCAGGATCGCGTCGATGCAATCCTGCACGTGCAGATACGACTTGCGCTGGCGGCCGTTGCCCAGCACCTTCAGGCGCGTACCGTCGGTGCGCAGCTGGCGGTAGAAGTCGAACACATGGCCGTGGGTGTAGCGCTCGCCCAGGATGGACACGAAGCGGAAGATGTACGCTTGTATGCCGAAGCCTTCGCAGTACGCGGAGATCATGCCCTCGCACGCGACCTTGGACGCCGCGTACAGCGAGGTCTGCACCGGGAACGGTGCGTCCTCGGGCGTGGGAATGACGGCCGATTCGCCATAGACCGAGCCCGTTGACGAGAACACGATGCGCTTGATGCCATTGGCGCGCATGGCCTCCAGCACGTTGGCGGTGGCGATGGTGTTTTGTTCCAGGTCTCGCCGGGGATGGTCGGTGCCGAAGCGCACGTCGGCGTTGGCCGCCAGGTGGCAGACCACGTCGGCACCGGCAAACGCTCGGACCAAGGCGGGCTCGTCCAGCAGGTCGGCTTCGACCAGGCGGAACTTCGGATGCGCGAGGGCGGGCTCCAGAAAGCGGCGTTGACCGGTGGAGAAGTTGTCCACGCCGACGACGCTGTGGCCAGCGGCGAGCAGGCGGTCCGTCAGGTTGCTGCCGATAAAACCGGCGCAGCCCGTGACGACGAATATCTGATTCATGCGAGTGCCCCCTTTACTTCAACGCCGCCCTGCTCTGCCACAGCCACATGCTGTCGCACATGTCCTGCAGGCCGCGCGTGGCCTCCCACCCCAACTGTTCCCTGGCCTTGGCCGGGTTGGCGTAGCACGATGCCACGTCGCCAGCGCGGCGCGGCTTGATGTCATACGGCACTCGCTTGCCGCTGGCGGCCTCGAACGCGCGCACCATCTCCAGCACGCTGTAGCCCTGGCCCGTGCCCAGGTTGATGGCGTGCCAGCCAGAGGCCTTCTGCAGAAAACCCAATGCCGCCAAGTGCCCCTGAGCCAGGTCCATCACATGGATGTAGTCACGCACCCCTGTACCGTCGGGTGTGTCGTAGTCGTTGCCGAACACGCCCAGGCGCGGCAGCTCGCCGCCAGCCACCTTGGCCACATACGGCATGAGGTTGTTGGGAATGCCCTGCGGGTCCTCGCCCAGCAGGCCCGACGGGTGCGCGCCGGCCGGGTTGAAATAGCGCAGGCAGGCCACGCGCCACGCTGGGTTGGACACGCAGACATCGGCCAGGATTTCTTCGATATGCAGCTTGCTGCGGCCGTAGGGGTTGGTGGCGGACGTGGGGTGCGACTCGTCCAGCGGCAGGTACTGCGGCGTGCCGTACACCGTGGCGCTGGAGCTGAATACCAGGTGGCGTACGTCCGTTGCGTCCATGGCCTGCAGCAGGCTCACGGTGCCCTGCACGTTGTTGGCGAAGTAGTCGATGGGCTTTTGCACCGATTCACCCACGGCCTTGAGCCCCGCGAAATGCACGACCGCACTGCAGCCGTGGTCGCGCAGCGTCTGGGCCAGGCGCGCGGTGTCGCGGATGTCGGCCTGGATGAACGGCACGTCGCGGCCCGTGACCTGCCGCAGGCGGCCCAGCACGTCGCGGCTGCTGTTGCTCAGGTTGTCGTACAGCACCACGTCGTGGCCCGCGGCCAGCAGCACCACGGCCGTGTGCGTGCCGATATAGCCGGCACCACCCGTCAGAAGAATGCTCATGTCAGCCCCCAACCCCGCTATTGCGGCAGGTACTTGCGAGCGTACAGGTAAAACGCCTCGCGCATGCGCGGCAACTGGCTGATGTAGTAGCTCTGGCTGGTGCGGCCACGGTTGAGGTGGTGCAGCTCGGCGTTGTAGTCCAGGCTCATGTCGCGGGCGCTGGTGGGGATCACATAGTTGACCGACGTATTGCTGTCCACGATGCGCGTGCGCACGAACTGGTTGAACTGCGGCGTGCCCCCCACCTGCACCCAGCCCGGCGCCATGCCCTGGCGTGGCGTCAGCGGAATGGACAGCTCCAGACCTGCGTACTGGGCTACACCGCCCTTGCGGTAGAACACATTGACGCCCACATCACCGAACCAGCGCGTTAACACCACGGACGGGCCGCGGGTGCCGTCGCTGTACTGCTGCAGGCCGGCCTCTACCCACGTATTGGGCGAATGCACATAGCGGTAGCTGAGCGACGCCGGCACGGACTGGCTGCGGCTCTGGCCCGGCTGACGCTCGTAGGCGCCGCCGCGCAGGCGGATCACGTCGTCGCGTCCGGGAACGAAAAGTGTCGCTTCGCCCTGTACCCCGAACGCATCGTAGTTGTAGCGGCCCACGCCAACGTTGGCATGCACGTGCTGGCCGAGCCAGAAGCCCTGTTGCACCGCCGCGACCTTGAGACCGTTGCGATAGCGGAAGGCGCTGAACACATAGCCAGGCTCGAAGTTGTCTGAATTGGACAGGCGCTCGACATAGCTGGCGTACAGCTCAGCCCCGCGCCACAGGGGGACAAAGGCCTGAACATTGGCAGCCAGCGTGTAGTCCCACGTGCCAAATTCCGTGCCTTGCAGGAAGAACAGCTCGGGCTTGACCTCGACCCGCACGGGGCTGCGGCGCGTGGGCGTGGGGTTGAGCCATTTCACGTCGCCCGCGCCATACGCCGGCAGGCGGTCCACGGCCAGGCTGCCACGCGCCTGGGCCGGGTCACCGTCGCGCAGGTATGCGCGGAACACGGCCACATCCACCGACGTCTCGTACAGGCGCTGACCCGCCTTCAGCGTCACGGCAGACACGCGGCGCACGCCGGCCGGCGCATGTTCAGCCGCCAGACCCAGCACCAGGCCGATGGCGTCGGCCTCGTTCTGGCCGTAGCGGTTGTTTTCGTATTCGACGACCAGGTTGCTGCCCTGGGTGCCCACGCGCACGCGCTCCAGCCCCACAGCCACCAATGC
>JAYRLC010000096.1:0-2807 GCA_041905405.1 Ramlibacter sp. | reverse complement strand
CAGAAGTGACCAAGCTGCGCGCGGCTTTGGATCACCGCATCGGTGAGGTTCAATTGCCGGAAGTGATTCTGGCCGTTGACGCCCAGGTGCGCTTTAGCTGGATCATGCTCGGACGTGAGCCGCGCTCGTAAGCGGCTCGCCGAGCCATCTTGAGACTGCAGCCTGAGTCATAGACCATGCTGTCCATCTAAGTTAGCTGGACATCAAAAATGCACGTCAATACGAAGCAACGGCGCAGGCACAGCGCAGCCTTCAAGACCGAAGTCCTGGCCGCGTGCGCCGAGCCCGGAGCGTCGGTTGCTGCAGTGGCGCTGGCATTCAAGTTGAACGACAACCTGGTGCATCAATGGCGTCGCGGCCGGGGCGCCCCGAAGGCCCCAGGCTTGGGCTCCATTGGAGTCGCCGAAGCAGCACCCCGCTTCATCGAGTTGACCGTTCCGACGGCAGTACCGCCGACGGCTGCTTCGTCGGCAAGACCTCCCAGCCCCACGTCGGAGATGATCACGCTCGACTTCAAACGCGGCACCTTGGGTGTGAGCGTGACGTGGCCCGTCAGCGCCGCAGCAGACTGCGCAGCCTGGCTACGCGAGGTCTTGCGGTGATCCGTGTTGATGCCCTGTGGCTGTGTGCGGCGCCGGTAGACATGCGCTCGGGCACCGAGCGTCTGCTGGCACATGTGGTCCATGCGCTGGGCAGCGCGCATGCTCATCACGGCTACCTGTTTGCCAATGCTCGCGCCACGCGCATCAAGATGCTTGTGCACGACGGCTTTGGCGTGTGGTGTGCCGCAAGACGGCTCAACGCCGGCCGCTTCGTGTGGCCCCGCGAGATAGACACGGCAACACCGATGGCACTGAGCCAGGCGCAGTTCGACGCGCTCGTGGTCGGCCTGCCCTGGCAGCGGCTGCACGAGATGAGCGCGATCAAGCGGCTGTAAAAACACCGGCTCCCGCGGCCGCTGACAACCGCGCAACTCCCAGTGGCGCGGCGGTCTTGGCACCTGCAAAATTGATGCATGCAAGACCTGCAATCGCTCACGGAAGAAGACCTCGAAGGCCTTCCTCCCGAGGCCATCGCAGCACTCGCCCAACAGATGCTGCAGCGCTTGCGCTGTCAGGACAGCGAGCTCAGGTTCAAGGACGCCAAGATTGAGAAGATCACCTTCCAGCTGGCGCGACTGAAGGCCTGGAAGTTCGGGGCCAAGACCGAGGCCATGAGCGCCGAACAGCGCCGGCTCTTCGAAGAAACCTGTGTCGAGGACGAGGCCAGTCTGCAGGCTCAACTCGACCAGGTCCGGGGCGCTGCTGCGCCGCCGGCCGGTGCCGGTAACGAGGGCAAACCCAAGCCCCGTCGCAGCCCATTGCCCGAACACCTTCGGCGAGAAGAGCATCACCACGAACCTGCGAACACCGACTGCCCGAACCCGGAGTGCGGCCGTCCGATGACACGCATCGGGGAGGACGTGAGCGAGCGCCTGGACATCGTCCCGGCGGAGTTCTTCGTGCACCGCCACATCTACGGCAAATGGGCCTGCCGTTGCTGCCAATGCTTGGTCCAGGAGGCAGCCGCGCCGCAGGTCATCGAGGGTGGAATGCCGGCCGCCGGCCTCATCGCCCATACCTTGGTCAGCCACTTCGTCGACCATCTGCCGTACTACCGGCTCGAGACCATCAACGCACGCTCCAAGGTGCATACGCCTCGGTCTACGCTGGCGAGCTGGTCGGGGCAAGGAGGTGCTGCATTGCTGCCGCTGTTCGACGCGCATAAGCGCTTCGTGCTCTCCAGCCAAGTGCTGCATGTTGATGAGACGCCAGTTGCCATGCTAGACCCGGGTGCTGGCAAGACCAAGAGGGCCTACATCTGGGCTTATGCGAGGGGCGCCTTCGATGCGGTGCCGGGGGTGGTCTACGACTTCTGTGTCGGGCGAGGCGCGCAGTACCCGATTGCGTTCCTCAGCGCCGATGGGGACGAGCACGGTCACTGGCGTGGCAAGTTGGTCCGCGACGAATACAAGGCCTACGACAGCGTGGTCGGCGCCGAGCCCGAACGAAGCGGCGCGGGCTGCCTCGCGCATGCCAGGCGCAAGTTCGACGAGTTGCTGCGCGAAGGTGGGCGCAGCGACGTCGCTACCGAAGCACTGCAGCGCATCGCGCAGATTTATCGGGTCGAACGCGAGCTCGCTGCACTCACTGCCCAGGCACGACTGGACAACCGGCAGGCCATAACCAAGCCGATGTGGGAGCAGTTGCATGCCTGGCTGCAGTTAGAGCGCTCCCGGGTGCCGGATGGCAGCGCGACGGCCAAGGCGTTGAACTACAGCCTCAACGCGTGGACGGCGCTCACGCACCACTTGGTCGACGGAAATGTGCCGGTAGACAACAACCATTGCGAAAACCTGATCCGTCCCTGGGCTATGGGCAGAAAAGCATGGCTCTTCTGTGGGAGCGAACTAGCTGGGCAGCGTGCAGCCGTCGTCATGAGCCTGGTGCAGTCGGCCAAGCTCAATGGCCATGATCCTTGGGCGTACCTAAAGGACGTCCTCACCAAGCTGCCCACGCAGTTGAACAGCCGCATCGACGAGCTGCTCCCGCATAACTGGCGGCTTGCCGGCTGAGCGCTTCCAACCGGCCGTCAAGATGGGGCGGCCAGCCGCTTACCCGCGCTCTACCGACGAGCTGCTGATGGTCTATGCCGGCATCATGGCCCACGGCACCAGTCTGACTGCGGTCGAATGCGCGCGCATGATTCCGCAATTGTCTGCCACCAGCATTCGCCAGGCCATGCGCTGGGCGCGGGACGAACGGCGT
>JAYRLC010000059.1:0-16126 GCA_041905405.1 Ramlibacter sp. | reverse complement strand
CCCCGGACTCGGGGGGCCTTTTGTTCATCAGCTCCCGCAGTAGCAGTGCCAGTGCTCTTGGCGATTGCGCAGTGTGGGCGTTGTCGAGCCACTGAAGAAACATCCCTTGCTGCTGGATTTCGTGACTGATGAACCTTAACTCATCCTCAGTCAGCGCCATGTCTATGCTTGGGGCTAGTTCCGTTAGGAACAGCGTCAGGAAGCGGATGATTTCCTTGGCTGTAGGCTCCGGGTAGTCAGAGCCAGACAAATCCTCAATCCGTTTGAGTAAACCTTCCCTGAGCTGATTGGTACGTTTGCGCCAATGATTTTCGGCGCTAAACGCTGCGCTATGCATAGGTCGGCATAACTGCACGGAAATTCGAGCTACCAGTGCGTCGCTTACTCGTCTCAACCAACTCCAAAAGGAATTTATGCAGCTCCGAGAAGAAGCTCTTTGCCTTTTGAAGATCATCCCTCCGGGATTCATCCATACCCTCGGCGACAGTTTGAGCAACGCTTTGCGCAATCTCCTCGAGCATCGATTGCGCTTCTGCCGCTTGCATGTTCTGCTGCAGCAACTGAAGAGGTTCCACGGAATAGGAAAATTTCCGGACGCTATCCGTTGCACTCACATTTGAACCCACTCCCGAGTTGACGAGCTTGGCCCCGCTCGCAACGTCAAACAGAAATTTTTGCGCACGAATTAGGACGTGTTTTTCATCTTCCGAAATTTGGATGCCGGACAGCAATTTGTCGATGAGAGTGGTACTCCGCACCGCCATCAACCCCAACCCCAAGTATTCGCTTTCGCGAAATTCCCTACCAGGTGCACTCATTTCAATCTCCTCTTGCATCACGCAAGAAATCTAGCCAATCGCTGCGACCAGTTCTTCCCTGATCGCATACACATCCAAAATGAAACCAAAAGCAGTTTGCCCGTCCGCAAGCCTCCAAGGATCACCTTTGCCATCCCATTCATAGACGCTCTGGTCGAAGATAACTATGTGCGTTGAGGGCAGCTTGTGCAGCGAGATGCCCTTTGCATGTAGGTCTCGGATGGCTTTTCGTACTTTAACCGGCGATACGCCTGAGGCAGAGAGGCGACGCACCACTTTCAGCGAAACCAAATCCGTGAAACTGTATTCACGTTGTACACCATGGCCGCGCAAGCCCTTCTTACGGCTGGCCGTAGGGACCACGACGCCTACACGGCACAGGTAGTTAAGCATGTCCCTGCTGACACCCGTGTACTGAATCGCCTTCTCCGTGGAGTAAGTGCTCATTCGCCGTAAGGATTAAAAAATAAGTATTGCGCATTGCGCTAAACTGTATTTATACATTGATATCCAACGAATATCAACAGACTTATCCACGGCAACTACGTACGTAATTGATGTCCGCAAGTCTTAGAGATCTCAGACCGGGTCCGCCGCTCCCATCCCACCGGCAAACACTCCCGCACCACCTCCACAAACGCCCGCAGCGTCCCCAACCTATCCTCCTCGCGCATCGCCAGCGTCAGCGGTGCGTCCAGGCTCTGACGCCCTGCATGGACGCGGGGACGATGGCCACGCCCTGTCCCGCGGCGACCAGCTCGATGGCCATCATCATGCGGCCTACCTCATGGCCCACCCGCAGCGTGAAGCCCTGCTTTTCGCACAGGGCCAGCAGATTGGCGTACAGGCCGGACGCGGCGCCCGGCTGGCGCACCAGGATGAACGGTTCGCCGTGCAGGTCGCGCAAGCCAAGCGGCCGTTCTGACGCCAGCAGCGGCTGGCCGCCCCGCAGGGCGGCCAGCACGGGCTCGTGCAGCAGAGTCTCGAACACAATGCCCAGCGGCCGGGCCACCAGCACCCACAGGAATGCGGGGGACGCCTTTGGCGCGTCGCCGGGGTCACCTCGGCCCGGTCTTCTTCCCCGTCTGCCGGTAGGTCAGCAGGATCTGCCAGGTGCGCGGCGCCAGCGTCGTGTGCTGCGTGGCCGACGGCGGCACGCCGGGCGCACGGCCTGTCAGGTAACGCCACGCCGGCCCGCACAGTTCGCGGAACAGCGCGCGGTGGTGCCAGTTGATGAACAGGCCGTCGGGCTTGAGCTGCTGCACGTCGTTGAGATTGGTGCTCGTCCAGTCCTGGCCGACGCCGATGTCGCGGTCGTCGGACTGGCCCATCTGCGTGGTGTAGGTCGTCTTGCGCAGCGCCTCGTACTGCACGTGCTGGCCGATCATTTCGTCGTAGCAGCGCAACATGTCGCTGGGCGGGCAGGCCGAGCGGTTGTTCAGCGCCGTGCCCCAACCATCCAGGTAGGACTCTGACAGGGCACGCACGACACGGCCTGGTCCGTAGAACGTGTTGATGCCGTTGCCGCCGATGTAGTTGCCCGGGTTGCCCACCAGCGTCGCGTGCCGCCCGGGCATTGGGTAGCAGATAGCGCGCGTTTTCGACGGGCTGGCGATCGTGGGCAGCGTCGCCGCAAAGCCCATGGACCGCTCGTCGCGCGCATAGAACGCCACGTAGTTGCGCACGTTGGACGGGATGGTCGTGCGGTGCTTCTGGAAGTTGCCCGTGCCCGGCACCGGGTCCACGGCAATGATGTTCAGCGGCAGGTCGCGCAGCGTGGGATCGGCCGCCATCGCGTTGGCGAACATATGCGTCGTGACCGCGCCGCGGCTCCAGCCGATGGCGTTGACCTGCGTCACGGGCCGCCCGCGCCGGAAGATTTTTATCTTCTGCATCTGTAGCGCCTGCTGCGTGACCTTGCGGTCGGGGCGGATGCGTTCCTTTTCACGGCCCAGGAAGTTGTAGGTGATCTTTTCGTCGGCGATGGGAATGCCCGCGTCCTTCAGCACGCGGTAGCTCAGCTCAGTCAGCTTCTGGCGGCTCCAGGTTGCCTCGCCGCGGATCATGGCCAGCGCGTGCGCGACGTTTTCTTCCCAGCCGCGGCCGAACGCGACGCCTGTGGCGGTGGCGTAGTTGCCGGGGGTGACGAACTTCTCGTCCTCCTGCCAGTTGCCGCTGCCGGGGCCGTCCACGATGATCCAGTCCACGAACTCCATGCCGCCGGCGTTGCGCGCCAGGCGCGAGATCAGTTCGCCGCACGGGTAGTCGGGGTTGGCGTAGTCGAAGCTGTTGGAGCCCGTGCCGCAGAAAAACACTGTGAAGGTCGCCATCCGTCTCCCTCTTTTGCGCCGCCGCTGGATGTAGGCCGCGAGTATTACCTGACGCGTGCCGCCCCCGCAAGTGCCGCCGCGCGACAATCGGCCGATGCCCGCGCACGATCCGACCCCGCCCCGCCACGACCGGCGGCAGGTCGGCTGGCTGTCGGTCACCCAGCTCATCACCTGGGGCAGTGTGTTCTACACCTTCGCGCTGCTCATGGAGCCGGTCGAGCGCGAGCTGGGCCTGACGCGGGCGCAGTCGTCGCTGGCCTTCAGCATCGCGCTGCTGGCCGAGGGGCTGCTGGCCTACCCCGTGGGCCGCTGGATCGACCGCGGGCACGAGCGCGCCGTCATGACCGGGGGCTCGCTGGTGGTGGGGCTGTGCCTGTTCGCGCACGGCTTCGTCACCAGCGTCCTGCAGTTCTATGCGGTGTGGATGGTGTTGGGCATGGCGCTGGCCGCCACGCTGTACAGCCCCGTGTTCGCCGTGGTCACGCGGCGCTACCCGCACGACTTTCGCCGCGCGATCATCACGCTGACGTTTCTGGGCGGGCTGGCCAGCACGGTGTTCATCCCGCTGTCGGCGTGGCTGATCCACGCGCTCGGCTGGCGGCATGCGTTGTGGGTGCTGGCGGCCATCCACCTGTGCGTGTGCGTGCCGCTGCACTGGCACTGGCTGCGCGGCGCGCCGGCACGCGCCGTGGCCGCCACCCCCACAGGCCACGCCAGTGGCGCGGCGTCACCCGGCCTGGCGCACCACCTGCGCAGCACGCCGTTCCTGGCGCTGGGTGTGTTCGTGGTGATCTTCATGGCCGTGACCGCCGCGCTGCCCGCGCACATGGTGAGCCTGCTGCGCGAGAACGGCCTGTCCGAGCTGTGGGTCGTGGCCATCCCGGCCAGCATCGGCCTCATCCAGGTGGCGGGCCGGCTGCTGCTGTACCTGTTCGAATCGCGCTTCGACGTGCACCTGGCCAACCGGCTCATTCCGTGCCTCATCCCGCTGGGGCTGTCGGCGCTGCTGGCCGGCGGCGGCCATGGCGTGGCGGCGCTGCTGTTCGTGGTGCTGTACGGCCTGGGCAACGGCATGATGACCATCGTCAAGGGCACGGCGATGGCCATGTACGTGAGCCGCGACCATGTCGCGTCGCTCAACGGCGCCCTCGGCCTGCCGCAGGCGATTGCCCGCGCCATCGCGCCGCTGGCGCTCGGGCTGCTGTGGACCCGCGAGGCAGGCTACACCGTGGGGCTGTGGTGGCTGCTGGGGTTCAGCGTGCTGGCAGTGTTCGCCTTGCTGTTGGCCCAGCGCTCTTCTTCCAGCGCACGGGCGCAGCCGGCCGACAGCAGCAGCACGGCGGCCGAGAAGTAGATCCACATCAGCAGCACCACGAGCGACCCGGCGGCGCCGTAGGCCGACACCACGGCAGCGGTGGACAGGTACGCCGCCAGCACGTGGCGGCCCACGGTGAACAGCGTGGCGCCCACGCAGGCGCCCATGATCAGGTAGCGCAGCCGCGGCTTGGGGCCCGCGCTCATGCGCATCAGGCTCACGAACAGCGCGGCGCAGATGCCGAAGGCGATGACCTCGTTCAGCAGCATCAGCACCTGCTCCAGTGCCAGCAGCGACCCGGCCCAGCCGGCAAACAGGTTCAGCAGCGTCGAGATCGCCAGCGACACCAGCAGCAAAAAGCCGAACGCCAGCACGTACGCCACGCCGCGCAGCCGCAGCGACGCGGTGTGCCACCACTTCACGGCCGGCAGGCTGTCGCGGCCGTGCCTCCACAACCGCTCCAGCGCCGACTGCAGCTCGCCAAATACACCGGTCGCCCCGAACAGCAGGATCGCAAAGCCGAACAGCGACGCGATCAGCCCCTGGGCCGGCTCGCGCGCACTGTCCAGCGCCTGGCGGATCACGTTGGCGCCCTGCTCGCCCACGATGGTGCCGATCTGCGTGACCAGCCCCGACTCCAGCGTCTCGCGGTCCACCCACCAGCCCAGCAGCGCGACCAGCAGCACCAGCAGCGGCGCCAGGCTCAGGATGCCGTAGAACGACATTGCCGCCGCCATGCGCATGCCGTCGGCGTCGTTCCACAGGTCCACCGCACGCACGAACGGGCGCAGCGGCGCCATCAGGGGCTTGCCCCAGGCCAGGGCGGCGCTGACATAGCGGTGATCGATGATGCGTTGGACGCGAGGCGGCATGCCCCTAGGCTAATCGCCGCGCCCTGCGCCACGCATCAGCCGCCGCTGCCACGCAGCGTAGGAGAGGGCCGACGGCCGCACTGCCCGGCAGGGCGGCCCGCCGGGGCCGCTCAGAGGTTGGGCGCCAGCAGCCGCTGTAGCTGCGCCACGTCGGCGCCCCGGCGCGCGGCCTGGTCCTGCAGTTGGTCCTCGCCGATCTTGCCGACGTTGAAGTACGTGCTGCCGGGGTGAGCCAGGTAGAAGCCACTCACGCTGGCCGCGGGCGTCATGGCCAGGCTTTCGGTCAGGCCCATGCCGATCTCCCCGCACTGCAGCAGCTCGAACAGCGGTCCCTTGACACTGTGGTCGGGGCAGGCCGGGTAGCCCGGCGCGGGACGGATGCCGCGGTACTTCTCGGCAATCATGTCGTCGTTGCTCAGCGACTCGGCCGCCGCATAGCCCCACAGGTCGGTGCGCACGCGCTGGTGCAGCGCCTCGGCGAACGCTTCGGCCAGCCGGTCGGCCAGGGCCTTGAGCATGATGGCCGAGTAGTCGTCCAGGTCGTCGGTGAAGTACTTTTCTTTCTTCTCCACACCCAGGCCGGCCGTCACGGCGAACACGCCCACGTAGTCGTTGGCCACGCCGCGCGGCGCCACGAAGTCGGCCAGGCACCGGCTGGGCCGCATCACGCCGTCGATGGCCTGCTTCTCGGTCTGCTGGCGCAGGCCGTACCAGGTCAGGGCGACCTGCGAGCGGCTTTCGTCGGTGTACAGCGCGATGTCGTCGTCGTTGACCTGGTTGGCCGGGTACAGCCCCACGACGCCGCTGGCCGTGAGCCAGCGGCCTTCGATCAGGCGCTGCAGCATGCGCTTGCCGTCGCTGAAGACGCGCTGCGCCTCGGCGCCCACAACCTCGTCCTTCAGGATCGCGGGGAACGGCCCGGCCAGGTCCCAGGTCTGGAAGAACGGGCCCCAGTCGATGTACTTGGCCAGTTCGGTCAGGTCGAAGTTCTTGAACACGCGGCGGCCGATGAACTTGGGCACCGGGGGCTGGTAGGCGGACCAGTCAACGGGCGTCCTGTTGGCGCGTGCTTTCGCCAGCGGCCACATCGGCACCTGCTTCTTGTTGGCGTGCTGCTCGCGCACCTTGTCGTAGTCGGCGTTGACCTCGGCGATGTATTTCGCCGCCTGGTCGGAGAGCAGCCCCTGCGCCACGCTGACGCTGCGCGACGCGTCGGGCACGTAGACCACCGGCCCTTCGTAGTGCGGCGCGATCTTGACGGCCGTGTGCACGCGGCTCGTCGTCGCACCGCCGATCAAAAGCGGAATCTTCCTGATGCGGAAATGCTCGTCCTTCTGCATTTCGCTGGCGACGTACTGCATCTCTTCCAGGCTGGGCGTGATCAGCCCCGACAGGCCCACGATGTCGGCGCCCTCGACTTTGGCTTTCGCCAATATCTCGTGGCACGGGACCATCACGCCCATGTTCACCACTTCGAAGTTGTTGCACTGGAGCACGACGGTGACGATGTTCTTGCCGATGTCGTGCACGTCGCCCTTCACGGTGGCGATCACGATCTTGCCCTTGGCGCGCACGTCCTGGCCGGCGGCCTCCTGCTGGCGCTTTTCTTCCTCGATGTAGGGCAGCAGGTGGGCCACGGCCTGCTTCATCACACGCGCGCTCTTGACCACCTGCGGCAGGAACATCTTGCCGGCGCCAAACAGGTCGCCCACGATGTTCATGCCATCCATCAGTGGCCCTTCGATCACCTCCAGCGGACGGCCGCCGCGCGCGACGATGGCCTGGTACACCTCTTCGGTGTCCTCGGTGATGAAGTCGGTGATGCCGTGCACCAGCGAATGGCTCAGGCGCTGCTCGACCGGCGCGGCGCGCCACTCGTTCTTCTTGCTGTCGTCCTTGGCCGCGCCCTTGGCGCTCTCGGCGATCTCGACCAGGCGCTCGCCCGCGTCGGGGCGGCGGTTCAGCACCACGTCCTCGACGCGCTCGCGCAGCGCGGGCTCCAGGTCGTCGTACACGCCAACCATGCCGGCATTGACGATGCCCATGTCCATGCCGGCCTTGATCGCGTGGTACAGGAACACGGTGTGGATGGCCTCGCGCACCGGGTCGTTGCCACGGAAGCTGAAGCTCACGTTGCTCACGCCGCCCGATACCTTGGCGCCCGGCAGGTTCTGCTTGATCCAGCGCGTGGCCTCGATGAAGTCCACCGCGTAGTTGTTGTGCTCCTCGATGCCGGTCGCGATGGCAAAGATGTTGGGGTCGAAGATGATGTCCTCGGGCGCAAAGCCGACCTCGTCGACCAGGATGCGGTAGGCGCGTTCGCAGATCTCGATCTTGCGCGCGTAGGTGTCGGCCTGGCCGGTCTCGTCGAACGCCATCACGACGGCGGCGGCGCCATACCGCTTGACCAGCGTGGCCTGGCGCTTGAACTCGGCCACGCCCTCTTTCATGCTGATCGAGTTGACGATGCCCTTGCCCTGGATGCAGCGCAGGCCGGCCTCGATCACGTCCCACTTGGAGCTGTCCACCATGACCGGCACGCGCGCGATGTCGGGCTCGCTCGCAATCAGGTTCAGAAAGCGGACCATCGCCGCCTTGCTGTCCAGCATGGCCTCGTCCATGTTGACGTCGATCACCTGCGCGCCGTTTTCGACCTGCTGGCGCGCCACGGCCAGCGCCTGCTCGAACTCGCCGTTCAGGATCATGCGGGCAAAGGCCTTGGACCCCGTGACGTTGGTCCGCTCGCCGACGTTGACGAACAACGTGCCCGTGTCGATGGCCACCGGCTCCAGGCCGGAAAGTTTCATGGCGGGGGGGGTGTTTGAATCTGGCATGGCTCACCTGGCGTAACAGTAGGTGAGCGCCGTTGGATCCACTCAAGCCTGACCGGTGTGAAGCCCCTGAAAAAGGCCATCCCGGCTGCAGCGCTCCTTGAGTCCCCGGATTTTAAGTCACACAATATGCTTCTCTCACGTCCCCTGCGGAATCACCACAGCCCCATGTTCAATCTGTTCGGCAAAAAGAAGGCCCCTGACTTCCTCGAATCGCGCATGCCCGAGGAGCGCCTGCGCGCGATCGAGGGTTCGACCAGCGCCGACCTGGCCGCCGAAATGCTCACCGCCCCCAGCGCGCTCATGCAGTTGACCAACGACGACGCCCGCATCGTCGTGACCTACATGAAGCCGCACAAGATCGCCGAGGGCGTGACCTTCATCAAGGAAGGCGACACCGACGACACCGACTTCATGCTGCTGGTGCTGGACGGCGAGGTGATGATCGAGTCCATCGTGGTGAGCCGCACCGAGCCGATCACGGTCACGGTGCTGGGCCCCGGCAGCCTGATCGGCGAAATGGGCCTGCTGGACGGCGAGCCGCGCTCGGCGTCGTGCACGGCCGTCAGCACGGTGCGCTGCGCCATCCTGACGCGCGACGCGCTGAACCAGCTGCTGGAAGACGACCCGGCCACCGCCGCCAAGCTCATGATGGCCATCTCGCTGCGCATCGCCGAGCGCATGCGCGAAAGCGCCGAGAAGCTGAAGCTTTACGCGCAGCTCACGCAGGCCATGCAAGAGGAAATCAACAACCTCATGCCGCTGTAACGGCGGCGGGCTGCGCCGACACCGGCAGCCCGAACACCCGGTCGAAGGTCCAGTTGAACACGAAGGTGTAGACCAGGAAGAACAGCAGCAGGCCCAGGTCCATCCATAGCGCCTGCCACAGCGAGACCTGGAGCCACCAGGCAAACACCGGCACCAGGATGGCGGCCAGCCCGCCCTCGAACCCGATCGCATGCGCCACGCGCCGCGCCACGCTGCGGCCCTTGACGGCCTGGCGCGACTCCCACCACTCGAACGCGTGGTTGTAGCCCAGGTTCCACACCACGGCGATGGCCGACGCCATGACCGACAGCACTCCCGAATGGACCGCGCCCTGCCCGCTCATGGCCATCAGCCCCACGGTTGCCACCGCGATGGCAATGGCCTCGTACAGCGTCACATAGACCACTTTTCGCTTGATTCCTTGCATGGACGGCACTTTATGTCTGTCTTGCTGACATAAAAAGTCGGGTCATTTCAGTTTTTTTGACAGATCAGCTGAAAATCCCGCCATGGCGTTCACCAGCGACAACGTGCACATCTTTCTGGCCGTGCTGGATGCGGGCTCGTTCTCGGCTGCGGCACGGCAGCTCAAGCGCGTGCCGTCGGCCGTGAGCATGGCCATCGCCAACCTCGAAGCCGAGTTGGCCCTGCCCCTGTTCGACCGCGCGGGCCGCGAGCCGCAGCCCACCCCCGCCGCCCGCGCGCTGGAGCCGCAGGCGCGCCAGCTCGCCGCGCAGCTGCGCCAGCTGCAGGCCCATGCACTGGGCCTGACCCAGGGGCTGGAAAGCCGGCTGGCGATCGCAATCGCGCCCGAACTGCTGACCGCGCCCTGGGCGGCGCCGCTGGCCGCACTCGCGCAGGACTTTCCGCTGCTCGAAGTGGAAGTGCTGGCCGCCCAGCAGACCGATGCCCTGCGCCTGCTGCACGAGGGCCGCGTGCAACTGGCGCTGGTGTTCGAGCGCCCCAGCCTGGACGGGCGCGAGGGCTTTCAGGAAGTGGGCAGCGAAACGCTGGTGGCCGTGATGGCGCCGGACCACCCCGTGCTGCTGGCGGCCGGCGACGACGGGCTGCTGCGCGAGGCGCACCTGATCGACACGCGCCAGATCGTGGTGGCCAGCCGCGACCGCGCCATCACCGACCCGCGCGTGGTGTTTGCCCGCCAGGTCTGGCGCACCGACGCGCCCGAGGCGGCGCTCAGCCTGATCAAGGCCGGGCTGGGCTGGGGGTGGCTTCCGCGCAGCTTCGTGCGGGCGTCCTTGCTGGAAGGCACGCTGCGCGAGCTGCCGTTCGACAACCTCACCAACGCGCTGGAGCTGTGGGTGGACGTGGTGTGGTCCAAGGAACGGCCGCTGGGCCTGGGGGCGCGGCGATTCATCGAGATGATGCGCGCCGTGCGGCCCGGCGCGGCCGGGGCGGCATCACCGGCTCAGGCGGCTTCTTTGTAGAACGGATCGCGCCGCGTGCGGGTGGGCAACGGTTGCACGGCCTGGCGAATGGCCGCGATGTGGTCCGGCGTCGTGCCGCAGCAGCCGCCGACGATGTTGACCAGGCCTTCTGCTGCGAACTCATGCAGCAGGCGGCTCGTGACGTCGGGGGTTTCGTCGAAACCGGTTTCGGCCATGGGGTTGGGCAGGCCGGCGTTGGGGTAGCAGCTGATGAAGGTGTCGGGGGCGACGCGGTTCAGCTCCTGGATGTAGGGGCGCATGAGCGCCGCGCCCAGGGCGCAGTTCAGGCCAATGGCCAGCGGCTGCGCGTGGCGCACGCTGTACCAGAACGCCGTCACGGTCTGGCCGCTGAGGATGCGGCCGGACGCGTCGGTCACCGTGCCGCTGATGATCAGGGGAAGGCGCTCGCCTGATTTCTCAAAGTACTCGTCGATCGCGAACAGCGCGGCCTTGGCGTTGAGCGTGTCGAAGATCGTCTCGACCAGCAGCACGTCGCTGCCGCCTTCGACCAGGGCTTTCGTCTGGTCGTAGTAGGCGGCGCGCAGCGACTCGAAGTCCACATTTCGCGCGCCGGGGTCGTTCACGTCGGGGCTGATGCTGGCCGTCTTGGGCGTGGGGCCCAGGGCGCCGGCGACAAAGCGCGGCTTGTCGGGCGTGCTGAACTTGTCGCAGGCGGCGCGGGCCAGCTTGGCGGACTGGACGTTCATCTCGTACGCCAGGTCTTCCATTTCGTAGTCGGCCTGGGCGATGGTCGTGGCGCCGAAGGTGTTGGTTTCGATCAGGTCGGCGCCGGCGGCCAGATACCCTTCGTGGATGTCGCTGATGACGTCGGGGCGGGTCAGGCTCAACAGCTCGTTATTGCCCTTGACGTCCTTGTGGAAGTCCTTGAACCGCTCGCCGCGGTACTGCGCTTCGGTCAGCTTGAAGCGCTGGATCATGGTGCCCATCGCGCCGTCCAGGATGGCAATGCGCTGTTCCAGGATGCCGGGCAGGGCCTGGCCGCGGGTGTATTGAATGGGCTTCATATGCCTCATTTTAGAAGGCCGGGATTTTCCTTAGACAATAGGGCTTATGAAGAACCTGCTCCCCCAGGACGCCTGGACGCAACTGCAGCAGCGGCCCGACACGCTGTTCGTGGACGTGCGCATGGAGATCGAATCGCTGTACGTCGGCCGCCCGCCCGGGGTGGAGAACATCCCCTGGTACGAATACCCCGATCTCACGCCCAACCCGGCCGCGTTTGCCGCCGCCGTCGAGCGCGAGGCCGGCGCCAAGGACCGCCCCATCCTGTTGATCTGCCGCAGCGGCAAGCGCACCCTGTCCGCCGGCGAGGCGCTGGAGGCCGCCGGCTTTACCGACGTGGCCCACGTGGTGCACGGCTTCGAGGGCGACCTGGACGAGCAGTTCAAGCGGTCCACGCTGAACGGCTGGCGCCATGACGGGCTGCCCTGGGAGCAGATGTAGCCTTGTCGGTTCCCTCGCAGAATCTCCAGATCCTTCAGGAAGTCTTCGGTTACGACGCCTTCCGCGGACCGCAGGCCGCCATCATCGACCACGTGGTGGGCGGTGGCGACGCGCTGGTGCTGATGCCCACGGGCGGCGGCAAGAGCCTGTGCTACCAGATCCCCGCCATTGCGCGGCAGCGTGCGGGCCAGGGTGTGACCATCGTCGTGTCGCCGCTGATCGCGCTGATGCACGACCAGGTCGGCGCCCTGCACGAGGCCGGCGTCGAGGCTGCGTTCCTCAACTCCACGCTGTCGGGCGAAGAGGCCAACGCGGTCGAAAAGCGCATGCTGCGCGGCGACGTCACGCTGCTGTACGCAGCGCCCGAGCGCGTGACGACGCCGCGCTTCCTGGCGCTGCTCGATTCACTGAATGAGCGCGGCCAGCTCAGCCTGTTCGCCATCGACGAGGCGCATTGCGTGAGCCAGTGGGGCCATGACTTCCGCCCCGAGTACCGCGCGCTCACGGTGCTGCACGAACGCTACCCCGGCGTGCCGCGCCTGGCGCTCACGGCCACGGCCGACGCGCTGACGCGCGCCGACATCGTCGAGCGGCTGCAGCTGGAAGATGCCCAGCAGTTCGTCAGCAGCTTCGACCGGCCCAACATCCGCTACGCCATCGTCGAGAAGAAAGACCCGACGCTGCAGCTCTTGCGTTTCATCGAGCGCGAACACGCGGGCGACGCCGGCATCGTCTACTGCCAGTCGCGCAAGCGGGTCGAGGAACTGGCCCAGACGCTGAACGACGCGGGCATCACCGCCCTGCCTTACCACGCGGGGCTGGACACCGCCGTGCGCCAGGCCAACCAGGACCGCTTTCTGCGCGAGGAAGGGATCGTCATGACGGCCACCATCGCGTTCGGCATGGGCATCGACAAGCCCGACGTGCGCTTTGTCGCGCACGTGGACATGCCCAAGAACATCGAAGGCTACTACCAGGAAACAGGACGGGGCGGACGTGACGGACAGGCCGCCGACGCCTGGATGGCCTACGGCCTGCAGGACGTGGTGAACCAGCGCCGCATGATCGACGAAAGCCCCGCGGGCGAGGACTTCAAGAAAGTCATGGTCGGCAAACTGGACGCGCTGCTGTCGCTGGCCGAGGCCGTGGACTGCCGCCGCGTGCGGCTGCTGGGCTACTTCGGTGAAAAGAGCTCGCCCTGCGGCAACTGCGACAACTGCCTGAACCCGCCGCAGGTCTGGGACGGCACGGATGCGGCGCGCAAGCTGCTGTCCACCATCTACCGCGTGCAGCAGCAAAGCGGCATCAGCTTCGGCGCCGGGCACATCATGGACATCCTGCGCGGCAAGACGACTGACAAGACCAAACAGTTCGGCCACGAGCGCATCAGTACGTTTGGCCTGGGCGCGGCCTACAGCGAAGTGCAGCTGCGCGGCGTGCTGCGCCAGCTGATCGCCACCGGCGCGCTGCACGTGGACGCGCAGGCTTTCAATACGCTGCAGCTCACCGAAGGCTCACGCGCCGTGCTCAAGGGCGAACAGCCCGTGATGCTGCGCGAGTCGGTGTCGGCACCCAGCGGCGGCAAGTCCAAACGCGACAAGCCGGCCCGCACCCCGTCTGCCGTGGCCGCCGCGCTGACCGATGAAGGCCAGGCCCGCTTTGCCGCACTGAAGGCGTGGCGCGCTGAAGTGGCGCGCGAACACAACCTGCCGGCGTACGTGATCTTTCATGACGCAACACTGGCCGCGATCGCGGCGATGCAGCCGCAGTCGCTGGAGGATCTGCAGGGTGTGAGCGGGATCGGGGCGAAGAAGCTCGAGGCGTATGGCGAGGAAGTGCTGCGCGTAGTCGGCGCCGTCTAGGCGCTACTGCACGAACCCCATCCCGCGCGACTCCCGCACCTCGGGCTTGATGCGGTGCTCGGACTCCAGCTGGTCCATGAACTCGGCGGCGCTGAACTCGGCCGCCAATATGTCCACCTGCCGCTTCACCGCCGCAAAGTCGCCGGGGCACAGCTGCTGGAGTTTTGACAGGCGCGCGCGCAGCTCGCTGGTCATCAGCGCCGCGTCACCCGCCAGCGCCTCGGTCACGAACATCGCTTCGCGCTGCGTGGCCGTCAGCGGCATGAACTTGATCTTGAACGTGAAGCGGCGCAGCGCCGCCTGGTCCAGGCGGTCCAGCAGGTTGGTCGTGCAGATGAAGATGCCGTTGAAGCGCTCCATGCCCTGCAGCATTTCGTTGACCTCGGTCACCTCGTACGTGCGCTGCGCGCCGCGGCGGTCCTGCAGAAAGCTGTCGGCCTCGTCCAGCAGCAGCACGGCTTTTTCAGACTCGGCCTCGCGGAACATGGCGGCCATGTTCTGTTCGGTCTCGCCAACGAATTTGCTCATGAGGTCGCTGGCCTGCTTGATGATGAGCGGGCGGTCCAGTTCGCGCGCCACGTGTTCGGCCAGCGCCGTCTTGCCGGTGCCCGGCGCGCCATAAAAGCACAGCGTGCCGTGGCCGCGGCTTTTCAGCGCCTGCACGATGCGGGGCACTTCGAAGCGCGTCTCCACGTTCAGCATGCTCAGGTCGTATGTGGTCACGCTGCGCCGCTCGCCCGCGCCCTGTGCGCGGTTGCCCAGCGCCTGGTCGGCGTTGCGCAGCTGGCGCTCGATCAGCGCCTCGGTTTCGATGCCACCCGATTGCGCCAGCCCGGCAAAGCGCACCGCCGTACGGATCTGCGCGGGCGTCAGGCCCTTGCGCGCCGTCAGCTTGGCGACGAAGGCGTCGGACACCGCCACGCCCTCCAGCGTCTTGCGCACCAGGCCTTCGCGCGCGCCGGGTGGCGGCGATTTGAGCTCCAGGTGGTACGCAAAGCGGCGGCGGAACGCCGGGTCGATCTGCTCGATGCGGTTGGTGACCCAGATCGTGGGCACGGCGTTGGATTCGAGGATCTGGTTGACCCAGGCCTTGCCGCTGACCGAGCCGTTGGCGGGCGCCGCGATCTGCTCGGCGCGCGCCATGAGTTGCGCGGCCTCGCTCGAGATGGGCGGGAACACGTCCTCGACCTCGTCGAACAGCAGCGCGGCCTGCGCACTGCCTTTCAGGAACACCTGCGCGATCTGCAGCGAGCGGTAGCGGTCGCGGCCCGACAGCGAGTTGCCGTCGCGGTCGGCGTATTCCACTTCAAACAGCTCCAGCCCCGCGGCCTGCGCGACGACCTTGGCCAGCTCGGTCTTGCCGGTGCCGGGCGGGCCGTACAGCAGCACGTTGACGCCGGCCTCCTTGCGGTCCACGGCGTTGCGCAGCAGCGCGCGCAGCATCTGCGCGTCTTCATCCGCGAACGCAAAGTCGGCCATGCCGAGCTCACTCTTGGCCGACGGGCGGGTGAAAACGGCCATCAGTTCGTTCTGGTCGCGGTATTCGCGCATGAGCACGGGCGGCAGTTTTTCGCTGACCTTCATCAGGTCGGCCAGGTCGGTGATGTTGTGTTCGGAGATCAGGTTTTCGACCAGGCCGATGCGCTCCAGCCGCGAGCCCGCGCGCAGTGCCTCGCCCACGTCGGCCGCGTTCACGCCCGCGATGTCGGCGATGGCGGCATAGGCCTCGGGCGCGTTGTTGACCTTGAATTCCACCAGGATGCTGCGCAGGTCGCGCTGGTAGCGCGCGAGCGTGCCGTACAGCAGCAGCGCACGCTCGGCCTTGTTCAGCTGCAGCAGGCCCGACAGCGCGTCGATGTTTTTTTCGACCAGCGTGCTCTGCTTCTTCAGCGCCTGGGTCAGCCAGGTGCCGGTGACCGACAACACGGCCAGCAGGTCCTTGGGCGCGTCCTTGGCGTATTCATCCAGGTAGAAGAACAGCGTGCCTTCTTCATACGGGCCGCGCCACACACCATGGCGTTCCATGAAGTCACGGGTGGACAGCGCCTCGTGCCCACGCCAGAACTCGTTGTCCTTGCAGCGGCGCGCCAGGAATTCACGCAGCCGCTGCAGCGCCGACGCGGGCCACACCAGGTGGCGGCCGGCCAATGACAGCAGGCCGTTCAGGTCGCGGCGCACGTTGAACTTGGCGCCCTGTTTGGCGGCCAGCGTCAGCACGAAATGCGAGCACATGAGGTCCAGCACAGGGGCGTCCTTGAGCCCCGGTGACGGAAGTACCTGCAAATCAACCGAACGCTTGACCATCGAAAAGCCTCCAGCCATGAAGCATGTGCGATTCCACGATAACGCAGTCTGAACCAACATGGAAGACACTGATGTTCTGATATCCGTTGGTTTATGCGGGTATTACCCCGCACAATG
>JAYRLC010000007.1:0-149695 GCA_041905405.1 Ramlibacter sp. | reverse complement strand
GCGCTACGGGCTGGTCGTGTCAACCGACGTGTTCATCTACATCGGCGATCTGGACCCGGTGTTCGCCGGTGTGCGCCAGCGCATGCACGCGGGCGGGCTCTTCGGCTTTTCGATCGAGTCGTGCGAAGGCGCTGACTTCACCCTGCAGGCCAGCCGCCGCTACGCGCAGTCGCCCGACTACATCCGCAGGCTGGCCGCGAAGCACGGCTTCGAGGTGCTGAAGATGGACCCGCTGTCGCTGCGCAAGGAACACGGCCAGGACCTGCCCGGGCACATCGCCATCCTGAAAGCTTTCTGACCGGCGCGGCGATATGCTCCCGGGGTGACCGCCCGCCCCCCGATCCGCCGCATTGCCCACCTGGACATGGACGCGTTCTATGCGTCGGTGGAGCTGCTGCGCTACCCGCAGCTCAAGGGGCTGCCGGTGGTGATCGGCGGAGGCCGCAGGCGGCTGGACGAGGCGCTGGCCGAAAAGTACGCCGACGTGCCGATGCACCGCATCCCGCCCGACGCCTTTCCGCTGCTGAAGGACTACGCCGGCCGCGGCGTCATCACCACGGCCACCTATGCCGCGAGGCAGTTCGGCGTGGGGTCGGCCATGGGGCTCATGAAGGCGGCCAAGCTGTGCCCCCAGGCCATCCTGCTGCCGGTGGACTTTGAAGAGGTGCGAAAGTATTCGCGCCAGTTCAAGTCCATCATCACCGAGATCGCGCCCGTCATGCAGGACCGTGGCGTGGACGAGGTCTACATCGACTTCACCGACGTGCCGGGCGGCCAGCGCGAAGGCGGCCGTGTGCTGGCGCGGCTGATCCAGAAAAGCATCTTCGACGCCACGGGCCTGACCTGCTCGATCGGCGTGGCGCCCAACAAGCTGCTGGCCAAGATGGCCAGCGAGTTCAACAAGCCCAACGGCATTTCCATCGTGCACGAGGCCGACGTGCAGGCCAGGGTGTGGCCGCTGCCCGTGCGCAAGATCAACGGCATCGGCCCCAAGGCCGAGATCAAGCTGCACAAACTGCACCTCATGACCATCGGTGACATCGCGGCGCAGTCGCGTGAATGGCTGGTCGACAACTTCGGCAAAAGCTACGGCGCCTGGATGCACGACGCCGCCTGGGGCCGCGACGACCGGCCCGTGCAGACCGAAAGCGAACCGGTGTCCATGAGCCGCGAGACCACCTTCGACCGCGACCTGCACGCCGTGCGCGACAGGGCCGAGCTGGGCGCGATCTTCACCGACCTGTGCGAGCGCGTGGCCGGCGACCTGCAGCGCAAGGGCTACGTGGGCAAGACCATCGGCGTGAAGCTGCGCTACGGCGACTTCAAGATCGTCACACGCGACCAGACGCTGGCCGACTACACGGCCGACGCAAAGCTCATCCGCCACACCGCCGGGCTGTGCCTGAAGCGCATCGACCTCACGCGGCGCTTCCGGCTGCTGGGCGTACGGGTGGGCACGCTGGCGCGCGCGGCCGATGCGCAGGCGCTGCGCGAGCAGGCCGGGGCTCCAGCGGCAACGCCGGCGGCAGGCGACACGCAGACGCCGCAGCTTTTCTGAAGCGCGGACGCTGCCTGGCGGTCCCTATACTCCCCGCATGAGCATGGACAGTCTGTCGCTTGCCGATCTGCTGCAGCGCACCGCTGCGGGCGACCACGCCTGCTTCGCGCAGGTGTATGCACGCACCCAGGCGCATCTGTTTGGCGTTGCCATCCGTATGTTGGGGCGTGAACAGGCAGCCGAGGACGTGCTGCAAGAGGCTTTCGTGAGCATCTGGAAGAACGCCGGCAGTTACCGCAGCGAGATCAACGGCCAGGCCGTGCAGCCCATGACCTGGCTGATCGCCATCGTGCGCAACAAGGCGCTGGACGCGCTGCGCCAGCGCACGCGCCGCGCCGAAAGCGCCCTGGACGACGAAGGCGCGGACGGTGCCGCGTCCGGCGGGGCCGCGGCCAGCGCGCTGGACCTCTTCAACGAAGCCACGCGCGCGCTGCACGTGCAGGCCTGCCTGGCCGCGCTGGACGCGAGCCACCGCCAGAGCCTGGCCCTGGCCTACTACCAGGGCCTGACGCACAGCGAGGTAGCCCAGCAGATGGGCGCGCCGTTGGGCTCGGTCAAGGCATGGATCCGGCGCGGACTGGACAAGCTAAAGACCTGTCTGGCCGCGCGGGAGGTGGCGGCATGAGGTACACCGATCCCGCGCTGGTGGACCATCTGGCGTCAACTTGGGTGCTTGGTACGCTGGCCGGCGGCGCGCGCCGCCGCTTTGCGGCGCTGCTGCAGGACCGCGCGGACCTGCGACTGGCCGTGGCGCAGTGGGAAACGCGGCTGTCGCCGCTGGGCGCGCAGGTGCCGCCGCGCTCCGCGCCCGCGCGCGTGTGGGCGGCCGTGGACGCGCGCACGCGCCCTGCCGCGCAGGCCGGTGCGTCCGCAGGGGCCGGCAACGCATGGTGGCGGCCTGCAGGCTGGGGTCTGGGCGGCCTGGCGGCGGGCGTGACGCTGATGGCGGGGTTGTTTCTGGCGAGCCCCGGCCTGTTCGTGTCGGCCGACCGCGTGGCCATGCTCACCGGCCAGCGCCTGCCGCAAAGCTATGTCGGCCTGCTGACCGACGACCAAGGCAACGGCAAGCTGCTGGTCAGCTCGCTGCGGCACGGCCGAACCATGACCATCAAGGTGATTGGCCCCATCACGCCGCCGCCGCAGGGCCGGCTGGTGCTGTGGGCCGTACCGGCCACGGGGCCGGCGTTCGCGCTGGGGGCCATCCCGCTCGCAGGGTCTGCGGTGTCGCAGCTTCCGGCAACATCGGAGCAGTTGCTGTCCCGGGTGCAGAAGCTCGTAGTCACGCAGGAAACCGGTGACGCACCCACCACCCCAGGTCCGGTGGTTTTCAGCGGCAACTGCGCAAAGCTCTGGTAGGCGGTGGCTCAGGCCGCTGCAAGTTGCGAGGCAGGCGGCGCCACAGGTTCCACCAGTCCCAACGCCACCAATGTCTGCAACGACTCCTGCAGCGTGCGTGGCGGCATGAACTGCCGCAACTGGTTCAGGTCCGCCCCGTCGCCGCACATCTGCAGCAGGTCGTGCAGATGGGCCGACAGCGCGGCATGCGCGGTGGACCGCGCCGGCGCGCGGGCTCGCAACTTTCCGCGCGGCGTCTGCCGGAAGCGTCGCTGCTGTTGCTGCTGCGGTGGCGGCAGGCTGGGTTGGGTGGTCTCCATCCGATGTCTCCTCAACGCATTCTTTTGTAGTGGTCTGCACTGTGCCCGCAAGCACTGTCATTCGCCTGACAAAGCGCTCAGGGCTTTCCCGAATGTCTGCAGCTGTTGACGGATCCTTACTCCATTCTTACAGTAAAACCACCCCCCTGTTTTGATGAAAGCGGCCGCCATGACCCTGACCGAAATGCAGCGCATCAAGCATTGGCTCGTCGCACACCGCATCGACCATCCGGTGGAGTACCACCTGTGGGACGCCGTGCTGACGCTGTGGCTCATGGGCTGGGTTGGCTGGCTGCCCGCGCTGGCCTTTGGCCAGTGGTGGGCCATACCCCTGTGCATGGCAGGCATGTTGTTGCCCGGCGGGTATGTTGCGTGGCGCCTGCGCGCGCACAGGGCTTGCAGGTTGCGCTGCGACTGGGCCGGGCGGCGCTAGCCGTCGGTCCGCGCCGGTGGGCCGGCTGCCCACAATTGAATCCAAATGTGACAAACCGTCGTAACGGGCTGGTATCCCATTTTTTCAACGACGGAGTTCCACAATGAAACATGCGAAAAAGGCACTGGTCCTGGCATTGGCCGCACTGGGGGCAAGCCTGGCACAGGCCGACACCGGCAAGCTGCTGCTGACCGGAGGGGTCAGCTCCATTGATGGCGCGGCGGGCGGCGGGCTGACCCCGTGGGCGGTGATCGGCACCAACGCCACCGAAGGTGAAACCGGCGCATCCGCGCACCTGTCACGGGCCAGCACGCAGGATTACGGACTGACTACCTATGGCGCGACGCTGGGTTTCAAGGATCGCCTTGAACTGTCCTTGGCGCGGCAGGACTTCAATGCCTCCCCGGCCATCGCGCTGAACGGCATCGCACCGTTCGGTGTGACGCCCGGCCAGCACATCAAAATGGACATCGTGGGCGTCAAGCTCCGTGTGGCGGGCGACGCCGTTCTGGACAGCGACACGTGGATGCCGCAGATTGCCGTGGGG
This sequence comes from Ramlibacter sp., assembly GCA_041905405.1. Classification (GTDB taxonomy): domain Bacteria; phylum Pseudomonadota; class Gammaproteobacteria; order Burkholderiales; family Burkholderiaceae_C; genus RAM1. The sequence goes on along the minus strand of JAYRLC010000007.1, from coordinate 145,502 downwards.
CTGGAATACAAAAACACACGCCCCGGTTCGCTGGGTTCGGTGCTGAACTTCCTGGGCGCCAAAACCAGCGGCGTGGATGCGTATGTCAGCGCGACCAAACTCCTGCTGGCGCAGGGCCTGCTCGTCAACGGCACGCTGCGTGCCACCAAGGCCAACCAGAACGGCCTGCTGGGCTTCGGCGGCAAAAACCCGGCCCGTGACAGCTACAGCCTGCAGCCGGAGCTGTCGGTGGCGTATCTGCTGAGCCGTAACGTGGCGGTAGGCGCCGAATACCGTTTCAAGCCCAACAACCTGGAAGCATTGGGCCGCGCGGCCGGACTGGGCAGCGCACTGCGCGAGGATGACTGGAAGGACATCTTCATTGCCTGGGCTCCCAGCAAGAACCTTTCGGTGACCCTGGCCTACGTGGACCTGGGCCGGGTCGTTCCCGGCATCACCGGCAACCGCAAACAGACCGGTGCCTACCTGTCGGCACAGGTTGCGTTCTGATCTTCACAAGGAATCCCCATGAAAACGACCCTCATTGCCCTGGTCCTGGCTTTCTGCGGCCTGGCTTCTGCCCAGACCCCCGCGCCCGCTGCTGCCGGTATGCCGGCCTCCGATGCGCTCTACCAGACGTTTGGCGCCAAGCCAGGTCTGGTGAAGCTGATGGATGACTTCATGGTGCGGCTGCTGGCCGATCCACGCACGGCGCCGCACTTCAAGCCGGCCAACCAGCAGCGCGTGAAGGAACAGCTCGTGGAGCAGTTCTGCCAGGTCACTGGCGGTCCCTGTTCGTACAAGGGCGCCGACATGAAATCCGCGCATGCCAATCTGGATATCAAGAAGTCCGACTTCAATGCGCTGGTCGAAGTGCTCCAGCAGACGATGCAGGCGCAGGGCATCCCGTTCCGCGCGCAGAACCAGTTGCTGGCGCAACTGGCACCAATGCACCGCGACACGATCACGGTGCGCTGATGGCCATGCGACACCCACACTTTGCCCTGCTGGTGGCATGCTCCCTGGCAGCGGCCGCGCACGCCGGCACCGTGTCCGTCACGGTGCTGGACAAGGAGGGCAAGCCTGTCCAGGATGCCGTCGTGGTGGTCGTGCCGGCCACCAAAGGCGCACCCAAGGTTCCGCTGCCGACCGCCGCCACGATCAATCAGGACAAGATGCGCTTCGTCCCCACGGTCACGATCGTGCCCGTCGGCGCCAGAGTCACGTTCAGCAACAACGACGCGTGGGAGCACCACGTGCGCGGCTCGGCTGCCGGACTGTCGCAGTTCACCGGCACCGGCACCGGTGGCGGGTTCGAGCTGCGCCTGGATGCGAAGGCAGACGGCAAACCCGCCAAAACGGCGGAAGTCACGCTGGACAAGGCAGGGGCGGTGCTGCTTGGCTGCCACATTCATGGTTCCATGCGAGGCCACGTCTACGTCTCGGACTCGCCCTGGGCGCAACTGACCACGCCCGAAGGCCAGGCCGTTTTCGGCGACATCCCCGATGGCACGGCGCAGGTCCGCGTGTGGCACGGCGAGCAGTTGATCGACCTGCCCGCGCAGACCGTGACTGTCGGCGCAGCCGTGGCCCGGGCCACGGTGCAACTGCAGGTCGTGCCGCGGCGACGCAGGGTCTAGCACGCACCCACGGCGCTGTCCCGCAGGCGCTTTCCGGCAGGCGCCTGCGCGCCGTACAGTGGCGGCACAGGAGACCGCCATGCAATGCTTTGAACTGACCGAGAAAGACCATGTCGCCCACCTCGTGCTGAACCGGCCCGAGGCGCTGAACACCATGAACCCTACGTTCTGGCGCGAGCTGGACAACGCGTTGACGCAGCTGCACCGCGACGGCCGGGCGCGGGCGCTGGTGATCTCGTCCACGGGCAAGCATTTCAGCGCGGGCATGGCGCTGGAGACCTTTGGCGGCGCCATCGCCATGGACGACCAGAGCCCCGAAGGCCGCGCCGCCATCTATGACCTGCTGTTGCCCATGCAGCAGACGTTCACGAAGCTGGAGACGCTGCGCATTCCGGTCATCGCGGCCATCCAGGGCGGCTGCATCGGCGGCGCGGTCGACATGGTCACCGCCTGCTGCATCCGCTACGCGACGGCCGACGCGTTCTTCTGCATCCAGGAAATCAACATCGGCATGGTGGCCGACGTGGGCACGCTGCAGCGCCTGCCCAAACTCATCCCGCTGGCCGTCGTCAAGGAGCTGGCCTACACCGGCCGCCGCCTGCCCGCACAGAAGGCGCTGGCCCTGGGGCTGGTGAACGAAGTGTTCGATACGCCGCAGGCCCTGCTGGCCGCAGCGATGCAGTGCGCCACCGAGATCGCCGCCAAGCCGCCCGTGGCCATCTGGGGCACCAAGCAGGTCATCCACTACGCGCGCGACCATTCGGTGGACGACGCGCTCAGGCAGATGGGCTGGGTGCAAGGCGCGATCTGGAGCAACGCAAACGTGCGCGAATCCGTCGCGGCCATGAAGGAAAAGCGCCCCGGCAGCTTTGCGCCGCTGCCGCCGCTGGTGCAGTTCAGCGAGGCGGGTTGAGCGGCAGGCTTAGCGAAAACGTCACGTAAGGCTCCGCGTAGGCATACGACAGGTTCCCGCCATGGCCCAGCGCCACGTGGCGGGCGATATACAACCCCAGGCCCAGGCCTGCCGTCGCCTGCATCGCCACCGACGCGCGGAAAGGGTCGAACAGCGTTTGGGCAACCTCCTCGGCGATAGCCGCGCCGGTATTGGTGACGTCCAGCACCACGTCATCACCCACCTGCTGCAGCTGCACCAGCACGGGTTCACCAGGCGCGCCGTGCAGGCGGGCATTGCTGACGAGGCCGCGCACGGTGTCACGCAGCCGTTCGGCGTCCGCGACCACCGGCAGTGACCGGGGCAGTTCGCGGATGAAACGGGTGTCCGGATGCGCCACGGCTGCTTCGTCGATCAGTTCGCGCACCAGCGCGGCCAGATCGCACGGCTCCATGCGCAGCCCCAGATCCCCGCCGGTCTGCAGGCGCGATGCGTCCAGCACCTGGCCCACCAGGCGTTGCATGCGCGTGCCGGGAGGCCGGCCGGGATTCGTGTCGTCGGCCTGCGGGCCACTGACGCGCTCCATACCGACAGACAGCATGGACAGCAGGTGCGAGCGGGCGCGCTCCAGCTCGGCGCTGCGGGCCACGCTGGCACGGACCAGTTCGGCCATGAAGTCATGACCGATTTCCAGGTCTGCCGCTGTCCACGGAACAGCCGCCCCGCGCACTTCTTCCTTCCAGACGTCAAATGACCCGCGCGGCGTCAGGCGGGGGCCCAGCGGGCCCGTGGTGTATTCCTTCTCGGGTCGGCCACCCCAGGCAATGGTTTCAATCTGCTCCTTGCGCAGCAGCACAACCCAGCCGCGCGTCAGATCCGAAAAGCGCATGGCAAGGTAGCCGCACCAGTTGCCCAGCGCGGCCTTTAACGCGGCCGGCAGGTCAGCCAGTGTGTTCGCCCAGGCCAGCGGCCGCTGGCGATCGGCCGCCGAGTCGTTCAGCCACTGGACGAATTCGCGTGCGGCCTGAGCAGGCACGCCCCCCCACGTCGCGAGTTTGGAGTCCTCGGCCAGCACCAACCCATGAGCATCGAACATGCCGCACAGCTCCGCGGCCTGCGGCATCAGCGAGAACACGCCGTCGTCGCCGTGCAGCAGAAGCTCAATGGCGCGGGATCGCGCGGACGCAGCCGCCTCGGCCCGCTGGGCGTGCTCACGCGCGCTCAGACCCTGCACATTGGCCGCCAGGATCTGCGCCACCACGTCGCAGGCCGAGCGCACGCTGTAGGGCACATGGCGCGGCGCCATGTGGTGGCAGGCGATCATGCCCCACAGCGCCCCGTTGATCACAACCGAGATGCTCATGGACGCGCCCACGCCCAGGTTGTTCAGGTATTCGATGTGCACGGGCGATACGCTGCGCATCACGCAGTAGCTCATGTCCAGCGGCGCCTGCTCGCCAGGCAGCGCCAGCACAGGCACGGTCTGGCTGCGCACATCGGCAATGTTGCGCAGCGTGTTCAGCACATACAGGCGCCGGGCTTGTGCCGGGATGTCGCTGGCCGGATAGCGCCGCCCCACGAAGGGCTCCAGCGATTGCGCGCAGGACTCGGCCACCACGTCGCCGCTGTCGTCATGCCGGAAGCGGTACGCCATGACGCGGTCAAAGCCGGTCAGCGCCCGCACCTCTTCCACCGCCGCGGCCAGCAAGTCGGCCAGCGTGCGCTGGCGCTTGAGCCGGTTCAGCGCGCGGTGGCCCTTGAAGGCATGGTCCGCGCCGGCCTCGGACTCCCCGGCCAGCCGCTCCAGTTCCACGACCACCCGGTCGCCCAGGCGATGGCCCACCAGCTCATAGCTCGCGCCGCAGACCTGCACCTCGAGTGCAACGGGGTTCACGTCGTCGCCGTCCGCGTCCAGGCATTCCTGCAGTGCCTGCATGACGTCAGCTTGCGCGGCCAGGCAGGTCTCGGCCAGCGGCTGGCCCAGCACCGGCGCGTCTGCCCCGAGCATCTGTGCGGCATTGGCGCTCAGATGGCTCACACGACGGTCCGGGCCCAACGCCAGCAGAATGCCGTGGGACTGGATGCGCCCCGGAATGTGAATGGGCTCGCGATCGCAGTTGTCCAGCGTGACTTCAAATTCGCCGGTTGCCGATTTCATCCAACAAGTCCTTTTCTTTTGTAGTTGTCTATCAGGGTCGTAAACGCCCACACGGCGCCGTCGCAGGCGGCGTCGATGGCGGTGTGTGAATCCAGCGCTTCGTCCAAGGCGGCCAGAAACCGGCGCCAGTGGGATCCCGTGGCGTCGCCATGGCCACGCAGGAAATTCAATGGCAGCGGCGCAAGCGCACCTTGCAGGCGCCGGTACAGCGTCTGCCCCCCCAGCTGCGAGCCTTCGACCACATAGGCCACGCCCCACACAAAGCCGGGCGCCGCGGAAGAGGCTGGCCATGCAGGGGTCCAGGGCGCGGGCACTGGTTCACCGGCCAGGGCCAGATCGTCGGCGGCCAAACGGGCATAACCGTCACCCCAGCCGATGCGCTGCATGAACGGCGCGAGCGCGGCAAGCCAGGGCTGCAGAACACACAGATGTGCGAGGTAGTCGCTGCGCCGGGCGTCAATACGGGCGAGCGGCAACTGCGCATCCAGTTGGTGATGCAGCGCCTGCGTGGCAGCACGCAGGCGCTTCAGCGCGTCGACACTTTCATTACGACTGCTGGCAGCATGAGCAACGAGGTCATTCTTCAAGGCCAGCAATGATAGTTCGACGCTATCGAGATACCTATGCTTTTTGACATATCTCAGCTCTAGACGCTACTGCCGTGCGGTGCGAACGTTGGCCGGAAGCGCCTGCGGGTGGCTGGTGCGCAACGGGTTGATGTCCAGCCCGCCGCGCCGGGTGTAACGCGCATGGACCGACAGCTGGGTGGGTCGGCAGCGCGCGCGGATGTCCGCGAAGATGCGCTCCACGCACTGCTCATGAAACTCGTTGTGGTTACGAAAGCTCACGATATAGCGCAGCAGCGAGCCCTGGTCGATCTGCGGGCCGCTGTAGGCGATGCGCACGCTGCCCCAGTCCGGTTGTCCGGTGACCAGGCAGTTGCTTTTGAGCAGGTTGCTGGTGAGCACTTCCGTCACGGGCTGCTCGTCAAACGCGGCCGTGAGCAGGTCGGGCGCGGGCCGGTAGTGCGTGCATTCGATGTCCAGGCGGTCCAGGCTCAGGCCGTCCAGTTCGTGGATGGGTTCGCGGTCGAACGCCTCGGGCAGCACCAGCCGCACGCCGACCGACGACATGGGCGCAGCGCCGCGCCACACCGCTTCCGACACGTCGGCGCGCAGGCGCTCGCGCACCGCGTCCGGTCCGTCGAAACGGGTGTTGTTGAAGCTGTTCAGGTACAGCTTGAACGACTTGCTTTCGATGATGTTGGGCGTCTCGCACGGAATGGTGACGTGCGCGATCGCCACCTGCGGCTTGCCTCGCGGCGTGAGCCAGCTCAGCTCGAAGGCCGTCCACATGTCGGCGCCGAAGAACGGCAACGGGCCCGTGAGCCCGATCTCTTCGCGCTTGGCTGCGCGTGCAATGGGAAACAACAGCGCCGCGTCGTACTGGTCGGCATAGGCCGCGGGCTTGCCCAGCAGCGAGCCTTCGGGGGTGTTGGGAGCGGTCATGGATTGAATACGCGGTCAGGCGCCTTGCAGATGTGGCAGCAGCGGTTCGAGCAGGCGGTCCACCACGCCGGGCGGCAGGTCGTGGCCCATGCCGCCTATGCCGACCATGCGCGCGCCGGGAATGCGTCTGGCGGTGTCCAGGCCGCAGGGGTACGGCACGAGCGGGTCGTCCTTGCCATGCATCACCAGCGTGGGCGCGGTGATGCGCGCAAGCTGCGGCGCGCGGTGGCCCGTGTCGGCGGCCACGGCCAGCAGCTGGCGCACGGTACCCACGGGGTGGTGGTTGCGCTGCAGCCCGGCCAGGATGCGCGCGCGCATCTGCGCGTCATCCTGCGGGTAGCCGGGGCTGCCGATCACGCGGAAGAGCTTGACGTAGTGGTCCACGATCGCCTGCTGCCCCGGCCCCGCGGGCCGGCCGAGCAGCGCACGCACAACGTGCGCCTTCGGCTCGGGCAGGCCGCGCGCGCCGCTGGTGCTCATGATGCTGGTCAGGCTCAGGCAACGCTGCGGCGCCGCCAGCGCCACCCACTGGGCGATCATGCCGCCCATGCTGACGCCGACGATGTGGGCCTGCGGGATGCCCAACGCGTCCAGCACGCCGATCGCGTCCAGTGCCATGTCGTGCAGCCGGTACGGGGCGCGCACGTTCAGGCGCAGCTTGAGCTTGAGCGATTCCCACAGCACATTGGGCATGCCCAGATGGTCGAAGTGCTGGCTCAGGCCAATGTCGCGGTTGTCGTGGCGTATCACGCGGAAGCCCGCATCCACCAGCGCCTGCACCAGGGCCGGCGGCCAGGCGATGAGCTGCATGCCCAGGCCCATGATGAGCATCACCACGGGACGGCCCGCCTGCGAGCCATCGGCGCCGGTGTCCTCGACCTCGACGTCGATGCCGTTGGCGCGGACTTTCATGCGCGGGGCCTCACTCGAAGCGGCGCTCGCGCAGCCATTTGGTGGCGATCCATTTCTCGCCCGCGATCACGGGTGCGCCGCCATGCAGCGTCTTCGTGCTGGGGTGCGCGCGCTCATAGCTGAAGAACACGGCATTGCCGCGTTTGGGCGCGACCTCCAGGTGCACGTCGGGAAAGGTCGTGCCGCCGCCCTTGTCGGGCTCGCCCAGGTACATGACCAGCGTGGCCACGCGCTGCCCGCCGCGCTTGAGGATAGTGGGCGTGCCGGGCTCGTTGGGGTCGAAGTAGTCGTAGTGCGGCTTGTATTCGGCGCCGGGGCCGTACTGCAGGATCTGCAGGCCCTCGCCGTTCTCCACCGGCCAGTTCACGAGCTTCGCGATGCGTTCTTCCAGCCTTTTGACGATCTCGTTCTCGCCGCGCTGGAAGAACATGCCGTTGCTCGTGCGGTCGGCGTTCAGTTCCTCGCCGCCGGTCTTGGTTGCCACCGTGAGCGAGCGCGCCATGCGCGGCCTGGCCGCCGCGATCAGCGCGTCGCACTCCTCGTCGGACAGCAGGCTGCCAAAGACCACCACGCGCGGATTGAACATGGACTGCAGCACATGCACGCGCCGGTCGCCCACGTCGATGTACAGCGGCGAATCGTCCAGTGCCGGCTCGGGCACCGGCACGCCAGGCGCCAGGCCGGCGGCCACGGCCTGCTGTTCGGCGTGGCCCTTCAGCGTGGACTCCATCGCCTCGATGGCCACGTCCTCGGCCCAGCCGGACGCCTTCATGGACTGCAGGACGGTCTCGGCCGTGTAGCCGGCCTGCGCCTGCTCGATGATCCATTTGCGCAGCTCGGGCGTGATCGGCTGGCTGGATGCCGTGGTGTTGCTCATTCGGAACTCCTGCGCCTGAAAACATAGCGGTCGGGTTGCGAGGCTTGCGCGTCGAAGGCGTAGCCCTCCAGATCGAAGCCCTCCAGTTTGCGCGGCGTGGCCACCTTGTGGGTGATGGCATAGCGCGCCATGAGGCCGCGTGCGCGCTTGGCAAAAAAGCTGATGACCTTGTAGCGGCCGGACTTCCAGTCCTCGAACACGCATTCGATGACGCGGGCGTTCAGGGTCTTCAGGTCCACCGACTTGAAGTATTCCTGCGAGGCCAGGTTGACCACCACCGGCGTACGGTCGGCCTGCAGGCGTTCGTTCAGGTGGTCGGCAATTTGCCTGCCCCAGAACTGGTACAGGTTGCGCGATGTTCCGACGGTCAGGGTCGTGCCCATCTCCAGCCGGTACGGTTGCATGAGGTCCAGCGGGCGCAGCACGCCGTACAGGCCGCTCAGGATGCACAGATGCTCCTGCGCCCACGTCAGTTGCGCAGCCGTGAGCTCGCGCGCCTGCAGCCCGCCATACACGTCGCCATCGAACGCCAACGCCGCCTGGCGCGAATTGGCAGCGGTGAATTCGGGCACCCAGGCCTGGTATCGGGCCACGTTCAGCGCGGACAGCTCATCGCTCAGGTCCATGAGGCCCGCGATCTGGCGGGGTGACTTCTTTTTCAGTACCTTGATGAGCCGGGTGGCCTGCGGCACGAACTGTGGGAGCGTGTGGGGCACGTCGCCATCGACGGGGGTCTCATAGTCCAGCGACTTGGCAGGCGAGATCAGGAACAGCATAGGCGGATGATTATCGCCAGTGACGCCCCGCGACCCACTGGCTGGCGGCGCAGGCCAGCACCAGCGCGCCATACGTGGCCATCTTGCCGTCGCGGCCAAAGTACCACAGACCCGCCGCCAGCACGGCAATGCCAGCTATTGAATTGATAGCAGCCTGCGAGGCCAGCGAAGGCCTTGCGGCCTTGCCGCGCCACAACAGATGGGACAGCAGGGCCAGCCCCGCGCCCGTGAAGACCGCGGGCGCCACGAAGTTCAGCAGGTGAAGCAGCAGGTCCAGCGGTCCCATGAGATATCCCGATCAGGGCGATTGATGCAATGCAAGTGCTTGATGGATCGGCAAATTTTATAATCCGGGCTGTTCCTCACGATACGAGTTCCCTTTCAAAGCATGGCAGTCTGGGCCCTGGGCATCAACCACACCACTGCGCCGCTGGATTTGCGCGGCCGGTTTGCGTTTGCCATCGACCAGGTGGAGCCCACGCTCAAGGGGCTGCGTGAATCGCTGGGTGGGCGTGTGGCACGCGGCCCCGAAGCCGCCATCCTGTCCACCTGCAACCGCACCGAGATCTACTGCGCGGGCGACCACCAGGCCATCGACCACACGCTGGACTGGCTGGCCCATTCGGGCGGCGTGTCGCCGTCGCTGCTGCGCTCGCACGCCTACACCCTGCAGGACGGGCTGGTCGCGCGCCACGCCTTCCGCGTAGCCAGCGGGCTGGACTCCATGGTCCTGGGCGAGCCCCAGATCCTGGGCCAGATGAAGGACGCCGTGCGGGCCGCCGAGCAGGCCGGCGCCCTGGGCACCACGCTGAACCAGCTGTTCCAGCGTTCCTTTGCCGTCGCCAAGGAGGTGCGCAGCTCCACCGAAATCGGCGCACATTCCATCAGCATGGCCGCCGCCGCCGTGCGCCTGGCCGGCCAGCTGTTCGAGGACCTGGGCCAGATCCGCGTGCTGTTCGTCGGCGCGGGCGAGATGATCGAGCTGGCCGCAACGCATTTCGCGGCCAAGAACCCCCAGTCCATCGCCATCGCCAACCGCACGCTGGAACGCGGCGAAAGGCTCGCCACGCGATTCGCCGGCGAGGTCATGCGCCTTGCCGAGTTGCCCGACCGGCTGCACGAGTTCGACGCCGTGGTGAGCTGCACGGCCAGCACGCTGCCCATCATCGGCCTGGGCGCGGTGGAGCGCGCCATCAAGCGGCGCAAGCACCGCCCCATGTTCATGGTGGACCTGGCCGTTCCGCGCGACATCGAGCCCGAGGTCAAGGGCCTGGAAGACATTTACCTGTACACCGTGGACGACCTGGCCCATGTGGTGCAGACCGGCCAGGCCAACCGCCAGGCCGCCGTGGCGCAGGCCGAGGCCATCATCGACGCCGGCGTGCAGAGCTTCATGCACTGGATGGACCAGCGCGGCGCTGTCCCACTGATCCAGCAGCTCAACGCCCAGGCCGACGAATGGCGCGCCGCCGAACTGGCCCGCGCGCGCAAGCTGCTGGCCAAAGGCGAAGACGTTGAAGCGGTGATGGAAGCGCTGTCGCGCGGCCTCACGCAGAAGATGCTGCACGGCGCCATGGCCGAGCTGCATGCGGGCGACGCCCAGGCGCGCGAGCGGGCCAGCACGGCGATCCAGCATTTCTTTCTGCGCAAAGAGCGTTAGCGGCGGTCGCCCACCCTGACCCCGCCGTTGCAGGGCTGCCTGCAACCGTCCCGCTCGCACCGCCGCATGCATTCATGAAACCCTTTCTCCGCCAGCAACTCGACCGCTACCCTGTCCGCCTGCAGGAGCTGGACTTCTTCCTGCAACAGCCCGACGTGGTCAACGACATGGAGCGCTTTCGCGCGCTGACGCGCGAGCATGCGGAAGTGACCGAGGTCGCGGGCCGCTTCGCTGCGTTCCTGCAGCGCGAGTCCGACCTGGCGGGCGCGCGCGAAATGCTGGACGACCCCGAGATGGCCGACATGGCCAAAGAGGAAATCGCGACAGCCCAGGCCGACGTCGCCGCACTGGAGGACGAACTGCAGATGCTGTTGCTGCCCCGCGACCCCGACGACGTGCGCAACGCGTTCGTGGAAATCCGCGCGGGCACGGGCGGCGACGAGTCGGCCCTGTTTGCCGGGGACCTGCTGCGTATGTACACGCGCTATGCCGAACGCCAGGGCTGGCGCTGCGAAATCGTGAGCGCCAGCGATGGCGAGGTGGGCGGCTACAAGGAAGTGGTGCTGCGCGTGGAAGGTGACGGCGTGTACGGCAAGCTGAAGTTCGAGTCCGGCGGCCACCGCGTGCAGCGCGTGCCGGCGACCGAAACCCAGGGCCGCATCCATACCAGCGCCTGCACCGTGGCCGTGATGCCCGAGCCCGACGAGGCCGAAGCCATCAAGCTAAACCCGGCCGATCTGCGCATCGACACCTTCCGCGCCAGCGGCGCGGGCGGCCAGCACATCAACAAGACCGACTCGGCCGTGCGCGTGGTGCACCTGCCCACCGGCATCGTCGCCGAATGCCAGGACGGCCGCAGCCAGCACAGCAACAAGGCGAAGGCGCTGCAGGTGCTGCAGGCGCGCATCCAGGAAAAGGAGCGCAGCGAGCGCGCGGCCAAGGAGGCAGCGCTGCGCAAGGGCCTGATCGGCAGCGGCGACCGCAGCGACCGCATCCGCACCTACAACTTCCCGCAAGGCCGCCTGACCGACCACCGCATCAACCTCACGCTGTACAAGCTGTCGTTCGTGATGGAAGGCGAGATCGACGAAGTGATCGATGGCCTGCTGCTCGCACGCAAGGCCGAGCAACTGCAGGAACTGGAATTCGCGGCGGGCTGATGGGACAGACCGTGATGCAGGCCCTGCAGGCTGCCGCGGCGGCAGGCCTGGCGCGCATCGACGCGCAAATGCTGCTGCTGCATGCGCTGGGACGCCGCACCGACGACCGGGCATGGCTGGTAGCGCACGACGGCGACGCGCTCACCGGGCCGCAGGCGCAAACCTTTGACGCGCTGTGCCGACGCCGCGCCGAGGGCGAGCCCGTGGCCTACCTCACCGGCCACAAGGAATTTTTCGGCCTTGGGCTGCAGGTCGACGCCCGCGTGCTGGACCCGCGGCCGGACACCGAGACGCTGGTGGAATGGGCGCTGGAGCTGACCCACGGAACCATGGCCGTGGCCGACCTGGGCACAGGCAGCGGCGCGATCGCGCTGGCACTCAAAAGCCAACGCCCCCAGGTCCGGATCACGGCCGTGGACGCCAGCGCAGACGCACTGGCCGTGGCCCGCGCCAACGCGCAGCAGTTGCGCCTGGACGTCACATTCCGTCAGGGCTCGTGGCTCGATGGCGACACGAAGTGCTACGACCTCGTCGTGTCCAACCCACCGTATGTGGCCGCCGACGACCCGCATCTGGCTGCCCTGCGGCATGAACCACTGCAGGCCTTGGCATCGGGCGCCGACGGGCTGGACGACATCCGCCAGATCATCGCCCAGGCCCCCGCGCGGCTCACGCCCGGCGGCTGGCTGCTGCTGGAACACGGCCACGACCAGGCGGACGCCGTTCGCGCCCTGCTGGCTGGGCAGGGTTTTACGCAGGTCGCCAGCCGCCGCGACCTGGCGGGCATTGACCGCTGTACAGGCGGGCGACGGCCCGAACGCGGATAATTCACACCCATTGGCTCGCCTGACGCCAGCCCCTCCCTGAAAGGACACACCATGAGCGACACCCAGCAACGCATCGACAGCCTGGTCAAGAACAGCGACATCGTGCTGTTCATGAAGGGCAGTGCCAGCTTCCCCCAGTGCGGCTTCTCGGGCCGCGCGATCCAGATCCTGAAGGCCTGCGGCGTGGACACCAAAACCGTGGCCACCGTCAACGTGCTCGAGGACGACGCCATCCGCCAGGGCATCAAGGAATACAGCAACTGGCCCACCATCCCGCAGCTGTACGTCAAGGGCGAGTTCATCGGCGGCTCGGACATCATGATGGAGATGTACGAAAGCGGCGAGCTGCAGCAGGTGCTGGGCGGCAACGCCGCCTGAGCCATTGCCGGTGCGGCCTGTCGCCGCATCTTGTACGACCAACGTATATAGCGCCCCTGCGGGGGCGCTTTTCGCGCTTTCAACTGGCACGGCTTGTGCTGAAATGAAGCCGTGCCTGTTGAAAGGAGTCTCCGATGGAATCGTGCAGCCTCGTTCCACACAATGCGTCGTTTCAGCTGCCCATAGCGTGCGTGCGCAGTGTCTACCGCACCGAAGAGGTGCAGCGCAAGCTGGCCAAGCTCCAGGACCTGGGGGGCCGCGAACACGACGCGTTGCGCAACACCTATGCCCGCATGCTCGAACGCGGGCCCGAGCGGTTCCAGGTCAAGCCCTGCGGCGTTCCCGACATGGCCGCCCTCTATGACGAACTGCCGAACTTCACCGACGCGCTGGACGACGTGCGCAGGCACGTGGCGCTGAGCCAGGACAGCCGCGACGGACTGGAGGTCACCCCCATGCTGCTGCTGGGCCCACCCGGCATCGGCAAGACCCACTTCGCGCGCCGGATCGCCCAGCTGCTGGGCACCGGCATGAACCTCGTGCCCATGAGCTCCATGACGGCGGGCTGGCTGCTGTCGGGCTCGTCGTCGCAGTGGAAAGGGTCCAAGCCCGGAAAGGTATTCGAAGCGCTGGTCGATGGCCAGTACGCCAACCCCGTCATCGTGGTGGACGAAGTGGACAAGGCCAGTGCCGACGCCCAGTACGACCCCCTGGGCGCGCTGTACGGCCTGCTCGAACACGACAGCGCGCACGACTTCATGGACGAGTTCGCCGAGATTGCCATCGATGCGAGCCAGGTCGTATGGGTTCTGACGGCCAACGACGAGCGCAGCATCCCCGAGCCCATCCTGAACCGCATGAACGTCTTCGAGATCGAGCCGCCCACGCCCGAGGCTGCGCGGCGCATCGCGCGCAACCTGTACCAGTCCATCCGCGGCGAACACGGCTGGGGCGACCGCTTCTGCGACGAGCCCGAGTCCACCACGCTCGACGCGCTGGCGCCGCTTGCGCCGCGCGACATGCGGCGCGCGCTCATGACCGGCTTCGGCAATGCGCGGCTGGACGGGCGCGACGTGGTGCGGCCCGACGACCTGCCCAAGGCCGGCGCGGTCAAGGCCCGCATCGGGTTTGTCCAGTGAGGTGATGGCAGGGGCGGGCCGGTAAACTCCTTCACAGGAGTCGCCGCGCATGTCCCTGAACCAGAGCCTGTTGCTCATTGCCCTGCTGATCGCCGCCAGCGCGTTTTTCTCGCTGGCCGAGATCTCGCTGGCCGCGTCGCGCCGGTTGCGCCTGCGCCAGCTGGCCGACGACGGTGACCTGCGCGCCGACAAGGTGCTGCGCGTGCAGGAAAACCCCGGCCCCTACTTCACCGTCGTGCAGATCGGGCTGAATGCGGTGGCCATCCTGGGCGGCATCGTCGGCGAAGGCGCGTGGAGCGGCTACTTCGAAAGGCTTTTTCTGCTGTGGCTGTCGCCGTCAGCGGCCGACACGGCGGCGTTCGTGGCGTCATTCCTGCTCACGATTTCGCTGTTCCTCGTGTTTGCCGACCTGTTCCCCAAGCGGCTGGGCATGAACGATCCGGAGCAACTGGCCATGCGCATGGTCGGCCCCATGCAGGCGCTCACCACACTGTTCAAGCCCGTCGTGTGGCTGTTCAGCAAGCTCACCGACGGCCTGTTCAAGCTGCTGGGCCTGCCGGCGCAGCGCGACGACAAGGTGACCTCCGCCGATATCCTGGCGCTGACCGAGGCGGGCGCACAGGCCGGCGTGCTGGCACGGCGCGAGCAGCAGGTGATCGCCAACGTGTTCGAGCTGGACACGCGCACCGTCTCCAGCGCCATGACGCCGCGCGACCGCATCGCCTGGTTCCGCCGTGACGACCCCGACGCCGTGGTGCGGGCGCGCATCGCAGCCGAGCCGTTTTCCACCTATCCCGTCTGCGACGGCGTCATCGACCACGTGGTGGGCTACGTGGACGCCAAGGACCTGTTCCAGCGCGTGCTGAACAACCAGCCGCTGCCCCTGGGCGACGAATCGCTGCTTCGCAAAGTGCTCATCGTGCCCGACCGTCTGACGCTGGCCGAGGTGCTGGAGCAGTTCCGCCTGGCGCATGAGGACTTCGCCGTCATTGTCAACGAATACAGCCTGGTGGTGGGCGTGGTGACGCTCAACGACGTGATGAGCACGGTCATGGGCGAGCTGGTATCGCCCCCGGACGAAGAGCAGATTGTTCGCCGCGACGAAAACTCCTGGCTGATCGACGGCGTGACGCCCATTACCGACGTGCTGCGCGCGCTGCACATCGACGAACTGCCGCATGGGGAAGAATACGAAACGCTCGCAGGCTTCCTGATGGTCATGCTGCGCCGCGTGCCCAAGCGCACCGACACGGTGTCCTGGGGCGGCTACAAATTCGAGGTGCTGGACGTGGACAGCTACCGCATCGACCAGGTGATGGTCACGCGGACCTGAGCGGTCCTGCCTCGTCTAGCGCTGGGTGTCCTGCCAGTCCCACTGCCGCCGCGCGCCCAGCACGGCATTCGGATACGGCGCCTTCCCCCGGCTGCCGTTGTAGCGGCCCAGAGCCATGAAAACGTCGCCCCTTTCCCGCTCCAGGTAGTGGCGCAAGATCACGCAGCCAAAGCGCAAGTTGGTCTGCATGTGAAACAGCTTGCTCGCATCCCCGTCGCCAATCACGCGCGTCCAGAACGGCATGACCTGCATATAGCCCCGCGCACCGGCGACCGACACGGCGAACTTGCGAAAGCCGCTCTCCACCTGGATCAGCCCCAGCACCATGGTCGTGTCCAGCCCGGCACGGCGGCTTTCGTACCAGACGGTCTGCAGGAATTCCTTGCGCACTTCCCAGTCGGGCTTGCGCCGCCTCAGGCGCTCGCTCATCGCACCCAGCCAGCGCAGGTACGCCAGGCGCGCTTCCGTGCTGCTGAATTCAGGAACCGGCGGCGCGCGGTTGGCAATGGCGGAACTCAGCGCCGTGCGCACCGAGTCCACAAGGGGTTCTTCGACCTGCGCGCCCGCCTGCACCCGCTGCGGCAACCCCAGCAGGCCGGCGCCGCCGGCCGCGGACCATGCCAGGCAGTGGCGCCGCGAGATCACGCGGCCAGCCGGCCCTTCACGAAGCTGAACACTTCGCCGGCCGGAACCTTGGTGGCTGCCGCGTCGCGGCGATGCTGGTATTCCAGTTGGCCGTCCTTCAGGCCGCGGTCGGAGATCACCACGCGATGCGGCACGCCGATCAGTTCCCAGTCGGCGAACATCGCGCCCGGCCGCTCGCCACGGTCGTCCAGCATGACATCCACGCCCGCCGCCTGCAGTTCGTCATGCAGCCTCTCGGCCGCGGCCTTGACGTCCGCGCTGCGGTCCATGCCGATGGGGCAGATCACCACGGTGAAGGGCGCAATGGCGTCGGGCCAGATGATGCCGCGCTCGTCGTGGTTCTGTTCGATGGCGGCAGCCGGCAGGCGCGTGACGCCGATGCCGTAGCAGCCCATTTCCATGAGCTGCGGCTTGCCCGTTTCGTCCAGGAAGGTCGCATTCATGGCCTTGCTGTACTTGGTGCCCAGGTAGAACACGTGGCCCACCTCGATGCCGCGCTCGATGGCCAGCCTGCCCTTGCCGTCGGGCGATGCATCGCCTTCGACGATGTTGCGGATATCGGCCACCAGGTCAGGCTCGGGCAGGTCACGGCCCCAGTTGACGCCCGTGATGTGGAAGTCCGCCTCATTGGCGCCGCAGATCCAGTCGGCCATGACGGCCACGTCACGGTCGGCGACGATCTTCACCGGCTGCTTCAGGCCAATGGGCCCCAGATAACCTGGCTTCGTGCCGAAGTGCGCCTCGATCTCGGCCACGGTCGCAAAGCGGAAGCCCACATCCAGGCCAGCAACCTTGCCCACCTTGACCTCGTTCATGTCGTGGTCACCGCGCACCAGCAGCAGCCAGACCTGTGTCTTCGCCACCTCGCCCTGTTCATTCAGCGTATCGGTGGCCAGCACCAGCGATTTGACCGTCGACTGCAACGCCACATTCAGCAGCGCGGCCACGTCCGCGCAGGTGCTCTTGCCCGGCGTGGGCGTCTTGGTCATGGGTTGAGCAGGTGCCGGGCGAGGCTGCGCGGGCGCCAGCGCCTCGGCCTTTTCGATGTTGGCCGCGTAGTCGCTGTCGGGGCAGTAGACGATGGCGTCCTCACCCGTGGCGGCGATCACCTGGAACTCTTCGGACAGATCGCCGCCAATCGCGCCGCTATCGGCCGCCACGGCGCGGTAGCGCAGCCCGAAACGGTCGAAGATCGCGCGGTAGGCCTTTGCCATGACCTGGTAGCTCGCCTTGGCCGATGTCACGTCACGGTCGAAGCTGTAGGCGTCCTTCATGATGAACTCGCGGCTGCGCATGACACCAAAGCGCGGACGCCGTTCATCGCGGAACTTGGTCTGGATGTGGTACAGGTTCTTGGGCAACTGCTTGTAGCTGCGCAACTCCTGCCGCGCGATGTCGGTCACCACCTCTTCGCTCGTGGGCTGGATGATGAAGTCGCGGTCGTGGCGGTCCTTCACGCGCATGAGCTCGGGGCCCATCTTGTCCCAGCGGCCCGTCTCCTGCCAGTACTCGGCCGGCTGCACCACGGGCATCAGCAATTCCACCGCCCCGGCGCGGTTCATCTCCTCGCGCACGATCGCTTCCACCTTGCGGATCACGCGCAACCCCATGGGCATGTAGTTGTAGATGCCGGCGCCCAGCCGCCTGATCATGCCGGCGCGCATCATGAGCTGATGGCTCACGACTTCCGCATCGGCCGGCGCTTCCTTGAGGGTCGAAATGAGGAACTGCGAAGCTTTCATCAGGGAGATTTCAGGGGGAAGGGGTTGGTAGGTGACGAGCCCCTTGCCCGCCCTGCACCGGCGTGCATAATGAACTCAGTTTAAAAATTTGGGGTTTGATTATGCTTGACCGGGACGGCTTTCGGCCCAACGTCGGCATCATCCTGCTCAACCAGAAAAACCAGGTGTTCTGGGGCAAGCGCATCCGCACCCACAGCTGGCAGTTTCCGCAGGGTGGCATTGACCGGGGCGAGAGCCCCGAGCAGGCCATGTTCCGTGAGCTGCATGAAGAAGTGGGGCTCCTGCCGGAGCATGTGCGCATTGTGGCCCGCACCCGCGACTGGTTGCGCTACGAGGTGCCAGACCGGTACATCCGCCGCGACGCGCGGGGCCACTACAAGGGCCAGAAGCAGATCTGGTACCTGCTGCAACTGGTGGGGCACGACTGGAACCTGAACCTGCGTGCCACCAACCACCCCGAGTTCGACGCCTGGCGCTGGAACGACTACTGGGTTCCGCTGGACGTGGTGGTGGAGTTCAAGCGCGGCGTCTACGAAATGGCGCTGACCGAACTCGCACGTTTCCTGCCCCGGCATGACCATCGCAACCGCTACCTGCGAAGCGGCATGCGCACGCGCGAAGCAGAAGCCGCGGAACTGGTGCCATCCCCCATCCCGCCCGGCGCAGGCTTTGAGCTGCCGCCTGGCGCCACGTTCGAACCCGATCCGCAAACCGGTCAGGGTACTGGCCACGCCAAGGATCCCCATGCGCCTTCGTAACCTGTTGGGCATTGCCATGGCGACGGCGAGCCTGGGCGCAGCCGCGCAACTGACACCGCCCGATCCCGACTGGAAGGAAGCCGACGCGCCGCCTCCACCGGCCTTCGAGGTAAAACGGCTCGTTCCCTTTGACGTCAGTGTGGGCTCGTCGCTGCGGTACGGGATCGATCCCGCCACGATCACGCTGGGCGCCGACGGAATCGTGCGGTATGTCGTGGTGGCGCGCAGCGCAACCGACGCGGTCAATGCAATGTACGAAGGGCTACGCTGCAGCACGGCAGAAGTGCGGACCTATGCACGCTACAACGCCAGCAGCGGCTGGAACGCCGTGCGCGACACCGACTGGCGCTCGCTCTACGGCAACCCTGCCACGCGCCACTCGCTGATGCTGGCGCGCCAGGGGGGCTGTCGCGACCGTTCCATGCCGCAGTCGGCCCAGGACATCGTCAAGTCACTGCGCCAGCAGGACTTTGAAATGCTGCGCTAGCGAACGTAGCGTCAGCGCGTCAGCACGAGGTTGTCGCGGTGGACCATCTCGGGCTCGGCCAGATAGCCCAGCAGGCGCTCGAATTCAGAAGACGGCCTGCGGCAGATGAGCCGGGCCTCGGCGCTCGAATAGTTGGCCAGGCCGCGCGCGATTTCCAGGCCCTGCGAACTCCGCACGGCAATCACGTCGCCGCGCGAAAACTCCCCCTCCACCGCCGTCATGCCGATCGGCAGCAGGCTCTTGCCTTCGTCGCGCAGCTTGCCTACAGCGCCATCGTCGACTACGACGGCACCACGCATCTGCAGATGATCCGCCATCCACTGCTTGCGCGCCTGGGTCTTCTGGGTCTGGGCGACCAGCAGCGTGCCGATGGATTCGCCGCGCGACAGGCGCAGCAGCGCATCAGGCTCTCGACCCCAGGCAATCACAGTCGATGCACCGGAGCCCGCCGCGCGGCGTGCCGCCAGCACCTTGGTGATCATGCCGCCCCTGCCGATGCTGGAACCCGCGCCGCCCGCCATCGCTTCCAGGGCGGGATCCCCGGCCTTGGCCTCGTGGACAAAAACGGCAGTGGGGTCCTTGCGCGGATCCGCGCTGTACAGGCCCTTCTGATCGGTCAGGATAACCAGAGCATCAGCCTCCACCAGGTTGGCCACCAACGCGCCCAGCGTGTCGTTGTCACCGAACTTGATCTCGTCGTTGACGACCGTGTCGTTCTCGTTGATGACCGGCACCACCCGCAGGCGCAGCAGCGTCAGCAGCGTCGAACGCGCGTTGAGGTAACGCTCGCGGTCAGCCAGGTCGGCATGAGTGAGCAGCACTTGCGCGGAGCCCAGGCCGTTCTCACGCAGCTTGGTTTCGTACATCTGGGCCAGGCCCATCTGTCCCACCGCGGCCGCGGCCTGCAGCTCGTTGATCTCGTGCGGCCGCGAAGTCCAGCCAAGCCGTTTCATGCCTTCGGCAATGGCGCCACTGGACACCATCACCACCTCCCGCCCGTCGCGGGTCAGCGCGGCAAGTTGCCGGCACCACTCGCCGATGGCAGCGTCGTCCAGACCGCGTCCTTCATTGGTCACCAGGCTGGAGCCGACCTTCACCACAATCCGCCTTGCATCGCGCAGGATGGTCGTTGACACTGTTGAACTCATTGTTCGGGGCTGCCGGAAAAACGGGGATCGACTTCGACAGGTGCCTGTTCGGCCGCGTGCTGCTCGCTCACGTGCTTGTAGATGGCCTTGACGAGCGGCTCGCAGCCTTCGCGCGTGAGCGCAGAAATCTCGAACACTGGACCCTTGTAGCGAAACCGCTTGACGAAATCGGCCACGCGCGCGGCACGCTCGTCCACAGGCACCATGTCCAGCTTGTTCAGCACCAGCCAGCGCGGCTTGCGATACAGCGCTTCGTCATATTTCTTGAGCTCGGCCACGATGGCCTTGGCCTGGGCCACCGGGTCCACCGCTTCATCAAACGGTGCCATGTCCACCAGATGCAGCAACAGACGCGTGCGCTGCAGGTGCCGCAGGAACTGATGCCCCAGCCCGGCGCCATCGGATGCCCCCTCGATCAGGCCGGGCACGTCGGCCACGACAAAGCTTTGTTCAGGCCCCACCCGCACCACACCCAGGTTCGGGTGCAGCGTGGTAAAGGGATAGTCGGCGATCTTGGGTCTTGCGTTGGAAATGGCGGTGATCAGCGTGGACTTGCCGGCATTGGGCATGCCCAGCAGGCCCACATCGGCCAGGACCTTCAGTTCCAGTTTGAGACTCTTGCGCTCTCCGGGCCAGCCCGGGGTCTTCTGGCGGGGGGCACGGTTGATGGCGCTCTTGAAGCGCAGGTTGCCGAAGCCGCCGTCGCCACCCTTGGCGATCGTGATGACCTCACCCGGGTTGAGCAACTCATAGAGGACGTCGCCGGTTTCCGCGTCCGTGATGATCGTGCCCACCGGCATCTTGAGCGTGATGTCGTCGCCCGCCGCGCCGAACATGTCCGAGCCCATGCCGTGCTGGCCACGCTTGGCCTCGTGCCTGCGGGAAAAGCGGTAGTCCACCAGCGTGTTGAGACTCGGATCGGCCACGGCGAACACGTGTCCACCACGGCCTCCATCGCCACCATTCGGTCCGCCGAATTCCTTGTACTTCTCATGACGGAACGAAACGCAGCCGTTGCCCCCGTCGCCAGCGGCAATGTCGATAAAGGCTTCGTCGACGAACTTCATGATGCGTTGATTCTAGGGGCCCAAACAAAAAAGCCCTGCGAATGAACCGCAGGGCCTCCTTGCCGGAAAGCCTGATGACTTATGCCGGGGTCACATTGACCGTGTGCTTGTTCAGGGCGCCCTTGGTCGCGAACGACACATGGCCATCCACCAGCGCGAACAGCGTATGGTCCTTGCCCACGCCGACATTGCTGCCGGGGTGGAAGCGCGTGCCGCGCTGGCGCACGATGATGGAACCTGCACTGATCAGTTCACCGCCGAATGCCTTGACACCCAGCATCTTGGGCTTGGAATCACGCCCGTTTCGCGTAGAGCCGCCGCCTTTTTTCTGTGCCATTTCCGTGACTCCTTAACCGGCGATCGCGCCGATTTGCAGTTCGGTGAACTGCTGGCGATGACCTTGGCGCTTTTGATAGTGCTTGCGACGGCGCATCTTGAAGATGCGAACCTTGTCGTGCTTGCCGTGCGCCACGACCGTGGCTTTCACAGATGCGCCGGACACCAGGGGCGTACCAACCTTGAGACTGCTGCCGTCGCCGACAGCCAGAACCTGGTCGATCACGATTTCCTGGCCTACGTCCGCAGCAATCTGTTCTACTTTAATTTTCTCGCCGGAAGCAACGCGATATTGCTTGCCACCGGTTTTTATGACCGCGTACATGTTGACCTCTTGAAATGAAGCTCTGTGGACGGATTTCCGCAGAGCCCAAAATTATAGCACGGTTTGCAATCACTAACATTGTCCAGCCAAGCCACGAAATCCGCTGCAAGGCCGCTCCCTATAATTTACCGTTCATAGCGCACCATCCGACCTTGTCTTCCAGCTCATCCACCCAAGCCACCCTCGCCCTGATCGCCGACGACATGGTCGAGGTGGACAAGGTCATTGCCCGCCGTCTCGATTCCGGGGTCCCGCTTGTGGGCGAAGTCTCGCGATACATCATTTCCGCGGGGGGCAAGCGGCTACGTCCCGCCCTGCTGCTGTTGGTGTGCGGCGCGCTGGGTTATACAGGGTCACAGCGGTTCAACCTTGCCGCCGTTGTGGAGTTCATCCATACCGCCACCTTGCTGCATGACGATGTCGTTGACGAGTCCACGCTGCGACGCGGCAGGCCCACCGCAAATGAGAGCTTCGGCAATCCGGCCAGCGTGCTGGTCGGCGACTTCCTCTACTCGCGCGCCTTCCAGATGATGGTGGACGCTGGCGACATGCGCATCATGCAGATTCTGGCGGACGCGACGAACGTCATCGCCGAGGGCGAGGTACTGCAGCTCATGAACATGCACGATGCCTCCCTGGACGAAGCCGGGTATCTGCGCGTCATCCGCTCCAAGACCGCCAAACTGTTCGAGGCCAGCGCCCGGCTTGGCGCCATTCTGGGGGGAGCGCCTTCCAGCGTGGAACAGGCCTGCGCCGACTACGGACAGGCCCTGGGCACCGCGTTTCAGGTCATCGATGACGTCCTGGACTACGCCGGTGACGCGGGGGAGATGGGCAAGAACCTTGGCGACGATCTGCGTGAAGGCAAGGCGACGCTCCCGCTGATTGCAGCGATGCAACGCGGCAGCGAAGCGCAACGGCAGCTGGTGCGTCAAGCCATCGAATCAGGTTCGGTGGCGGAGCTGGACAGCATCATCACCATCGTGCGGGAAACCGGGGCACTGGATGTCACACGCCAGGCAGCGGCGGCCGAGGCGCAACGCGCGATTGATGCAGCAGACAATCTCCCGGCGAATCCGTACACCGAGGGTTTGCTACAATTAGCGGCTCAGCTGCTTTCGCGCCGCTCCTGAATCCAGGTAGAGCGTAGCGGCAGGCACCATCGGGGTGTAGCTTAGCCTGGTAGAGCGCTACGTTCGGGACGTAGAGGCCGGAGGTTCGAATCCTCTCACCCCGACCATTCCCCCATCTCCCCTTTCCCCTCTTTCGCGCGCCCATCCGTATGGCTCGGATTTACAGGGTCTTGCCAATCGGCGATGATTTGCGCTTGCCCTGAATCCCCGTAGTACATTTGCAGGACATGGCCGCAGTCGACACCACCGCCACCGAAGCTCCCACACTGGCCCTGCCGGGTCTGGCCCGCGCGCTGGTGTCCGCCGGAAAACTGGGCCAGAAGTCGGCCGAAGAGCTGTACCGCAAGGCGCAGACCAACCGCACGAACTTCATCGCCGAGATCACGGGCTCCGGCGCGGTGTCGGCATCCGACCTGGCGCACACCATGTCCGCGGCATTCGGCGCCCCGTTGCTGGATCTGGACGCGATCGACCTGCAGCGTCTGCCGCGCAACCTGCTGGACACCAAGATCTGCCAGGCCTACCGCGTCGTCGTGCTGAGCAAGCGCAACAACCGCCTGATCGTCGCCACCGCGGACCCTTCGGACCAGCAGGCCGCCGAGAAGATCAAGTTCGCCACCCAGATGGGGGTGGACTGGATCATCGCGGAGTACGACAAGCTGTCCAAGATGGTCGAAGCCAATGCGACCACCGCCACCGAGGCGATGGACAGCATCATCGGCGACGATTTCGAGTTCGACGAGTCCCAGATGGATTCGTCCGCCGTGGACGACAACGAGCCCACGACGTCCGAGGTCGAGGACGCGCCTGTCGTCAAGTTCCTGCACAAGATGCTGCTGGACGCCTTCAGCATGCGGGCCTCCGACCTGCATTTCGAGCCGTACGAGCACACCTACCGCGTGCGTTTTCGCATTGACGGCGAGTTGCGCGAGATCGCGTCGCCACCCGTGGCCATCAAGGACAAGCTGGCATCGCGCATCAAGGTCATCTCGCGCATGGACATCTCCGAAAAGCGCGTCCCGCAGGATGGCCGGATGAAGCTCAAGGTGGGACCGGACAGGGTGATCGATTTCCGCGTCAGCACGCTGCCCACGCTGTTCGGCGAGAAGATCGTGATCCGTATCCTGGATCCGAGCAGCGCCAAGCTGGGGATCGACGCGCTGGGCTATGAGCCCGAGGAAAAGTCACGGCTACTGGATGCTGTCCAGCGGCCCTACGGGATGGTGCTGGTGACCGGTCCCACAGGCTCCGGGAAGACGGTGTCGCTCTACACCTGCCTGAACCTGCTGAACAAGCCGGGCGTCAACATCTCCACCGCCGAAGACCCGTCGGAAATCAACATGCCCGGCGTCAACCAGGTCAACGTCAACGACAAGGCCGGCCTTACATTCGCCGCAGCGCTCAAGTCGTTCCTGCGCCAGGACCCTGACGTGATCATGGTCGGCGAAATCCGCGACCTGGAAACGGCTGACATCGCGATCAAGGCCGCGCAGACCGGCCACATGGTGCTGTCCACGCTGCACACCAACGACGCGCCCACGACGCTGACCCGCATGCGCAACATGGGCATTGCGCCGTTCAATATTGCCTCCAGCGTGATCCTGATCACCGCGCAGCGCCTGGCGCGCCGGCTGTGCGTGAACTGCAAGGCGCCCGCCGACATCCCGCACGAAACCCTGCTGGACGCAGGTTTCAAGGAAGAGGATGTGGACGGGAGCTGGACGCCCTACCGCCCCGTGGGGTGCAGCATGTGCAACAACGGCTACAAGGGCCGCGTCGGCATCTACCAGGTCATGCCGATCTCGGACGAGATCCAACGCATCATCCTGCGCGACGGCAGCTCGATGGAGATTGCCGAGCAAGCCCAGCGCGAAGGCGTGCGCAGCCTGCGCCAGTCGGGCCTGCACAAAGTCCGCATGGGAATGACGTCCCTGGAAGAGGTGCTCGGCTGCACCAATGAATAACAGAATGAGATAAGGCAGCGAGGAATCACATCCATCATGGCAACCGCATCCAGCGTCAGTGAAGTCGTTTTCGAATGGGAGGGCCGGGACCGCAACGGCAAGGTCGTGCGGGGTGAAACACGTGCAGTCGGCGAGAACCAGGTGACCGCATCGCTGCGGCGCCAGGGCGTGACGCCGATCAAGATCAAGAAGCGCCGGATGAGGTCCGGCCAGAAAATCAAGCCCAAGGATCTGGCCATTTTTACCCGTCAGCTGGCGACCATGATGAAAGCCGGCGTGCCGCTGTTGCAGGCTTTCGACATCGTGGGGCGCGGCAATGCGAATGCCAGCGTGACCAAACTGCTCAACGACATCCGTACCGACGTCGAGACGGGCACGTCGCTGTCGGCCGCCTTTCGCAAGTACCCGATTTACTTCGACAACCTGTACTGCAACCTCGTGGAAGCCGGTGAAGCCGCCGGTATTCTGGAGGCGCTGCTGGACCGGCTGGCGGTCTACATGGAAAAGACCGAGGCCATCAAGTCCAAGATCAAATCGGCGCTGATGTACCCGATCTCGGTGGTGGTGGTGGCCTTTGTGGTGGTGGCGGTCATCATGATCTTCGTGATTCCCGCGTTCAAGTCGGTTTTCAGCTCGTTCGGCGCCGACCTGCCCGCCCCGACCTTGTTCGTGATCGCCATGAGCGAGATTTTCGTGAAATGGTGGTGGCTGATCTTCGGCGGGATCGGCGGCGGGCTCTACTTCTTCATGCAGGCCTGGAAGCGCAACGAGAAGGTCCAGATGTTCATGGACCGGGTGATGCTGAAGCTGCCTATCTTCGGCCAGCTCGTCTACAAGTCGGTCATTGCACGGTGGACCCGTACCCTGGCGACCATGTTCGCCGCCGGCGTGCCGCTGGTGGAAGCCCTGGATTCGGTGGGCGGTGCGTCCGGTAATTCCGTCTACGCCTCGGCTACGTCCAAGATCCAGCAGGATGTGTCGACCGGCACCAGCCTGACGGCCGCCATGACCAGCGCGAACGTGTTCCCCACCATGGTGCTGCAGATGTGCGCCATCGGCGAGGAGTCAGGCGCCATCGACCACATGCTCAGCAAGGCTGCCGACTTCTATGAAGCGGAAGTCGACGATATGGTGGCCGGCCTGTCCAGCCTGATGGAACCCATCATCATCGTGTTCCTGGGCGGTCTGATCGGCGGCATCGTGGTTGCCATGTACCTGCCCATCTTCAAGCTCGGCCAGGTTACCTGATGCTCTCTCCCGTCATCGACGCCGCCGTGGTCGGCTGCTTCGGCCTGCTGATCGGCAGCTTTCTCAATGTCGTGATCCACCGCATGCCCAAGATGCTGGAGCGGCAGTGGGCGGCCGAATGCGCAAGCCTGCAGGGCAAGGAGCCCGAAGAGGACGCGCCCTTCAACCTGGTGACCCCGCGGTCGCGCTGCCCCGCCTGCGGGCACGGCATCCGCTGGTACGAGAACATCCCCGTGCTCAGCTATCTGGCGCTGCGGGGTCGCTGCTCGGCCTGCAAGACGGCCATCAGCATCCGCTATCCGCTGGTGGAGCTGGCCACCGGTGGGCTGTTCGCCTGGTGCGCCTGGAAATGGGGCCTGACCCCCACGGGGCTGGCCTGGTGCGGGTTCTGTGCAGCGCTGGTTGCGCTCACCCTGATCGACTGGGATACCACGCTCCTGCCCGATGACCTGACGCTGCCGCTGCTGTGGGCCGGACTGATCGCCGCGGCACTGCGCTGGACCGGGGTCTCCCTGCCCGACGCACTCTGGGGCGCGGTAGCGGGCTATATGTCGCTGTGGCTGGTCTACCAGGGGTTCAAGCTGCTGACCGGCAAGGAAGGCATGGGCTACGGAGACTTCAAGCTCTTTGCGGCCCTGGGCGCCTGGTTCGGCTGGCAGGCCCTGGTGCCCATCATCCTGATGGCATCGCTCATCGGTGCGGTGATCGGCATCGGCATGAAGTTCGCCAGCAGCCTGCGCGAAGGCGGCTATGTGCCCTTCGGACCTTTCCTGGCATTGGGCGGTCTCACGGCCATGCTCTTCGGGCCATCGGCCATCCTGAACGCCATCGGCCTGCAGGGCTGACATGCGGCCAGTTCGCCTGGGCCTGACGGGCGGGATCGGCAGCGGAAAGAGCACGGTCGCGCAGCTGCTGGTGGCAGCCGGCGCGGCGCTGATGGACGCCGATGCCATTGCCCGCAGCGTCACGGCCGCTGGCGGCGCCGCCATTCCGGCCATTCGCGATGCCTTCGGCGATGCCCTGCTCACGCCGCAAGGCGCCCTGGACAGGGACCGCATGCGCGCCCTGGCCTTTACCGATCCTTCGGCCAAGCAGCGCCTGGAGTCCATCGTGCACCCGCTGGTCGGCCTGGAGACCTCGCGCCTGGCGCAGCAGGCCCTGGACGGCGGCTGCCGCCTGCTGGTGTTCGACATTCCCCTGCTGGTGGAGTCGGGCCGGTGGCGCCAGCAGGTGGACCGCGTGCTGGTGATCGACTGCGAGCCAGCCACCCAGATCAGCCGGGTCGTGGCGCGCAGCGGCCTGACCGCCGAGGCCGTCCAGGCGATCATCGCCGCGCAGGCCCCGCGACCGCTTCGCCTGGCGGCCGCCGACTGCGTGATCTGCAATGACGGCATCAAGTTGGACGAACTTGAGCGCCAAACCCGCCTTTTGGCACAGCGCTTCGGGCTATGATTGCGCGTGATGGAAGTGCCGGCGTGATCCTCTACGAATACCCGTTCAACGAACGAATCCGTACCTACCTGCGTCTGGAGCATCTGTTCCAGCGGCTCGGCGAACTGGTGCCGCGGGACGCGGCGCTGGACCATCACTTCGCACTCGTCACCATTTTCGAGGTGATGGATGTCGCAGCGCGAGCCGACCTCAAATCAGACGCGATGAAGGATCTGGAGAAGCAAAAGCAGCTTCTGAACTCCTATCGCGGCAACCCCGCCATTGCCGAAAGCGTGCTGGATGAAGTCATCCAGCAACTGGACCGCTGCTTCTCGCTGCTGCACAGCCAGCCGGGCAAGGCAGGCCAGTCCCTGACGGAAAGTGACTGGCTCATGAGCATCCGCAGCCGTGTCGGCATTCCGGGCGGCACCTGCGAATTCGACCTGCCCAGCTACTACGCATGGCAGCACCGCAGCAGTGACGCACGTCGCGCCGACCTTGCGCAATGGGCCAGCACGCTGGCGCCGCTGGCCGAGTCGATCCATCTGCTGCTGAAGCTGCTGCGCGACTCCGGTATTCCGCAGAAGGTAATGGCCACGGGCGGGCAATTGCAGCAGAACCTGCCGCAAGGCCGCACCTTCCAGTTGCTGCGCCTGCGCATCAACGACGCGCTGGGCCTGGTGCCCGAGATCAGTGGCAACCGGCTCATGGTCTCGGTACGCCTCATGCGGCACGAGGCCGACGGCAAACTGCACGCCAGTGGCGAGGACACGGGCTTCGAACTGACGCTGTGCTCCTGAACGCATGGACAAGAAACCCCGCACGGTGACCTGCCCGGGGTGCGGGGGTGACAGCCTCTACGCACCGGCCAACCCCTACCGGCCGTTCTGCTCCGAACGTTGCAAGAGCCTTGACCTGGGCGCGTGGGCCAGCGAGAGTTTCCGGGTCCCTTCGGATGCGCCGCCGGACGATGAAGCGTTCGGCGACCCGAAGCTCCAGTAAACCCGCGCGGGCCTAGCAGCCCAGCGGGCCTTCGAATCCGCGCTCCTGCGCGAACCATTGCAATACCGGCACCGTTCCAGGCAGCACCGGCGCGACCTGCACGGGCAGTTGCTGCCAGGCGAACTCCTGGCCCTCATGCATCTGCAGGTCCCCCGTCCACTCATGGACCTTGCAGAAGTTCAGGCGAACCAGCGCATGCGGGTAGTCCACCCGCTCAACCTTCCAGGGATGCGCAGTTGCGATGGTGATGCCGATCTCTTCCTGCAGTTCGCGGCGCAGGGCCTGCTCGACCGTCTCGCCGGCCTCCAGCTTTCCGCCGGGGAACTCCCAGTAGCCCGCATAGACCTTGCCGGCCGGGCGCGACGTCAGCAGGAAACTGCCGTCGGACCTGACGAGCACGCCAACGGCCACGTCCACCTCCTTGCGGTCAACGCCGCCCTCGCGCGGGCGATCGCCATCGGCGACCAGCACACCGCTCATGCCGTGGCCCCATGCCGGCCCGCATAGTCGCGTGCGAACTGGTAGGCCACGCGCCCGCTGCGCGAGCCGCGCTCCAGCGCCCAGACCAGCGCCTCGGGCCGCGCCGCCTGAATGGCTGCCGCCTGTACGTTGAAGGACGACAGCCATTGGCCAACGATCGCCAGGTACTCGTCCTGCGTGAACGGGTAGAAGCTCACCCACAGGCCGAAGCGCTCGGACAGCGAGATTTTTTCCTCCACCACCTCGCCGGGATGCACCTCGCCGTCGTCGGTGTGCTTGTACGTGAGGTTTTCTTTCATGTACTCGGGCAACAGGTGGCGCCGGTTGCTGGTCGCGTAGATCAGCACGTTGGGGGTGGACGCGGCCACGGACCCGTCCAGGATGGACTTGAGCGCCTTGTAGCCCGGTTCGCCGTCCTCGAAGCTCAGGTCGTCGCAGAACACGACGAATTTCTCGGGACGGCCCGACACCACGTCCACGATGTCCGGCAGGTCCACCAGGTCGGCCTTGTCGACTTCGATCAGGCGCAGGCCCTGCGGCGCGTATTCGTTCAGGCAGGCCTTGATCAGGGACGACTTGCCCGTGCCGCGCGCACCGGTCAGCAGCACGTTGTTGGCTGGGTGTCCCTGGACGAACTGCTGCGTGTTGCGCTGGATCTTTTCCTTCTGGACGTCGATTTCCTTGAGGTCCGTCAGGCGCATGACCGCGACGTGGCGCACGGGCTCCAGCGAGCCGTGGCCGGAACTGCGCTTGCGGTAGCGCCAGGCGATGGAAGCGCCCCAATCGGGCGCCGATAGCGGTTGCGGCAGGATGGATTCGATGCGGGCGAGCAGCGAATCCGCCCGCGCCATCAGCTGTTCAAATTTTTCGTTCATGACCTGTAGTCGGCGTTGATGGTCACGTATTCGTGGCTGAAGTCGCAGGTCCACACGGTGTCCACCGCATCGCCCCGCCCCAGGTTCACGCGCACCTTGATCTCGCTTTGCTTCATCACGCGCTGGCCATCCTCTTCGCGGTAGGACGGATTGCGCCCGCCCTTCACGGCCACGTGCACGTCGTCCAGGAACAGGTCGATTCCGGTCTGGTCCAGGTCGTCGATGCCGGCGTAGCCCACGGCCGCCAGGATGCGGCCCAGATTCGGGTCACTCGCGAAGAACGCGGTCTTGACCAGCGGCGAATGGGCAATGGCGTAGGCGACCTTGCGGCATTCGTCGCCGTCCCGGCCACCTTCAACGCGGATCTCGATGAACTTGGTCGCCCCCTCACCATCGCGCACGATGGCCTGGGCGAGCTGGCGCGCCACGTCCAGCATGGCGGCTTTCAGTGCGCGCCCGTCTGCGCTGTCCAGCGAGGTCACGGGCGCCGCGCCTGACTTGCCCGTGGCGATCACCACGAAAGAGTCGTTGGTGGACGTGTCGCCGTCCACCGTCACGCGGTTGAACGAGCCGTCGGCCAGCTCGGTGGCCAGCTGCTGCATCAGGCCCGGCGCGACGGCGGCATCCGTGGCCATGAAGCCCAGCATGGTCGCCATGTTGGGGCGGATCATGCCCGCGCCCTTGCTGATGCCCGTGATGCTCACGGTCTTGCCGCCGACCTGTGCCTGGGCGCTCGCCGCCTTCGCAATCGTGTCGGTGGTCATGATGCCTTCGGCCGCGCGCAGCCAGTGGGCGGCCTGCGCATCCGCGATCGCGGCGGGCAGGCCGGCTTCGATGCGGTCGGTGGGCAGCCGCTCCATGATCACGCCTGTGGAAAACGGCAGCACCTGTTGCGGCGCGATGTTCAGGTGACGCGCCAGCGCAATGCAGGTGGAACGCGCGCGGACCAGTCCATCTTCGCCCGTGCCGGCGTTCGCATTGCCGGTGTTGATGACCATGGCGCGGATGCCCTGCCCTGCCGCCAGATGCTCGCGGCAGACCTGCACGGGCGCCGCGCAGAAACGGTTGCGGGTGAAGACGCCGCCGACCGACGCGCCCTCGTCGATCAGCACGACCGTCAGGTCCTTGCGGTTGGCCTTGCGCACGCCGGCTTCGGTGACGCCAATGCGTACCCCGGCGACGGGATGCAGGTCTTCGTTGCGCGGGGCGGTGAGATTCACGGGCATGTTCTTGCTTTCTTTCAGTGGTCTGGTTCGGGGGTGGGTCAACCCTGCTTCCACGGCAGTCCGTGGTAGCGCCATCCCCCCTTGTTGCCGCGGTGGCCTTCACCATCGGCGTCGCCTTCAAAGCCCTCCAGGATGTTGTACGCCTCGATGCCCAGTTCGGTGGCGCGTTTGGCCGCCGCGATGCTGCGCACGCCGCTGCGGCACAGCAGCACCGCCTTCTTGCCGGCGGGCACGGCTGCCCGGATGGCGTCGTCGAACGACGCATTGAGCGCCATGCCGGGCCATTGTTTCCAGGCCACGGCCACGGCGCCCGGCACCTGGCCAACCCACTCGCGCTCCGCATCGGTGCGCACGTCGATCAATACAGCGTCGCCGGCCTGCCACCACTGGCAGGCAAGTTGGGGCGGCACGTCGCCGGCATAGCCGTCCGCGGGACGGGGAAGCGTGGAGGTTTGGGGGGTTGGAGCATTCATGTCGGCGCCCATTTTGCCAGCGCACCGTGTCGGCGCGCCGCGCGCCGGGCATCCCGCGGACGGACGGAAAACAGAAGTACCAAGGCGTGGTGCCGGGTGAACGCATGCGGCCGCGGCGCTCGGTAGAAACCCTCTTTGCTGACCGGAAGCTGACCGACAAAGATAGCTTGCTAACAACGATCAACCCTGAAGGAGACAAGCCATGACAGATCCCCAGACCCCTCGCCGCCGCGGCCTGCTCAAGGGCGCGGCCATCGCGGCCGGCGCCATGTCGGCCCCGATGGTGATGGCGCAGACCCCCACTGCGTCCTTCCGTTTCCAGAGCACCTGGCCGGCCAAGGACATCTTCCATGAGTACGCCAACGACTTCGCCAAGAAGGTCAACGACATGGCCGGCGGCAAGCTCAAGATCGAGGTGCTGCCTTCGGGCGCCGTCGTGCCCGCGTTCCAGCTGCTGGAAGCCGTGAACAAGGGCACGCTGGACGGCGGCCACGGCGTGGTGGCCTACCACTACGGCAAGAACTCGGCGCTGGCGCTGTGGGGTTCGGGCCCCGCCTTCGGCATGGATTCCAACATGGTGCTGGCCTGGCACGAATACGGCGGCGGCAAGGCGCTGCTGGAGGAAATCTACAAAGCCATCAACATGGACGTGGTGTCCTTCCTGTACGGTCCCATGCAGGTGCAGCCCCTGGGCTGGTTCAAGAAGCCGGTGTCGCAGGTCGCGCAGATGAAGGGCCTGAAGTTCCGCACCGTGGGCCTGGCCGTGGACGTGTTCAACGAGCTGGGATCGGCCGTGAACCCGCTGCCCGGCGGCGAGATCGTGCCCGCGCTGGACCGCGGCCTGATCGACGCGGCCGAGTTCAACAACGCATCGTCCGACCGCGTGCTGGGCTTCCCGGACGTGGCCAAGAACTGCATGCTGCAAAGCTTCCACCAGAGCGGCGAGCAGTTCGAGGTGCTGTTCAACAAGGGCAAGTACAACGCGCTGCCGGCCGAGCTGAAGGCCATCATCCAGTACGGCGTCCAGGCCGCCAGCGCCGACATGAGCTGGAAGCAGGTGGACCGCAATTCGTCCGACTACATCGAGCTGAAGAAGGCCAAGGTCAACTTCTACAAGACGCCCGACGCCATCCTGAAGGCACAGCTGGACGCGTGGGACAAGGTCACGGCCAAGAAGGCCGGCGAGAACGCGCTGTTCAAGAAAGTGATGGATTCCCAGCGCGCGTTCGCCGAGCGCGCCGTGGCCTGGAACAACGACTACAGCATCAACTTCCGCATGGCGTCGGACCGCTACTTCGGCAAGGGCGCCAAGAAGGCCTGATGCACGCCTGACGGCCAGGGCGGCTGCCCCGCGGGACAGCCGCCCTTTTCTTTGCATTTTTCTTTTGGGACCCCACCGGGAACACACAACATGCAAAAACTTCTGCTGGCGGTGGACCGGCTGTCCACCTGGATAGGACAGCTCTTCGCCTGGGCCATCGTGCTGCTGACGGTCGCGATCACCTGGGAGGTGTTCTCGCGCTACGTGCTGGGCAAGCCCCACGGCTGGATGCTGGACGCGCAGATCATGATGTACGGCGTGCTGTTCATGATGGCAGGCGCCTACACGCTGTCCAAGAACGGCCATGTGCGCGGCGACGTGCTTTACGGCTTCTTCCGTCCGCGTACGCAGGCCACGCTGGACCTGATCCTGTACATCCTGTTCTTCCTGCCGGGCGTATTCGCGCTGACCTGGGCGGGCTGGAACTACTTCACCGACTCGCTGGCCATCCGCGAGCACACGTTCAACGCGGACCCGATCCCGCTGTACCCGTTCAAGTTTTTCATCCCCTTCGCCGGCCTGCTGCTGCTGCTGCAGGGCCTGGTGGAGATCGCGCGCTGCATCATGTGCATTCGCGACGGGCAATGGCCGTCGCGCGGCGAGGACGTGGAGGAAGTCGACGTCGACAAGCTCAAGGCCATGGTCAACGTGCGTGACGAGGACATCCAGGCGCTGGACCGCTTCGTGACCAAGGAAGGGGCCGCACGATGAAGCTGCGCAAGGAACTGTATTTCGGCTTCACGCTGATGGCCATCATCGTGATGGCCGCGCTGTACATGCTGGTCAGCGTGCCCGTGATCGAGCGCGGCCACGTCGGCCTGCTCATGCTGTCGCTGGTGGTCGTGGCCATCATGCTGGGCTTTCCCACCGCGTTCACGCTGATGGGCATGGGCATGATCTTCACGTGGCTGGCCTATGACCGCAACATCACCCATACGCTCGATTTGATGGTGCAGGCCACCTTCAAGACCATGAGCAACGACGTGCTCATCTCGATCCCGCTGTTCGTCTTCATGGGCTACCTGGTCGAACGCGCCAACCTGATCGAAAAGCTGTTCCGCAGCCTGCACCTGGCCATGGCGCGGCTGCCCGGCGCGCTGGCCGTGGCCACGCTGGTGACTTGCGCGGTGTTCGCCACCGCGACCGGCATCGTGGGCGCCGTTGTGACGCTGATGGGGCTGCTGGCGCTGCCGCAGATGCTGCGCTCGGGCTACAGCGTGCAGATGTCGGCCGGCGCCATCACGGCCGGCGGCTGCCTGGGCATCCTGATTCCGCCGTCCGTGCTGCTGATCGTGTACGGCGCCACCGCCGGTGTGTCGGTGGTGCAGCTGTACGCGGGCGCGTTCTTCCCGGGACTGATGCTGGCGGGCCTGTACATCCTGTACGTGATCCTCCTGGCCAAGATCAAGCCTTCGATGGCGCCACCACTGCCCGCGTCGGAGCGTTACGTGCCGCTGCCGCCGCTGTCCGAGAAGATCGCCCCGTCCCACGCAAGCCTGGCACTGCCCACGCTGCTGATGGCGCTCAAGGGCAGCCGCAATGCCGACGTGCCCACCAGCTACATCCTCAAGCAGTTGTTCATCGTGGCGCTGCCGCTGATCCTGTTCGTGTTCGTGGCGCTGGCCTCCTACCAGAGCGCCACCGCACCCGACGTCGTTGAGCAGGCCGAGGCCGGGCTGCAGCGCATGGGTGATGGGCCGTCCGCCGCACCTGCTGCGCCGTCGGGCGGGCTGGCGGAACCGCCGTCATCCGGCGGCCTGCAGGAGCCGCCGAGCGAAGGCGGCTTGCAGGAGCCCCCGGCCGAAGGCGGTTTGAAAGAGCCACCAGCCGAGGGCGCGACCGACGCGGCATCGGTGCCCGCCGCGCCGTCGGGCGGCGTGCAGGAGCCGCCCGGCGCGACGCCGGCACCAGCGGCAGCATCTGCGACTGCGGCCCCGGCCGGACAGCCTGCCGCCGAGGCGAGTGCCGAACGCCAACCTGCGCCGCGCGGCTTCTGGATAGGCCTGGCCGTGGGCGCCGGTTGCCTGGCCGTGTTCTACGGCCTGCTGAGCTTCACCCGGCTGGAAGTGTTCAAGATGCTGCTGACCAGCTTCTTCCCGCTGCTGGTGCTGATCCTGGCGGTGCTGGGCTCCATCGTCATGGGCCTGGCCACGCCGACCGAAGCCGCGGCTGTTGGCGCGTTCGGCGGCTTCCTGCTGGCCATCGCCTACCGGCAGCTGACGCTGCAGGTGGTGAAGGAAAGCGTGTTCCTCACGGCCAAGACATCGGCCATGGTGTGCTGGCTGTTCGTGGGCTCGGCGATCTTCTCGGCCGCGTTCGCGCTGCTGGGCGGGCAGGAGTTGGTGGAGCGCTGGGTGCTGTCCATGGACCTGACCAAGACGCAGTTCCTGATCCTGTCGCAGGTCATCATCTTCGTGCTGGGCTGGCCGCTGGAATGGACCGAGATCATCGTGATCTTCATGCCCATCTTCATTCCGCTGCTGGACAACTTCGGCGTGGACCCGCTGTTCTTCGGCCTGCTGGTGGCGCTGAACCTGCAGACTGCCTTCCTGAGCCCGCCGGTGGCCATGGCTGCGTTCTACCTGAAGGGTGTGAGCCCGCCGCACGTGTCACTGAACCAGATTTTCCTGGGCATGCTGCCGTTCATGGGCATCCAGATCGTGGCCATCGTGATGCTGTACATCTGGCCGCAGATCGGGCTGTGGTTGCCGCAGCTGCTGTACAAATAACCGATATTGACGTTTACGTAAACGTCAAGTATGGTCAGGGGTTCGCATGAGGAGCCCTGCACCATGACCGACCTGTCCGCCGAATTCAAGGCGCTGGCCAACTACCGGCCCACGCACAAAGTGCGTTTTGTCACGGCGGCCAGCCTGTTCGACGGGCACGACGCGGCCATCAACATCATGCGGCGCATCCTGCAGGGCATGGGCGCCGAGGTGATCCATCTGGGCCACAACCGCAGCGTGGACGAGGTGGTGACGGCCGCCCTGCAGGAGGATGCGCAGGGCATCGCCATCAGCAGCTACCAGGGCGGCCACGTCGAGTACTTCAAGTACATGGTGGACCTGCTCAAGCAGCGTGGCGGCGCGCACATCCAGGTCTTTGGCGGCGGTGGCGGCGTGATCGTGCCGCCCGAAATCCGCGAACTGCAGGCCTACGGCGTCACCCGCATCTACAGCCCCGAAGACGGCCAGCGCATGGGCCTGCAGGGGATGATTGGCGAGATGGTCATGCGCTGCGACCAGGACCTGACCTCTTACGCCCCCAGGTCGGTCGATGCGATCCAGGGCCATGGCGAAATGAACTGGCGCGCGCTGGCGCAACTGATCACGGCGCTGGAAAACGGCAAGGCCGACGCGGCGCTGGTCGCGTCCATCCAGCAGGCCGCGGCGCAACGCCAGGTGCCGGTGCTGGGCATCACCGGCACGGGCGGCGCGGGCAAGTCGTCGCTGACCGACGAACTCATCCGCCGCCTGCGGCTGGACCAGGGCGATGCGCTGCGCGTGGCCGTAATCTCCATCGACCCGTCGCGGCGCAAGAGCGGCGGCGCGCTGCTGGGCGACCGCATCCGCATGAACGCGATCGGGCCGTGGGGCCAGGGTTCGCGCGTGTTCATGCGCAGCCTGGCCACGCGGGACTTCGGCAGCGAAATTTCGGCGGCCCTGCCCGACGTCATCGCCGCCTGCAAGGCCGCGGGCTTCGACCTGGTGGTCGTGGAAACCTCGGGCATTGGCCAGGGCGACGCCGCCATCGTGCCGCACGTCGACGTGCCCCTGTACGTCATGACGCCCGAGTTCGGCGCGGCCAGCCAGCTCGAAAAAATCGACATGCTGGACTTCGCCGAATTCGTCGCCATCAACAAGTTCGACCGCAAGGGCGCGGCCGATGCGCTGCGCGACGTGGCCAAGCAGGTCCAGCGCAACAAGGAAGCCTGGGGCAAGCGCCCCGACGAGATGCCCGTGTTCGGCACCATGGCCGCGCGCTTCAACGACGACGGCGTCACGGCGCTGTACCAGGCACTCAAGCCCCGGCTGGCGGCGCTGGGCCTGAAGGTCGACGGCGGCGCGCTGCCCGCGATGAATGTGCGCCACAGCACCAACCAGACACCCATCGTTCCCGCGGCGCGCACGCGCTACCTGGCCGAGATCAGCGACACCGTTCGCGGCTACAAGCAGCGCGCCCGCGCGCAGGCCGTGGTCGCGCGCGAGGCGCAGCAGCTGCGTGAATCCATGCGCATGCTCAAGGCCGCCGATCCCGCCAAGGGCAATGCCGTCGCGGCGCTGGATGCGCTGGCCCAGGAGCGCGAAGGCCGCCTGGGCGGCGCCGAGAAAAAGCTCATCGCCCAATGGCCACAGATGAAGCAGGCCTACGCTGGCGACGAATATGTCGTGAAGATCCGCGACAAGGAAATCCGCACGGCGCTCACGACCAGATCACTGTCGGGCACCACCATCCGCAAGGTCAGCCTGCCGCAGTACGAGGACCATGGCGAAATCCTGAAGTGGCTGATGCTGGATAACGTGCCGGGCAGCTACCCCTACACTGCCGGCACCTTTGCCTTCAAGCGCGAGGGCGAGGACCCCACCCGCATGTTCGCGGGCGAAGGCGACCCGTTCCGCACCAACCGGCGCTTCAAGCTGCTGTCCGAGGGCATGCCGGCCAAGCGCCTGTCCACCGCGTTCGACTCGGTCACGCTGTACGGCAACGACCCCGACCTGCGGCCCGACATCTACGGCAAGGTCGGCAACTCGGGCGTGTCCATCGCGACGCTGGACGACATGAAGGTGCTGTACGGCGGCTTTGACCTGTGCAACCCCGCCACGTCGGTGTCCATGACCATCAACGGCCCGGCGCCCAGCATTCTGGCGATGTTCATGAACACGGCCATCGACCAGAACATCGACAAGTTCAAGGCCGAGAACGGCCGCGAGCCCACCGACACCGAAGCCGCCAAGATCCGCGAATGGGTGCTGGCCAACGTGCGCGGCACGGTGCAGGCCGACATCCTGAAAGAAGACCAGGGCCAGAACACCTGCATCTTCAGCACCGAGTTCAGCCTGAAGGTCATGGGCGACATCGCGCAGTACTTTGTGCACCACAACGTGCGCAACTTCTACAGCGTGTCGATCAGCGGCTATCACATCGCCGAGGCCGGAGCCAACCCGATCAGCCAGCTGGCGTTCACGCTGAGCAACGGCTTCACCTTTGTGGAAGCGTACCTGGCGCGCGGCATGCACATCGACGACTTCGCGCCCAACCTGAGCTTCTTCTTCAGCAACGGCATGGACCCGGAATACACCGTCATGGGCCGCGTGGCGCGCCGCATCTGGGCCGTGGCCATGAAGGAAAAATACGGCGCCAACGAGCGCAGCCAGAAGCTCAAATACCACATTCAGACCTCGGGCCGCAGCCTGCACGCACAGGAAATCCAGTTCAACGACATCCGCACCACGCTGCAGGCGCTGATCGCGATCTACGACAACTGCAACAGCCTGCACACCAACGCGTTCGACGAGGCCATCACCACGCCGACCGAGGACTCGGTGCGCCGCGCCATGGCGATCCAGCTCATCATCAACCGCGAATGGGGCCTGGCCAAGAACGAAAACCCCAACCAGGGCGCGTTCATCATCGAGGAGCTGACCGAGCTGGTCGAGGAAGCCGTGCTGGCCGAGTTCGAGCGGATCGCCGAGCGCGGCGGCGTGCTGGGCGCGATGGAAACAGGCTACCAGCGTGGCCGCATCCAGGACGAGAGCATGCACTACGAGATGCTCAAGCACACGGGCGAGCTGCCCATCATCGGCGTCAACACCTTCCGCAACCCGCATGGCGACGCCGTGCTCGACAAGCTGGAGCTGGCCCGCAGCACCGAGGAAGAAAAGCGCAGCCAGCTCACGCGGCTGCAGGACTTTCACGCGCGCAACGCGGGTGAATCACCCGCCATGCTCAAGCGGCTTCAGCAGGCCGTGATGGACAACGCCAACGTGTTCGAGGTGCTGATGGACGCCGTGCGCGTGTGCTCGCTCGGCCAGATCACCAGGGCACTGTTCGAGGTGGGTGGGCAGTACCGGCGCAACATGTAGCGCCGCCGGCGTCAGGGCTTGCGCGCGACCGCCGCCCGCAGGTCCGCCATGGGCACCATGCGCCCATGCAGCGGCAGGATGCGGTCCACCTCCAGCTGCAGCCGTGCCACGTTTTGCAGCAGGTTGACGTGGTTGGCATTGGGCACGGCGGGCGGCGCGGCGCCGGGCGCCCCCGGCGTGAATGCGTCGGCCTGGATCAGCAGGCGCTCACGAGGCAGGTGCACCAGCATGAAGCCCTGGGCATGCAGGCTCTCTTCGATCATGTAGATGTCCACCGTCCGCGCCCCGTCACTGAAGCTGCGCTGGCCGTTCACGCCCAGGACCGCCGCCTTTTTGCCGGACCGCGCCAGCGCGTCGGGGCTGATGCGGTTGGGGTTGGCCAGCACGCGTTCGAACCAGGGCCGCGCCTGCTCGCTCACGATCAGCGTGGCCCCGGTGGCGGCCGCGGCCCTCAAGCCACCCGCATGGTCGAAATGGTGGTGCGAATTGACGACGTAGCGCAGTTCCTTGCCGGGCACCAGGCGCCGGGCCTCGGCCATGACGGCTTCGGCGCGGCCGTCATACAGGGGGCTTTCCACCAGCAGCAGGTGGTCGGCCATCTCCACCAGCACACTGTTGTGCGAGCCCCCCGCCAGGAACCAGACGCCGTCGGCCGCCTTGTCCGCCACCACGCGTTCGCCGGCCTGCGCAGCGGCGGGCACCTGCACGTTGACCGGCTCGTTGACCTGAATGCCGGTGACCTGCAGGTCCAGCACGGCAAAGCCGCCCTGAGTCTGGCGGATGCGGCCCGGGAACTTCACGCCGCCGTGGTCACGGTAGTCTGAGTACACCGTGCTCACGCGCGTGTCGCCCAGCACAGGGTTGGGCATGACCGAGTCCACGCGCTCCACCAGGCCCTGGGCATTGACCCGCAGCGTGGCGCTGAAGCGGCCCGGCTCGGTGAACGAGAACACGGCCGTCTCGCCTTCCATCTGCATCGTGGCGCGGTTGCGCAGCGCCGCCTTGATCACGCCATGCGGCGACGTCCACAGGTCGTGGATGCGCGCATCCAGCGCGACCGGCGCCGGCAAGGCCGCGGGCCCGGCCATGTTCCAGGCCTGCGTGCCGCGTAGCAGGCCGGTCATCTGCTGGTCCCCCATGCCCAGAAGGGGCACGGCGCCGCCGCCGGTCGGCTCGGCGCGGCGGCGCGCGAAATCCTCGCGCAGGGCCGCGTTGTCATAGTCCATCCAGCGTGAGAACGACGTGTAAGTGAGCTGCGGCCAGGCCATGCCGGCCTGCCAGGCCTGGCCGAACGTGCCGCCCGTGCCCGTGGCCGTGTAGCGCAGCGACTGCAGGCCGTTGCCGCCCATGGCCTTTTCCGCCCGCAGCAGCGGGCTTTGCGCCCGTTCTGGCAATGGCGTCGAACAGGACGCCAGCATCACGGCAAAACCCAGGGTCCAAACGGCCACGCCAGCACGGTGCAACATGTTCGCCTCCTACGTTGTTGGGGACATGGTAGCCGACTGTCATGCAGGTGATTGGCCGCCCGGGTGCCGCCGCGTACGCTGCGAGCCAACTCACAACAAGGAGCATCCCATGAACGACCTTTTTTCGCTGCAGGGCCGCGTGGCGCTGGTGACCGGCGGCTCGCGCGGCATCGGCAGCATGATCGCCACCGGCTTTCTGAAGCAGGGCGCGCGCGTCTACATCACGGCCCGCAAGGCGGCCGCCTGCGACGCCACGGCCGCGGAGCTGGCGTCGCTGGGCACCTGCATCTCAATTCCTGGCGACGTGTCCACCGTGGCGGGCGCCAGGGCGCTGGCCGCCGCGCTGGCCGAACGTGAGCCGGCGCTGGACATCCTGGTGAACAACGCCGGCGCCGCCTGGGCTGAACCGTTCGACGTGTTCCCCGAAAGCGGCTGGGACAAAGTAATGAACGTCAACGTCAAGACACCGTTCTTCCTGACGCAGGCGCTGCACCCGCTGCTGGTGAAGGCCGCCGCGGGCCGCACCGCCAAGGTGATCAACGTCGCGTCGATCGACGGCATCTCGGTCAACCCGCTGGAGACGTATTCGTACGCGGCCAGCAAGGCCGGCCTGATCCACCTGACCAAGCGCCTGTCGCTGCGGCTGGCCAAGGACAACATTGCCGTGAGCGGCATCGCGCCGGGCGCGTTCGCGTCGGAAATGAACAAGGACGCCCGCGACAACGGCGACCAAGTGTCCAAACGCATTCCGGCCGGCCGCATCGGCCAGGACGAGGACATGGCCGGCATCGCGATCTACCTGGCGTCACGCGCAGGAGACTACGTGGTGGGGCAGACGATCGCGGTAGATGGCGGGGCGTCGCTGGCGCGGGGGTGAGTCCATCTTCTCATCCTTGCGGTTCGGGTTTGGTTGTGCCGCTCGCTGCTTCGCGGCAGGCGGTCGCGCGCCAACCCTGTCACTGCAAAGCCACGTGGGCGGTGTGCGGGGCTGGGGGCGCCTTTGTGGCGCCGAGCAGCACAAGGGTGAGTGTCGGCGCGCTAAGCGCGCTTCGTGCTCGGACTCACCGCAGCTGTCTGAACGGAGTGGAGCGAAGCGCAATGCAGTGAGTTCTGCGGTGCGACCGATCCCTGAGCAGCGCAGGGAAGTCGCCGAAGGCGACCGTCACAGTGAAGCCCCCAGCCCCGCACACCGCCCGCGTGGCTTTGCTGCGCAGTGCAGGAAAGTTGCTAAACCAGCCCGGACAAAGAGTAGTTCTGCGGCCCGCGGCTCGCGATCTTGATCGCGCCCACCTTGTTGCCCAGCTCGGCGCACCTGGCCAGTGACCAGCCCTGCTCCAGCCCGTGCAGCAGCGCGCCGCGCCAGGCGTCGCCGCAGCCGGTGGGGTCCACCACCTCGGCCGCTTTCACGGGCGGCACCAGCGTCTTGTTGCCGTCGATCCAGACCTCGCAGCCTTCGGCGCCCAGCGTCACCACCAGCCCCTGCACGCGGCGCGAGATGTCGGCGCTGCTCCAGCCCGTGCGCTCGCTGAGCATCTTGCCCTCGTAGTCATTGACCGTGACCCAGGTCGCCTGGTCGATGAAGTGCGCCAGCTCCTTGCCGTCGAACATGGGCAGGCCCTGGCCGGGGTCGAACACGAACGGGATGTCGGCCGCCCTGAACTGCTGCGCGTGCTGCAGCATGGCGTCGCGTCCGTCGGGCGAGATGATGCCCAGCTTGATGTCGCCACGCGCCTCGATGCGCGTGGTGTGCGCCTGCATCATCGCGCCGGGGTGAAACGCCGTGATCTGGTTGTTGTCACGGTCGGTCATGATCATGGCCTGTGCCGTCATGGTGTCGCCCACCTGGCGCACGAATTCGGTGCTGATGCCCAGCTGCTTGAGCCGCTCCACGTAGTCCGCGCCGTCGCTGCCCACGGTGGCCATGGGCAGCGGCGTGCCGCCCAGCGCCTTCAGGCTGTAGGCGATGTTGCCCGCGCAGCCGCCAAAGTCGCGCCGCAGCGCGGGCACCAGGAACGATACGTTCAGGATGTGCAGCTGGTCCGGCAGGATCTGCTCGGAGAACCGGCCCTCGAAGGTCATGATGGTGTCAAAGGCCAGGGAGCCACAGATCACTGCTGCCATGGATGTTTTTCTTTCTGTTGAAGGTTGAAATGTTCAGGGGTAGAACGCCAGCACGCGGTAGCCCGCGATGCGGCCCGCGCCGTTGGCGGTGACGTTCATGGCCAGGTTGCCGCCCCATTCGGCGCCTGCTGGCAGTGCAGCGGTTGCCGCCCCCATGTCGGCGGGCGACAGCACCCGCCGCACCAGCGGCTGGTCCTGCGCGTCGGTCAGCGTGAGCTCGATCGAAGGCATGGCTATTTCATTGGCGGCCTGGTTGCGCAGCGTGAAGCTCAGCCGGTACGCATCGCCGCGCAGGCGGCTGAAGGTGGAGCCGTCCACCACGACCGATTCGATCTGGCGGGGCGGGCCCACCGTGCATTGCAGTGGCCCGCACAGCTGCTGCAGCAACGGCAGCAGCGCAGGCTGGGCCGCGGCAATACGGTCACGCTCCTGCACCGTCATCTGCAGCGCCAGTGCCGCGACCAGCACCACCGCCACCAGCGCCAGCACGCCGCGCACGGCGGGCTTGCGCCAGAACGCCTGGCGTCGCGCCTGCCGCACGAACGACACGTCCTGC
Source organism: Ramlibacter sp. (assembly GCA_041905405.1). Lineage (GTDB taxonomy): Bacteria > Pseudomonadota > Gammaproteobacteria > Burkholderiales > Burkholderiaceae_C > RAM1. Next base: position 102,373 of record JAYRLC010000007.1, on the reverse strand, counting down.
ATGGGTGGGGCATCGACTGCGGGTTCGACAGCCTGTGCACGCAGCTCTTCCATGGCCGGCAGGTCATAGCCCTGCGCGTCGGCCGGCTCCGCGTCTTCTGCCACGCGGGGGGCGCCCGGTACGGCGTACAGCTCATCGTCCGGCGGGTTGAACGGCTCGATGCGGAAATCCGGGATGGCTGCAGCGGGCTCTGCGACCTGCTCGGGCACCGGCACGGGAATGGACGCAGGCGCTGGCGGCGACTCGGGCTGCGGCGCCTGCACGGCCTGCACCGTGGGCGATGGCAGGTGCGCGGCCGCGTTCGGGGGTGGCGTCCCTTCTGCCTGCATGTGGGCCGACGCGTCGAACACTTCGGCGCAGTGCCCGCAGCGCACCCAGCCTTCTGAAATCCTGAGTTGGTCCGGCACGACTTTGAACATCGTGCCGCAGGCGGGGCAGCGGGTGATCAGGCTCATGAGCGACAGATTGTAGGCGGGCGCTCGCTCTTGCGGCCCTGCGGGCCTCAGAGCGTGGCGGTCATCAGGACCCAGCCGTCCTCGGTGTCGGCCACATCCAGCTTGCAGTGCGGTGCATAGGCCGCTTTCAGTTCGTCGGCCTGCCGCTCCAGGATGCCCGCCAGCACCAGCGAGCCGCCCGGCGCCACGTGCGCGCACAGCAGCGGCGCCAGCACTTTCAGCGGCGTGGCCAGGATGTTGGCCAGCACGGTGTTGTAGGCACCTTGCGCCTTGTCGGGCAGGCCGGCCTTGAGCGTGACGTGGTTGGCTTCGGCGTTGGCGACGGTCGATGACACTGCCGCTTCGTCGATATCCACCGCGTCGATGTCCGTGCCGCCATGCAGCGCGGCGCCAATGGCCAGGATGCCCGATCCGCAGCCATAGTCCAGCACGCGCTGGCCTTGCACACCGTGGCGCGCGATCCAGCGCAGGCACATGCGCGTAGTGGGGTGCGTGCCGGTGCCGAAGGCCAAACCCGGGTCCAGGCGGATGACCTTGCGCGCCTGCGCGGGCGGTTCATGCCAGGTCGGCACGATCCAGAACTCGGGCGTGATTTCCACCGGCGTGAACTGCGACTGCGTCAGGCGGACCCAGTCCTGGTCAGGCACGGGTGCAATGCCCAGCACCTTGCAGCCGTCAAAGAAATCCTGCGCCTGCAGCAGTTGCACAGCTTCCTGCGCCCCGGGTTCCTGCGCGAACAGCGCCAGCACGCGCGAGCGCTGCCAGCCGTCCTTGGGCGGGGGCATGCCGGGCTCGCCGAACAGCGCCTGCTCGGCGTCGGTCTGGGCGTCGGCGTCCTCGACCGAGACGCTCAAAGCGTCCAGCGCGTCCAGCGCCTCGCTCAGCGTTTCGACGCGGTCCTCGGGGGCCAGCAGGCGCAGCTCGAACATCAGCGCTTGTGGTGACTGAGCCACTCTTCCAAGTAGTGGATGTTGGTGCCGCCGGTCATGAACTTGGCGTCCACCATCAGCTCGCGGTGCAGCGGAATATTGGTGTTGATGCCTTCCACCACCGTCTCCAGCAGCGCGGTGCGCATGCGGGCCATGGCCTCTTCGCGCGTGTCGCCGTGCACGATGATCTTGCCGATCATGGAGTCATAGTTGGGCGGCACGAAGTAGTTGGTGTACACGTGCGAGTCCACGCGCACGCCGGGGCCGCCGGGGGCGTGCCACATGGTGATGCGCCCGGGCGACGGCACGAATTTGTACGGATCCTCGGCGTTCACGCGGCATTCGATCGCGTGGCCGTGGATCTGCACGTCCCGCTGGGTGAAGGGCAGCTTCTCGCCGGCCGCCACCATGATCTGCGTCTTGACGATGTCCACGCCAGTGATCAGCTCGGTGACCGGGTGTTCCACCTGCACGCGGGTGTTCATCTCGATGAAGTAAAACTCGCCGTTCTCGTACAGGAACTCGAACGTGCCCGCGCCGCGGTAGCCGATCTTCTTGCAGGCGGCGGCGCAGCGCTCGCCGATCTTTTCGATCAGTTTGCGCGGGATGCCGGGTGCCGGCGCTTCCTCGATGATTTTCTGGTGGCGCCGCTGCATGGAGCAGTCGCGCTCGCCCAGGTACACGGCGTTGCGGTGCTTGTCGGCCAGGATCTGGATTTCGATGTGGCGCGGGTTCTGGAGGAATTTCTCCATGTACACCGCCGGGTTGCCGAACGCGGCGCCCGCCTCGGCCTTGGTCATCTGCACGGCGTTGACCAGCGCGGCTTCGGTGTGCACCACGCGCATGCCGCGGCCACCGCCGCCGCCGGCGGCCTTGATGATGACCGGGTAGCCGACGGATTTGGCGATACGGCGGATCTGCACGGGGTCGTCGGGCAGTTCGCCCTCGGAGCCCGGCACGCAGGGCACGCCGGCCTTGATCATGGCCTGCTTGGCCGAGACCTTGTCACCCATGATGCGGATGGACTCGGGCGTGGGGCCGATGAACTGGAAGCCGCTTTTTTCCACGCGCTCGGCGAAGTCGGCGTTCTCGGACAGGAAGCCGTAGCCGGGGTGGATGGCTTCGGCGTCGGTCACCTCGGCGGCCGAGATGATGGCCGGCATGTTGAGGTAGCTCAGCGGCGACGGCGCCGGGCCGATGCATACGGCCTCTTCGGCCAGCTTGACGTATTTGGCCTCGCGGTCGGCTTCTGAATAGACCATGACGGCCTTGACGCCCAGCTCGCGGCAGGCGCGCTGGATGCGCAGTGCGATCTCACCGCGGTTGGCGACCAGTATTTTCTTGAACATGAGTAGGTGCTTACCTGTTCGCCTGGGGCGTCACTCGATCGTGAACAGCGGCTGGCCGTATTCGACGGCCTGGCCGTTCTCACCCAGGATCTGGGTCACGGTGCCGGTCTTGTCGGCCTCGATCTCGTTGAGGATCTTCATGGCCTCAATGATGCAGATGGTGTCGCCCTGCTTGACCTGGCTGCCGATTTCCACAAAAGGCTTGGCGCCGGGGCTGGACGAGCGGTAGAACGTGCCCACCATCGGCGATTTGACCAGATGGCCAGCCGGGGCTTCGGCGGCAGCCGGCGCTGCGGCAGCAGGTGCGGCCGCAGTTACGGCAGCGGCGGGCGCTGGTGCGGCCACCATGACGGGTGCGGCCATTTGCTGGACGACGGCGCCACCGCCCTTGACGATACGGACCTTACCTTCGGCTTCGGTGATTTCCAGTTCAGAGACATTTGACTCGGACACGAGGTCGATCAAGGTCTTGAGTTTGCGCAAATCCATGCTCTCTCCAACGGCTGCAATCGAATGGATCGCGAATTTACATCAATTTGCAGGCAATTTACGTCTTCGGAGCGCTTTTTCTTTTAATCAGCGCAATTGAGCCCATTGCTTCAGGTCATCTTCAGACACCTTGCCCATCTTGCGCTGGGCGATGCCGCCCTGGGCGTTGAACACGACGGTGAACGGGAGCGCGCCGGTCAGATTGCCCAGCGACTTACCCAGGTCCGTGCCGCTCAAACCCGCCAATCCTACCGGAAAACTCACCGGTACTTTGGTCAGGAAAGTTCTGACGGCGCTGGGTTGGTCTATCGCCAAGCCGACAACTTGCCAACCTTTGGTGGCATGTTCGCGGTAGAAACGATCCAGAAGTGGCATTTCTTCGACACAGGGCGGACACCAGGTCGCCCAGAAGTTGACCAGCAGCGGCCGGCCCCGCAGGGGCGCCATGGCCAGCTGCGAACCCGTGGGCGTGTCGAATTTCAGGCCCCACAGCGCGGCTTCGGCACCGTCGGCCACGTCATGCGGCCGCAGCCGCCACCATGCCAGGCCCGCGCCGGCCAGACCTGCCACGGCGGCCGTGCCGCCAAAGACCAGCCTGCGGCGGCCGGGATTCATCGTCGAAGAAGTCATAGGGTTGTTTCAGCCATCAGGGCACGCACGGCGTTCAGGTCGCCGCGCGGGGTACGGCCTTTCGCGTCGGGCTTGAGCGCCCCGCGCAGGTCGTCATGGTCGTGCACCAGCAAGTGAATGCCGATCGCCTCGCCAAGTTCCCGGCTGACGCTGGACAGGCTCAGGGCCTCGACCGGCTCCCCCTGGAAGCCCGTCACCGTCCGGGGTTCATAGGCCACCTGATGGTCGATGAGCGCGATTTCGGCCGACTTGGGGTCGTCGCAGAACAGCTGGATATAAATGTCCGACAGCCGGGTGGCCGTGCCGTGCCAGACGGCGCCGGCCAGGTGCGGGCGGAACTCGGCCACACGCTCCATCCACACCAGCGCCAGCCGGCGCAGCGCCGCCAGTTCGCCCGGCTGGGTGTCCGCACAGAAGAGCTCTATGTATTCCCGCACGGCGTCCTCGACCAGGTCGTTGTCGGGCAGTGCGGCGCGGGCGTTCAGCCCCAGCTGCTTGACGGCACGTCGTTTGGCCGGACCGTATTCCAGGCCTTCTTCGACGACCATGCGGGCGGCCGTGGCGGCGATTTCCCGGCGGGTGTTGTCATGCGTGCTGTCCATTGGGGGACATTCTGCATTGCCCGGCCCCCGGGGTCGCCCGTAAAGTCCCCACGAACAACGCTGGAGACAAGCCATGCAAAGCACCATGATGGACGTGCCGCTGTCGCTCAACCATCTGCTGGAGCGGGCCGGCACGCTGTTTGGCGGCAATGAGATCGTCTCGCGCCTGCCCAACAAATCGCTGCGCCGGCATACCTATGGCGAGTTTTACCGGCGCACCCGGGCGCTGGCGTCCGCTTTGCAGAAGCTGGGGCTCAAGTCCGGGGACCGCGTGGCCACGCTCTGCTGGAACCACCATGCGCACCTGGAGTGCTATTTCGGCATCCCGGCGGCAGGCGGCGTGATGCACACGCTCAACCTGCGGCTGTCGCCCGACGAGATCGGCTGGATCGCGGGCGACGCAAAGGACCGGTTCCTGGTGATCGACGACGTGCTGCTGCCGCTGTACCGCCAGTTCGCGCACCTGCACGCGTTCGAGACAGTGCTGGTGTTCCCGTTCTCAGGTGCGGCCGTGCCGGCGGAGTTCACGGACTATGAGGCCCTGCTGGCCGGTGCCGACCCCGACGGCTTCAGCTACCCACCCCACGACGAGAACGCGCCCGTGGCCATGTGCTACACCTCCGGCACCACGGGCCGGCCCAAGGGCGTGGTGTATTCACACCGCTCCACCATCCTGCACACGCTGGTGGCCAGCCTGGGCGACTTCTGGGGCCTGCGCGGGACCGACGTGGTCCTGCCCGTCACACCCATGTTCCATGCCAACAGCTGGGGCATGCCGTATGGCGCGGTCATGATGGGCGTGAAGCTCGTCTTTCCGGGGCCGCACCTGCACCCCGACGACCTGCTGGACCTGATGCAGCTGGAGCCGCCAACACTCGCGCTGGGCGTGCCCACGATCTGGATGAGCCTGATCCAGGCCTATGACGCCTCGCAGGTGGAGGGCTCACCCAACAAGGGCCGCTGGACGCTGCCGCGCGGCATGAAGTCGCTGGTGGGCGGTGCGGCCGTGCCCGAGTCGCTGATCCGTGCGTTCGACAAACACGGCATCTGGATCCTGCAGGGCTGGGGCATGACCGAGACCTCGCCCGTGTGCACCATCTCCTACCCTCGGGCCGAACTGCGCGGCGCCGGCCTGGACGAGCGCTACCGCCGCGCCGCCATGGCGGGGGTGCCGGTCCCGCTGGTGGACCTGCGCGTCGCGGGCGACAGCGGCGAGCAGCCCTGGGACGGCAAAAGCGTGGGGGAAATCCAGGTGCGTGGCCCTTTCATCACGGGGTCGTACCACGAGGTTCCCGTGGAGCCCGAGAAATTCACCGCCGACGGCTGGCTGCGCACCGGTGACGTCGCGTCGGTGGACGAACTGGGCTTCGTGAAAATCAGCGACCGCACCAAGGACCTCATTAAATCCGGCGGCGAATGGATCAGCTCGGTGGACCTGGAGAACGCCCTCATGGCCCACCCTGCCGTGGCCGAAGCCGCCGTGATCGCCATTCCGGACGACAAGTGGAGCGAGCGGCCGCTGGCCTGCGTGGTGCTCAAGCCCGGGCAGGCCGTGACGCCTGCCGCGCTCAACGAACTGCTGCTGGCCCGCAGCTTCGCCAAATGGCAGCTGCCAGACCGCTATGAGTTCATCGACGCCGTGCCGCGCACGTCCACCGGCAAGTTCTGGAAGATGAAGCTGCGCGAACGCTTTCCGAAGTAGCCGGGCCGAGCCCGATAATCAGCGCCCATGCATATTCACATCCTGGGCATCTGCGGCACATTCATGGGCGGTGTGGCCGCGCTGGCCCGCGAGGCGGGGCACAAGGTCACCGGCTGCGACGCGGGTGTGTATCCGCCCATGAGCGACCAGTTGCGGGCGCTGGGCATTGATCTCATCGAGGGCTTTGGCGCCGACCAGATGGCGCTCAAGCCCGACGTCTGGGTCGTGGGCAACGTGGTGTCGCGCGCCCGCCTGCCCGACGGCTCGCCCAAATTTCCGCTGATGGAAGCCATCCTGGACGCAGGCGCCCCCTACACCAGCGGACCGCAGTGGCTGGCCGAAAACGTGCTGCAGGGCCGCCACGTGCTGGCCGTGGCGGGCACGCACGGCAAGACCACCACCACGTCCATGCTGGCCTGGGTGCTGGAACATGCGGGGCTGGCACCGGGCTTTCTGGTCGGCGGCGTCCCCATGAACTTCGGCGTGTCGGCGCGGCTGGGTGCCGGCAAAACCTTCGTGATCGAAGCCGACGAATACGACACCGCATTCTTCGACAAGCGCAGCAAGTTCGTGCACTACCGGCCGCGCACCGCCGTGCTGAACAACCTGGAGTTCGACCACGCCGACATCTTCGACGACCTGGCCGCGATCGAGCGGCAGTTCCACCACCTGGTGCGTACCGTTCCGCCGTCGGGCCGCGTGGTGGTCAACGGGCTGGAGGAAAGCCTGGCCCGCGTGCTGCACGCCGGCTGCTGGAGCGAGGTGCGCAGCTTCGGCGCAGCCGTGAGCGATTTTTCAGCCGCCGGCGAGCCCGACGCGTTCGACGTGGTGCAGGGTGGCGTCACCGCGGGACGCGTCGAATGGGCGCTGTCCGGCGTGCACAACCAGCTCAACGCGCTGGCTGCGATCGCGGCCGCGGAGCATGTGGGCGTCGCGCCGTCCGTCGCGGCCGAAGCGCTGGGCGCGTTCCAGAACGTGCGCCGGCGCATGGAGGTGCGCGGCGTCGTCAACGGCATCACCGTGTATGACGACTTTGCCCACCATCCCACCGCCATCCGCACCACCGTGGACGGCCTGCGGCGCAAGGTGGGCAACGCACGCATCCTGGCGGTGTTCGAGCCGCGCAGCAACACCATGAAGCTGGGCGCGATGAAGGCGCAGCTGCCCTGGAGCCTGGAGCAGGCCGACCTGTCGTTCTGCCACAGCGGCGCTCTGGGCTGGGACGCGGCGGAAGCGCTGGCCCCGCTGGGCGCGCGCGCCCAGGTGGCCGACACGATCGACGGCGTACTGGCTCAGGTCGGCGCCGCGGCGCGCCCCGGCGACCATGTGCTGTGCATGAGCAACGGCGGATTCGGCGGCATTCACGCCCGGCTGCTGCAGGCCCTGGACAGACCGCTCAGTACGTGATGGCCATGGCCGCAACGTCCAGCCGGACCACCGGCTTGGCCAGCGCGGCGCTCGTCGCGCGTGAGAATTCGCCGGCCCATTTGGCGTCGGCGAACAGCTTCGCGCCCGCGGCCTGGGCCACGCACAGGACCTTGTCGGCCGTCAGCACCTTGCCCGTGGGCCGCAGCGGCTCGCAGCCCAGGCGGGTGAACTGATCGTCCAGCCACCACCGCGCCACGTCATGGGGCATGGGCTGGACCTCGTCGAGGTCAAAGCGAAGCTCGGCGCCATCGGCAAGCTTGACGGTGATTTCGCTGCGCATGGGGTACCTCCGTTGCGCAGAGCTTGCCGCGTCCGGTGCCGCGCGGCAATCCCGTCAAACCCGATGCGCCTTACTTGCGGGCCCGGCGCTGCTTGACCGACTCGGACAGAACGTCCAGCACCTGCAGCGAATCGCCCCAGCCGATGCACGCATCGGTGATGCTCTTGCCGTACTCCAGCGCGCCGGAATCGTCCTTGCCGGGCGTGAATTTCTGGGCACCGGGCATCAGGTGGCTTTCCACCATCAGGCCGAACACCTGGCGCGAACCACCCGCGATCTGGGTGGCGATGTCGCGCGCCACGTCGATCTGCTTTTCATGCTGCTTGCTGCTGTTGGCGTGGCTGCAATCGACCATCAGCGTGGCGGGCAGTTTGGAAGCTTCCAGCTCCTTGCAGGCGGCGGCGACCGACGCCGCGTCGTAGTTGGGCGCCTTGCCGCCGCGCAGGATCACGTGGCAGTCCTTGTTGCCGTTGGTCTGCACGATGGCGACCTGGCCGTTCTTGTGCACCGACAGGAAGTGGTGGCCGCGCGCCGCCGCCTGGATGGCGTCGGTGGCGATCTTGATGTTGCCGTCGGTGCCGTTCTTGAAGCCGATGGGCGCCGACAGGCCCGATGCCAGTTCGCGGTGCACCTGGCTTTCGGTCGTGCGCGCGCCGATCGCGCCCCAGCTGATCAGGTCGCCGATGTACTGCGGCGAGATCACGTCCAGGAACTCGCTGCCGGCCGGCAGGCCCAGGCGGTTGATCTCGATGAGCAGCTGGCGCGCGATGCGCAGGCCTTCGTCGATGCGGAAGCTTTCGTCCAGGTAGGGGTCGTTGATCAGTCCCTTCCAGCCGACGGTGGTGCGGGGCTTCTCGAAGTACACGCGCATCACCACTTCGAGCGTGCCGGCGTACTTGCTGCGCGCTTCCTTCAGGCGGCGCGCATAGTCCAGCGCGGCGGCCGGGTCATGGATCGAGCACGGGCCGATCACGACGAGCAGGCGGTCGTCCTTGCCCGCGATGATGTTGTGGATGTTCTTGCGCGTGTCGGTGATCAGCGATTCCACGGCGGTGCCGCGGATGGGGAAGAAGCGGATCAGGTGTTCAGGAGGGGGCAGCACGGTGATGTCCTTGATGCGTTCGTCGTCGGTCTGGCTGGTTTTGTCGACGGGGTTCGCATACCAGGCATCGGTGCCGGGGGCGGTGGCTTTGGCGTTCATCGGTTGTTTCCTGAAGTGGTCTGGTTTTGAAAAGGGCATAAAAAAACCGCCGGGGGTCCGGCGGTTTTTTTGGGAGATTCTGTTTGCGTTCTTACCTGCAGGTACGCTCAGAACTCTCAACCGCCGGGGCGTTGGAGAACCAAAAGTAACCAAAAAAGTAAAAACGGGCTGCGAAGTGCATGAGGCGAAATGTAGCACAGGGTTTGGCGCGGGTCGCCAGCACCTGTAGCGCGCAGGTCACAGCCGCAGCTTTTTCCACCAGGCCATGGCGCGTTCGACGCGGGGTTCTTCCAGCGCCGCCATGGCCGATTGTTCGGGCGTGGCCGGGGCAGCCAGCTGTTCGTACATGTCGATCAGCAGCATGCCTTCGCCCAGCATGCGCCAGGCCACCAGCTCGAAATCGTCGGGGCCCAGGCCCAGCATTTCGCTGCGCGGGCCGCCATCCAGCAGCCACTGGCCGATTAGCACGCGGAAGTTGTTCAGCGTCTGCAGGTAGGTGGCGTATTCGTACAGGCCCCGCCACAACGGCCCCAGGTTCACCACCAGCGAGCGGTGGCCGCGCAGCACCGTGAGCAGGTCCACCAGCAGCGGCGCCACCGCGGCGCGGGCGCGGCTCAGGCGCAGCGCGGCGACGATGGCCTCGATGTGGGTCGCCAGCGTGGCCATGCTTTCGCTGAACTGGCGGCAGTCTTCGTCGGCGACCGAGCCGCGCAGGAAGTTGGACAGCTCGCCAAAGGTCTGAATACTGGGCAGCAGCGTCGTGCGATCAATCGACAGCCTGGACGGCGTGCTCATGCCCGCACGCTCAGGCCGTGCCGCCGACGGTCAGCCCGTCGATGCGCAGCGTAGGCTGGCCCACGCCGACGGGCACGCTCTGGCCTTCCTTGCCGCAGGTGCCCACACCGCTGTCCAGCGCCATGTCGTTGCCAATCATGGTCACGCGTGTGAGCGCGTCGGGGCCGTTGCCCACGATGGTCGCGCCCTTGACCGGGTACAGGATCTTGCCGTTCTCGACCCAGAAGGCTTCGCTCGCGCTGAACACGAACTTGCCGCTGGTGATGTCCACCTGGCCCCCGCCGAAGTTGGTGGCGTACAGGCCTTTCTTGATGCTGGCCACGATTTCGGCCGGCTCGCGGTCGCCGCCCAGCATGTAGGTGTTGGTCATGCGCGGCATGGGGATGTGCGCATAGCTTTCGCGCCGGCCGTTGCCGGTGGGCTTGACCTTCATCAGGCGCGCGTTCATGGCGTCCTGGATGTAGCCTTTGAGGATGCCGTCCTCGATCAGCACGTTGCGCTGCGTGGCATGGCCTTCGTCGTCGACGTTGAGCGAGCCGCGGCGGTCGGCGATGGTGCCGTCGTCCAGCACCGTGACGCCCTTGGCCGCCACGCGCTGGCCGATGCGGCCGCTGAAGGCGCTGGAGCCCTTGCGGTTGAAGTCGCCTTCCAGCCCGTGGCCAATGGCTTCGTGCAGCAGCACGCCCGGCCAGCCAGGACCCAGCACCACGGTCAGCTCGCCGGCCGGCGCGGGGCGGGATTCCAGGTTGGTCAGCGCAGCGTTGACCGCGTCGTTCACGTATTCGGCGATCTGGTCGTCGTTGAAGTACGCCAGGCCGAACCGGCCGCCGCCGCCGCCCGAGCCCATTTCACGGCGACCGTTCTGCTCCGCGATGACCGTGACCGACAGGCGCACCAGCGGGCGCACGTCCGCCGCCAGCGTGCCGTCTGCGCGCGCGATCAGCACCACGTCGTATTCGCTCGCAAGACCTGCCATGACCTGGGCGACACGCGGGTCCTTGGCGCGAGCGAGCTTTTCGACCTTTTCCAGCAGCTTGACCTTGGCCGTGCTGTCCAGCGTGGCGATCGGGTCCAGGCCGTCGTACAGCGAGCGGCTGGCGGCAATCTTGCGGGCCGGTGTCTTCGCGCGGGCCGACCGACCCGCGGCGGAGATGGAGCGCACGGTGCGCGCCGCGTCCAGCAGCGACGCTTCGGAAATGTCGTCGGAATAGGCGAAGGCGGTTTTCTCGCCGCTGACCGCGCGCACGCCCACGCCCTGGTCGATGCTGAAGGAACCCGTCTTGACGATGCCCTCTTCCAGGCTCCAGCCTTCGTTGCGGGTGTACTGGAAATACAGGTCCGCGTCGTCCACCCTGTGCGCCGTGATTTCGGCCAGCGCGCGGCTCAGGTGGGACTCATCCAGGCCAAACGGTTCCAGCAGCAGGCGCTGGGCGGTGGCAAGGCGTTCAATCGTGGGTTCGCGGGAGATCATCGGGCCATTTTAGGCCTGCGGCGATGTCCCTGTGGGGCGCGCGCTCAGCCCTGCGGCAGGCGGTCCAGATCGACCAGCAGGGCCTGGGCCGAGGGGTAGCGTTCCTCTGGCTTTTTGGCGGTAAGTTTGTTGACGATGGGCTGCAGCGTCGCATGGTGCGCGGGCAGCGGTGGCGTGGGGGCGTGCAGGTGGTGCGCCAGCAGTTGCTCCAGCGTTTCCGCGCCAAACGGGCGCTTGCCCGCCAGCATCTCGAACATCATGATGCCCAGGCTGTACAGATCGCTTTGCGGCGTGATGGGCTTGCCCGTGGCCTGCTCGGGGCTCAGGTAGTACGGCGTGCCCACCACGTCGCCATGGCGCGTCTGGGTCAGGGCCATGTTTTCGGCCTTGAGCATGGATTTGGCGATGCCGAAGTCCGCCAGCGCCACAGTGCCGTCGTTGTGCAGCATGATGTTTTCGGGCTTGAGGTCCCGATGGATGATGCCGCGGCCGTGGATGGCCGCCAGCGCCTGCGCCACCTGTGCGATCACCTGCAGCACCCGCTGCTGCGGCAAGCCGCCCGAGAACGCCGAGCGCAGGTCGCCGCGCTCGAAATACTCCATGGCAATGTAGGCATGGTCGTCGGTAAAGCCCTGGTCATAGATCCTGATCACGTTGGGATGGTCGATCTGCGACAGCAGCGCATATTCCTGGATGAAGCGCGACAGATGGGCGGCCGCGTCCTGGCCGCTCGCGTCCAGGACCTTCAGCACCACGGGCAGCCCGTCAGCTTCGCGCACGGCCAGGTATACCTGCGTCATGCCGCCCGCGCCGATCTTGCGCGTGACGCGGTAGCCCTTCAGGCGCAGCGGCTCCTCGTCATCGCCGAAGGACAGATCCTTCATGGCCGACAGTTTGGACTTGAGCGCCCCCTTGACGGCCCGCGCGGTGATTTCGGAGTTGATCTGCACGGCCGCGCGCACTTCGGCCGCACGCTCGGTCAGCGTGGCCATGCCATGGACCTTGTCGTCCATGTTGGTCACCAGGCCCGTGATTTCGGCCACGTCCACGTACAGGTTCTTGCCGCGCACCGCCAGCGACGTCATGCCGCCGGTCTGCACGCCCTCACCCGCCCTGTCCAGCACGGTGCTGCTGGCCACCACGGTCCAGCCCAGCTCCTTGCTGGACGCTTCCAGCCGCGCCGCGACGTTGACGGTGTCTCCGATGGGCGTGGTTTCCTTGTTCTGGATGGTGCCGAGCCGGCACAGCGTGACCTCGCCGGCATGCAGGCCCACGCCGATGGCGAACGGCGGCAGGCCCCGGTCGGCAAAGCGGTGGGCCAGCCAGCTGCGGAATTCGTGCGTGGCCAGCGCCATCGCGAGCGACGCCGACACCGCCCGTCGCGCCGCCGGCAGCGGCGAGCCGCTGTGCGTGTCGGAAAACACCGCCATCAGTCCGTCGCCGATGAACTTCAGGTTGCGCCCGCCGTTCTTGAGCACGGGATCACAGGTGCGCTCAAAGTACACCGTGAGCAGCTCGGCCACTTCCTGCGAATTGAGCCGCTCGGCCAGCGACGTGAAATTGCGGATGTCGGAAAACAGCACGGTGGCGTCGATGACCTGGTCGGCCACGGCGTCGCTCGGCATGCTCAGCCCGAAGCGCTCGCCACCGCCGCCGCCCATGCTTTCGGCGAAGGCGCGGCGCAACTGCTCTTCGTGCGTGCTCACCGCCGTCTGCACGGTCTCGTCCACACGCTGCTTTTTCCTGAGCAGCCCTTGCAGCGCGTCCAGCAGCTCCACGCGGGTGAAGGGCTTGGCCAGGTAGTCGTCGGCCCCGGCCGTCATGCCGCGGCGCATGCTGGCGCGGTCGTCCAGCGCCGTCAGCAGCATGACCGGGGTGGCCGCCAGCGCGCGGTCGCCGCGGATCGCCTCCAGCAGCTCGAAACCATCCATCTCGGGCATGCTGACGTCGGAGATCACCACGTCGGGCATGACCTGGCGCAGCCGCTCCAGGCCCAGCCGGCCGTTGGTGGCCGAGACGATGTCAAAGCCTTCGAGCTTGAGCATCCGCGTGACGTTGTTGCGGATGGCGTCGTCGTCTTCAACGATGAGGATGGTGGTCATAGCGCTAAGGGAACGCCCACAGTTTACCCATCGGCGCGGCCGGCAAGCAGCCGGTAGACCGCGGCATCGTCCAGGCCCTCCATGCCGGCCGCGGCGGCGCGCGCGAACGTGTCGCGGGCTGCGGCGCCCAGCGGGCCTTCAAACCCGGCGGCCTGCGCAGCCTGCAGGGCCAACCGTGTGTCCTTTTGCAGCAGCGTCACGTGGGCTCGGGGCGCATAGTCGCCCGCAATGGCGCGCCGCATGCGGTCCGACCCGATCCAGCTCTGCCCGCTGGACTGCTCGATCACGTCCAGCGTGCGCTGCAGGTCAAGACCCATGCGGTCCGCCAGCGCCATGACCTCGGCCGCTCCGACCAGGTTGATGCCCGCCAGCAGGTTGTTCACCAGCTTGGTCCGGGCGCCATCGCCGGGCCGGCCGCTGATGCGAAACACCTTGTGCGACAGCGTGTTGATGAGCGCCGCATGGCGCGTGAAGACATCGTCGGCGCAGGCCACCATCAGGCTCATGCTGCCGTCCAGCGCACGCGCCGGGCCGCCCGACATGGGGGCATCGATTGCCTGCAGTCCGTGCGCGGCGAGCCGACCCGCGAAGTCCTCCACGTCCTGCGGCGAGATCGTAGGACACAGCAGCACCGCATGGCCGGCCGGCGCTGCCGCCGCCAGGCCGTGCTCTCCGAACAGCACGGCATCGGTCTGGGCGGCATCCACCACGCAGACGATGGTGGCGCCCGCGCCGGCGCAGTCCTGCGGGCGGGCCGCTGCCCGCGCGCCGCGCGCCACCAGCGCGTCCACCCGAGACGCATCGATGTCGCACACCAGCACCTGCCACCCCTGCGACAGCAGGTTGGCGGCCATGGCGCCGCCCATGTTGCCCACGCCGATCACGGCCACGGTCTGGTTCATGTCTGCACCAGCCTTTTGGCCTTGGCGACCGACATCAGGATGCCCAGCCCCGCGCCCAGCGTGACCATGGCCGTGCCGCCATAGCTGATGAAGGGCAGCGGCACACCCACCACCGGCAGGATGCCGCTGACCATGCCCATGTTCACGAAGGCGTAGGTGAAGAAGATCAGCGTCACCGCCCCCGCCAGCAGGCGCGAGAACAGCGTGGACGCTTCCAGCGCAATGGTCAGCCCGCGCAGGATCAGGAAGATGAAGCCGGCGATCAGCAGCAGGTTGCCCAGCAGGCCGAACTCCTCGGAAAACGCGGCGAAGATGAAGTCAGTGGTGCGCTCGGGGATGAACTCCAGGTGGGTCTGCGTGCCCTGCATGAAGCCCTTGCCGAACAGCCCGCCCGAGCCGATGGCGATCATGCCCTGGATGATGTGAAAGCCCTTGCCCAGCGGGTCGCGCGTGGGGTCCAGCAGCGTGCAGATGCGCTGCTGCTGGTAGTCGTGCAGCACGAACCAGCGCACGCCGTCGGCGCACAGCCGCGGCTCGAAGACGACCAGCAGCACCATGCCCGTGAGCGCCAGCGCCACCGGCGGAATGATCAGCCTCCAGCTCAGCCCGGCAAAGAAGATGACCGACAGCCCCGCCGCCAGCACCAGCAGCGACGTGCCCAGGTCGGGCTGTTTCATGATGAGTCCGACCGGCACCACCAGCAGCAGGCCCGCCACGATGAAGTCCAGCGGGCGCAGCTGGCCTTCGCGCTTCTGGAACCACCAGGCCAGCATGAGCGGCATGGCGATTTTCAGGATTTCGCTGGGCTGGATGACGGTGACGCCCACGTTGAGCCAGCGCGTGGCGCCCTTGCGCGTGATGCCGAACACCGCCACGGCCACCAGCAGCGTCACGCCCGCCACGTACAGGGGCACGGCAAAGCTCATGAGCCGCTGGGGGGGCACCTGCGCGACCAGGAACATGATGGTGCCCGCGATCAGCATGTTGCGGCCATGGTCCACGAAGCGCGAACCATGGTCGTAGCCGGACGAATACATGGTCAGCAGGCCGGCGCAGGCCAGCAGGAACACGGCAAAGGCCAGCGGCCCGTCAAAGCCGCGCAGCAGCGGCGCGGTGCGTTGCCAGAGGGAAGGTTTGTCGAATACGGCCGCCATGGCGCCATTATCGGGCGGCCTTGATCTGGCGGTCTTGATCTGGCGGTCTTGATCTGGCGGTCTTGATCTGGCGGTCTTGTTGCCTCCGGGGGAACGCCCGTCGCGGCGGGGCGGCGCTTTCGCCACCAGAGCCCGATCCCCTTCGGGGCGAGCCGCTGCAGTACTCAGGCCGGCGGGTGACAACGCGGTCTCCGTCCATACCCGTGCGCCAGCCCTCCGTGCTTCGCGCCCGGGCTCTTGATCGGTGGCGAAAGCGCCGCCCCACCGCGACGGGCTTGGGGCCAGCGTCACAAAAAGTCCGCGGTCCCTTCTCTCGAGCGCCGCAAGCCTGACGGGATGGCGCCCTGTTCGCGCCACCGATCAAGAGCCCGGGCGCGAAGCGCGGAGGGGCGGCGCACAGGTGTGGACGGAGGGCTTGGTGGATGTCGCCGACCTGAGTACTGCAGCGGCTCGCCCCGAAGGGGACCGGGCGCTGGTGGCGCGAACAGGGCGCCGTCCCGTCAGGCGCTTTCAGCCGGAGAGCGCAATCGCCCTGAGTCAGTCGATCAGGATTTCCACCACCGTGCACCCCGGCTCGCTGGTCAGGTTCAGGTCGGCGCCGATGGCAGCAGCCCGTTCGCGCAGGCTGAGCAGGCCGCGGCGCGGTGTGGCCCGCAGGTCAAAGCCGCGTCCGTTGTCGATCACGCGCAGCTGGGCGGTGCCGCCCAGCATTCCGGCTTCGATGCGCAGCACGCTCGCCTGGGCGTGCTGCAGCACGTTGGAAAAGGCCTCGAACAGCATGAACTGCAACTGCCGCATGGCATGCGCGTCCAGCCGCTGCAGGGGCGGGATCAGGTCCACGTCCCATTGCAGCTCGATGTCGGACGCCGCAAAGCGCGGCTCCAGCCGGTAGCGCAGGTTGGCCAGCAGCGCCGTGATGTCGCCCGGCGGCAGGTTCATGGAATCGATCTGCAGCTTGAGCTGGTCCAGCGAGTCGCGCAGCGTCTGCAACACCTGGGTCTGGCTGGCCTTGCCCGACTGCAACTGGCGGATCGCCGAACTGATGTGCGATCCCACGCCGTCGTGCATGTCGCGCAGGATGCGGGCACGCTCGCTGGTGCGCTCCTGCTCGCGGGCCAGCTGCTCCACGCGTGCGTAGCTTTGCTGCAACGCCGCTTCCTTTTCCGACACCCGGGCGGCAAGGTTGGCCATCAGGTCATGCGCCTGGCCCTGCGCCGCACGGAACCGGCTGATCACGATGTAGCCCAGCACGAGCCCGAACAGCACGGACGAATACCGGATCCAGGTGGTGTCGGCCAGGCTGCCGCTCAGGCGGATGGTGATCCAGTCGCGCACACCCATGGCCACGTTCAGCGTGCCGGCGCCGGCCACCAGCAGCCGGGCGGTGGTGGGCTGGCGCACCGCGCCCACCAGGTACACCAGCGCGTACAGGACGAACAGCGCGTTGGCGCTGCCCAGCCAGGCCGTCAGGTACAGCGGGTTGCGCGTGGCAAACGACAGCGTGGACGCGAGCAGCGACGTGCAGAACAGCGCCCACAGCCCGGTGCGCACCCAGGGCATGGAGCGGTGCCGATGCCAGCCAGCCACGTGGTGGCAGAACAGCGCAATGCCGCAGAACCAGCCGGCAAACGCGGCAGTCACAACAATGCCCCATGCGGGCCAGGGCAGCGGCGGCTGCTCGATGGCCACATCGCCCACGCGCAGCGCCCAGCACAGCTCGGCCATCCCGGCGGCCAGATAGACGCTGTCGCGGCGCGGCGCGGGCACGGAGCCCGGCTCGGTCTGGGTCGCCCACAACGCCAGCGCCACCGCCCCCACGATCAGGCTGAAGATCGTGACCGCCATGGATGCCGACACCCGCCAGCGGAAGCTGTCGGCATACAGCGCACGCACCTGCTCCTCGGGCCCCACCAGGATGGACGACAGCCCACCGCGGCGCCCGGCATCGGCGTGCAAGTGCACGCGCAGCAGGTTGTCGCGCGTGAGCAGCCGCGGCGGTACCGCAATGTATTGCGGACCCTTGGCAAAGTCGTCGGAGTTAGGCGACCGTATGCCTCCCAGTTGCGCCAGGAGTGAGCCGTTGAGGTGGATTTGCGCTGTGTTGCCGATTCGCGGGAAATAAATACCCCACGGCCCCGACGGTTCTACCGAAAGCGAGAACGGCACGTCGAACACTGCCTCGCCCGCACGGTAGCGCTGCTCGCGGTCCCAGTGGTACGGCAGCACGACCTCTGCCTGCTGGACGCCGCCGTCCTGCGGAGTCAATACAGCCTGGGCCTGAACCAGTTGCAGCACCTGCGTCTGGACCGGCGCCTGTATGGGGGTGGGGGTATGGGCCAAGGCCGTCACCAGCACGGCCGTCAGTCCCAACACCACCAGCATCCACCCGCGCGCCCCTGCGCGGACGCGGTCAGCCATGGCGCGCCAACAGGCCAAGCTGGGTTGCCTCGAACACCGCTTCGCTGCGGGACCGGACGGCGAGCTTGCGGTACAGGTTCTTGATATGGGTCTGCACGGTGTGCACGCTCACCGATTGCAGCCGCGCAATATCGGCGTACGAAAAGCCGCGCGAAATCAGCTCCAGCACCTCCTGCTCGCGGTTGGACAGCGCCGGCCGGTCCGGCACGGCCGCCGGCTCAGGCGCGGGCGGCGCCGCTGCCGGCTGGGCCCGGCTTTCGCGCAGGCTCATGAACCGGGACAGCACGCGCCGCGCGATCATGGGCGAGATGGGTGATGCGCCGGACTTCATCTCCAGGATGGTGCTGGCGATGTCGTCGGGCGTGGAGTCCTTGTGGATGTAGCCGAGCGCGCCGGCCTCGATGCTGGCCAGTACGTTGTCGTCGTCGCCGAAGACCGAAATCACCAGCGATTCGCAGCCCGGATGCAGCCGAGTCGCGTGGCGGATCGCGTCCAGCCCGCTGCCGTCGGGCAGCCCCAGGTCGACCAGCAGCACGTCCACGGCGTGGCCCGGACTGTCCAGCCATGCCCGTGCCTCGGCCAGCGTGCCCACGCAGCCGGCCAGCGCGAGCTGGGCGTTGCGCGCCACGCTCGCGGCAAAGAAATCCCGCATCTGCGGGTCATCTTCAACGACCAGAACCTTCCACATCACACAGGCCCGATGCCGGGCCGCTCCTTGCCACCAGTGTAGGCGGGCAGGCCGCGGGCGTCGCCTGCGCCGCGCTCCCATGAATATGGGAACATCGCGGCGTGACCCACGCACCCCACTCCGCGCCCCCCGTGACGCACCTGCTGTACCTGCACGGCTTCCGTTCGTCGCCGCAGTCGGCCAAGGCCCGCCAGGTGGCGGCCCGCGTGGCCGCGCGGCACCCCGGCGTGACCTGGTGGTGCCCGCAACTGCCACCGTCCCCCCGCGAGGCGATGGCGATGGTCATGGACGGCATCGCAGCCTGGCCGGCACACGCAATGGCCGTCGTGGGCTCGTCGCTGGGCGGCTTTTATGCCACGCACGTGTCCGAAACACGCGGGTGCAAGGCCGTGCTGCTCAACCCCGCCATCGACCCGGCCCGCGACCTGGCCAAGTACATCGGTGAACAGACCGCCTGGCATGACCCGAACGAGCGCTTTTATTTCGAGCCGCGTTTCGTGGAAGAGCTGCTAGCGCTGGCCCACGGCCCTGTGGCCGACCCCAGCCGCTATTTCGCCGTGATCGCCAAGGGCGACGAGGTGCTGGACTGGCGCGAGATGACGGGCCGCTACCCCGGCGCCCGCGTCAAGCTGCTGGAAGGCTCCGACCACGCCCTGAGCGACTTCGACGACCACATCGACCAGATGTTTTCGTTCCTGTGCCTGGCGACCGGCTGACGCGCCTGGCCGTGCAGGCCGCATGGGACAATCCGCCCCATGTTTGCATTGTTTGAAGAAGCCGGGAAATTCCAGGCCGGGCGTGTCATGTCCGAGGCCGAATCGTCGGCGCAGATCGAGCTGGACAGCGGCAAGCGCGTGAAGGTCAAGGCCGCCAACGTCCTGCTCAAGTTCGAAAAACCCGCCCCCGCCGAACTGATCCGCAATGCCCAGGCGCTGAGCCAGGGCATCGAGCTGGAGCTGGCCTGGGAATTCGCGCCCGAGGAAGAGTTCGGTTTTGCCGACCTGGCGCGCGATTATTTCAGCGCCAACGCCACGCTGGAGCAGCAGGCCGCCGCGCTGTTCCGCCTGTTCGAGGCGCCGCACTACTTCCGCCGCGCGGGCAAGGGCCGCTTCAAGAAGGCCCCGGCCGAGATCGTGCAGCAGGCGCTGCTCGCGATCGAGAAAAAGAAGCTCGTCCAGGCCCAGATCGCCGATTGGGCCCAGGCGCTGGGGCAGGGCGAATGCCCCGCGTCCATCCGCGAGCAGCTCTACAAAATCCTGTTCAAGCCCGACAAGAACGCGCCCGAGTACAAGGCCGTGGTCGATGCCGCGCGCGCCACGCAACTGGCGCCGCTGGACCTGCTGCAAAAGGCCGGCGCCATCGATTCGGCCTACCAGTTCCACTGGAAACGCTTTTTGTTCGAGAACTTCCCGCGCGGCACGAACTTCCCCGCGCTGGAAGCGCCCGCGATCAAGGACGACCTGCCCGTCGCCAGCGGCGTGCATGCCTTTTCCATCGACGATTCGCAGACCACCGAAATCGACGATGCGCTGTCGGTGCAGGGCCTGGGCACGGGCACCATCGTGCTGGGCATCCACATCGCGGCGCCGGGCCTGGCGCTGGCGCCCGGCGGCGGCCAGGACCAGGTGGCGCGCGTGCGCCTGTCCACGGTCTACATGCCGGGCTACAAGATCACCATGCTGCCCGACGACGTGGTGCAGGCGTACACGCTGCAGGCCGGGCGCGACTGCCCCGCCGTGTCGCTGTACGTGACCATGGACGAGGCAACACTCACGATCCAGTCGTCCGAGACGAAACTGGAGCGCGTGCCCATCGCCCACAACCTGCGCCACGACCAGCTGGACAGCGCCGTGACCGAAGAATGGCTGGAAGCCGGTGGCGCGGAATTACCAGGTGCGCCGGGCCTGCAGCCGCAGCTCGCGTTCCTGTGGCGGCTGGCCAAACACCTGAAGGCCCAGCGCGAGATCGTGCGCGGCAAGCCCGAGAACTTCAACCGGCCCGACTACAACTTCCGGCTGGTCGGCAACGACGGCAATGAGCCGCAGGGCAGCGAGCAGGTGCAGATCAGCGTGCGCCGCCGCGGCGCGCCGCTGGACCTGATGGTGGCCGAGGCCATGATCCTGGCCAACAGCACCTGGGGCGGCTGGCTGAACGATCTGGGCGTGCCTGGCATCTACCGCAGCCAGGCGTCCATGGCGCCGGGCGTGAAGGTGCGCATGGGCACCAAGGCGCTGCCGCACGCGGGCATCGGCGTCAAAAGCTATGCGTGGAGCACCTCGCCTCTGCGCCGCTACACCGACCTGGTCAACCAGTGGCAGATCATTGCCTGCGCGCGCCACGGCAAGACGGCCGCGCTGGCCGCGCCGTTCAAGCCCAAGGACGCCGAGCTGTTCTCGGTCATCAGCGCGTTCGACGCCGCCTACACGGCCTACAACGGCTACCAGGCCGGCATGGAACGCTTCTGGACGCTCAAATACCTGCAGCAGCAGGGCATCGTCGAGCTGACGGCCACGGTGTTCAAGGACAACCTGCCTGGCGGCGCCGTGCTGGTGCGCGCCGACGAACTGCCGCTGGTGCTGCCCGTGGTGGGCGCGCAGGGCCTGGCGCGCGGCGCCCGGGTGCGGGTGAAGCTGGGCGACATTGACGAGATCACGCTGGACATTGCCGGCACGGTCATCGAGCGGCTGGATGCGCCGGCCGATGCCGCGCTGCAAGACGACGCGGGCGAGGACGACGGGAACGAGCCGGTGGCCGGCCCCATTGCGATCGCGGTGGACGTCAATGAAAACACGGGCGAATCTGCCGCCGCCGGCGGCGATAATTCCCCCCCGTGAACCTCAAGAACCTGAGCACGCTGCAGATCGCATTGGGCGCGTCCGTCGCCGTGCATGCCGTGCTGCTCACGGTTCGCTTCGTGGACCCGGAATCCTTCAACCGCGTGTTCCAGGACACGCCGCTGGAGGTGATCCTGGTCAACACCAAGACCAGTGAACGCCCCGACAAGGCCCAGGCCATTGCCCAGGCTTCGCTGGCCGGCGGCGGCGAGGCGGCCAAAGGCCGCGCCACCAGCCCGCTGCCGCCATCCGCGCTGACCGACACCGGCGACGCGGCCGAGGATTCGCAGCGCAGGATCGAGGCCATGCAGGAGCAGCAGACACTGCTGCTCGCGCAGATCAAGAGGCAGCTGGCCGCCCTGCCCCCGCCCGACCCCCGTCAGCCCAGCACCACACCCGAGGCCGTGGCGCGCGAGGAAAAGCGCCGCCAGCTCATCAAGCTGCTGGCCGAGATCGAGCGGCGCATCAACGAGGAAAACGCCCGGCCCAAAAAGCGCTACATCAGCCCCGCCACACGCGAGGAGGTGTACGCCATCTACTACGACAACCTGCGCCGGCGCATCGAGGACCGCGGCACGCAGAACTTCCCCGAGCTGGCCGGCAAGAAGCTGTACGGCGAGCTGACCATGATCGTCACGGTCAACCACGACGGGCGCGTGCTGGACACCGAGATCGTGGAAACCTCAGGCATCACCGCGCTGGACCGGCGTGCGCAGACCATCGCACGCAATGCCGGGCCGTTCGGACGCTTCAGCGACGCCATGCGCCGGCGGGCCGACCAGATCGTGGTGGTGTCGCGATTCAAGTTCACGCGCGACGAAGTGCTGGAAACAAAATTGACGAACCGATGAGCACCGACCTGTACTGCGTGATGGGCAACCCCGTCGAGCACAGCAAATCCCCCTGGATCCATGCCCGTTTTGCCGAACTGACAGGCCAGCAGATCGACTACGGTCGCCGGCTCATTCCGCTGGACGGTTTTGCGCAAGGCGTCGCCGCGTTCCGCGCCGAGGGCGGTCGCGGCTGCAACATCACCGTGCCCTTCAAGTTCGAGGCCGGCGCCCTGCCCGGCCTGCGCATGACGCCACGCGCCGCCCTGGCCCAGGCCTGCAACACGCTGCGCTTTGACGCCGACGGCAGCATCTTTGCCGACAACACGGACGGCATCGGCCTGGTGGCCGACATCACCGTGAACGCCAGCGTGCCGCTGGCAGGCGCGCGCGTGCTGCTGATCGGCGCCGGGGGCGCTGCGGCCGGCGTGCTGGGGCCGCTGCTGCAGGCCGGGCCGGCGCACATTGCCATCGCCAACCGAACGCCGGCCAAGGCCGCGGAGCTGGCTGAACGCCATGCGGACCTGGCCGTCATGCACGGCGCCACGCTGTCGGCCTGCGCGCTGGCCGGCTCCGACGGGCCGGGCGGCCCGTTCGAGGTGGTCATCAACGGCACGGCCAGCAGCCTGGCCGGCGCGGGCGTGCCGGTGCCCGACGGCGTGCTGCGGCCGGGCACGCTGGCCATCGACATGATGTACGGCCCCGCCACGCAGCCGTTCATGCAGTGGGCCGCCAACCACGGCGCCGTCCCGCGCGACGGTCTGGGCATGCTGGTCGAGCAGGCCGCCGAGGCCTTCGAGCGCTGGCGCGGCGTGCGCCCGCCGTCGGCGCAGGTGTTGCAGGAGCTTCGCCACCTGCTGGCATCGCCATGAAAGCCGCGCTGCGACTGATCGGACTGCTGGTGGTGGCCGCGGCCCTGCTGCAGGTGTTCTTCATCGGCCGCATCGCGCTCATGGCGGACGTGGACCCGCAGTCCACCAGCTTCCAGCGGTCCGAAGCCTGGCGCGTCACCACCGAGCACGGCACGCTGCGCTGGCGTCAGCAGTGGGTGCCCTATGCGCAGATCTCCGACCACCTCAAGCGCGCGGTGATCGCGTCCGAGGACGGGGACTTCATCAACCACGACGGCGTGGAATGGGAGGCGATCGAAAAAGCCTGGCAGAAAAACACCAAGGCCGAGGAACAGGCCGCGCGGCGCGCGCAGCTGCGCCCCAACAACACGCGCCCGGCCAAGATCGTGGGCGGCTCCACCATCACCCAGCAACTGGCCAAAAACCTGCTGCTGTCCGGCGAGCGAACGCTGCTGCGCAAGGGCCAGGAGTTCGTGCTGACCATGTCGCTGGAACTGCTGCTGTCCAAGCAGCGCATCCTGGAGATCTACCTGAACAGCGTGGAATGGGGCGAAGGCGTGTTCGGCGCCGAGGCGGCGGCGCAGCATTACTACCGCAAGACCGCGTCGCGCCTGACGCCGTACGAGGCGGCGCGGCTGGCGGTCATGCTGCCGCGGCCCAAGTACTTCGAGAAGCTGCCGAACTCGGGCTACCTCGCCAGCCGCGCCGGGACCATCTCGGCGCGCATGGGGGATGCGGTACTGCCCTGAACCGTCAGTCCATGATGTCGTAGTGCCCGTTGGCGATGACGTTGCCGCCGGGCGCATCGAGCAGGATGTAATTGGCCTGAAACTTGGTCGGCGACCTGTCCGACGTCACGCCGGGTCTGAAGGTTTTCTGCGAGGGCGGTCGGTAGATGCGCATACCGCACTCACTGATCATGGCACCCGTCTCAGGGTCCAGAAATTTGGCCCCCTTGGCGACATATTCCCGGCCCAATTTATTGGCCCGGGATGTATTTCCGGAGCCGAGGTCAAAGTTTATGGACTCAAGCACGGACGGCACACCCGCGCGCCGGAGATTTTCCAGCTCATACAACGGATACAGCGTTTGCTTGCGACCTGGCTCCCTGTCCAGCGCGAGCACCACAAGACTGGGTGGACCATCAACCTCGCGCCCTGCAGTCATTACTGGTACCAGGTAGGGAGCCGATGTGATGGAAATTCCCTCCGCCACCCGTGGTGCCTGCGGTTCAAGGGCTCGATAGGGCTTGCCCTTCTGTCCGGGCACCCCTCCGGCGAAGATGCCCCGCGATGCAGCGGCTGTCATGCCGACGACACCGGACGACGGCCCTCGCTTGCGGTCGAGGCTGCCGCTGTCGCCCGGGCCCCAACGCTGTTTCTTTTGGTCAATGACTTTTTTTTGCATGGCAAGCTCCTGCTATGTCCACGGATCGAGTGGAGCAGGAACCCCGCACGACCTCATCACCCCGTGGTATGCCCTATGCCAAGGTATAAGGCCGGGCCCGTGCGCGGGCGCCGGTTGCGCGACAATGCCCGCATGAACGCCCTGCACCAGCGGCCCCTGCCGCCGTCCGCCGCCGGATGAAGCCCGAACTCTCCTCATGGCTGGCCAAGGCCATGGGCCTGTTCCTGCTGGGCCTGGTGCGGCTGCTCACGGGCGCGCAGGCGCGCTGGTACGGCTGCCCGCCCAAGGCCGAGCAGCGCATCTACTTCGCCAACCACCAGAGCCACGCCGACCTGGTCATGATCTGGGCCGCGCTGCCCCAGGAGCTGCGCACCATCACCCGTCCCATCGCCGCGCGCGACTACTGGACCAAAACGCCCTTCAAGCAGTGGATCACCACCGCGGTCTTCAACGCCGTGTACGTGGACCGTGAGCGCAAGGGCGACGAAGACCCGCTGCAGCCGCTGGCCGACGCGCTGACCAGCGGCGACTCGATCATCATCTTTCCCGAGGGCACGCGCGGCAACGCCGAGGAGCCGCAGCCCTTCAAGTCGGGCCTGTACAGCCTGGCGCAGCGCTTCCCGGACGTGGTGCTGGTGCCGGCGTGGATCAACAACATCCAGCGCGTCATGCCCAAGGGCGAGGTCGTGCCTGTGCCCATCCTGTGCTCGGTCACGTTCGGCGCGCCCGTCCGGCTGGAGCCAGGCGAGGAGCGCCGCGCCTTCCTGGACCGGGCCCGCGCGGCCGTCATCGCGCTGCGCGACGTCTGAGGGGCCGCCATGAACCACTTCCTGCGCAGCCTCACGCCCACCCAGCAGGTGGGGGCGCTGTTCCTCATCATCTTCGGCATCCTGATCCTCATCAGCGTGGCCGCGTTCCTGCTCACGCTGCGCGAGCAGCGCGAGGGCGGCCACGACGCCGCGTGGCACGCCGAGCTCAAGAACTTCCGCAAGCTGCTGGCCACGTCATGGTTCATGGTCGTGGTGTTCTGGGTGGCCTGGGCCGCGGGCGAAGGCGTTGCGACGGTGCTGTTCGCGCTGATTTCGTTCTTTGCGCTGCGCGAGTTCATCACGCTGTCGCCCACGCGGCGCGGCGACCACCGCAGCCTGGTGCTGGCGTTCTTCGTTGTGCTGCCCATCCAGTTCTGGCTGGCGGGCACCGAACACTTCGACCTGTTCACGGTGTTCATCCCGGTGTATGTGTTCCTCGCCATCCCGGTGGTCAGCGCGATCGCCGACGACCCCGAGCGTTTCCTGGAGCGCAACGCCAAGCTGCAGTGGGGCATCATGGTCTGCATCTACGGCATGAGCCACGTGCCCGCGCTGTTGCTGCTGGACTTTCGCAACTACCAGGGCAAAAACGCGTTTCTGGTGTTCTTCCTGGTGTTCGTGGTGCAGGCCTGCATGGTGGTGCAGCACCTGGTCACGCGCAAGCTCAAGCGCCCGCCCAGCGCGCCCAATGTCAGCAAGAGCTTCAACTGGCGCAGCTGGCTCATCGGCATCGGCGCGGCGAGCTTCCTGGGCGGGTTGCTGTCCTTCATCACGCCGTTCAAGCCGGGGCAGGCGCTGGCCATGGCGTTCATCGCCTGCGTGGCGGGGTCACTGGGCCACCTGGTCATGAAGGCGCTCAAGCGCGACCGCGGCGTCACGAGCTGGGGCAAGGGCCGCATGTCGGTGACTGGCGCCAACGGGTTGCTGGACCGGGTGGACGCCCTGTGCTTTGCGGCGCCGGTGTTCTTCCATTCGGTGCGCTGGTACTTCGGTCTGTGAGCAGGCGGTGAGAATCCTCGGCATCGACCCCGGCCTGCGGACCACCGGCTTCGGCGTGCTGGACGCGGACGGCCACGTGCTGAGCTATGTGGCCAGCGGCACCATCACCACCGACCATCTGCCCACGGGAGATCTGCCGGGGCGGTTGAAGGCGCTGTTCGACGGCATTTGCGAGGTGACGGAACGCTACAAGCCCGATGCGGCGGCGGTCGAGATCGTCTTCGTCAACGTCAACCCGCAGGCCACGCTGCTTCTGGGCCAGGCCCGCGGCGCCTGCGTGACGTCGCTCGTGTCGCGGAGCCTGCCGGTGGCGGAGTACACCCCGCTACAGATGAAGAAGGCCGTGGCCGGCTACGGCAAGGCCGGCAAGCCCGAGGTGCAGGAGATGGTCAAGCGCCTGCTCAAGCTGCCGGGGTTGCCGGGCAGTGATGCTGCCGACGCCCTGGGCCTGGCGATCGCACATGCCCATATCGGACCGGGAATGCAGCGGCTGGCGGAAGTCACGGGGCTGTCGCGCAAGACCAGCGGGATGTTCAAGCACGGGCGGACGTACTGAAAGGGTGTAGTGCACGACTGCGTTGTAGCGGGTTGGTGGTGATGGTGCCCTCCGCAGCGAAATAAAGGGGGAGAACTGGCGAAGCCAGTTCGGAGGACATTCGCGGAGGAGGGCTCCGTCGCCGCCGGCCCGCGGACCGGAGACCAACCTCAAAACACGCGTTCGAGAATCAAAACGCCGAAGAAGCCCAGAGCCGCAATGACGGTCCACTTGAGCACAACCAGACCGGCCCGCTTGAACCGCGCCTGCCCCGTACCCGCGTAGAAAGCGAACAGCACGCCTGCCGTCAGCAGCAAAAGCATGATGGCCCAGCGGAACAGCAGCATGGGAGTTACCAGGCCCGAACAGGTTGCGCAAAGCCCACGGGCGCCAGTTTGTCGTCCTCGAAGGTCACGACCTCGTAGGCGTCGGTGTGGGACAGCAGCTCGCGCAGCAGCTTGTTGTTCAACGCATGGCCCGAGCGGAACGCACTGTAGGCCGCCAGCAGCGGCTTGCCCACCAGGTACAGGTCGCCCATGGCGTCCAGGATCTTGTGCTTGACGAACTCGTCGTCATAGCGCAGGCCGTCGCTGTTGAGCACGCGGTAGTCGTCCATGACGATGGCGTTGTCCAGGCCACCGCCCAGCCCCAGGCCGTTGGCGCGCATCATCTCCACGTCCTTGGTAAAGCCGAAGGTGCGCGCGCGCGCGATGTCGCGGCTGTACGAGCCCGTGCCCAGGTCGAACTCCACGCGCTGGCCGGTGGAGTTGACCACGCGGTGGTCGAAGTCGATCTCGAAGCTCAACTTGTAGCCGTGGTAAGGCTCCAGTCGCGCCCACTTGAGGTTATCGCCGTTGCCTTCACGGACCTCAACCGGCCGGGTTACGCGGATGAAGCGTTTGGGCGTCTTCTGCAGCTCGATGCCCGCGCTTTGCAGCAGGAACACGAACGAGGCCGACGAGCCGTCCAGGATGGGCACCTCCTCGGCCGTGATGTCCACGTACAGGTTGTCCAGCCCCAGGCCCGCGCACGCCGACATCAGGTGCTCCACGGTGTGCACCTTGGCCCCACCCGTGGAAATGGTGGACGCCAGGCGCGTATCGGTCACCGCCAGCGCCGAAATGGGAATGTCCACCGGCTGCGGCAGGTCCACGCGCCGGAACACGATGCCTGTGTCCGGCTGCGCCGGCCGCAGCGTCAGCTCCACCCGCTGCCCGCTGTGCAGCCCCACGCCCACGGCCTTGGTCAGTGATTTGAGAGTGCGTTGCTGGAGCATGACCGTAATTTTACGAAGTGAGACAAACCCCTGCGAACCAAAAGCCTACGAGCGGCCGAAGGCGCGAGCCCTCCAGTGACACCGCGGAACCGGCTTTGCCGGTCCGCTGGTGTCGCCCCCCTTCAAGGGGGGAGGCGCCGAAGGCGCGTCGGGGGGTTAATCCGCCTGTTTCCGCAGGAATGCCGGAATCTCGAAGTCATCCATCCCGCCCGACGACAGCGCGTCCACCTTGGCGGCGGCCTGCGTGCGGTTGGTGCGCCACACGCTGGGCACGGCCATGCCCTGGTAGTCCGGGCCGGCGTTGGCAGCGCCAGCACCCGGGCCACCCACGGCGTTGTTGACCGTGGGCACGTTGAACGGCACGTTGTCGGTGCCGGTGCGCAGCACCTGCAGCGGCGGCGCCGTGCGGCGCTGCTGGCCCTGGCGGGACAGGCCCGTGGCCACCACCGTCACGCGCATCTGGTCGCCCAGGTTTTCGTCGTAGGCCGCGCCGTAGATCACGTGCGCATCCGGCGACGCATAGGCGCGGATGGTGTTCATGGCCAGCTTGGACTCGTTCAGCTTCAGGCTGCCCTTGGCCGCCGTCACCAGCACCAGCACGCCCTTGGCGCCGGACAGGTCGATGCCTTCCAGCAGCGGGCAGGCCACGGCCTGCTCGGCGGCGATGCGCGCGCGGTCCGGGCCCGCGGCCACGGCCGTGCCCATCATGGCCTTGCCGGGCTCGCCCATCACGGTGCGCACGTCCTCGAAGTCGACGTTGACGTTGCCGTACTCGTTGATGATTTCGGCGATGCCGCCCACGGCGTTCTTCAGCACGTCGTTGGCATGCGCGAACGCTTCGTCCTGGGTGATGTCGTCGCCCAGCACTTCGAGCAGCTTCTCGTTCAGCACGACGATCAGCGAGTCGACGTTGGCTTCCAGCTCGGCCAGGCCGTTGTCGGCATTGGTCATGCGGCGCCCGCCTTCCCAGTCGAAGGGCTTGGTCACCACGCCCACGGTCAGGATGCCCATTTCCTTGGCCACGCGCGCGATCACCGGCGCAGCGCCCGTGCCGGTGCCGCCGCCCATGCCGGCCGTGATGAACAGCATGTGCGCGCCGTCGATGGCCGTGCGGATCGAATCGACCGCCAGCTCGGCCGCGTCGCGGCCCTTCTCGGGCTTGCTGCCCGCGCCCAGGCCGCTCGTGCCCAGCTGGATGGTCTTGTGCGCCGCGCTGCGGGCCAGCGCCTGCGCGTCGGTGTTCGCGCAGATGAATTCCACGCCCTGGACCGCGCGGTCGATCATGTGCTCCACCGCGTTGCCGCCGCCGCCGCCGACACCGATGACCTTGATCTGGGTGCCGGAGTGGAATTCCTCGACTTCAATCATTTCGATGCTCATGTGTTTCTCCTGATATCTGTTGCAGTTGCCGAACCAAAATTGTTGTGTTGTGAGTGAACGTTCATGAAGGCGGATCGGTGCACCGCCATCGTCGCTTTCGCGATGGCGGGCTGCCGCGGGCAAGCCACATGCGGTAGGGATGCATTTAGAAGTTCCCCACGATGAAGTCCTTGAAGCGGCCGAACGCCGTTTTGACGGAGCCGTTCTTCTGCGCCACGCGCTGGCCGCGCACGCGCGCCAGGCGCGCTTCTTCCAGCAGGCCCATCACCGTGGCGGCGCGCGGCTGCGCGACCATATCCGACAGCGCGCCGTAGTACTTGGGGTTGCCGCGCCGCACGGGCTTGAGGAAGATGTCCTCGCCCAGCTCCACCATGCCCGGCATGACGGCGCTGCCGCCCGTGAGCACGATGCCCGAGCTCAGCACTTCCTCATACCCCGACTCGCGCACCACCTGGTGCACGAGCGAGAAGATTTCCTCGATACGCGGCTCGATCACGCCGGCCAGCGCCTGCTTGCTCAGCATGCGCGGGCCGCGGTCGCCCAGGCCCGGCACCTCGACCTGCTGGTCGGGGTCGGCCAGCAGTTGCTTGGCGTAGCCGGATTCCACCTTGATGTCCTCGGCGTCCTTGGTCGGCGTGCGCAGCGCCATGGCGATGTCGCTGGTGATCAGATCGCCCGCGATCGGGATCACCGCCGTGTGCCGGATGGCTCCGTTGGTGAAGATCGCCACATCGGTCGTCCCCGCGCCGATGTCAACCAGCGCCACGCCCAGTTCCTTTTCGTCGTCGGTCAGCACGGCCTGGCTGGACGCCAGCGGGTTCAGCAGGAGCTGCTCCACTTCGAGCCCGCAGCGGCGCACACACTTGATGATGTTCTCGGCCGCGCTCTGCGCGCCGGTGACGATGTGGACCTTGGCCTCCAGCCGGATACCGCTCATGCCAATGGGTTCTTTCACGTCCTGCCCGTCGATCACGAATTCCTGCGGCTCCACCAGCAGCAGGCGCTGGTCGGTCGAGATGTTGATGGCGCGGGCCGTTTCCACCACGCGGGCCACGTCGGCCGGGGTGACTTCCTTGTCCTTCACCGCCACCATGCCGCTGGAGTTGATGCCGCGGATATGGCTGCCCGTGATGCCGGTGTACACGCGCGTGATCTTGCAGTCGGCCATGAGCTCGGCCTCTTTCAGCGCCTGCTGGATGCTCTGCACCGTGGCGTCGATGTTCACCACCACGCCGCGCTTCAGGCCGTTGCTGGGCGCAACGCCCAGCCCCGCGAGCTTGAGCTCGCCGCCCGGCATCACTTCGGCCACCACCGCCATCACCTTGGCGGTGCCGATGTCCAGTCCTACGACCAGGTCTTTGTACTCTTTTGCCATGTCTGCACCTGTTCTCGGGTTCTTTATCTCTTCGCATCCGGCTTTTTCGCCGGGTCCGTCACCACCGTCGTCACGCCGCGCAACCGCAGCGCGTAGCCGTCGCCGTGTCGCAGGTCCGCCGACTCCAGCGCGTCCGCGCGCCGTCCGTACTTGGCCGCCACCTGCGTAAGCGTGGCCGCCAGGCGCTGCACGCGCGGCACCACCTCGGCCGGCGTACCGCGCCCCAGCTCCACCACGGCGCCGTTGTCCAGCGTGGCCTGCCAGCCGCCGCGGCCGGTCAGCACCAGCTCATCCACCGTCAGGTCCAGCCGGCCGAACAGCGGGCCCACCGCCTGGTACATGCCCAGCACCTGCGCCGACTGGGCCTGCGGCCCGCGCAGCCGGGGCAGATCGTCCTGTTCGACGTCGCCCGTGTTGGCCTCGAACACTTCGCCGTAGCTGTTGACCAGCGTGGAGTCGCCCTCGTCACCCCACAGGGCGACAGCCTGGTGCTCCTGCAGCACCACGTGCAGCCGGTTGGGGAATTCGCGCCGCACGACGGCGTGACGCACCCAGGGCACGGTCTCGAACGCCTGGCGCGTGTCCGCCAGATTGGTGGTGAAGAAGCTGCCCGACAGGCGCGGCGCCACGTTGGCGCGCAGCGTGACGGCGCTGTTGTGCGCCGTGTCGCCCGCGACCGTGATGCCCGACAGCGCGAACACCGGGTTGCGCAGCGCCCACCACACGCCTGCGGCCAGCACCATGACGCCGCACACCACGAACAGCAGGCCGGCGACCGCGTTCATGAGCTTGACGTCAAAGGGCTGGGGCAGGCTGTCGGCCATGTCAGCTCCTTCCCCCGGCGGGCTGGTCCAGCGCGGCCGATGCCAGCAGCTGCACGCACAGGTCTTCGTAGCTGATCCCGGCGGCGCGCGCCGACATGGGCACCAGCGAATGCCCTGTCATGCCGGGCGAGGTGTTGATCTCCAGCAGCGACGGCGCGCGCGTGGCGGCGTCGATCATGACGTCCACCCGGCCCCAGCCGCGGCAGCCCAGCACGCGGTAGGCCTTGAGCACCAGCGCCTGGATCGCTTCCTCTTCTCCGGCCGGCAGGCCGCAGGGAACGAGGTACTTGGTGTCGTCGGTGAAGTATTTGTTCTGGTAGTCGTAGTTGCCCTCGGGCGCGACGATGCGGATCACCGGCAGCGCGCGCGCGTTCTCGCCCGTGCCGATGACGGGGCAGGTCACCTCGTCGCCGCTCACGAACTGCTCGCACAGCACGTCCGCGTCCAGCGCGGCCGCGGCCTCCACGGCCGCCGCCATGTCCGAATAGCCCGCCACTTTGGCCACGCCGATGGACGAGCCTTCGCGCGCGGGCTTGACGATCACGGGCAGGCCCAGCTCGTCGGGCACCTGGATCACCTGTTCGCGCGTGTAGTTGCCGCGGTGCAGCAGCTTGTACTTCGGCGTGGGGATGCCCTCGGCCAGCCACACGCGCTTGGTCATGACCTTGTCGATCGCGATGCTGGACGCCATGACGCCCGAGCCGGTGTACGGAATGCCCAGCAGCTCCAGCGCGCCCTGCACCGTGCCGTCTTCGCCGAAGCGGCCATGCAGCGCGATGAAGCAGCGCTTGAAGCCCTTTTTCTTGAGTTCGGACAAGTCGCGGTCGGCGGGGTCGAAGGCGTGCGCGTCCACGCCCTTGGCCTGCAGCGCCTTGAGCACGCCCGCGCCCGACATCAGCGAGACCTCGCGCTCGGCGGACCTGCCGCCCATGAGCACGGCGACTTTTCCGAAGGACTTGACGTCGGTGGCGCTCATGCCGCCCCCCCGAGTTCCACCACCTTGGCCGGCACGCCGCCGATGGAGCCGGCGCCCATGCAGATCACCACGTCGCCGTCGCGCGCGTTGTCCAGCACGGCCTGCGGCATGGCGGCAATGTCGTCCACGAACACCGGTTCGACCTTGCCCGACACGCGCAGCGCGCGCATGAGCGAGCGGCCGTCGGCAGCGACGATGGGGTCCTCGCCGGCCGCATAGACCTCGGCCAGCAGCACGGCATCGGCGCCCGCGCCGATCACTTTCACGAAATCCTCGAAACAGTCGCGTGTGCGCGTGTAGCGGTGCGGCTGGAACGCCAGCACCAGCCGGCGGCCCGGGAACGCCCCGCGCGCCGCGGCCAGCGTGACCCGCATTTCCACCGGATGGTGGCCGTAGTCGTCGATCACGGTAAAGCGCCCGCCGCCGTTGGCCGCGCTCACCGGCACGTCGCCATAGCGCTGGAAGCGCCGGCCCACGCCCTTGAAGTCCGCCAGCGCCTTCTGCACGGCGGCGTCGGGAATGTTGAGCTCCACCGCCACGGCAATGGCGGCCAGCGCGTTGCGCACGTTGTGCTCCCCGGCCAGGTTCAGCACGATGGGCAGGTCGGGCAGCGTAACGCCGTTGCGCCGCTGCGCGGTGAAGTGCATCTGCGCGCCCACGGCCCGCACGTCCACCGCGCGCACCTGCGCCTCGGGGCCGAAACCATAGCTCGTGACCGGGCAGGACACCTGGGGCACGATGTCGCGCACGGCGGCATCGTCGGTGCACAGGATGGCCGTGCCGTAGAACGGCATGCGGTGCAGGAAGTCCATGAACGCACGCTTCAGGCGGTTGAAGTCGTGGCCGTAGGTTTCCATGTGGTCGGCATCGATGTTCGTGACCACCGCCATCACGGGCAGCAGGTTCAGGAACGACGCGTCGGACTCATCTGCCTCCACCACGATGTAGTCGCCGCTGCCCAGCTTGGCGTTGGCGCCCGCGCTGTTCAGCCGCCCACCGATCACAAAGGTCGGGTCCAGCCCGCCTTCGGCCAGGACGCTGGCCACCAGGCTCGTGGTGGTGGTCTTGCCGTGCGTGCCGGCAATGGCCACGCCCTGCTTCAGCCGCATGAGCTCGGCCAGCATCAGCGCGCGCGGCACGACGGGAATGCGCTTTTGCCGCGCGGCGATCACCTCGGGGTTGCTGGACTGCACGGCGGTGGAGGTCACCACGGCATCCGCGCCCGCCACATGGGCAGCGTCATGACCGACAAAGGTCTTGATGCCGAGGGCCGCCAGCCGCTTGAGCGTCGCGCTGTCCGACAGGTCGGACCCGCTGATCGTGTAGCCCAGGTTGAGCAGGACCTCGGCAATGCCGCTCATGCCCGAGCCGCCGACGCCAACGAAATGGATGTGCTTGATGGCGTGCTTCATTTGGCAAGTTCCTCGCAGGCGGCGACGATCACTTCCGTCGCGCCTGTTTTCTGCAGTTGTTTGGCAGCTTCTGCGCGGCGCACCAGCTCGTCGCGCGTCATGCCTGCCAGCATGTCCGCCAGCCCCTGCGCCGTCAGATCGCGCTGCTGCACCAGCCAGCCGCCGCCGGTGGCCGTGAGGAACTGCGCGTTGGTCGTCTGGTGGTCGTCCACGGCAAAAGGGAACGGCACGAACAGCGCTGGCGCGCCGACCGCCGCAATTTCGGTGACGGTGCTGGCGCCCGCGCGGCAGATCACCAGATCTGCTTCGGCAAACGCGCCGGCCGTGTCGTCGATGAAGGGCGTGAGTTCGGCATGCACGCCGGCCGCCGTGTAGTTGGCGCGCAGCTCGTCGATCTGTTTGGCGCCGCTTTGGTGCAGCACATGCGGGCGCTGGTCCACCGGCAGCAGCGCCAACGCCTGCGGCACGATCTCGTTCAGTGCCTTGGCGCCCAGGCTGCCGCCCACCACCAGCACTTTCAGCGGGCCACTGCGGCCCGCAAAGCGCTGCGCCGGCAGCGGCTCGGCCAGGAAGCCGGGGCGCAGCGGGTTGCCGATCCATTGGCCCTTGTTGAACACGTTCGGGAACGCGGTGTAGATGCGGTCGGCCACGCCGGCCAGCACCTTGTTGGCCATGCCGGCGATGGAGTTCTGCTCGTGCAGCACCAGCGGCTTGCCCAGCAACACGCCCATCATTCCGCCGGGGAAGGTGATGTAGCCGCCCAGGCCCACGACCACGTCGGGCTTCACGCGGCGCACCACCTGGATGCTCTGCCAGAACGCGCGCAGGAGTTTGAGCGGCAGAAGCGCCAGCGTCAGCGGACCCTTGCCGCGCACGCCGGAGAAGTCCACGCTTTCCAGCGGAATGCCTTGCGCCGGCACGATGCTGCTTTCCATGCTGTCCGGCGCGCCCAGCCAGTGGATGCGCCAGCCCTTGTCACGCAGGGCATGGGCCACCGCCAGCCCCGGGAAGATGTGTCCGCCCGTACCCCCGGCCATGATCAACGCGCATTTGCCCGTCATGACCGCCCTCCCCGCATCAGCGTACGGTTCTCGTAGTCGATGCGCAGCACCACGGCCAGCGCCACCAGGTTCATGAGGATGGCCGAGCCGCCATAGCTCATGAGCGGCAGCGTCAGGCCCTTGGTGGGCAGCGCGCCCAGGTTCACGCCCATGTTGATGAAGGCCTGGAATCCGATCCAGATTCCCACGCCCTGCGCCACCAGCCCCGCAAACACGCGGTCCAGCGCGATGGCCTGGCGGCCGATGTGCATGATGCGCCGCGTCATCCAGAAGAACGCGGCAATGACCACGGCCACGCCGACCAGGCCGAATTCCTCGCCGATCACCGCCAGCAGGAAGTCGGTGTGCGCCTCGGGCAGCCAATGCAGCTTCTCCACGCTGCCGCCCAGGCCCACGCCGAAGATTTCACCGCGGCCGATGGCGATCAGCGCGTGCGACAGCTGGTAGCCCTTGCCCAGCGCATGGGCCTCGCTGAACGGGTCCAGGTAGGCAAAGATGCGTTCGCGCCGCCATTCGGACAGCGCGATCATGAGCACGAAGGCGATCACCATCACGGCGGCGATCAGAAAGAACATGCGCGCGTTCACCCCACCCAGGAACAGGATGCCCATGGCGATCACCGCGATCACCATGAACGCGCCCATGTCGGGCTCGGCCAGCAGCAGCACGCCCACCACGGCCACCGCCACGGCCATGGGCAGCACGGCGCGGAAGAAGCGCTCCTTGACCTCCATCTTGCGCACCATGTAGTCGGCCGCATAGATGAGCACCGCGAACTTGGCCAGCTCCGACGGCTGGAAGCTCATGAAACCAAAGCCGATCCAGCGGCGTGCGCCGTTCACGCCCTTGCCGATGCCGGGGATCAACACCACCACCAGCAACAGCAGCGAGATGACGAACAGCCAGGGCGCGTACTTTTCCCAGGTGGCCAGCGGCACCTGGAACGCCAGCAGCCCGGCCACGAACGCGATCAGCAGAAAGATCACATGCCGCACCAGGAAGTGCGTGTGGGCGTAGCGCGCGAACTTGGGGTTGTCCGGCAGCGCGATGGAGGCCGAATACACCATGACCAGGCCGAACATCAACAGAGCGACCGCAACCCACAAGAGCGGCTGGTCAAAACCCTGCACGCGCGCGGGTTCCGCGCGGCGCAGGCCGGACCGGTCCCCGCCAGACAGGGCGCCGAACCAGCCGCTCACGCGTGCCGCCAGGGCGTTCATGCGGCTTCCTCCAGGTCAACGCCGGCTTCGCGCGCCACGGCCTGCACCGCCTCGCGGAACACGCGGGCGCGGTGCGGATAGTTGTCGAACATGTCAAAGCTCGCGCAGGCCGGCGACATCAGCACCGCGTCGCCCGCATGGGCGCGCTGCGTGGCCAGCGCCACGGCCTCGTGCATGTCGGCTGCGTCCAGCAGCGTGACGCCGCTGTGCTCAAGCACGGCGCGGATCTGCCGACCGTCGCGGCCGATGAAGACTGCCGCGCGGGCAAAGCGCGCCACCGGGTCGGCCAGCGGCGAAAAGTCCTGGCCCTTGCCATCGCCGCCCAGGATCACGACCACCTTGCGTTCCGCGCCAAGGCCGTGCAACGCCGCAACCGTCGCACCGACGTTGGTGCCCTTGCTGTCGTCGAAATACTCGATGTCGTTGACGATGCCCACCGGCTCCACGCGGTGCGGCTCGCCGCGGTATTCGCGCAGGCCGTACAGCATGGGACCCAGCGCGCAACCGGCCGCCGCGGCCAGGGCCAGCGCGGCCAGCGCGTTGACGGCGTTGTGGCGGCCACGGATGCGCAGCGCGTCGGCCGGCATCAGGCGCTGGATGTGGATTTCCACCTCTTCGCCGCGGCGCTTCTTCAGCGTCTCGTCGGCTTCCATCGCGCGCACCAGCCAGGCCATGCCGTTGACGACCTCGATGCCGAAGTCACCGGGACGCTGGGGCATGTCGCCACCAAAGAAGATGTGGTCACGCTGCTCGTACTTGCCGCCCTTGAGCCTGACGGGTTCGGGCAGCATCTTCATGACCAGCGGGTCTTCACGGTTCAGCACCATCAGGCCCTGCGCGCCGAACACATTGGCCTTGGCCGCCGCATAGGCCGCCATGTCGCCATGCCAGTCCAGGTGGTCCTGCGTGACGTTGAGCACCGTGGCGGCGGTGGGCTCGAAGCCCGCGACACCGTCGAGCTGGAAGCTGGACAGTTCGATCACCCACACCTCGGGCAGCGACTGCTCATCGGACACAGCGTCGAGCTTGTCCGCCAGCGTGTCCAGCAACGTGGGGCCGATGTTGCCGGCCACCGCCACGCCTTTGCCCGCGCGCTCCACCAGCTGGCCGGCCAATGCGGTCACGGTTGTCTTGCCATTGGTACCGGTCACGGCCAGCACGGCGGGCGCGTAGGCCCGGTCGGCC
The DNA here is from genome assembly GCA_041905405.1 of Ramlibacter sp. Lineage (GTDB taxonomy): Bacteria > Pseudomonadota > Gammaproteobacteria > Burkholderiales > Burkholderiaceae_C > RAM1. The sequence continues at coordinate 64,804 of JAYRLC010000007.1, read as the reverse complement.
TTCAGGTCGGCCAACGCCTGGGCAAACAGGCCCAGCTCGCTCGTGACCCACAGGCCCGTCGCACGCGCCGCGTCGGCCACCGGCGCGACTTCCGCCGGCGACAGGCCGGGGCTGCGGAAGACGGCGCGGATGTCCGTCCCTTCCACCAGCGCCGGCCCGAAGGGACCACTGATGAAGCGGGCCTGCGGCAGCTGCGCCCGCAGGGCGGGCAGTTGCGGTGGTGCCTCGCGCGTATCGGCCACGGTCACCTGCGCGCCGCAGCGCGCGCACCAGCGCGCCATCGCCAGGCCGGACGCACCCAGACCCAGGATGAGGACGTGAAGGTCTTTGAGCTGGTTCATGCGTTCAGCGAAGCTTGAGCGTTGAGAGCCCCACCAGGCACAACAGCATGGTGATGATCCAGAACCGCACGACGACCTGCGTTTCCTTCCAGCCCGATTTTTCGAAGTGGTGGTGCAGCGGCGCCATCTTGAGGATGCGCCGGCCTTCGCCGTATTTCTTCTTGGTGTACTTGAAGTACGCCACCTGCAGCATCACCGACAGCGCCTCCACCACGAAGATGCCGCCCATGATGGCGAGCACGACCTCCTGCCGCACGATCACGGCGATGGTGCCCAGGGCGCCGCCCAGCGCCAGCGCGCCCACATCGCCCATGAACACCTGCGCCGGGTGCGTGTTGAACCACAGGAACGCCAGCCCCGCGCCGGCCATGGCCGCGCAGAAAATCAGCAGCTCCCCTGCGCCGGGGATGTGCGGGAACAGCAGGTATTTGGAATACACCGAGCTGCCCGCGACGTAGGCGAACACGCCCAGCGCCGAGCCCACCATCACCACCGGCATGATGGCCAGGCCGTCCAGCCCGTCGGTCAGGTTCACCGCGTTGCTCGACCCCACGATCACCAGGTAGGTCAGGATGACAAAGCCGAACACGCCCAGCGGATAGCTGATCTCCTTGAAGAACGGCAGCAGCAGGCCGGCCTTGGGCGGCAGGTTGACGTCAAAGCCCGAGCGCACCCAGCTGAAGAACAGCTCCAGCACCTTGAGGTTGGAGCTTTCGGAGATGCTGAACACCAGGTACAGCGCCGCCAGCAGGCCGATGACGGACTGCCAGAAGTATTTTTCGCGCGAGCGCATACCCTCCGGGTCCTTGTGCACGACCTTGCGCCAGTCGTCCACCCAGCCGATGGCGCCGAAGCCCAGCGTGACCAGCAGCACGATCCACACGAACCGGTTGGACAGGTCGAACCACAGCAGCGTGGAGATGCCGATGGCCAGCAGGATCAGCACGCCGCCCATGGTGGGCGTGCCGCTCTTGGCCAGGTGTGTCTGCATGCCGTAGCCGCGCACGGGCTGGCCGATCTTCAGCTCGGTCAGGCGGCGGATCACAAAAGGCCCGGCCAGCAGCCCGATGAGCAGCGCCGTCATGGCGGCCATCACGGCGCGGAAGGTCAGGTACTGGAAAACACGGAAGAAGCCGAATTCCGGCGACAGTGTCTGCAGCCATTGGGCCAGGCTAAGCAGCATGACGGCTCTCCTCGTTGTCTTGTTGTTGGGCCATGGCGGTGATGGCGTCGATGACGCGCTCCATCTTCATGAAGCGCGATCCCTTGACCAGCACGCTGGCGGAATGCGGCAGTTGCGTGCGCACGGCTTCGTTCAGCGCGTCGATGCCGTCGAAGTGCCGCCCGCCCATGCCCTGGGCCTGCTCACCGAGCGTGAGCAGCACCTCGATGCCCCGGGCGCGCGCGTGGGCGCCGACCTCGGCATGGAACTGCGGGCCCTGGTCGCCCACCTCGCCCATGTCGCCCAGCACCAGCAGGCGCGGGCCGGGCAGCTCGGCCAGCACGTCGATGGCGGCGCGCACCGAGTCGGGGTTGGCGTTGTAGGTGTCGTCCACCACGGTCAGCGTGCGCTTGCCCAGCGTCAGCGCAAATGCGCGCGAGCGGCCCTTGACGGGCGCGAAGCCACCCAGGCCGCGTGCGATCGCATCCAGCGGGCAGCCCGCGGCCAGCGCGCAGGCGGTGGCCGCCAGCGCATTGCGCACGTTATGGCGGCCGGCGATGTGGAGGGGAAACGCCAACGGCCCGGCGGGCGTTTGCACGTCCACCTGCCAATGCCCCGAAACCCACTCAGTACCGGCCAAACTGATGTCGGCGGACGGCCCCGCGCCAAAGCGCAGGCAGGCCCGGCCGGCGGCCAGGTCCACCCACACGGGCGTGTGTTCGTCGTCCGCCGGAAAAACGGCAATGCCCACCGACGGCAGCTTCTGCAGGACGCTGCCGTTTTCGCGGGCCACGGCCTGGACCGTCGCCATGAATTCCATGTGCTCGCGCTGGGCGTTGTTGACCAGCGCCACGTTGGGCCGGGCGATGTCGGCCAGGTAGGCGATCTCGCCCGGGTGGTTCATGCCCAGCTCGATGACGGCCACCTTGTGCTGCGCGCGCAGGCGCAACAGCGTCAGCGGCACGCCGATGTCGTTGTTGAAGTTCCCCTGAGTGGCCAGTGCCGCGTCGCCCTGCCAGGCGCGCAGGATGGACGCGATCATCTGCGTGACGGTGGTCTTGCCATTGCTGCCGGTCACGGCGACGAGCGGCAGGCTGAACTGGCTGCGCCAGCCGGCGGCCAGCGCGCCCAGCGCCAGGCGGGTGTCATCCACCTCGATGCCAGGCACGCCGGCCGGCAGCTTGCCGTGGTGGGCCAGCACCGCCGCAGCGCCCGCCTTCACGGCGTCGGCAATGAAGTCGTTGGCGTCAAAGCGCTCACCCTTCAGCGCCACGAACAGGTCGCCTGGCTGCAGCGTGCGCGTGTCGGTGTGCACGCGCTGGACGGGCGTGGCGCCGTCGCCCGCCAGCCGTGCACCGGGAATGAAATTCAGGGCCTGGGCCAGCGTCATCATGCGGCGGTCCCCCTGGCGTCCAGCGCGGCGCGGGCGTGTTCCATGTCCGAGAACGGCAGCTTCACGCCGTCGATTTCCTGGTAGTCCTCGTGGCCCTTGCCGGCGATCAGCACCACGTCGGCGCTGGCGGCATCGGCCAGCGTCTGCGCAATGGCCAGCGCCCGGTCGGCCTGCACCTGCACGCAGCGGTCATGGCTCAGCCCCAGCAGGATCTGGCTGATGATGGCCTCGGGCTTTTCGCCGCGCGGGTTGTCGCTGGTGACCACCACGCGGTCGGCGTTCTTTTCGGCCACGGCCGCCATCAGCGGGCGCTTGGTCGTGTCGCGGTTGCCGCCGCAGCCGAACACGCACCACAGCGTGCCGCCGCGCTGCCGCGCCAGCGGCCGCAGCGCGGTCAGCGCCTTGTCCAGCGCGTCGGGCGTGTGGGCGTAGTCCACCGCCACCAGCGGCTGCCCGTCCACCGCAATGCGCTCCATGCGGCCCGGCACCGGCAGCAGGCCGCCGCAGGCCTGCACGGCGGCGGCCAGCGGCACGCCCAGGGCACGCATGGCTGCCATCACGCCCAGCAGGTTGGACACGTTGTACTGGCCCACCAGCTGCGTCTGCAGCACATGGGTTTCGTCGCCTTCGCACACGGTGAAGCACAGGCCCTGCGTGTCGTAGCCGATGCCGCGCGCGGTCAGCCGCGCCGGCCTGTCGCAGGAGACGGTCCACAGGTCCAGGCCGCCGTCTTGCAGCGACGCCGCTAGCGATGCGCCGCGCGCATCGTCCAGGTTGACGACCGCCGCCCGCAGGCCCGGCCAGCGGAACAGCTCGGCCTTGGCCTCCCAGTAGGCCTGCATGCTGCCGTGGTAGTCCAGATGGTCCTGCGTGAAGTTGGTGAAGATCGCCACGCGGATGCGCGTGCCGTCCAGCCGCCGCTCGACGATGCCGATGGACGAGGCCTCGATCGCGCAGGCGCGCAGGCCGCCGTCCAGGAAGCGGCGGAACTGGCGCTGCAACAGCACCGGGTCGGGCGTAGTCAGGCCGTTGAACTCCACGCGCGGCGGCACGCCCGTGCCCAGCGTGCCCACCACGGCGCACGGGATGGGCGCGGGCGACTGCACGGCCGACAGGGCCTGCGCCAGCCACCAGGCCGTGGACGTCTTGCCGTTGGTGCCGGTCACGGCCAGCACGTCCAGTTGTTCGGACGGGTCTTCGTAGTAGGCGGCGGCAATGGGGCCGGTCGCTGCCTTGAGCTGCGCGTACAGCGCCACCGTGTCCCCCGAAAAGCCCCAGGCATCCGCGCCGCTTTTCTCCACCAGGCAGGCCGCCGCGCCCTGGGCCATGGCGGCCGGCACGTATTTGCGCCCGTCGGTGGCCGCACCGGGCCAGGCAATGAAGCCGTCGCCCAGACCGATCCGGCGGCTGTCGGCCTGCAGCGCGCCCGTCACGCGCTCGCGCAGCCACTGTGCGGCTTGCAGGGGCGTGTCCAGTTCCATCATCAGAACGACTCCTGCACGCCGTCGGCCACGATCTGGGGCTTGACGGCCATGTCCGGCTGCACGCCCATCATGCGCAGCGTCTGCTGCACCACTTCGCTGAACACGGGACCGGCCACGGTGCCGCCGTAGTATTGGCCGGCGCTGGGCTCGTCGATCATCACGGCAACGATGATGCGCGGCTTGTCGATGGGCGCCATGCCGGTGAACCACGACCGGTACTTGCCCGCGGCATAGCTCTTGCCCACCTGCTTGCGCGCCGTGCCGGACTTGCCGCCCACCGAATACCCCACGGTCTGCGCCTTCTGGCCCGTGCCGCCCGGCCCTGCGGCCAGCCAGAGCATGTGGCGTACCTGGGCCGCATGCTCGGCCGAAAACACCGGCACGCCGGTGGCCGGCGTGTCGCTCTTGAGCATGGTGGCGGGAATGATCGCGCCGTCGTGCGCGAACGCCGTGTACGAACGCGCCATCTGGAACAGCGACGCCGACAGCCCGTAGCCGTAGGACATGGTCGCCTGCTCGATGGGCTTCCAGCTCTTGTAGGGCCGCAGCCGCCCCGGCACCGCGCCGGGGAAGGCGATCTGCGGCTTCTGGCCGTAGCCCAGCGCCGAATACACGTCCCACATTTCCTTGGGCGTCATGCGCTGCGCGATCTTGAGCGCACCCACGTTGCTGGACTTCTGGATCACGCCGTCCACGTCGAGCACGCCGTAGTTGTGCGTGTCGTTGATGGTGAATCCGCCCATGCTGTAGCGCCCGGGCGTGGTGTCGATGATGGTGTTGTGCTTCACGCGACCCAGCTCCAGCGCGGCGGCCACGGTGATGGGCTTCATGGTGGAGCCGGGCTCGAAGGTGTCGGTCAGCGCGCGGTTGCGCAGCTGCTCGCCCGTCAGGTTCTGGCGCCGGTCCGGGTTGTAGCTGGGGTAGTTGGCCAGTGCCAGCACTTCGCCCGTGGCCGTGTCCAGCACCACCACGCTGCCGGCCTTGGCCTTGTTGGCCAGCACCGCGTCGCGCAGCTTCTGGTAGGCGAAGAACTGCACCTTGCTGTCGATGGACAGCTGCAGGTCGCGGCCATCCACGGGCGGGGTCTGCTCGCCCACGCCTTCCACCACGCGGCCCAGGCGGTCCTTGATGACGCGGCGCGAGCCGGCGCGGCCTGCCAGCTCGCCGTTGAAGGACAGCTCCACGCCCTCCTGGCCGTTGTTTTCGACGTTGGTGAAGCCCACCACGTGTGCGGCGGCCTCGCCTTCGGGGTACTTGCGCCGGTATTCCTTGCGCTGGTAGATGCCCTTGATATTCAGCTCGGTGATCTTGTGCGCCACCGTTTCATCCACCTGGCGCTTGAGCCAGACGAAGGTTTTGTCCTCGTCGTCCAGCCGCCTCTTCAGGTCGGCCAGGGGCATTTCCAGCAGCTTGGCCAGTTGCGTGAGCTGCGCGGCGGTGGCGTCCACGTCCTCGGGGATGGCCCAGATGCTGGGCGCGGGCACCGACGTGGCCAGCAGCAGCCCGTTGCGGTCCAGGATGCGGCCGCGGTTGGCCGGCAGCTCCAGCGTGCGGGCAAAGCGCACTTCGCCCTGCTTGCGGAAGAAGTCGTTGCCGAACACCTGCACCCAGGCCGCGCGCGCGGCCAGCCCCGCAAAGCCCAGCGCAATGGCCGCGACGATGAATTTGCTGCGCCACACGGGCGTTTTGCTGGCCAGCAGCGGGCTGGACGTGTACAGGACGCTGCGGCTGCTCACGGCTTGCCTCCTGCAGACGCGGCGGCGCCCTGAGGCGCGGTGTACTGCACGTACTGCGTGATGGCCGGCGTGGCCGTGCGCATCTGCAGCTGCTCGCGCGCCAGCTTTTCCACGCGGCCCGGCGTGGCCTGCGCGCGCTTTTCCACCATGAGCTGCTCGGCCTCGACCTCGAGCCGGCGCGACTCGGCCTGCGCGCGGTCGATCTCCGTGAAGAGGCGGCGCGACTCGTACTGGGTGCGCACCAGGTACAGCGAGCTGGCGATGACAGCCAGCAGCAGGACGAGGTTAAGCCGGGTCATGCCGATGTCCTTTGCGCCACCCGCATGATCGCGCTGCGCGAACGCGGGTTGGTGGCCACCTCTTCGGCCGACGGCTTGATGCGGTCCAGCGCGTTGAGCTTCATGGCCTTGGGCGGCGCGAACGGCGCTCGGCGGTCGAACACCTCGCGCGAATTCGCGGCGATGAACTGCTTGACGATGCGGTCTTCCAGCGAGTGGAAACTGATCACCACAAGTCGGCCCCCGGGTTGAAGGATGTCAAGGCTGGCCTCTAGCGCCTGTTGCAGCTCTTCAAGCTCGGCGTTGATGAAAATCCGAAGAGCCTGAAATGTGCGCGTTGCAGGGTCCTGGCCCGGCTCGCGGGTTTTGACCGTGCCAGCCACGAGCTGGGCCAGCTCGGCGGTGGTTGAAATTGCGCCCCGCTCTTGTCGGCGAGCAGCAATCGCCTTTGCAATCTGAACAGCAAACCGTTCTTCGCCATAGTCACGAATCACCTCCGCGATCTGTTGAACTTCCGCCGTTGCCAGCCAGTCGGCCACGCTCTCGCCGCGCGTGGTGTCCATGCGCATGTCCAGCGGGCCGTCGAATCGGAAACTGAAGCCGCGCGCCGGGTTGTCGATCTGCGGCGAACTCACGCCCAGGTCCATCAGCACGCCCGCCACGCTGCCGGCAGGCAGTTCGCCCAGATGCCGGAAACCCTCGTGGCGGATGGAAAAACGCGCATCCGTGATGCGCGAGGCTTCTGCAATGGCGTCGGGGTCCTTGTCGAAGGCCACCAGGCGGTCCCGAGGGCCCAGCCTGGACAGGATCAGGCGCGAGTGGCCGCCGCGGCCGAAGGTCGCGTCGACGTACGTTGAATCCGGATTGCTGACCGAAGCGTTCCCGAGAAGGGCATCGACTGCTTCGTTCAACAAGACGGTGGTGTGTTGCCATGGGGTGTCCACCGTCTGCCTTCAGAAAGAGAAGTCCTTGAAGACGTCGGGCATCTCACCCTGCATCGCCTCGGCCTCCTTGGCGTCGTAGGTCGCCTTGTCCCACAACTCGAAGTGGTTGCCCATGCCCAGCAGCATGGTCTCCTTCGATATGCCGGCGGCCTCGCGCAGCTCGGGGGAGATCAGCACGCGGCCCGTGCCGTCCAGCTCCACGTCCATGGCGTTGCCCAGGAAGACGCGCTTCCACCACTGGGCGGACATGGGCAGGTTGGCGATGCGCTCGCGGAATTTCTCCCATTCCGGGCGCGGGAAGATCATGAGGCAGCCGTGCGGGTGCTTGGTGATCGTGAGCTGGCTCTGGGCGGTTGCGCTCAGGACGTCACGATGCCGGGTCGGCACAGACAGCCGACCCTTCGCATCCAGACTCAGAGACGAAGCCCCTTGAAACACGCCAGTGCACCCTCTTCGCAAGACGTGCCCTCAAATGGAAGCGCCGAAGGCACTTTTCACCACTTAATTGCACTTTTTTGCACTGTATCAGCAAACACCAGCGTATTGGTAGGTCTGGCTACAAATTTTTGCAATGAAATCAACGACTTAGGAGCGTTTTTGCATCTGCAACAAGCTTGAATGTCGTTCTAAATTAAGCACTTAGCGAGGGGTGTGAAAGTGATGGGTGAGATTTTTTGGTGCACCGTGCTTTGGCTCGCTACTACCTCGCGGCAAAGCCACGTGGGCGGTGTGCCCCTTGGTGGACTGACGGGGTCCTGCTTCGCGGCGGGCGGCAAACACTCAGAGGATGTACCGCGACAAATCCTCGTTGCGGCTGAGTTCCTTCAGCCGTGCGTCCACGTAGGCAGCGTCTACAACAACGGTGGTGCCGGACAGACGCGTCGCGTCGTAGCTCACCTCGTCCAGCAGCCGCTCCATCACCGTGGACAGGCGCCGCGCCCCGATGTTTTCGGTGCGGTCGTTGACCTCGAACGCAATCGACGCCAGCCGCGTGATGCCTTCGGGCGTGAACTCGATGGTGACGTTCTCGGTCGCCAGCAACGCCTGGTACTGCTTGACCAGCGACGCATGGGTCTGCGTGAGGATCGCCTCGAAGTCCTGCACGCTCAACGCGCCCAGCTCCACGCGGATCGGGAAACGCCCCTGCAGCTCGGGCACCAGGTCGCTGGGCTTGGCCAGGTGGAAGGCGCCGCTGGCGATGAACAGGATGTGATCGGTCTTGATGGGGCCGTACTTGGTGGACACGGTCGTGCCCTCCACCAGCGGCAGCAGGTCGCGCTGCACGCCCTGGCGCGACACCTCGGCGCCGCCCGTCTCGCTGCGCGAAGCCACCTTGTCGATCTCGTCGATGAAGACGATGCCATTCTGCTCGGCGTTGTGGATGGCCTGCGTGCGGATCTCTTCCTCATTCACGAGCTTGGCGGCCTCTTCATCCACCAGCAGCTTCATGGCCTCGCCGATGCGCAGCTTGCGCGTCTTGCGCTTTGGCTGGCCAAAGTTGCTGAACATGCCGCGCAGTTGCTCGGTCATCTCCTCCATACCGGCGGGGCCCATGATCTCCAGCGACGGACGCGGCTCGGCCAGATCGATCTCGATCTCCTTGTCGTCCAGCTGCCCCTCGCGCAGCTTCTTGCGGAACGCCTGGCGCGCCGTGCCGTCGGCTGGCGCATCCGTGCCACGCGCGGGCGGAATCAGGATGTCCAGGATGCGCTCCTCGGCGGCGTCCTCGGCACGCGTGCGCATCTTGCGCATCTCGACCTCGCGCGTCTGCTTGACGGCCATCTCGGCCAGGTCGCGGATGATGGAATCGACGTCCTTGCCGACGTAGCCCACCTCGGTGAACTTGGTCGCCTCGACCTTGATGAAGGGCGCGTCGGCGAGCTTGGCCAGGCGGCGCGCGATCTCGGTCTTGCCCACACCGGTGGGGCCGATCATGAGGATGTTCTTGGGCGTGATCTCGGCGCGCAGCTTTTCGTCGACCTGCTGGCGGCGCCAGCGGTTGCGCAGCGCGATCGCCACGGCGCGCTTGGCCTGCTGCTGGCCGACGATGTGGCGGTCCAGTTCGGAAACGATTTCCTGGGGGGTCATGGAGGACATGTTTGGGTTCGGACCTCCGTACGCAGAGGGCGCAGAAATTACGCAGAAGACGCAAAAGAATTCAAAGAAAAGAATTCAAATTTTTTGGTTTTCTTTTCTGCGTCCTCTGCGTAATTTCTGCGCCCTCTGCGTACGGAGGTCCGCTTTCAAAGAGTTTCGATCGTGTGATGCATGTTGGTGTAAATGCACAGCTCGCCAGCGATCTCCAGCGACTTCTTGACGACGTCGCGCGCGGGCAGCTCGGTGTGGTCCACCAGCGCCTTGGCCGCGGCCTGCGCATATGCACCGCCGGAGCCGATGGCGATGATGCCGTGCTCGGGCTCCAGCACGTCGCCGTTACCGGTGATGATGAGCGATGCGTCCTTGTCGGCCACGGCCAGCATGGCCTCCAGCCGGCGCAGCACGCGGTCGGTGCGCCAGTCTTTCGTCAGCTCGATGGCCGAACGCACCAGGTGGCCCTGGTGCTTTTCGAGCTTGGCCTCGAAACGCTCGAACAGCGTGAACGCGTCGGCCGTGGCACCGGCAAAGCCGGCGAGCACCTTGTCGTGATAGAGCTTGCGCACCTTGCGCGCCGATCCCTTGACGACGATGTTGCCCAGGGTGACCTGGCCGTCGCCACCGATCGCCACCTGCCAGCCGCTGGCGGTCTTGCGCCGCACGCTGACGATCGTCGTGCCGTGAAACTGTTCCATGTGCTTCAGTTGGGTTGGCCGGCGAGGAAAACAAGCCGCCGCGTGCGGCAGGCCGTGGCCGGCGGGTCAGAAAAAGGGCGAAAAAAGAGACTGCCGGGTCAGTCCGTGCGCGGCACGACGCGCGAATGCTCGCTGATCCCGATGACGTTGAAGAAGGCGGCCACCAGGCGGTGCACTTCGCTGAACTGCACCTGGCGGCCTTCGGCCTGGCGCGCCTTCACCCAGTTCAGCAGCGTGCCCGCCGCGGAAAAATCGATTCTGATGAGCCGAGCGCAGGAAATGACCATGACGTCCGCGCCCAGCAGCCGGTCTTCCAGCGTCTGCAGCGCCTCGGTGGCGTCGCCCAGGATCTGGCCCGCAAGCTCGACCATGGACACGTTCGTCATCTGCGAGTGCATGGACTGCAGCTGGGTGTCCCCGTAGCCCGCGCCCACGCTGGACGGCATGGAGTCGCGGAAGGCTTCGCCGATGATGGTGTGGCCGGCCATGTAGCTGCCGTCGGCCTGCAGCGGCTTGTATTCGCAGCGCGCGCTGTCCCAGGAGGGGGGCGACACTTCGTAGGTCACGCAATAGTCCAGCGCCACGAGCTCGAATTCGTCGGGGCGGTGCATGACGCGCAGCACCTCCATGCGCAGGCGCCACCAGGCGGCGTTGATGCCCTTGTCGCCCGACGGCGTGGCCGACTGAAGCACCTGCTCCAGCGCCTCGGGCGCGATGAAGCGCAGTTGCACCGGCTGCGCCGCCCATTGCGTGAACAACTTGGTCAGCGGCTCGACGGCGGCCTCTTCGATGGCCGTGATCTTGACCCAGCTCAGCCGCCAGGGCGGCGGCGCTTTGGCCAGCGCGGCATTCAATGCGGCCAGCGTCTGCGTGCCGAACGTGCCGGGGCAGGTCCAGTCGGCAGCCTGCTGCGACGCCGACGCGGACGGCGCGGCAGGCGCACTCATGCGGCCCACGACCTCTGGAATGGAGAACCACTGCGGCGCAGACCGACCGAAGCGGCCGGCGAATTCGATGGCGGCCGTCTCAAACCGGTCCTGCTGGCCCGTGGCGCGGTACAGGTCGAACAGCGTGAGCCAGGTTTCATCGTGGCCCACACGCGATCCCTTGGGGCCCAGCACTTCCAGCAGGCCGGCCTCGGCGCCCTTGTCATCGCCATTGGCAAAGCGGATGGATGCCTCTTCGAGTTCGGGGTCGTGGGCGAATTCCTCGACGTCGACGGCAAAGAGCTTGGACGCTGAAAAACCGGTGGTGCCCCCTTCGTAGTGAGCGCCCAGCGCCGCGGGCTGCGCGTTGGAACCCGCCACGGGCACCCGCGACGCGGGGGTCAGGGCCGGCGCCGGCGGCTTGACCATGGGCGCCATCGGGGCGCGCGCCGGCGCGGGCGTGCCGGCCGTCACGGCAGGCGCCGCCGCGACGGGGGCCGCGGGCACCGGCGTGGGCGCAATGAACGGCGGCATCAACGGCGCCTGCACCGGCGGCGGCAGGGTGTGGGGGCTCTTGTCGGTGGACAGCGGCAGCGGCTCGGTGCGCGAATAGGGCTTGGGGCTGGTGGGCTGTTCCAGCGGAATGCTGGTGGTGCCCACATGCGACGTGGACGCCGGGAAGTTGGTGGTGCGGATGGACGAGTCGCCATGCTTGGTCTTCCACCACTGCATGGACATCTGGGCCTCGATCTCGTCGATCTTCTTGAGCGTCATGGCCCGGTCGTCGGGCTTGGACGGCATGGAACTCTGGAAGAACGACGGCCGCGCCGCCGGGTCCTGCCCCGCCATCACCTCGGAGCGCCGCATCTTGCGCAGCATGTCGAACTCGCGCTTGCGCACGAAGTCGTTGCGCCGCTTGCGCTCGATCATCTCCTTGAGCATCTGCTTGGAGTAGGTGCTCTCCCGGTCGGTCTCCTGCTGGTCCAGGTCGGCCCAGTTGGTCGTCGGGTTACGGACGAACTTGACGACCTTGGACAGGATGCCGTTGTTATCGTCCTTGGCCATGCGCGGTGTTCCGGTCAGTCGCCGAACATCTTCTGCTTGAGCTCGCGGCGCTGCTGCGCTTCCAGCGACAGGGTCGCCGTGGGCCGTGCCAGCAAACGGCCCACGCCGATGGGCTCACCCGTCTCGTCGCAGTAGCCGTAGTCGCCCGCGTCGATGCGGGCAATGGACTGCTCGATCTTCTTGAGCAGCTTGCGCTCACGGTCGCGCGTACGCAGTTCCAGGGCGTGCTCTTCCTCGATCGTGGCGCGGTCAGCCGGATCGGGAACGATCACGGTGTCTTCGCGCAGGTGTTCGGTGGTCTCGCCGGCGCTGTCCAGGATGCCCTGCTTGAGTGCGAGCAGCTTCAGGCGGAAGAACGCCATCTGCTTGTCGTTCATGTACTCCGCATCCGGCATGGCCAGCACTTCGTCGTCGGACAGCTGGTCCACCGGCTTGCTTTTCCAGTTGTTGGCGAGTTTGGGATCTTTCTTCACGGCGGCGGGCAACGGGGGAACTGCGGTAGAGGGCATTGTCTGGATATAACTGGATTTGGCGGCGGTGGAGGCCACCGATTGCGCCATGGACGGCACGGTAATCTGCGCCAGCCGGGCCGAGGGCCGGGTGGCCCTTGCAGGAGCTTCTGCGGCCACCGGAACCACCGGAGCCGGAACAGGCGCCATTGCGGGAGCGGCGGATTTTACGGCAGCCTTGGGTGCTTGGGGCGCCACGGCCATCACCTTTACAGGCGCTTTGGGCGCTGCCTTGGCCGCGGGCTTCACCGCAGCCTTGGGAACCGCTTTGGCCACAGGTTTGGCAGCGGCCTTCACGGGTTTGGCCGCTGCCTTGGCGGCAGGCTTGGCTGTTTTGGAGGCGACAGGCTTGGCAGCCGGCTTGGCGGCGGCCTTGGCGACCGGTTTTGCCGGCGCCTTGGCTTTGGCTGCCGGCTTCTTGGCGGCTGCCTTGGGTGCCGCCTTGGGCGCAGCGGCCTTCGGCTTGGCCGCGGATTTGGCTACGGGCTTCGCAGACGCCTTCTTTTTGGCGGGGGCTTTCACGTCCTGTCTCCTCGTGGGCCCCGCCGCTGCGGGCGTTTCGCGTGCGCCAGCATAACGGCTTTGTTCTGATGGGGTGGGGCCTTCATGAATGCGAGTTATACCCCGTTTGTCTGCCTGCGCGGCGGCCGGTCGCGGGTTTTCTCGGGCGCTTTCGCCATGAGCCCTGCGGACACTGAAGCCCATCAGTTGCAGAATCGAGACAATCATTTGGCTCCCCAACCAAGATCCGGACCGGGACGGCGGGCCTTGCCCCTGTCGCAGGCCCGTCCAACCGCACTAGCCTAACTCAAATCAGGGACTGTTCCAGGCCCTGCAGGAAAATGTCCTTGGGCAGGTCGATGCCGATGAACACCATCTTGCTGATGCGCGCCTCGCCCGGCGCCCACTGCAGCCCCAGGTCGCTGCCCATGAGCTGGTGCACGCCCTGGAAGATGACCTTGCGCTCGGTGCCCTGCATGTTCAGCACGCCCTTGTAGCGCAGCATGCGCGGGCCGTAGATGTTGACGATCGCGCCCAGGAAGTCCTCCAGCCGCGCAGGATCGAACGGCCGGTCCGACTTGAACACGAAGCTTTTGACGTCGTCGTCGTGGTGATGGTGATGGCCGTGGCCCTCGTGGGCATGGGACGGATGGTCGCAATGCTCGCCATGTTCGTGGTCATGGCCGTGGTGGTCATGGCCGTGGTGGTCATGGTCATGGCCGTGCCCATGGTCATGACCGTCCTTCAGGAAATCCGGGTCGATGTCCAGCTTGGCGTTCAGGTTGAAGCCGCGCAGGTCGAACACGTCCTTGATGGCCACGTCCCCGAAGTGCACCGGTCTCATGGGCGCGCGCGGGTTCATGTGCTTGAGCCGGTGGATCAGGGCGTCGGTTTCGGCGGCCGGCACGAGGTCGGTCTTGCTGATGAAGATCTGGTCGGCAAACCCCACCTGACGGCGCGCCTCCTGGCGGTCGTTGAGCTGCTGGGCGGCGTGCTTGGCGTCCACCAGGGTCAGGATGGAGTCCAGCAGGTAGGTTTCGGCAACCTCGTCGTCCATGAAGAAGGTCTGCGCCACCGGGCCGGGGTCGGCCAGGCCCGTGGTTTCGATGACCACGCGGTCGAAGTCGACCTCGCCTTTGCGCTTTTTCTGGGCCAGGTCCTGCAGCGTGGAGCGCAGGTCCTCGCGGATGGTGCAGCAGATGCAGCCGTTGCTCATCTGGATGATCTGCTCCTTGCTTTCGGTCACGAGGATGTCGCTGTCGATGTTTTCCTCGCCGAATTCGTTTTCGATGACGGCGATCTTCAGGCCATGGGCTTCGCCGAGCACGCGTTTGAGCAGGGTGGTTTTGCCGGAACCCAGGAAGCCGGTAAGGATGGTGGCGGGGATAAGGCTCATGTGCGGGCGCTGTGCGTTGGAAGGAGGGGGAGTTTAGCGGGGGAAGCGGCCCCTTACTTGCGGACCACCACAAGGCCCTTCAAGTACTCACCTTCGGGAAATTCCAGGGTCATGGGATGGTCCGGCGCCCCGCCCAGCCGGGCGTTGATGTAGCCGTCCACGCCTGCGTCGGCCCCCGCGGAGGCCACGATCTTGTGGAACAGGTCGGCGCTGATGCCGCCCGAGCACGAATAGGTGAAAAGCACTCCCCCGGGCTCCAGCAGCTGCAAGGCCAGCCGGTTGATGTCCTTGTAGGCGCGCGCGGCCCGCTCGGCGTGGGCCGCCGTAGGGGCCAGCTTCGGCGGGTCCAGCACGATGGCGTCAAAACGCCGGCCTTCGTCGATGAAGGCGCGCAGCGACGCATTCACGTCGGCGTCCATGAAGGTGGCACGCTGTGGGTCCAGCCCGTTGAGCGCCACGTGCGCGGCCGCGCGCTGCAGGGCCGGGCCGGAGGAGTCGATGGACGTCACGTGCCCTGCCCCGCCGGCCAGCGCCGCCACGGTGAAGCCGCCGGTGTAGCAGTAGCAGTTCAGCACGCGGGCAAAGCCAAGCCGCCGCGTCCATTGCGCGAACAGGCCCCGGCTGTCGCGCTGGTCCAGGTAGTAGCCGGTCTTGTGGCCTGTGGCAATGTCCAGCGTGAGCCGCCAGCCGTGTTCCTGGATGGTCAGTTGCGTGTCGCCGTCGCCCCGCAGCCAGCCGGTGGCGGCGGCCAGGCCTTCCAGCCCGCGGCTGCTGGCGTCCGACCGCTCGTACAGCCGGGTCAACCCCGTGTGTTGCAACAGGGCGTCGCTGATGGCTCCCTTCCAGCGCTCGGCGCCCGCGGACAGGAACTGCGCGACCAGCGTGTCGCCATAGCGGTCCACGATGAGGCCGGGCAGCCCATCCGACTCGCCATGCACCAGGCGCAGGCTGTCGCTGGGGATGTCCATGCGGCCGCGCGCGCCGATGGCACGGGCCAGCGTCTGCCCGAAGAAGGCCGGGTCGATGCGCTGCTTTTCGTCAAAGCTCCAGGCCCGCACGCGGATGCGCGACGCGGGGCTGAACGCACCCCAGGCCAAAAATTGGCCGTCGTGGGATTCCACGCGCACGGTCTCACCTGCGTCCGCGCCGCCGCGCGCGATGGCGGAGTCGAAAATCCAGGGGTGGCGCCGCAGCAGGGAACGCTCCTTGCCGGGCTTGAGTCGGATGGATTTCATGGCGCGTATTGTGGCCGTGCCGACAGGTAACAATCGGGGTCTGGAGGAGACTTTTTGCGAAGCGTGCAGTTGTGGTGGAGCCGGGTGGCATTTTTGTCCTTGCTGTTGGGATGGCTGTGCCTGCCCCAGGGCGGCTGGGCCCGCACGGTCCTGGAGCTGGACACGCAGCGCCAGCCCGTGGCGCTGCACGACTGGGGCGACTGGTGGGTGGACGAATCCGGCGCGTCCACGCCTGCCGCGGTGGACTCAGAGGCAACACCCTGGCAACCCACGCGTGACCGCGCGATCTTTCCGCTCAAGCCTGGCCAATCGCTATGGGTCCGCTTCACGATCCCCCCTGCGCCTGATACCGAGCGCTGGTATCTGGAAGTGCCCTATACCTCGGTGGACCGGGTGTCGCTGTACACGATGGACGGCGCGGGCCAATGGAACGAGCAGCGCGCCGGTGACTCGGTGGCGGTCAGCGACTGGCCCGTGCCCCACCGCCACCCCTTAATGCCACTGGTGGTGTCCGCCGAGGAGCCGCGGCGCTACCTGCTGCGCGTGGAAAACGCCCACAGCTTCAGCGCACCGCTGTCGTTCGTGAGCGAAAGCTACCTGTACCGCAGCGAGCAGCGCGTGTCGCTCATTCTGGGCATTTACTTTGGCCTCGCGGGCCTGGCGGTGATGCTGTCGGTCCTGAGCGCTCTGTCGCTGCGCGACACAGCCTACGGCCTGTACGGACTGAGCGTGGCGCTGATGGCCGTCACGCAGGCGTCCATGACAGGGATCGCCGGCCTGCATCTGTGGCCGCGCCTGCCCTGGTGGAACGACATTTCGCCGCTGATCCTGGCCACGCTGACCATGTCGTCCCTGCTGTGGTTCGGCACGGCGGTACTGTCGCTGCCCGAACGCTCGCGGGCGCTGAGCCGGTTCATGGTGGGTCTGGCGCTGGCGGGCTTCGTGGTCTGCGGTGTGCTGGCGGTCATGCCGCGGGAGCACCGGTTCCAGCTGATGGCGGCCTACGTCGTCGTCGGGCTGCTGGCGGGCCTTTCAGCCACGCTGTGGGCATGGCGCCGGGGGGACCGCTACGGGCTGTGGCTTCTGGCTGGCATGGCGCCCGTCATGCTGGGCGCGGCCTTCCCGCTGGCACGCATCGCGGGCCTGATCCCCGTGAGCTTTCTGACCACCCACGGCATGCAGATCGGCATCGCGTTCGAGCTGCCCGTGCTGCTGGTGATCCTGATGCTGCGCAGCCAGCAGCGGCGCGAACACAACCGCCGTATCCAGGGGCTGGACCGGCTGGACCCGGCCACCGGCCTGATCAACGGGCCCGTGTTCGCCGAGCGGCTGGCGCGCATGGTCGCGCGCTCGCAGCGGCTCAAGCACCAGAGCGTGGTGCTGGTGATCGACCTGACCAATGTCGAGCAGATCCAGCGCGACTTTGACCGACGTTCGGCCGAGGAGCTGCCGCTGCGCGTGGCGGGCCGCCTGCTGTCGGCCGCACGCGAGATCGACAGCGTCGCCCGCCTGTCCGAGCGCCGTTTCGGCATGCTGGTGGAAGGCCCGCTGACACCCGAGGAGGCCGCCCAGGCCGGCCCGCGCGTGGTGGCGCGCGGGCTCATGCCGTTTCGCAACAAGCCGATCGAATGGGTGACCCAGCTGCGCGTCGCCCAGGCCGTGGTGCCACTGGACGGCACGGATGCCGCCGCGCTGCTGGAGCAGATGGGCGAGCTGCTGGCCGCCGTGCCGGCCGACAGCCGCCGCGCCGTCTTTCCCCTGCACGAGGAGCCGGTCCCGCAGGTGCCGATACAAAGAGATACGCACCCCTAACGCTTTCTTCGTCTATGCCGGTGCAAAGCGCCTTCCTAGAATCGCGCGTTGTCATCACAACACAAAACGAGGAGACCATGAGAACAACGGTCGGGCGCATCGCATGCGCCCTGGCGCTGCTGTGCGCCGCCGCAACCGCATCGGCCCAGGGACTGGTGCTTGGCGTGAGCGAGGGAACATCGGGCGGCCTGGACCATGCCCAGGTCATCACCAAATACCAGGGCCTGGCCGACGCCATCGGCAAAAGCATCCGTCAGAAGGTCAACGTCGTGTTCATCCGCGAGTTCGCCGCGCTCGAAGAAGGCATGAAGGTCGGCCGCTTCGACTTCGTGATCGCCCGGCCCAGCGACTATCCGGCCCGCGGCCTGCGCGACTACGGCTACCAGTTCGTCGCCACGGCCAAGCCCGACGGGCAGTGCCACATCGTCGTGCCCAAGGATTCGCCGCTGAAGACGCTGGCCGACGTCAAGGGCAAGCGGATCGCCCTGCCCGAGCAGGCGGCCTACATGACCAAGTTCTGCCGCGCTGAACTGCGCGACCGCGGCATCAACCTGGCCGTGGAAAACGTGCAGTACGTGCGCGAACAGGGCGCCGTGGCCTTCTACCTGACCAACAAGTTCGCCGATCTGGGCGGCGTTGCCTCGTATTCGGGCGTCGCCAAGAAATGGGAGCAGGACGGCCACCGTGTGCTGCACAAGAGCGTCGCGCAGCCGTACTTTCCCCTGATCGCGCACAAGAAGTTTCAGCCCGCCCAGATCGACGCGATCCAGAAGGGACTGGGCAACCTGCCCGACGACGCGGCCGGCCAGACGGTGCTCAAGACCGTGGGCATCAAGGAGTTCGACACGTCCACCGAGCAGCGCCTGCGCGACCTGCTCAAGTGGCTGGGCACCTGACCCGCTGGCGGGGCCTGCCCTGCGTCAGGGCTTGCGGCGCGCGCGCGGGTGCGCCGCGTCATATGCCCTGGCCAGATGCTGGAAGTCCAGCCGCGTGTAGACCTGCGTGGTGCTGATGTTGGCGTGACCCAGCAGCTCCTGCACGGCACGCAGGTCGCTGCTGGACTGCAGCACGTGGCTGGCGAACGAATGGCGCAACATGTGCGGATGCACCGGTGTCGCCAGGCCACTCTGGAGGCTGCGCCGGCGCACGCACTTCCAGACAGCCTGCGCGGTCATGCGCGTGCCGCGCGCGCTGATGAACAGCGCCGGCTCGATGGCGACGCCAGGCTTCAGGCCCTGCGCCCGGACTGCCAGCCAGCGGCGCAGTGCCTCAAGGGCCTTGCTGCCCACGGGAACTTTCCGTTCCTTGCTGCCTTTGCCCAGCACATTGGCCTCGCCGGCTTGGATGTCCACCTGGTGGCTGCCCATCATGTCCAGGCCCACGAGCTCACCCACGCGCAAGCCGCAGCCGTACAGCAGTTCGACGATGGCCGCGTCGCGCGCCTCGGTCCACGGGTCGGCATCGGGGTCGTGGTACTCGGCAAGCTGGACTGCATCGTCCACGCTCAATGCCTTGGGCAGTGGCTTGGGCGCCTTGGGCGCGCGCACGTCCTGCACCGGGTTGCTTGCCACCAGGCCCTCGCGGCCCAGCCAGACATAAAACCCGCGCCAGCCCGACAGGATCAGCGCGATCCCGCGGCCGCTGCGCCCGCCGCCGTGCATCTGCGCGACCCAGCGGCGGATATGGACGTTCTGCACGCGGGTCAGCGCGACCCCGGCCTTTGTGGCGTTGTCCTGAAGCTTGCGCAGGTCCAGCGCATACAGCTCCACCGTGCGCGGGGCCAGGCTCTTCTGGGTGCGGACATGCTCCAGGTATTTCTCAACCAGTTGCACGTCGGCGTCCATGGGCCGGCCTATTCGTGGCGCAGCCGGGACAGCGCGGCGCTGGCCAGCTCGGCGATGCGCTCCAGGAAATCCGTGCCCATGCCACTGGAAAAACGCTGGGGGTCGGGCGACGACAGCACCAGCATGCCAAAGGCCGGGCCCGCCGCGTTGATGGCGCCCTGACGCAACGGCACCAGCGCGATGGACATCGCGGTGGCAGGGTCGGCGAGCCAGTTCACGGCCTCAAAGCCCGAGTTCACGCCACAGTAGGGCTGGGTCAGCGACGAGGCGAAGGTCTTCGCGTCGTCGCTCACGCCTTCGGCGAACGACTCGCCGCCATAGCGTGCGTCCACGTCCCAGACCTTGATGGCCACCTGCGGCACCATGAACTGGCTGGCAATTTCGCCAGCGATCTGCGCGGGCAGCTCGCGGGCCGCCTGCACCAGGAACAGGCCGCGCGTCCACCGCTGCACCCGGTCGGAGATGATCATGTTCTCGTTGCCGTGGCGCACCATGTCCATCACGCGGTGTTCCAGCACCTTGATCTTCTCGCGCAGCATCTCGGCCTGACGCTCCTGCAGGCTCACGGCGCGGTTGCCGTGCGGGCTGGTCAGCTGCACGGCGGCCAGCAGCTCGGCGTGGCGTTCAAAGAAGTCCGGCGTGTTGGCCAGGTAGTTGGCGATATCGTCCTCGGTGATGGGATTCATGGCGTCCTGTTTCATGGTGTCGGTTGTTGCGTCAGGCATCGGGAATGTCGATCTCGCCCTCGAAAACGGTCTGGGCCGGACCCGTCATGAAAACGGGCTGGCCCAGGCTCGCCCATTCGATCGTCAGGCGCCCGCCACGCGTGTCCACGTCCACGCGCGCATCCAGCAGCCCCAGGCGAATGCCCGCCACCACGGCAGCGCAGGCGCCCGTGCCACAGGCCAGCGTCTCACCCGCGCCGCGTTCGTACACGCGCAGCCGCACCCGGGCACGGTCCACCACCTGCATGAAGCCGGCGTTCACGCGGTTGGTGAAGCGCGGATGGTTTTCTATCAGCGGTCCCTGGGTGGCGACCGGCGCGGTGTCCACGTCGTCCACCACCTGCACGGCGTGCGGGTTGCCCATGGACAGGATGGCCACCGACACCAGCTCGCTCTGCGCCGACGGCTGCAGCGCGAGCTGCCAGGTTTCCCACTGGCCACTGGGTTGCGGCTCGATCCCCGCCGCGTCGAACGGCACGGCGGCAGGTTCGAACACCGGCGCGCCCATGTCCACCGTCACGCGGCCGTCCGCGTTCAGGCGCGGCTGGATCACGCCGGACAGCGTGCGGACCCTGACCTGGTCACGGTCGGTCAGGCCCTTGTCGTGCACGAACCGGGCAAAGCAGCGCGCGCCGTTGCCGCACTGCTCCACCTCGCCGCCGTCGGCGTTGTGGATCACGTATTCGAAGTCAATGCCCGGCGCGGGCGACGGCCGCACGGACAGGATCTGGTCGGCGCCCACGCCGAAATGCCGGTCGGCCAGGAAGCGGTACTGCTGCGGCGTCAGGTCCAGGCGGGCGGCGGTCTCGTCGAGCACGACGAAGTCGTTGCCCGCGCCCTGCATCTTGGTGAAGCGGATTCGCATGGGCTGGATTATGGCCGCACCGACCTCTTTCACCGTGAGCTTTCATAATGCAAGGATGGTCCGCCCCACCCAACTGCTGTACCCCCAACGTGAACCCGTGGCCACCCGGCCTGCCGCTACCGTCCTGCTGCTGCGCGACGGCGCGGCGGGCGTGGAAGTGCTGATGACGCGGCGCTCGCCCACGGCCAGCTTCGCGCCCGGTGCCTATGTGTTCCCCGGCGGCGGCATCGACGCCGCCGATGCCGCCGCCCACGCCCACGCCGACGCCGCGCGCCGGCCCGGGCAGGACGACCTGCGGCTCACGCAGGCCATCGCCGCCATCCGCGAAAGCTTCGAGGAGCTGGGCATCCTGCTGGCCCGCCACGCCGATGGCCGCATGGCCGATGCCGTGGATATTGCCGCGCTGGACCGCAAGGCGCCGTTCGTGCCGCAATGCCGCGCCCGCGGCCTCACCCTGGCGGCCGACGCGGTGTTCATGCTGGCGCACTGGATCACCGACCGTGATCTGCCGCGGCGCTTTGACGTGCCGTTCCTGGTGGCCCGCATGCCCGACGGCCAGCAGCCCGTGGCAGACGAGGCGGAGCAGTTCGAGCCCGTGTGGGTGAGCCCGGCCGAGGCGCTGCGCCGCCACGAGGCTGGGCAGTTCTTCATCATCTTCCCGACCATCCGGACGCTGGAGCGCCTGCAGAAGTTCGCCACCGTGCAGCATGTGCTGGACGCCTGCGCGGGCGACGGCACGACCGAAAACCCGCTGTGGACCAGTTGCCCGCGCGCGGGCCTGCTGGCGGGCAACGAAGCCCGCTACATGGAGCATGAAATGCCCTTCGGCGAGCTGGCGCTGGTGTGCCCCGACGGCCAGATGCTGCACCACCTGGACTGGCGCACCGACCAGACCGTGCCGCTGCTGAAGAACGTGCAGCGCCTGACCGCGCCCAACCCGGGCGTCATGACCGGGCCCGGCACCAACAGCTACCTGGTGGGCGACCCGCACACGGGCTACGCCGCCATCGACCCAGGGCCCGAGGACCCGCAGCACCTGGAGCGCCTCTGGCGGGCGGCGGGCGGCGACATCCGCTGCATCATCTGCACGCATTCGCACCCCGACCATTCCCCCGGCGCGCGGCCGCTGCAGGCCCTGTGCGCCGGCAAGCCGCCGATCCTGGGCCTGCCGTCCGCCGCCACGGCGCGCGCGGCCAGCCAGTTCAGCCCCGACCGGGAGCTGGCCGATGGCGAATGCGTCACGCTGCAAGGTGGCGGTGCACAGCACACGCTGAAGGTCATCCACACGCCGGGCCACGCCGCCAACCACCTGTGCCTGGCGCTGGTGGAAGACGGCCTGCTGTTTTCGGGCGACCACATCCTGAACGGCAGCACGACCATCGTGGACCCGCCCGACGGCAACATGACCGACTACCTGGAGTCGCTGGACAAGCTCGCTGCCGCGTGCGCCACCCACGGCATCGGCTTCATCCTGCCCGCGCACGGCTACGTGCTGGGCGACGCGCCCCAGGCCATCGCCCAGCTCAAGGCCCACAGGCTCAAACGCGAAGCCCGCGTGCTGGCGGCCATGCAGGCGCGGCCTGACGCACCGATGGACGAATGGGTGGCCCTGGCCTACGACGACGTGCCGCCGCGCATGTGGCCCGTGGCCCAGCGTTCGCTGCTGGCGCACGTGCAACGCATCCAGGCGCTGCAGGGCAAACCGTGACCGGGTCCGACGAACCGGTCCGCCTGGCCAAGCGGGTGGCCGCGCTCAAAGGCTGCTCGCGCAGCGAGGCCGAACGCTACATCGAAGGCGGCTGGGTCCGCGTGGACGGCCAGGTGGTGGAGGAACCCGCGCACCGCGTGCTGCATGAGCGCATCGAGATCGACGCCGCGGCGACCCTGCTGGATACGGGGCCCGTCACGCTGCTGCTGTACAAGCCCGCCGGCGGCGAGCCCTGGCCGCAACCGCAGACGCACAGCGACGCGGATCGCAGCGGCGTGCACGTGCTGCGCAAGCATTTTCGGGACCTTCAGGTGATGGCGCCACTGCGGGCGGATGGCGCCGGCCTGGTCGTGTTCACGCAGGACTGGCGCGTCCAGCGCAAGCTGGCCGAGGACGCCGCGCTGCTGGAGCATGAGGTCATGGCCGATGTGGCCGGCCCGGTGGACGGCGCAACGCTGCAGCGGCTGCGCGACGGCCTGCCGCTGCAAGGCCAGCGGCTGCCGTCCGTGCGCGCCAGCGTCAGCAGCGCCGCCGAAGGCCGCACCCGGCTGCGCCTGGCGTTCAAGGGAATGGACCCGGGCCTGCTGGCCGCCGCCTGCGCCGCCGCCGGGTTGCCGCTGCAGTCTTTCACGCGCCAGCGACTGGGCCGCGTGGCGCTGGGCGGACTGGCGCCCGGGCAGTGGCGCTACCTGCTTTCGTCTGAAAGGTTCTGACCCAACGCCCGGCTACACTTGCCGGCATATCGACAGGGGGGTTACAGACATGGACAACGGCATCGCCGTACGGCGCGTGGATCCGGACGCACAACGGCGCAGGACAGCGTCCGAAAACAGCGGCATCGAGGCATTTCCGCTGGAATTCACCGGCACAGGCGGCGAGTATTTCCGCGTCTGGATCGTCAACGTGCTGCTGACCATCGTGACGTTCGGCCTCTACACCCCTTTCGCGCGGCGACGCACCGCGCAATATTTCTACGGCCACACCTGGGTCGCCAACAGCCCGCTCGAATTCACCGCCCAAAGCCGGCGAATGGTGTTCGGCTTTCTGGTGCTGGCCGCGCTGTACATCGCCTTCCAGCTCGCGGCCGACACGGGCCAGGACACGGTGGTGAGCCTGTTCCTGATTGCAGGCGCGGCGCTTGCGCCCTGGCTGTGGGGCAGCGCCATGCGGTTCAGGCTGGGCGCCACGCGCTGGCGTGGCGTGCGGCTGCAGTTCGCGGCGCCCTGGGGCGAGGTCTACCGCGCCAGCTGGCCGGTGCTCGTGATCGCGCTGATCTGGATCGCCACGACCTTTGCGTTTGGCATCCTGATGCCCGACGCCGAGTCCGACCACCTGCCTGTGCCCTCCGCCGGAGCCATCGGTGCCACCGTGCTGGCGCTGGCGTTGACGGTGCTGTGCATCGTGCGCCTGGAGTTCAACTACAAGAGCCTGCTGGTCAAGCGGGCGCGCGTGGGCAACCAGACGGGACGGTGGAAACCCGTCTATGGCGACTTCCTGCGCATCTGGCTGGCGACCGTGGCGGTTTTCATAGGCTGCATGGTTCTGGTGGGCCTGCTTCTGGCCTTGGTGATGGGCGGATCGTTCGCGTTGCTGGGGGGACTGAAGAACCGGGGCTTCATGGCTTTTGTACTCCTGGCGCTTCTGGTCCTGGGCATGGTCTTCATCGGCTTCCTGGCCACGACGCCTGCACGGGCCTGGCGCGAGGCCCGCATGTTCCAGCTGGTATGGAACAACGTCGGTGTGAGCCAGGTGGCCCGCTTCAAGTGCGACCTGCGGGCCGGCCGCTACATCGGCCTGCGCGTCAGGAACCTGCTGCTGTCGCTACTCACGCTGGGTTTTTACCGCCCGTTCGCACTGGTCAGCGAATACCGCATGAAGGCCGAGTCGGTCACGCTGCACGTCAAGGGCGGCGTGGACCAGATGGCCGGCGAGCTGGTGGCGCAACAGGGCGGCATCGGCGACGCCATGGCGGATGCCGTGGGGCTGGACCTGGTGGGCTGATGGACCTGCTGCGCGGACGCTGGTTCGACGGGCGCAGCAGCCAGGCCCGCGCAGTGATGGTCGGTCTGCAGAGTGCGCCGGACGGCACGGCACTGGTCCTGCACCCGCTGGCGCCGGGCAGTGCCGTGCAGCGGTTCACGCACAAACAAGTTGACTGGCCCGAAGCCTGGAGTGCATCACGCGCGCAACGCACGGTGGTCGTGGACCTGCGCGAGCACGGCAGCCTGGAGATCGACGACGGCGCTGCATGGCATGCGGCGATGGCCTCCGCAGGCGCCACGGCGCCGCTCGCGCAACGCATGCAGACGCGCTGGCCTGTATTCCTGGCCGTGTTCGCTCTGGCGGCAGTGCTGCTGGGCGCGTTCTACCGCTGGGGCACGCCCTGGGCGGCCACGCAGTTGACGCGCCACGTACCCACACCCTGGGAAACCAGCCTGGCCGAACGCGCAATGCAGCAGCTCGACGATGGGTATCTGAAGCCCAGCAAGCTGCCGGCGCAGCGCCAGGCCGCGCTGCGCGCGGAATTCGACGCGCTCGCGGCGGCGATCTCGCCCGGCCTGCGGCGCTACCCCGGCTATGCGCCGCGGCTGACGCTGGCATTCCGCTCGGGCATGGGTGCCAATGCCTTTGCGCTACCCGGCGGCACGGTCGTGATGACCGACGGGCTGGTGGAAGCCGCGGCCAAGGCGGGCCTGGGCGACGACGCGCTGCTGGGTGTGCTGGCCCACGAGATCGGCCATGTCATGCACCGACACACGACGCGCATGGTGGTGGAACAGGGGGTGCTCAACGTGGGCCTGGGGCTGGCGCTGGGCGACGTGTCCAGCGCGGTGTCCATGGGCACGTCGCTGCTGACCGGGCTGGCGTACCGCCGCAGCCACGAGACCGAAGCCGACTGCTTTGCCATGGCGCTGATGCGCCAGAGCGAGCGGCCCACGGCGCCCATGGGCGCTCTGCTGCTGGGCATCAGCGGCGAACGCGACACAGGAAAAGAGGGCAAGGCAGGCCGTGCGGACGCCGCGCTCGAATGGCTGAGCAGCCACCCCGACACGCGCGAGCGCGCAGGGCGTTTTGCAACGGGCCAGGCGCCCGGTTGCTGAAAAAAAGTGTGAAGCCCGCCGTAAGCCGGATTCTGTGCACCACGGACCCCGTGAAGGGTCCGCGGCGTGACCGCCATTACTCTGGGCCGGGGGTCGCCCACCCGGCTCGGTGCTACCTACCCGCCAGCTCTGCGGAGCCACATCAACGCTGGCCTACTTGGTATTGCTGCGCGTAGAGATTGCCCGTTTCACCCGCCACGGTTGCCCGTGGCGACTCGTCTCTGTTGCTCTGATCCTCACCTCGCGGTGGGCAGGTGTTACCTGCTACGCTGCCCTGTGCAGTCCGGACGTTCCTCCAGTGCCGTGTTTCCACGATTGCACCAGCGGCGGTCTGGCTGACTTCACGCTGGCGATTATAGACACCGTATTGTGCACACTGACGGCAGTGTGCAATAATTTCTGGATGCTGAAAAACATCACCCTGAGCGCCGAAGAACGCCTGATCCAGGCTGCGCGCGAAAAGGCGCAGGGCCAACAGTCCACGCTGAACGAGGAATTCCGCCGCTGGCTGCAAAGCTACGTCGCGCAGCCCGATGCGGCCAGCCGGGTCGATGCGTTGCTGACGTCGCTCGCGCACGTGAACGCAGGCCGCAAGTTCACGCGCGAAGAAATGAACGCGCGTTGATGGCAGCCACCTACTGGCAGGGGCCGCCGCGGCGCGTCTTCCTGGACACCAACGTCTTTGTGTACGTGTTCGACGCCTCGGCGCCGCTCAAGCAGGCGCGGGCCCGCGACATGCTCAAGCAGTGCCTGGCGCAGGGCAACGGCGTGATCGGGCACCAAGTGGTCCAGGAGTTTGCCAACGTGGCGCTGCACCGCATGCAACGCCCCATGACGGGCGATGAGTGCGCGCGCACCATTGCCGAGTTGATGCTGCCCATGCTGCGCGTGGGCTTTTCGCCCGAGCTCGTCCAGCAGGCGCTGGCCATCCAGCACGAAACCCGCTACCACTGGTACGACAGCCTGATGCTGGCCGCCGCGCTGGAGGCGCGCTGCGACGTGTTCTGTTCCGAGGACCTGAGCCACGGTCAGGTCGTGCGCGGGCTGCGTATCGAGAACCCGTTCCTGGACACCGTGCACGAAGGTGGGCCGCGATGATCCGCCTGTCTGAAATCAAGCTGCCGCTCACGCAGGCCGACGATCCGCAGGCCGCGTTGATGACGGCCGCATCGCAGGTGCTGGGCATCGCGCCGGCCGCCATTGCGCAGCTGCAGGTCTTCAAGCGCAGCTTCGACGCGCGCAAGGCCGGCCTGCTGGCCGTGTACATCGTGGACGTGACGCTGGCCGACCCCTTGCAAGCCCCCGCGCTGCTCGCCCGGCTGGCCAAGAACCCGCACGTGGCTGCCACGCCCGACATGGCCTGGCACGCGCCCGCGCAGGCCCCGGCCGATCTGGCGCTGCGCCCCGTGGTCGTGGGCTTCGGGCCCTGTGGCATCTTCGCGGCGCTGGCGCTGGCGCAGATGGGATTCAAGCCCATCGTGCTGGAACGCGGCAAGCGCGTGCGCGAGCGCACGAAAGACACCTGGGGCCTGTGGCGCAAGAACGTGCTCAACCCCGAAAGCAACGTGCAGTTCGGCGAAGGCGGCGCGGGCACTTTCAGCGACGGCAAGCTCTACAGCCAGATCAAGGACCCGCGCCACCTGGGCCGCAAGGTCATGGGCGAGTTCGTGAAGGCCGGCGCGCCCGAAGAGATCCTGACCATCGCGCACCCGCACATCGGCACGTTCAAGCTCGTGAAGGTGGTGGAGAACATGCGCGAGCAGATCATCGCCATGGGCGGCGAGATCCGCTTCGGGCAGCGCGTGACCGACGTGCACATCGAAGGTGAAGGCGAGACCAGGCGCATTCGCAGCCTCACGGTGCTGGACCAGGCCACGGGTCTGCCATACGAGCTGCGCGCCGACCATGTCGTGATGGCGCTGGGCCACAGCTCGCGCGACACCTTCGCCATGCTGTACCGGCGCGGGGTCTACATGGAGGCCAAGCCCTTTTCCATCGGCTTTCGCATCGAGCACCCGCAAGGCGTGATCGACCGCGCGCGCTGGGGCCGGCATGCCGGCCACCCGTTGCTGGGCGCGGCCGACTACAAGCTGGTGCACCACGCGTCCAACGGGCGCGCCGTTTACAGCTTCTGCATGTGCCCCGGCGGCACCGTGGTGGCCGCCACGTCGGAGCCGGACCGCGTGGTGACCAACGGCATGAGCCAGTATTCACGCAACGAACGCAACGCCAACGCCGGCATGGTGGTGGGCATCGAGCCGACCGACTACCCCACGGACGCGGCCGCCGTCGCCGCAACGCTGGGCAGCGAGTTCGGCGAGCTGCGACCGCCCGAAGGACACGCCTTCCATCCCCTGGCGGGCATTGTGCTGCAACGCCAGCTTGAATCCCGCGCATTCGTGATGGGCGGCGGCACCTACGAGGCGCCCGGTCAGCTCGTGGGCGACTTCCTGGCGGGCAAGGCCTCCACCGCTTTTGGCGATGTGCTGCCCTCGTACAAGCCTGGCGTGAAGCTCACCAACCTGCATGACGCCCTGCCCTCCTATGCGATCACGGCCATGCAGGAGGCGCTGCCCGCCTTCGGCCGCAAGATCCGCGGCTACGACATGCCCGACGCCGTGCTGACGGGTGTGGAGACACGCACCTCGTCGCCGCTGCGCATCACGCGCGGCGACGAACTGCACAGCCTGAACGTGCGCGGGCTGTACCCGGCCGGCGAAGGCGCGGGTTACGCGGGCGGCATTCTGTCGGCGGGGGTGGACGGCATCAAGGTGGCCGAGGCCGTGGCGAAAAGCATCGTCGCCTGAATCGCCGGGCATGAAAAAGCCGCCCCGTGGGGCGGCTTTTTCCCGCGCACTTCCCGTTTATTGCTGCTGCGAATTCTGCAGCGCGGCGATGCGCTCCTCGATCGGCGGGTGCGTGCTGAACAGCTTGCCGATACCGCCGGTGATGCCCATGGCCTGCACGCTCTTGGGCAGCTCGCCGGGCACCATGCCGCCCAGGCGGGCCAGCGCGTTCACCATGGGCTGCTTGCGGCCCATGAGCTGCGCGGCGCCCGCGTCGGCGCGGAACTCGCGCTGGCGGCTGAACCAGGCCACGATGATGGCGGCGACAAAGCCCAGCACGATGTCCAGCACGATCGTGGTGATCATGTAGCCAATGCCGGGGCCCGAGTTGTTGTCGCTGCCGCGGCGCAGGAAGCTGTCCACCGCGTAACCGATCACGCGCGACAGGAACACCACGAACGTGTTCATCACACCCTGGATCAGCGTCATGGTGACCATGTCGCCGTTGGCGATGTGCGCGACCTCGTGGCCGATCACGGCCTCGACCTCTTCACGCGTCATGCCCTGCAGCAGGCCGGTGGACACGGCCACCAGCGCGTTGTTCTTGAAGGCACCGGTGGCAAATGCGTTGGGCTCGCCCTCGAACACGCCGACCTCGGGCATGCCGATGCCGGCCTTGTCGGCGAACTTGCGAACCGTCTCGACGATCCAGGCTTCGTCGGCATTGCGCGGCTGCTCGATGATCTGCACGCCCGCGCTCCACTTGGCGACCGGCTTGCTGATGAGCAGCGAGATGATGGCGCCGCCAAAGCCCATGATCAGCGCGAAGCCAAGCAACGCGCCCAGGTTCAGGCCATTGGCCGTGAGGTAACGGTTGACGCCCAGCAGGCTGGCGACGATGCCCAGCACCACCACGACAGCCAGGTTGGTCAGGACGAAAAGGACGATGCGTTTCATTGCGGGTTTTCTTTCGAAGTGAGCGATATTCACTCCGTGCCACAGATGAGGCCGGCACCCGGCCCTTCAAGGGCCGGGCGGCTGCTCTGCTGTTGTTGTTGGGTTCTGGCGCCGTGGGGGACGGAATACAAGGGAGTCATCATAGAAGGAAAAGTTCAGGTTTTCGGGCCACCAGCCGGGGATGCCCAGCACCGGCAGCGGCGTGAAGGGCTTGGCGGCGAGCGCCCCGGGTGTCAGCTGCGCAGCCAGCCAGCCGTCCGGATTTGCTCCTGAATTCATAGCGCATTGAGCCCGCCAGACATGCGCCGTCAACCCTTTCCGGGGATGAACCAGTTGCTCCAGCAAGGCGTGGCCGAACAGCAGCAGCCGTGCCTGCGCCCACAACGGACGCAGGTCCACGAACAGGCGGCGCCATTCGCGCGCCACCAGCGCGTCCCACAGGGGCTGCGGCGCATCCAGCAGCGCGCCGTTTTCGTCGAACACCGTGATGGCGTCGCGCACCGGCCCGCGCGGGCCCGACGTGCCGCGCGCGGTGATCTCGGCCGCCTGCAGTTCGTTCAGGCGCACCTTGGCCAGCGGAAAGCGCAGCCAGACCAGACCGTTGAAGAAGTCGTGCAGGCCTTCACGCACCGGGCAGGTGCGGGTCTGGAACACAAACTGTTCGTATGCCATGCCGTCAGGAGGCACGGACTGCGGCACGAAGCGCACCGGGGACGCGCCCTGGGCCACCAGCGCCTCGTGCAGCGGCGCACCCTGCATCCAGCGTGCGTGCACCGGCCGCCCCGCGCCGTCCCATCCGGCAAGCCAGGGGCGGTCCCACTCGACCAACACTCAGTCCTTGCGGGCCAGCCGCAGCTGGTTGGGCTGCTTGTCGGGGATCAGTTCGACCTCGGGCGCATGCTTCCTGAAAAAGTTGCGCGCGCTGGTGCTCTTGGCCATCAACTTGTCATCACGCAGCTTTTTGACCACGGCATTCAGTTCGATCGCGCGGCCGGCAGCAAAGTCCGCGTTCGCATACAGGACCGCCTGCACCTGACGCGTGACGGGATCGACCGGCGGTGCGGGCGGTGCCTTTTTGGCCGGCGCCTTTCTTGCGGGCGCTTTCTTCGCAGCCGCGGCGGGCCTGGCCGCCACGGTTGCAGGCGCTGGCGAGTCCACGAAGACCACTTCGTCATAGACCAGATCCAGTCCGTCGCCCGCCTTGGGGCGCTGGGCGAAGCAGATCACGCGGATGCCGGCTTCACGCAGGCGCACCACCAGTGGCGCAAAGTCCGCGTCGCCGGAGCCGATGGCCACGAGCGCCGGCAGGCCGTTGGCATGCAGGAGGTCCATGGCGTCCACGACGAGCGCGGCATCGGTCGTGCCCTTGCCCTGGTTGGCGATGGCGCGCACGGCCTTGCGGTGCAGGAATTCGCGAACCGTGCCCAGCGTCTCGTGGCTGCCGTAGGCACGGCGCAGCGAGACGCGGTGCTGCATCTCCAGCTGGTGCAGCGCCTCTTTCATGCCGTCCAGCGACAGGTTGTCGGCGTCGATCAGCAACGCGGCTTGGGTGACGGTGTTCTGCATGTGACCTCCGTGATGTGAGCTGCGCGATGCAATCTGCCTGAAGCGGCGCAGCGTCAGGCCTGCAGCTTCCAGGCCATCGTTTCGCCGCCCCGCAGCGGCTTGAGCTCGGCCTCGCCATAGGGGAACGATTCGGGCACGGTCCAGCTTTCGCGGCGCAGCGTGATGGTGCCGCTGTTGCGCAGCAGACCGTAGAAGTCTGCACCATGAAAGCTCGCAAAGCCTTCCAGCTTGTCCAGCGCGCCGGCGGCGTCGAATGCCTCGGCATACAGCTCGATGGCCGCATGCGCCGTGTAGCAGCCCGCACAGCCCAGCGCATGCTCCTTCAGGTGCGCCGGATGCGGCGCGCTGTCGGTGCCCAGGAAGAAGCGGTTGCTGCCGCTGGTGGCGGCCTCTACCAGCGCGACGCGGTGCGTTTCGCGTTTGAGGACCGGCAGGCAGTAGTAGTGCGGGCGGATGCCACCCGTGAAGATCGCGTTGCGGTTGTACAGCAGGTGGTGCGCGGTAAGGGTGGCGCCGGTGAAGCGGCCGGCATCGCGCACGTAGTGCGCGCCCTCCTTCGTGGTCAGGTGCTCCATCACGATCTTCAGTTCGGGGAAGTCGCGGCGCAGCGGGATCATCTGGCGGTCGATGAACACGGCCTCGCGATCGAACAGGTCCACCGACGGGTCCGTCACCTCGCCGTGCACCAGCAGCACCAGGCCGTGCTTCTGCATGGCTTCCAGCGTCTTGTACGTTTTGCGGATGTCGGTCACGCCGGCATCGCTGTTGGTCGTGGCGCCGGCCGGGTAGAGCTTGAGCGCTACGACACCGGCCTCTTTGGCGCGCGCGATCTCGTCG
This sequence comes from Ramlibacter sp., assembly GCA_041905405.1. Lineage (GTDB taxonomy): Bacteria > Pseudomonadota > Gammaproteobacteria > Burkholderiales > Burkholderiaceae_C > RAM1. The sequence continues at coordinate 32,844 of JAYRLC010000007.1, read as the reverse complement.
GGCGGCAGGTTGTCGGTGAGGTACAGCGTCATGAGCGGCTCGAAGCCGCTTCCCGCCGGCAGCACGGCCCGGATGCGGTCGCGGTAGGCCACGGCCTGCGCCGCGGTGGTGACCGGCGGCCGCAGGTTGGGCATGATGATCGCGCGGCCGAACTGCGCGGCGCTGTGCGGCACGACGGTCTTCATGGGCTCGCCGTCGCGCACATGCAGGTGCCAGTCGTCGGGGCGGGTGATGGTGATCTCGTTGGTCATGTTTTGCATTTTCCCATGGGCTTTTTTGAACCTCCGTACGCAGAAAAGAAAACAAAAAAGGCAGAACCCGAAGAGTTCTGCCTTCTTAAAAAGGAAGTGAATACTTCTTGAATTCTTTTCCTGAATTTCTTTCTGGATTCTTCTGCGTCCTCTGCGAAACCTCTGCGCCCTCTGCGTACGGAAGTCCGCTCCCAAAAATCAATGCGCCAGGATCTTGTTCAGGAAATCCTTGGTCCGCGGCTGACGCGCCTCCGGGTTGCCGAAGAAGTCGTCCTTGGAGCAATCCTCAAGAATCTTGCCCCCCACGTCGATGAAGATCACGCGGTTGGCCACCTTGCGGGCAAAGCCCATTTCGTGGGTCACGACCATCATGGTCATGCCTTCCCTGGCGAGCGTGACCATCACGTCCAGCACTTCGCCCACCATTTCGGGGTCCAGCGCCGACGTAGGTTCGTCGAACAGCATCACGATCGGGTCCATGGACAGCGCGCGGGCGATGGCCACGCGCTGCTGCTGGCCGCCGGACAGCTGGCCGGGGAATTTGTCCTTGTGCGCCATCAGGCCCACGCGGTCCAGCATCTTCAGGCCCCGGGTCTTGGCTTCGTCGGCGTTGCGGCCCAGCACCTTCATCTGCGCGATGGTCAGGTTCTCGGTCACGCTCAGGTGCGGAAACAGCTCGAAGTGCTGGAACACCATGCCCACGCGGCTGCGCAGCTTGGGCAGGTCGGTCTTGGGGTCCTGCAGCGACGTGCCGTCCACGCTGATGGTGCCCTTCTGGATCGGCTCCAGGCCGTTGACGGTCTTGATCAGCGTGGACTTGCCCGAACCCGACGGGCCGCAGACCACCACCACGTCGCCCTTGTTGATGCTCACCGAACAATCGTTGAGCACCTGCACGGGGCCATACCACTTGGAGACGTTCTTGATTTCGATCATGGTTTTCTTTCAGCGGATGATCTGGACCTTGAGCTGGATGCGCTTGACGATCCAGGACAGGCCGAAGCAGAGAATGAAGTACACGATGGCGGCCAGCAGGTACGCCTCGACCGGGCGGCCCAGGTTCTTGCCCGCCGTCTCGAAGCCCTTGAGCATGTCGTAGGCGCCGATGGCATACACGAGTGACGTGTCCTGGAACAGGATGATGGTCTGCGTGAGGAACACCGGCAGCATATTGCGGAACGCCTGCGGCAGGATCACCAGGCGCATGTTCTGGCCGTAGTTCATGCCCAGCGCGTAGCCGGCATTGACCTGGCCGCGCGGGATGGACTGGATGCCGGCGCGCACGATCTCCGAGAAGTAGGCGGCCTCGAACGCGATGAAAGTGATGATAGCGGACATCTCCGCGCCGATCGGCCGCCCGATGGCGAACGGAATCAGCAGGAAGAACCACAACAGCACCATCACCAGCGGAATGGACCGCATGGTGTTCACGTAAGTAGCGGCGGGAATTTCAAGCGCCTTCTTGCCCGACAGTCGCATGAGCGCCAGCACGGTGCCGAAGGCGATGCCGCCCAGCGTGGCGACCACGGTCAGCCAGATGGAGAAGTAGAAGCCCTTGACCACGAACGGGCCGATCAGCTCCCAGCTGAAGAAGGATAGGTCGAGGTTGCCCAACATGTCAGTGCCCCCCCATGCCGCCAGAGGCGACAAAACCCGGAACGCGGGATTTCTTTTCGATGAAGGACATCACGCGGTTGATGGCAAATGCCGAGATGGCGTAGAGCACCGTGGCGGCCAGGTACATCTGCACCGGCGCCGAGGTCTCTTCGCCCGACTGGCGTGCAAAAAAGGTCAGCTCGGCAATCGACACCGCGAACGCGACCGAAGAGTTCTTCACGATGTTCATCGATTCGCTGGTCATGGGCGGGATCACGATGCGCAGCGCCATGGGCAGCAGCACGTAGCGATAGGTCTGCGCCGTGGAAAAACCCAGCGCCATGCCCGCGTAGCGCTGCCCGCGCGGCAGGGCCTGAATGCCCGCGCGGACCTGCTCGGCCACGCGCGCCGACGTGAACAGCCCCAGCGCCAGCACCACCAGCACGACCGAGGGCGTGTTCTTGAGCGCCGGGAAGATGCCCGGCAAGACGAAGTACCACAGGAAGATCTGCACCAGCAGCGGGACGTTGCGGAACAGTTCGACCCAGGCATTGGCCAGCCGCACCAGCCAGGGGCTGCCCGGCAGCGTGCGCAGCGTGCCCACCACCAGCCCCGCTGCCAGCGCTACAACCAGCGCACTCAGGGCGACGGTCAGCGTCCAGCCCCAGGCCGAAAGAATCCAGTTCAGGTAGGTTTCATCGCCGCCCCTGCCAAAGCAGGCGGGCACGATGTCTCCGGTGGTGGTCTCCTTGCAGAAGACCTGCCAGTCCCAAGCCATGCGCGTACTCCTCGTTGTTGTGTTCGATCTTGCTGTGATGACGCCACAAACGCAAGACCCCTGCCAGGGGGCAGGGGTCCAGGCTACAGCACGCCGGAATTACTTCTTGGCGTAGTCTTCCATGGGCTTGTCGTTCGGCGACGCCCATGCGGCCTTGGTGCTGTCGGACAGGGCCAGACCCACCTTGGTGTTCTTCGGGGGGATCGGGGACATGAACCACTTGTCCCACAGCTTGGCCATGTCACCGCTCTTGATCAGGCCGGCGATCACGTCGTTGCCCACCTTCTTCAGCGAGGCATCGTCCTTGCGGATCATGATGGCGATGGGCTCCACCGACAGCACTTCACCGCGGATGGCGAAGTCGGCGGGGTTCTTGGCGTTGGCGATGTTGCCGGCCAGGATGGAGCCGTCCATCACGAACGCGTCGGCACGGCCGGTTTCCAGCAGCAGGAAGCTGTCGGCGTGGTCCTTGCCGAAGACTTCCTTGAAGTCAACGCCGGCGCCGCGCTCGTGCTTGCGCAGGTGCTGCACGGACGTGGTGCCGGTGGTGGTGGCCACGTTCTTGCCGTTCAGCTGGGCGATGCTGGTGATGCCGCCGTTGGCCTTGACGGCCATGCGCACTTCTTCCACGTAGGTCGTGTTCAGGAAGGCGACGTCCTTCTGGCGGGTGGCGTTGTTGGTGGTGGAGCCGCACTCGATGTCCACGGTGCCGTTTTGCACCAGCGGAATGCGGTTTTGCGACGTGACGGGCACGTACTTGACGTCCAGCTTGCGGCCAGCCTGCTTTTCGACTTCGGCCAGGATGCGCTGGCAGACTTCGACGTGGAAGCCGGCGAACTTGCCGTCACCCAGGGTGTAGGACAGGGCGCCCGAGGACTCGCGCACGCCCATGGTGACGACGCCGGTGGACTTGGCCTTGGCAATGGTGTCGTTGGCCTGGGCCATGACGGTGCCGCAAGCCAGGGTGGCGACGGCGATGGCCAGCAGATGCTTCTTCATACAAATCTCCTGTGGTGAAGCGTTGGGGTGAAACTGACAACGAAATTCTAGGGATTCGGGCTTGCGGGATTACCCTGAAGCCCTGCTTGGGACAAGCATTAGAGCGTTAAAACGGCACCTGGTCTGTCGGGTATTTCCAGAAGTCCCGCAGCAGGTAGCTCACGGGCAGGTTCAGGGGCGTGTTCTTTGGCGGGATGGGCTTGGCAAACCATTTGTCGTAGATCGGCGCGATCTGGCCGGTGGTGATCAGGCGGCGCATCTCGTCGTCGGCCACCTTTTTGAATTCGGGATCAGACCTGGGCAGCATGATCGCCAGCGGCTCGGTCGTGAGGAACTTGCCCACCACCTTGAGCGCGGCCGGGTTGGGCCGGTTGGCCGCCAGCCCGAACAGCAGCACGTCGTCCATGACGAAGGCGTCAGCCTCGCCCTTTTCCACCATTTCCACCGCGCGCGCGTGGTCCGGTGCTTCCAGGATCGTGATGCCCATGAGGCGTTCGCGATTGGCCTGGTCCGCGGCTTTCAGCGGCGTGGTGCCCTTGGTGGACACCAGCTTCTTGCCCATGAGGTCCTCGATGCGCTCCACGGGGCTGTCGGCCTTGACCAGCAGGCGCGCGCCCGTGATGAAGTGCGGGATGGTGAACGCCACTTTCTGGCGGCGCTCGGCATTGTTGGTGGTGGAGCCGCATTCCATGTCGGCCTTGCCCTGCTCCACCATGGCGATGCGGTTGGCCGGGGTCACCTGCAGGAACTCGACCGGCACGCTCTTCATGCCCAGCTTCTTGCCGACGGCGTCGGCGATCTTCAGGCACAGGTCCAGCGCATAACCCACCGGCTTGCCGCTGGCAGGGTCCACGTACGAGAAAGGCACGGACGACTCGCGGTGCGCGATGACGATCTTGCCGCCGCCCTTCACGCGTTCCAGCACGCCCTGTTGCGCCTGGACGGCGCCCGTGCAGCAGGCCATGGCCAGCGCCATGGCAATTCCCCAACGTTGTGCGTCCATTTCCGTCCTGTACAGCTTGGCAAGGCTAAGCAGCCTTTGTGCCGGGTTTGAGAGGTGGGCGTCCGACCGTTACACATCCTGTTACGGTCGTTTTGGAATGGCGCGAACTGTAGATGTCGCCCCTGTGAAAGGCCAATGCCTTTTGCGCGCCGAACTATGCAAGAAATTTATAAGGCCCAAAGCGCGTCCTGAAGCGCGCCTTATTTTGGTGCATTGTGGCTGGCCAGGTAGGTCCACAGCGACTGCGCTGTCCCTTTGGGCGCCTCTTTGCCCAAAGGCTTTTCGCGGTAGGCGCGCACCTGCATCGTCATGTCCAGCCCTTCCAGCCCGGCTGGTACGGCGCTGACGAGGCGGCGCGCGCGCAGCTCTTTCTTGACGGCGCTGTAAGGCAGGAACGCCACGCCGTGGCCCTCAAGCGCCATGACCTTCAGCCCCTCGGCCATGTCGGTTTCATAGACGCGGTCCAGGTGAATGGCCGTGGGGGACTGCTTGAGGATCAGGTCGGTGACGCGCCCCAGATAGGCGCCCGGCGCGTAGCCCAGGTAGGGCAGCGGCTGGCCCGCGCGCCCCGGCAGCCGGTACATCGGCTCGCCGTCCGGGCCCGGCTTGACGTAGGGTGACAGCACCTCTTCACCCAGCGTCACCATTTCATAGCGGTCCGCATCCAGCTGCAGGGGTTGCGACGCGTGGTGGTAGGCGATGAGCAGGTCGCAGCCGCCTTCCACCAGCCGCATCGCGGCATCGTGCACGTTCAGCGCGATGAGCCGGCTTTTGATGGGGCCGAACTTCTCGCGCAGGCTGGACACCCAGGCCGGAAAGAAGGTGAACGCCAGCGTGTGCGGCACGGCGAACTCGATCACGTCCTGCCCTGCCGCCGAATGGCCCCGCAGCATGGCGCGCGTGCTTTGCAGCGCCTGCAGCATCTCAAGCGACTGCGCGTACAGCGTTTCACCGGCGGGCGTGAGGCGCGTGGGGTAGGAGCTGCGGTCCACCAGGTCAGTGCCGGCCCAGGCTTCCAGGGCCTGGATACGGCGTGAAAAGGCGGGTTGCGTGACGTGGCGCAACTGGGCGGACCGGCTGAAACTGCGGGTTTCCGCCAAACTGACAAAGTCTTCAAGCCACTTGGTTTCCATGGTGGCGGATCATCCCACGGCCTCGCCCGCTTCAGCCTGCGGGTAAGCCCGGTTCAGCGGCCTGTTGCTGCAGCGCCCACATGTCGGCATAGCGCCCGCCACGCGCCAGCAGTTGCGCATGCGTGCCGCGCTCGATGATGCGGCCCGCGTCCATGACCAGGATCTCGTGCGCGTCCACCACGGTGGACAGGCGGTGGGCGATGACCAGCGTGGTGCGCCCGCTGGCCGTGGCCTGCAGCTCGCCCTGGATCGCACGCTCGTTGGCGCTGTCCAGCGCCGAGGTGGCTTCGTCAAAAATGATGATGGGCGGGTTCTTCAGCAGCGTGCGGGCGATGGCCACGCGCTGCTTTTCGCCGCCCGACAGCTTGAGCCCCCGCTCGCCCACCATGGTCTGGTAGCCGCGCGGCGTGGACTCGATGAAGCCGTGGATGCGCGCGGCGCGCGCGGCGTCCTCGACCTCGGCGCGCGTGGCGCCGGGGCGGCCGTAGGCAATGTTGTATTCGACCGTGTCGTTGAACAGCACGGTGTCCTGCGGCACGATGCCGATGGCCTGGCGCACGCTGGCCTGCGTCACGCTGCGGATGTCCTGGCCGGCGATGGTGATGGCGCCGTCCTGCACGTCATAAAAGCGGTACATCAGCCGGGCCAGCGTGGACTTGCCCGAGCCCGACGGGCCCACCACCGCCACTGTCTTGCCCGCGGGGATTTCAAAGCTCACGTCATGCAGGATCTGGCGCGCGGGCTCGTAGGCGAAGTTCACGTGCTCGAAGCGGACGGTACAGGCGGCGCCCTCACCCCCGCCCTCTCCCAGAGGGAGAGGGAGTGCGCCCGGCGCGTCGGCCACCTCGCGCTCCTTTTCCATGAGCGTGAACATCTTGTCCAGGTCCACCAGGCTCTGCTTGATCTCGCGGTACAGCACGCCCAGGAAGTTCAGCGGGATGTACAGCTGGATCATGAAGGCGTTGATCATGACCAGATCGCCCAGCGTCATGCGCCCCGCCACCACGCCCTGCGTGGCCCGCCACAGGATGGCCACCAACCCGACGGCAATGATGAGCTGCTGGCCGGTGTTCAGCAGGCTCAGCGTGGTCTGGCTTTTCAGGCGTGATTTCCTCAGCTTCTCCAGGCTTTCGTCGTAGCGCCGGGCCTCGAAGCCCTCGTTGTTGAAGTACTTGACGGTTTCGTAGTTCAGCAGCGAATCCACCGCCTTGGTGTGGGCGGCCGAATCAAATTCATTGGCTTCCTTGCGGAACTTGGTGCGCCATTCGGTCACCGTCACGGTAAAGAAGATGTACACCGCCAGCGCGGCGATGGTGATCCAGGCAAACCAGGCGTCAAACTTCACCGCCAGGATGGTCAGCACCAGCGCCACCTCGATCAGCGTGGGCACGATGCTGTAAAGCGAATAGGAAATGAGCGACTCGATGCCGCGCACGCCGCGCTCGATGTCGCGCGTCATGCCGCCGGTCTGGCGCTCCAGGTGAAAGCGCAGGCTCAGGGCGTGCAGGTGCTCAAAGGTCTGCAGCGCAATGCTGCGCGCCGCGCCCTGGGTGGCCTTGGCAAACACCAGTTCGCGCAGCTCGGTGAACAGCGACGTGCTCAGGCGCAGCAGGCCATAGGCCACCAGCAGCCCGGCGGGCACCACCAGCACGGCGGCCGGGTCACCCGGCTTGAACGACAGGCTGTCCACCAGGTCCTTGAGCAGCAGCGGCACGCTGACGTTGGCCAGCTTGGCGCCCACCATGAAGGCCAGCGCCGCCAGCACGCGCCACTTGTATTGCCACAAATAGGGGAACAGGCGGCGCAGCGTGGCCCAGTCGGATCGGGCGGCACTCGGGGCCGATGGGGTGGCGCCAGGCACGGCGGCAGCGGGCGCGGACAGTTCGCCGGAACGGCGCATAGGGGACAATCGTGGGTGTTTATCGACTCCGAGATTGTGCCCATGTCTGCCAATTCAAGCGCGCCCGGTGTGGCATTGCCCACCGACAAGGAGCTGGTGCTCAAGGTCATCCCCATGCCGGCGGACTGCAACGCCAACGGCGACATCTTTGGCGGCTGGGTCATGGCCCAGGTCGACCTGGCCGGCTCCGTGGTGCCCGCGCGCCACGTGGACGGCCGCATGGCCACGGTGGCGGTCAACCAGTTCATCTTCAAGCAGCCCGTGCGCGTGGGCGACATCCTGAGCTTTTTTGCCGAGGTCACACGCATCGGCAACACGTCCATCACCGTGCAGGTCGAGGTCTACGCCGAGCGCTTTCGCGCCCAGGGCCAGTACGTGAAGGTGACCGAGGCATCGCTGACCTATGTGGCGATCAACGACGCGGGCAAGCCGCGGGCGATTCCCAAACCGCTGCAGGCCTGAGGCGGCGTCAGCCCAGCCAGTCCTCCAGCGCCAGGGCCGGGACGTCCCTGAAATGGCGCGTGTTGTGCGTGACCAGCACCAGGTTTTCGGCCAGCGCATGCGCCGCGATCTGCGTATCCAGCTCGCCCACAGGCCGGCCTGCGCGGCGCAACGCCGATTTGATGTCACCGTAGCGATCGGCCGCATGGATCGACCACGCCAGCGTGGGCAGCAGTTGCAAAAAGCCGTCGACCAGCGCGCGCCGGCGATCAGCCGGGTCCATGTTCATCTGCCCGTAGCGCAACTCGGCGCGCGTCAGCGCCGAGAGCGCGCAGGTCTGCTGGCGCAACGCGCGGTTGACGCGGTCCTCCAGCGCCTGCGATGACCTGCGCAGGTAGTAGCTCACGATGTTCGTGTCCAGCAGATATCGCATGCCGACCGCTCAGCCCGGGGGCGCCTGCCAGTCGGCCAACGGATCAGGCGCAGGGCTGTCGTCGCGCGGCATCAGGAACTCGTCGGATGGTGGCATCGCGCGCAGCTCGGCGATGAAGGCATTGACGGTTTGACGGTCCGGGATGGGCTTGAGCGTGATCTCGCCCGTCTGGTCATCGCGCGAAATCCAGACCTCACTCGCGTCCACGCGAAAGGCCTTGGGCAGGCGTATGGCCTGGCTGTTGCCCGAGACGAAAACTCTGGCGGTCGATTGCATTTCAAAAGTATATACGAAACCGTATATACAAAAATCAGAACCTGCCGTGCCGCCCCTCGCCGCCCGCGAAGCGCCCAGCCCCCTCCAGCCCGTCACCGATGCGGTGCTTGCCGCGCTGCCATTCCTGGTGCAGCGCCTGCGGCAGCGGCAGGTCCCACTGCGCGTAAGCGCTCATGCGGTCCGCGTTCATCGTGGCCTGCGGGAATTTCGCCAGCTCGCGCGCCAGCGCAATCGCTGAATCGCGCGCCGCGCCGGCGGGCACCACACGGTTTGCCAGGCCTATGGCCAGCGCTTCGGGCGCTTCAACCTTGCGGCCGGTGAGGATCAGGTCCATGGCATGGCCCATGCCGACCAGGCGCGTCAGGCGCACCGTGCCGCCGTCGATCAGCGGCACGCCAAATCGGCGGCAATAGACGCCGAAGTACGCGTTCTCTTCCATCACGCGCAGGTCACACCACAGGGCCAGCTCCATGCCGCCGGCCACGGCCGCGCCACTGACGGCGGCGATCACCGGCTTGGACAGCAGCAGGCGCGTGGGGCCCATGGGGCCGAGCGCGCGCGCGTCGGTCGGGTCGAAGTCCAGGTCCGTGAGTACGCCGGGCCCGCCCTGGTTCTGTGCCATGCGCGCGCCGGCCTGCAGGTCCCAGCCCGCGCAGAAGTGGCCGTGATCGCCATGGAAGACCGCCACGCGCGCCTGCGGGTCTTCGTCAAACGCCACAAAGGCCTGGTACAGCGCGCGCGCCGTGTCGGCGTCCACGGCGTTGCGCACCGCTGGGCGGGACAGGGTCACGACGGTGATGTCACCGGTTTTTTCGGTTCGTACGGCGTCTTCCATGACAAGGGATTACCCGTGATACGAAGGTGACACCGTATTCGGAAGAACCCTGTAACCGATGCAGGGATGCACAGATATAACCGGCCACACACGGGCGCAGGAGACACGGTGCAGTTCTTTCAACTACTGGTCAGCGGCATCTCGCAGGGCTGTATCTACGGCCTGATTGCGCTGGGCTTCGTGCTGATCTACAAGGCCACCGAGACCGTGAGCTTCGCGCAGGGCGAGCTCATGATGCTGGGCGCGTTCGGCGGCCTGGCCTGCATGACCTTCATCGGGTTTCCGTTCTGGCTGGCCGTGATCAGCGCCATCGCGGCCATGGCGCTCTTCGGCATCGTGCTGGAGCGCCTGGTCATCCGCCCCATCCTGGGCCAGCCGGCGTTTTCCATCGTGATGCTGACCATCGGCATCGGCTACGTGGCGCGCGGCGCCATCACCATGATTCCCGGCATCGGCACCGAAACGCACACGCTGCCGGTGCCGTACAAGGACGTGATCTGGAAGTTCGGCGGCGACGCCAACGGTATCGGCGCGCTGGTGCTCAACGCCGAGCAGCTGGTGGTGATCGGCGCCACGGCCATGCTGTGCGTGCTGCTGTTCACGGTGTTCCGCTTCAGCAAGGTCGGCATCGCCATGCAGGCGTCGTCGCAGAACCAGCTGGCCGCGTACTACATGGGCATTCCGGTCAAGCGGCTCAACGGCCTGGTCTGGGGGCTGGCTGCGGCGGTGGCTGCGGTCGCGGGGCTGCTGCTGGCACCCATCACTTTCGTGCACGCCAACATGGGCTTCATCGGGCTCAAGGCCTTTCCCGCCGCCGTGGTGGGCGGCTTCGGCAGCCTGCCGGGCGCCATCGTGGGTGGGCTGATCATCGGCATCGTGGAATCGTTCTCGGGCTTCTACCTGCCCGATGGCTTCAAGGACACGGCCGCGTACATCGTGGTGCTGGTCATGCTGATGGTCAAGCCCAACGGGCTGTTCGGCGAAAAACTCCGCAAGAAGGTTTGAGCCAGCATGCGCTTCATTTTTAAAACCGACTACGCGCAGGACATCAAGCTCGCCAAGCATGGCGGCCACCTGTTCTGGTACGGCGCGCTGTGCGCCGCGCTGGCGCTGGCGCCCTGGCTGCTGGGTGAATACCTGCTGGCCCAGCTCACCTTCATCCTGATCTACGGCGTGGTGGGCGTGGGGCTCATGCTGCTGGCCGGCTTCACCGGGCAGTTCTCCATCGGGCATGCGGCGTTCTTTGGCGTGGGCGCGTACACACAGGCCGTGCTGACCGGCATGGGCTGGCCGTTCCCGTTCGCGCTGGCCGCGGGCGCGGCGCTGTCGGCGATCGTGGGCGTGGTGGTGGGGCTGCCCGCGCTGCGCGTGAAGGGCATCTACCTGGGCATCGCCACACTGTCGTTCGGCTTCATCGTCGAAGAGGTGTTTGCGCGCTGGGAAAGCGTGACCGGCGGCAACGCGGGCAAGACGGTGGGCCAGGTCAAGATGTTCGGCTGGACGGCCGACTCGGGCGTGTCGTTTTATTTCGTGTGCCTGGTGGTGACGGTGTTGAGCACGCTGGCGGTGGTGAACCTGCTGCGTTCGCCGACGGGCCGCGCGTTCGTGGCCATCCGCGATTCCGAGATTTCCGCGCAGAGCATGGGCATTCACCTGGCGTACTACAAGACGCTGAGCTTTGCGATATCGGCCGCGCTCGCGGGCATTGGCGGCGCGCTGTATGCGCACCAGATCCGCTTTCTGTCGCCGGACCAGTTCAACATCATCCAGTCCATCGACCTGCTGCTCATGGTGGTGATCGGCGGGTTGGGCTCCATCCACGGCGCGTTCCTGGGCGCGATTTTCCTGATCGGGCTGCCGCAGGCCATCAGCGCGGTGAAGGATTTCCTGCCCGCGGCCATTGGCCAGGCGCCGGGGCTCAAGGCGGTGATCTACGGCGCGGTGCTGATCGGCTTCGTGCTGTTCGAGCCGCTGGGGCTGTATGGGCGGTGGCTGAAGATACGGACGTACTTCCAGCTGTTCCCGTTCTACCGGAAAGGGCTCTTCAAACGCCAGAAGTCCTTCCAGAAATCGGACCGCCTCAAATGAGCGAAGTACTCCTCTCCGCCCAGAACCTCAGCGTGCGCTTCGGCGGTGTGCTGGCGGTCAACAACGTGAGCTTCGACGTGAAGCCCGGCGAGGTGTTCACGCTGATCGGCCCCAACGGCGCGGGCAAGACCACGGTGTTCAACCTGATCAGCCGCATCTACACGCCCACCACCGGCACCATCGACTACCAGGGCCAGCGCCTGACCGACCAGCCGCCGCACAAGATTGCTTCGCTGGGCATTGCGCGCACGTTCCAGAACATCGAGCTGTTCGAGCACGCGACCGTGCTGCACAACCTGCTCATCGGGCGGCACACGCACGCCCACCGCAGCCTGCTGAGCGAAATCCTGTTCACCGGCAAGGTACGCCGCGCCGAGGTCGAACACCGCGAGCAGGTGGAAAAGGTCATCGAGTTCCTGGACCTGCAACACCACCGCGACAGCATGGTCGCGGGGCTGCCCTATGGCGTGCGCAAGGTCGTGGAGCTGGCGCGGGCGCTGTGCACACAGCCCAAACTGCTGCTGCTGGACGAACCATCGTCGGGCCTGAACGTGGAAGAGACCGACGACATGGCGTTCTGGATCCAGGACATCAAGCACGAGCTGGGCATCACCGTGCTGATGGTCGAGCACGACATGTCGCTGGTGTCCAAGGTGTCCGACCGCGTGCTGGCCATGAACCAGGGCGAGGTGCTGGCCATGGGCACGCCGCGCGAGGTGCAGACGGACCCCGGTGTGATCGAGGCGTATCTCGGTTCCGTGGACGACGTGTCTTCACTCAGGAGGGCCGCATGAGCGAGAACCCGCCTGCCGTGAGCGACCTGCCCGTCCTGAAGCTGCTCAACGTGGAGAGCGCCTACGGCCCCATCAAGGCCATCCGCGGCGTGAGCCTGCAGGTGCGCCGCGGCGAGATCGCCACGGTGCTGGGCAGCAACGGCGCGGGCAAGACCACCATCCTCAAGACCATCAGCGGCATCATCGACCCGCGCAAGGGCAGCATCGAGTTCAAGGGCGAGGACATCACCGCCCAGGACCCGGCGCTGATCGTGCAGCAAGGCCTGTCCCATGTGCCCGAGGGGCGCGAGGTGTTCCCCCTGCTGTCGGTGCGCGACAACCTGCTGATGGGCGCGTACACCCGCGGCGACCGCGACGGCGTGGCGCGCGACATGGAGGCGGTGTACGGCTTTTTCCCCATCCTGAAGGAGCGCGCCGCACAGGACGCCGGCCTGCTGTCGGGCGGGCAGCAGCAGATGCTGGCGATCAGCCGCGCGCTGATGGCGTCGCCCGACCTGATCCTGCTGGACGAGCCGAGCCTGGGACTTTCGCCGAAGCTGACGAAAGAGATCTTCGAGATCGTCGTGCGCATCAACCGCGAGCGCGGCACGACCATCCTGCTCGTGGAGCAAAACGCCAACATGGCGCTGAATGCGTCCGACTACGGCTACGTGCTGGAGAACGGCCGCATCGTCATGGAAGACACCTGCGCCCGCCTGCGAGAGAAAGAGGACATCAAGGAGTTCTACCTCGGCATGAAAGAAGAAGGCGTGCGCGGCGAGCGCCGCTGGAAAAAGAAAAAGAACTGGAGATGAGCGCCGTGCAGAACCGCTTCAAACAAGCTCGCGTCCCCTCGGGCGGCAGCGCAGTACACGTCGTGACAAGCGTGGGGGCCATCTGACTATGTCCAATCTCTGGGACCTGTCCCACATCCAGCCCGAAACGCGCGTCGTGCTTGACGGCGACACCATTCCCGCCATGTTCTGGAACGGCGTGCGCCAGCGCGCCGGCAAGGTGTGGATGCGCCAGAAGGAGCTGGGCATCTGGCGCAACTGGACCTGGCAGCAGACCGGCGACGCGGTGCACGAGATCGCAGGCGGGCTCATGAGCTTGGGGTTCAACGCGGGCGACACGGCGTCCATCCTGTCCAACACGGTGATCGAATGGGTGCTGGCCGACCTGGCGGTGCTGTCGGCCGGCGGCGTGGCCAACGGCATTTACCCGACCGACGCTGCCAGCCAGGTGCACTACCTGTGCGAGGACTCGGGCACGCGCGTGCTGTTTGTGGAAGACGACGAACAGCTGGACAAGGCGCTGGAAGTGCGCGCGCAGCTGCCCGGCCTGCGCAAGATCGTCGTGTTCGACATGGAAGGCCTGCGCGGCCTGGACGACGCCGGGGTGATCAGTCTGGACGACCTGCGCGCGCTCGGCCGGCAGTACAACGCGCAGCACCCTGAAGAGATGGCGCGCCGGGTGGCCGCCTGCAAGCCCGGCGATCTGGCGATCCTGATCTACACGTCGGGCACCACCGGCAAGCCCAAGGGCGCGATGCACAGCCACGCGGGCCTGGTCTACACGGTACGCGGCTACAACACACTGATCGCGCAGGACGAGCACGACGAACGCATGTGTTTCCTGCCGCTGTGCCACGTGGCCGAGCGGCTGGGTGGCGAATACTTTGCGATGTACACGGGCGCCAGGCTCAACTTTGTCGAGAACCCCGAGACCGTGCCCGAGAACGTGCGTGAAATTGCTCCCACGGTCTTCACCGCCGTGCCGCGCGTGTGGGAAAAGTTCTATTCCGGCGTGATGATCGCGCTGAAGGAAGCCAGCCCGCTGCAGCAGGCCGCCTACGCCTGGGGTATCGGCGTGGGCACACGGATCGCCGACAGGGTGCTGGCCGGCGAGCCTGTGGACGGTCTGCTGAAATTCAAGTTCACGCTGGCGCGCTGGCTGGCGCTGAACAACGCGCGCAAGCTGATCGGCATCCACCGCGCGCGCTTCTGCGTGACGGGCGCGGCGCCCATTTCGCCCGAGCTGGTGCGCTGGTACCTGGCGCTGGGCGTGCCCATGCTGGAGGTCTGGGGCATGACCGAGACCTGCGGCGCGTCTACGGGCATCCCCGCCAGCCGCATCAAGCCCGGCTCCATCGGACCGGCCGCGGGCTACAACGAGGTGCGCGTGGACGCGGACACGGGCGAGATCCGTGTGCGCGGCCCCAACGTGTTCATGGGCTACCTGAACCAGCCCGAGAAAACCGCGGAAACGATCGACGCCGACGGCTGGCTGCACACGGGCGACGTGGGCACGATGGACGCGGACGGGTACTTCCGCATCACCGACCGCATGAAGGACATCATCATCACGGCCGGGGGCAAGAACATCACGCCCAGCGAACTGGAGAACGAGCTGAAATTCAGCCCGTACATCACCGACGCGGTGGTCATCGGCGACAAGCTGCCGTACCTGACGGTCATCATCATGATCGACCAGGAGAACGTCGAGAAATACGCCCAGGACCACGACGTGCCGTTCAGTAATTACGCCAGCTTGACACGCGCGGCCGAAGTACAAGAATTGATCCAGTCCGAAATCGACCGCGTGAACAAAAAATTCGCGCGGGTCGAGCAGATCAAGAAGTTCTTCCTGCTGGAAACGCAGCTCAGCGCCGAGGACGAGGAGCTCACGCCCACCATGAAGCTCAAGCGCAAGCTCGTGCAGCAGAAATACGCGCCGCAGATCCAGGCGATGTACCGTTGAGCCGACAGCCGATTTCACGACAGCCATCACCCAAGGAGACAAGACCATGAAACTGAAAGTCGCCGCCCTCGCCGCCCTGGCGTTGGCATCCACCCTGGCGGGAGCGCAGAACTCCAACCAGGGCGTGAGCAAGACCGAGATCACGCTCGGCTCCATCCAGGACCTGTCGGGCCCCATTGCCGGCTTCGGCAAGCAGGTGCGCCTGGGCATGATGCTGCGCGTGGACGAGATCAACGAGCAGGGCGGCATCAACGGCCGCAAGATCAAGCTGATCGTCGAAGATTCCGCCTACGACCCCAAGAAGGCCGTGCTGGCCGCGCAGAAGCTCGTGAACCAGGACAAAATCTTCGCGATGGTCGCCCACATCGGCACCGCGCAGAACCTGGCCGCCATGCCGGTGCAGTTCGAAAAGAACGTGATCAACTTCTTTCCGGTCACGGCCGCGCGCGAAATGTACGACCCGCTGCACCGGCTGAAGTACTCGTTCGCCGCCACCTACTACGACCAGATGCGCACCGCCGTGCCCAAGCTGGCCAAGGAAAAAAGCGCCAAGAAGGTCTGCACCATGTACCAGGACGATGAGTTCGGGCTGGAAGTGATGCGCGGCGCCGAGGACGGCCTGAAAGCTGGCGGCATGGCGCTGGCCGAGAAGACGACATACAAGCGTGGCGCCACCGACTTCAGTTCGCAGGTGCAAAAAATGCAGGCATCGGGCTGCGACTTCGTCGTGCTGGGCACCATCATCCGCGAAACCATCGGCGCCATCGGCACCGCGCGCAAGCTGGGCTACAACCCGACCTTCATCGGCTCCAGCGCGGCCTACACCGACCTGATCCACAAACTGGGTGGCCCGGCCATGAACGGCCTGTACGCCACGCACACGTCGCAGCACCCGTACCTGGATGAAGCTTCGCAGAACATCCGCTTCTGGGCCAACAAGTACAAGACCAAGTTCAACGAGGAGCCTACGGTGTTCTCGGTCTATGGCTATGGCGCGATCGACCACTTCGCGACCGCGGCCGCCAAGACCGGCGCCAACCTGACCACCGACAACTTCATCAAGACCATGGACAGCATCACGCTGCCCAAGGACATGTTCGGCGGACCGGAGCTGACCTTCACCGCCAAGAAGCGCCTGGGCAACGAACAGTCCCGCATGTCGCAGATCACCGACGGCAAGTGGAAGGTGGTGTCGGACTACATCAAGTAATCAGACGCCTGCGCTGCGAAGACAAAAGGCCGCCTGTGGGCGGCTTTTTTTTGCGGATCGTGCGAGCCGATGTCGCGGCACGGCACGGCACGGCACGGCACGGCACGGCAGAGCTTCTGAAGACACTCATCCCCAACGGGTCCACTCCCTTCCGATGCCATCTCGCCAAAGCGCCTGGCCAACCTTGAGCCTTGCATCGAAGGCAGCCGGCGTCGAACTGGCCGGACGCCAGTGCCGTGCGGCTGACAGGGGTCAGCTTGACGACCGAAAGTCCCCGCACATGGCTGGGAGCCGGCTCCGCAAACGCCCCGGCCATCCCCCCCAGAAGCAGTCCCGCCACCATGCACCACGTGCCCAGAACCGCACGCCAGATACCCCATCCCGTCCGCCTGTTCCGCATAGGTTTTCCTGTTGTGGCGGAACCAGACTCCTCCCCACCTGTGACGCTTTTGTCTGAAGTTTTTCTTCAGTAACTACTTATGGCTGCTATCTGTTTTGCTTACAACCACTTACAAGCGGCGCAATGTATCAGAACTTTTGACCTATTTTTTGTGCACTATTCACAAAAAAATAACCTCTAGGTTCTCCAATGAGCGGCTATCCTCTGGGCCTTTTCTGCGGACGATGTCAGGGGGTTGCCTTGCAGACTGAAACAATAGGTAAGTTGTACAAAACAACACGCGAGAACGGCGGTTTCACGCTGCTGGAACTGCTGGTCGTGGTGGCCATCATTGGCCTGCTGGCGGCCTATGTCGGGCCCAAGTACTTCAGCCAGGTCGGCAAGTCGGAGCAGGCGCTGGCACGCGCCCAGGTCGAAAGCTTTCATCGTGCGCTGGCCAGCTATCGGCTGGACACCGGCGCTTTCCCCTCCACCGAAGAAGGCCTGGCTGCGCTGGTCAAGCGCCCGGCCAACAGCGCCAAGTGGAACGGCCCCTACCTGAGCAAGGCCGTGCCGCAGGATCCCTGGGGCAAGCCCTATGTGTACCGGCACCCCGGCAGCGCGGGCGCCGACTACGACCTGTTGTCGCTGGGCAAGGACGGCGCGCCCGGCGGCACGGGCGAAGCCGCCGACATCAGCGGCGACTGACAGCGACTGCCCATCGCCCACTGCGCCGTCCCAGCCATGGAATACGTCATTCGCGCGCTCGATGCCCGCCAGCAGGTGCAGTCGCTGGTGCTGGACGCACTGGACGAAGCCGACGCGCGCCGCCAGGCCACGGCGCAGCAGCTCACGCCGCTGAACGTCACCGCGCGGCGCGGCCTGGCGGGGCGTTCCGGGCGCGCCGCGCGGCATTTCTCGCTGTTGCTGTTCGCGCAGGAACTGCACGCACTCATTGTCGCCGGCCTGAGCGTGATCGAGGCGCTGGACGCGCTCATCGAAAAGGAAACGTTGCCCGAACGCCGCGCCATCCTGGCCCGCCTGGCACAGCGGCTGCGCGAGGGCTTGCGCCTGTCAGCCGCGCTGCAGGCGCAAGGCGGTGTCTTTGCGCCGCTGTTCGTGGGCATCGTGCAGGCGGCCGAAGGCACCAGCGACCTGCCCGCGGCGCTGTCGCGCTATATCGACTACGAAACACGGCTGGCGTCAGTGCGCCACCGCGTGGTGAGCGCGGCCATCTATCCGGCGATCCTGCTGGTGGCCGGCGGTCTGGTCACGCTGTTCCTGCTGGGCTATGTGGTGCCGCGCTTCGCAGCGGTGTACCAGAGCGCAGGGCGCGACCTGCCCTGGGCGTCGCAAATGCTCATGCAGTGGGGTCAATTCGCGGGCCGGCATGCCGCGGCGCTGGCTGGAGCGTGCGCGGCGCTGGCTGCGGCGCTGGCGTGGTGGGCAAAGCGGCAGGTGGCCGCCGGTGGCTGGCTGCGGATTTTGCGCGCCCTGCCCGGCGCAGGCGCGCACCTGGACGTGCTGTCGCTGTCGCGGCTGTACCTGACGCTGGGCATGCTGCTCGAAGGCGGCATTCCCGTTCTGCGGGCCCTGGGCCTGTGCACGGCCGTCGTGGGCGCGGAACAGGCCGCGGCGCTGGCACGGGTGGGCCACGATGTCGAATCCGGCGGCAGCCTGTCCGATGCGCTGGAGCGGCATGGCCTGAGCACACCGATCGCACTGCGCCTGCTGCGCGTGGGTGAGCAGTCGGGCCAGCTCGGCCAGATGCTCACGCGCACCGCCGCCTTTTACGAAGGCGAGACGACCCGCTGGATCGAACGCTTCGTGCGCACCTTCGAGCCCGCGCTCATGGCAGCCATCGGGCTGGTGATCGGGCTGATCGTGATCCTGCTGTACATGCCGATCTTCGACCTTGCGGGGAGCCTGCAATGACCGCCCCCCTGCCCACCGCCGGGATCGACTGGGCCGCCCTGCGCGCCGCCCGTGCCGCGGGCCAGGCCACGCCAGCGGCGCTTGCGCGACTGTGGCAATGCACCGACCGTGACGCCACGCGTGCGCTGGCGTCGGCGCTCGGCATGGACTGCTGGGAAACCTCCGACATGGCCGCCTGCGCACCAGCCTTCGGCAACCTGCCGCTTGCGCAGGCGCAGAAGCTGCGGGCCGCCCTGCTGCACCCACCCGCCGATGCCGCCGACCCGGCCTGTGTGGCCGTGCTGTCCGACCCGCTGGACCGCGACCTGTGGTCGCAACTGGCAGCCTGGGCAGCAGGCCCCGTGCGCCACGTTCTGGCCACGAGTGACGACATCCACGCCTACCTGAACCAGCAGGAAGCGCGCCTGAGCGCGGTGGACGCACTGCGCCAGGCGCCCGCAGCGGCCAGCGCCGCGCGCGACGAGGTCGAGGAACTGTCGCTCGCGCGCATGTCCGACGCCGCGAGCCCCGCCGTGCGGCTGGTCAACTCCACGCTGTACGACGCGCTGCGCGCGGGCGCGAGCGACGTGCACTTTGAAAGCACGCCGGCCGGCCTGTCGGTCAAATACCGCATCGACGGCGTGCTGGACGCCGTGACCGACGCCGCGGGCAGCGCACTGGCCGAGCAGGCCATCTCGCGGCTGAAGGTGCTGGCAGAGCTTGACATTGCCGAGCGCCGCGTGCCGCAGGACGGCAGCTTCCGCGTGCGGGCGCAGGCGCGCGACATCGACCTGCGCGTGTCCATCATCCCCGGCATCCACGGCGAGGACGCCGTCATCCGCATCCTGGACAAGCAGGCGATGGTCCAGGCGCACGGACGCCTGAGCCTGGACAGCCTGGGCTTTGACGACGGCTGCATTGCCACGCTGCGCGACCTGATGGACGCCGCCTACGGAATGATGCTGGTGACCGGCCCCACCGGCTCCGGCAAGACCACCACGCTGTACGCCGCGCTGTCCGAGGCGCACACCGGCCGCGACAAGGTCATCACCATCGAGGACCCGGTCGAATACCAGCTGCCCGGCGTGCTGCAGATCCCGGTCAACGAAAAAAAGGGGCTGACCTTTGCCCGCGGGCTGCGCTCCATCCTGCGGCACGACCCCGACAAGATCATGGTGGGCGAAATCCGCGACCGCGAAACGGCCGAAATCGCCGTGCAGTCCGCGCTGACCGGCCACCTGGTGCTGACCACGGTGCACGCCAACAATGTGTTCGACGTGTTCGGCCGCTTCACGCACATGGGGCTGGACCCGTATGCGCTGGTGTCGGCGCTCAACGGCATCTGGGCGCAGCGCCTGCTGCGGCTGAACTGCCCGCACTGCGCGCAGCCGTACCAGCCCGCGCCTTCGGAGCTCGCGCGCTTCGGCCTGACTGCGCAAGCCGCGCACGCCTTTGACTTTCGCCGCGGCACCGGCTGCGGCGACTGCCGCGGCACCGGCTACCGCGGACGGCGCGCCATCGCAGAAATTTTGCGGCTGGACGACGAGCTGCGGGAACTGATCGTGGCCAAAGACCCCGTGCGCGAAATCAAGCGCGCGGCCCAGGCCAAAGGGACACGCAGCCTGACCGACGCCGCGCTCGCGCTGGTGCAACGCGGCCAGACCACGCTGGAGGAGGTACGCCGTGTCACGGTGGCGGCCTGAGCCCGACACAACCGCGCTGCTGGCGGTGGACGCGCACCTGCTGGCCTGGTCCGGCGGCACGGCGCACCATGGCGGCGATGCGGCGCTGGAGACTGCTTTTGCGCAGGCACTGGACGGCCTGCGCGCACACCAGCCCCCACGCAAACCGCTGCGCCGCGTGGACATCGCCGTGGGCAGCGACCTGGCCTGCCACTGGGTACAGACGCCACCCGCCTCCGTCGCATCGCTGGACGAACTCATGCGCGTGGCCCAGGCGCGCCGCGCCCACCTGTTCGGGCTGGGCGGCGGCACGCACGGCACGGACAGTGACTGGTGGGTCACGGCCGACTGGCAGGCCACGCGGCCCTTTGTCTGTGCCGCCGTGCCCGCCGCGCCATGCGCTGCGCTGCACCGCATGGCGTCCGCGGCAGGACTGCAGGTGCGCTGGACCACCACCTGGGGCCTGCTGGCCGGGCAGCCGCCTGCCAACCTGCCCGCCGACGGCTGGTGCGCGCTGCGCGGCGCGAGCCGCCTGCTGCTGTGGCGCTGTGAGCGCGGCCACGTCAGCCACCTGCTGACACTGCCCGTGGCCGCGCACGAACAGGCCGACGCCGTGCTGCGGCGGGCCCAGCAATCGGCGCAGACCGAAAGCCTGGCCACCGGCGCCGCACCGCCCGGCGCGCTGCACTGGATTCATCTGGATGCACCCACGAGCGAGGCCGCCACCGCCTTGCAACTGCATGCACTGCTGCATTCGCGCCAGGACGCAAGACAGGGGACCGTGGCATGAAGCCTGTCCGCCTGCCGCTTCACCCCGGCGCGCCGTCATGGCGCCACCGCCTGCTGGGGCATGCCACCGCGCCGTGGCAGGGCGCGCTGGCCGCGGCGCTGCTGGCAACGGCCACGGCCGCGTTTGGCCATGCGGTGTGGCAGGCATGGGACCTGCAACGCCAGGCCGCCACGCTGCAGGACGCCGCCGACGAACAAGCCCGCGCCGCACGCGCGGCGCGGCGCGCCAGGCCTGCCGCCGGCGCTGCCTCCGCAGCCACCGAGCCGCAGGCACTGACGGCTGCCGAACTGCACGAATGGAGCCAGATCGTCCAGCGGCTGGACACGCCATGGGCCAGCCTGTTCGACGCGCTGGAACGGGCCACCCCGCGCCAGGTGGCGCTGATCGGCATCGAACCCCAACCCGCCAGCGGCGGCATCCGCATCCAGGCAGAAGCCCGCACACTGGCCACGCTGCTGGACTACGCCGCCGCGCTGCGCGCCACGCCGCCGTTCACCGACGTGCTGCTGGTCAAACACGAAACGCAGGACCGCAGCCCGCAGCAGCCCGTGCGTCTGACACTGGAAGTTCGCCTGAAACCGGGGGCACGCCCATGAGCCAGCTCGCTGACCGCGCCCCCCTGTGGCGGCAACTGCGGGTGCGGCTGGCCGTGGCCATCTGGCGCCACGGCTGGGCCTGGCCCCTGGCAAGCGGCCTTCTCACGGCCGCGCTGGCACTGCACGTCACCGCCGTGCGCGACGCACATGACCAGCTGCGCCAGGCGCAACGGGACCTGGCCGCAGCGCACAGCGGTAACGGCGCGGCGCCGCCGCCGCCCGCCGTGCCCGATGGATTGCTGCGCATCCACGCCGCGCGGGCCGCCGTGCAGGCCGCGCCCGGTGCAACCGAACAGGTGGCGCGCATGGTCAGGCTGGCAGAGGCACAGCAGATCGCACTGCCCCAGGGTGACTACCTGTACCAGACCTCGGCCGCCGGCACCACCACGCTGGCGCCTACGGCGCAGGCGCGCGTGACGCACGTGCAGGTCACCCAGCCTCTGCGCGCCAGCTACGCGCACATCCGCAGCTATGCCGAAGCCGTGCTCAATGGCGCGCCCTACATGGCGCTGGATCAGATCATGGTGCAACGCGACGGCGTCGAACAGGCCCAGGTCGAGGCGCGGCTCAAATGGTCGCTGTGGGTGCCATCGCAGCGCGCGCCCTCGCCATCCGGTCCGTTGTCCGGTCCGCCATCCGGTCCGGCGACCGGCAACGTGCCGCCGCGCGATCTTTTCGCGGCCCACAGCTGGGCGCGGCCGCCCGCGCCGGCCCCGGCTCCGGTCATGGCCGCGCCCGTCGCGCCGCCACTGCCCTACACCTACGTCGGCAAAAAGCTCGAGAACGGCGAGTGGGAGGTCTACCTTGCCCGCGGCGAGCAGACCTTTGCCGTGCGCACTGGCGCCACGCTGGAGGCCGCGTACCGCGTGGACACCATTGCCCCGCCCGTCATGACCTTGACCTACCTGCCGCTCGCGCAGACCCAGAACCTATCCATTGGAGACCACCGGTGAACCGCCCCCAACCCGCCGTCTGGTGCACGGCCACCTGGCGCACCGCCGTCTGCGTGGCCATTGCGATCGTGCTGTCCGGCTGCGCGGCGCAGAACGCCTTCAAGGAAGGCCGCCAGCTCATGGCCGAAGGAAAAACGCGCGAAGGCTGGGAACGGCTGGAACACGCGCGCCGTCTCGACCCCGAAGCCGTACCCTACCGCCTGGCCGCGGCCCAGGCACGTGAACAGTACCTGGCCGGCCTGCTGACGCAGGCCGAAGCCATGGCGCGCGACGGCAAGGCCGCTGAAGCCACCGCGCTGTACCAGGAGCTGCTGGCGCTGCACCCAGGCAACGACCGTGCCCAGGCGGGCCTGCGCGCCATCGACCGCGAAAAGCGCGAGCGCGCGGCTGCCAAAGACCCTGCGCCGGCCACGGCCGTGCCCACCTTGTCGGCGGCATACCGCAAGCCCATCACCATCGAATTCAAGGAAACGCCGCTGCGCACGGTGTTCGAGGTGATCTCGCGCTGGTCGGGCCTGAACTTCCTGTTCGACAAGGACGTGCGCACCGACCAGAAAACGTCCATCTTCCTGAAGAACTCCACGGTGGAAGCGGCCGTGAACCTGACGCTGCTAACCAACCAGCTGGAGCAGCGTGTGCTGGACGCCAACACGGTGCTGATCTACCCCAACACGCAGGCCAAGCAGCGCGACTACCAGCCGCTGACCATGCGCAGCTTCTACCTGTCCAACGCCGAGGCCAAGACCGTTGCCGCCACGATCAAGGCCATGCTGAAAACGCGCGACATCGTGGTGGACGACAAGCTCAACCTCATCATCATGCGCGACAGCCTGGAGGCGGTGCGGCTGGCCGAAAAGCTGGTGGCGCTGCACGACGTGGCGGAGCCCGAAGTCATGCTGGAAGTGGAAATCCTGGAGGTCAAGCGCACGCGGCTGCTGGAGCTGGGCATACGCTGGCCCGAACAGCTGGGCCTGCAGCCCATCGGCGGCGCGGCAGGAACCGGTGGGGGCGGCGCGCTGACGCTGGCCCAGCTGCGCGCGCTGAACAGCGCCACGACCGCGGCCACCATCGGCCCCGTCACGATCAACGCGCGCAAGGTCGACACCGACGCCAACATCCTGGCCAACCCGCGCATCCGCGCACGCAACCGCGAAAAGGCCAAGATCCTGATCGGCGAGCGCGTGCCCAACATCACGGCCACGTCCACGTCGACCGGCTTCGTGGCCGAATCGGTCAGCTACGTGGACGTGGGCCTGAAACTGGACGTGGAACCCACCGTCTACATGGACGGCGACGTGGCTATCCGCATCGCGCTGGAGGTGAGCAACATCATTGGCCAGCTGCAGACCAAGTCGGGCTCGGCCGCCTACCAGATCGGCACGCGCACGGCGCAGACCGTGCTGCGCCTGAAAGACGGCGAAACACAGGTGCTGGCCGGCCTGATCAACGACGAGGACCGCCGCTCGGCCAACAAGGTGCCCGGCGCGGGTGAAGTGCCCGTGCTGGGACGCCTGTTCGGCAGCCAGGCCGACGACGCCAGCAAAACCGAAATCGTGCTGTCCATCACGCCGCGCGTGCTGCGCAACGTGGTGCGGCCCGAAAACCACCTGACCGAATTTGAATCGGGCACCGAGAACAGCCTGGGCGCGCGTGCGGCTTCCAGCGGGGCGGCCGGGCCTGGGCCCGCTGCGTCCGGAACACCCGCTGCGGCGGGCACCACCGCGCCCACGGCCCCTGCCAGCCCCCCACCCCCACCCGGCGCGGCACGGCCCGGCGGCAGCGACGCCGCTCCGGCCAGCAACGCGCCAGCGCCCGCCATCTCCACCCCGGCCGCGCTGCGCTGGCAGGGACCGGGCCAGCTGCGGGTGGGCGACACCTTCTCGCTGCAGCTCATCATGCAGACCGACCAGCCACTGGTCAGCGTGCCGCTGGCCGTGGCCTATGACGCGCGCACACTGCAGGTCGTGTCGGTGACAGAAGGCGACTTCATGCGCCAGGGCGGCGCACAAGCCAGCTTCACCCACCGCGTGGACCCCAACGGCCAGGTGCTGCTGACGGCCACCCGGGCGGGGGGCACGGGCGCCACCGGCAGCGGCGCGCTGGCGACGTTCAACTTCCGCGTCGTCGCGGCGGCCAGCCCCGAAACACGCGTCCAGGTGCTGACGGCCGCCCCCATCGAACTGACCGGACGGCCCGTGGCCGCGCCGCTGCCGCTGCCCCACACCATCCGGCTGAGCAGCGGCGGCGTATCGGAACCCGCGCAACCGGCGCAGCCACTGCAACTGCGCCCGGCCCTGGCATTGTCCCTGCCCGCGCCTGAAACGCCCTACGCCGGCCCGGCCACGCCGCCGCTGGCCCATACCCTGCAGGCCGCCGCCCGTGACTGAGACGCGCGGCTTCACACTGATCGAGCTGATGGTGACGCTGGCCATCCTGGCGCTGCTGGCCAGCGTGGCGCTGCCGGTGGCGCAGGTGCAGGTGCAGCGCGGCAAGGAACAGGCACTGCGCGAAAGCCTGCGCGACATCCGCGCCGCGATCGACCAGTACAAACGCGCCAGCGACGAAGGCCGCATCCGCAAGGACGCCGGCAGCACGGGCTACCCGCCCACGCTGGCCGCGCTGGTGGACGGCGCCGAAGACCAGCGCGACCCCAAGCGGCGAAAAATCTACTTTCTGCGGCAGGTGCCGCGCGACCCGTTCAGCAACGACACGGTGGCCGACGCCCAGGCGACCTGGCGCAAGCGCAGCTACGCCAGCGAAGCCAGCGACCCGCAAGAGGGCGACGACGTGTACGACGTGCGCACGGCATCGCCGCTGGTGGGACTGAACGGCGTGCCCCTGAACAAATGGTGATGAACCCATGACGCGCGCGCGCCGGACGGCTGGCTTCACCCTGATCGAACTGCTGGTGGTGCTGGCCATCGTCAGCACGCTGATGCTGCTGGTGACGCCGCGCTACCTGGGCAAAGTGGACGAGGCGCGCGACGCCGTGCTGCGCGAGAACCTGCACGCGCTGCGCGGCACGCTGGACAGGTTCTACGGCGACACAGGCCGCTACCCCGAGGCGCTGCAGGAACTGGTCGACAAGAAATACCTGCGCGCGCTGCCCATGGACCCGGTCACCGAATCGGCCACCACCTGGCAGATCGTGGCCCCGCCGGACGGCTACACGGGTGCGGTGTACGACGTGCGCAGCGGCGCGACCGGAACCGACCGCCAGGGCAAACCGTATGCCGAGTGGTAACCGTCCCGGGCATGCCCGGGGGTTTGCGTACATCTTCCTGCTGGTCATGGTGGCGCTGCTGGGCGGCGCCGCTGCGGCGACGCTGGAGCTGGGTGCCACGATGGCCAGGCGCGACGCCGAACGACAGCTGCTGGCCGTGGGTGGCGAAATACAGGCCGCGCTGCGCAGCTACGCGGGCGTGGCGCAGCACACGGCCACCGGCGTGCAGGCCCAGGGCCCGCAGACGCTGGACGACCTGCTGCGCGACCCGCGCGCGCCCGGCGTGCGCCGCCACCTGCGCCAGCTGTACGCCGACCCCATGACCGGCAAACCCGACTGGACCGTGCTGCGCGACGCGCAGGGCCGCATCACCGGCGTGCACAGCCAGGCCGCCGGAACGCCGATCAAGCGCACGGGGTTCGATGCAGTGTGGGCGTCGTTTGAAGACGCGGACAGCTACCAGAAGTGGGTGTTTGGTTTGCCGGCAGTCATGCCGGCAACCGTGCCGGGCTCACGGCCCCGCGGCACCACGACGACGCCGTAAGGCCACCAGCCAGGCCACCAGCGCACCACCCAGAACCAGGCCCAGCACCGCCAGCGTCGCCCCCGCCAGAGTGACCGCCATGCGCATGGACATGCCGCGGTCATCCACGAACTTCTGCGCGGCGGCCATCTGGTCGGGCAGCGTGACGCGCCAGGCGTAGTCCCATGAACTCAAGTGGGCCCGCAACTTGTCGTCACCGCGCTGCTCACCCGCCTGGCGGGCCTGCAGCCACAAGTCAATGGCGCGCTGCGGATCGCTCGGACCGCCGTCGCCCTGCCACAGCATGATGCCGGCGTCCACCATCGCGGGCGCGACGCCCCGCTCGGCGGCCTGGATGAACCAGTGCAAGGCGCGCGGCTTGTCCACGGGACGCCCCATGCCAAAAAAGTGCAACCCGCCCATGCAGGCGTAGCCGGACGGAAGCAACGCATCAATGGCGCTTTGGCAAATGCGCTCGGCATACGGCCGATCGGGGGTAAAGCCATACTTGCCCGACGCCACGATGGGCAACAGCGATTGCAATGCCCATTCACTACCCAGTGCCACCGACTGCTCCAGAAAGGGCACCGCGTCCAGCGGCGTCTTGCCAAGCATCAGCGCATAGGCGCGCGTGTCCAATGCGTCGACGCTGTGGGGCGTGGCCGCCAGCGCCTTGTCTGTGGCGCGCAGGACCAGTTCATGGTTGTTCTGCGCCATTGCCACCGCGCCCAGACGCGCCCACAGGTAGCCATTGGCCGGGTCGATACGCAGGCCCTCTTCATAAACAAACTGGGCTTGCCGGGGCTGGTCGCGCGCAGCCAGGGCATCGCCCCGATGCGCCTGGAAAGCGCCGCGCAGCAGCGGTACGCCGGGCGAATCGGGGAACTCCTGGGTGAAGCGGGCCACGAACGACTCCATCCGCTCCCAGCTACCGCCCCACTTGGGGTGCAGAAAACTCAGGTAACCCAGTGGCGTGGCCAGCCCGCCCCCCATCGCCAGCATGGCCTGATCCAGCACAGCCGCACCTTCTTGGCGGTTGCCTTGTGCCATGTGTGTACCCAGCAGGCCCGCGTAGCAAAAGTCGCAACGCTTGCCCAGCTTGTCCAGCGAGTCTTCAAAATCGCTGCGGGCAGCCGCCAGCAACTGGTCCATACGCGCGAAGTTTTCGCGCGGCGTCTGGCGCGAAAACTTGTCACCCCGGGCCTTCCAGGCCTTCGCCTCCAAAAACCTGGCCCGCACCAGGAGCGCCGCGCCATGGCGCGACGACGCCACCCAAGCGTCAAGCGAGGCTGCATTCACCGACTTTGCACGCATCAGATCGTCCATGTCGCGCACCAGTGCGCGGTAGGCCGGCAAACTGTCCAGTGCGCTGGACAAGCGGTCGGACAATTGCTGCTCCAGTTCAGCGTATCGCTTATCGGCCAGCAAGGCAGACAGATGGGCCGAAGCGGAGACTGCACCGGCCGTTGCAGTGCCCTGAGCGTCAGCGGGCACGGTCGCGACGGTCTGCGCGCCCGCCTGGGCAGCCATCAGGCACATGGCCAATACAAAACCGCGCCAGAGCGGTTGGCGTGTCAATTTTCTTGATGGATTCATTTAACGGTCCTCCCTATTGCTTTTATTCAGAAACCGCGGCGCTGCGAAGCGACTGAGCATCTAAGAGGCGCCACCGTGGGGATTGGTGACAGCTCGTTCACGCAGGTTATCGAGGCACTGACGGAGAGATTTTCGCCACAACGTCCAGGGACAAGATGAATTTGCGGGGTTGAATTGCCGAGGATTTGCTTGCCTGGACGCCCGGACGGACAAATCTCAATCGTTTTTATCAACTTGAAAAGTATTTCGCCAGTGCATCGTAAGCGTCCGGCTACCTGGTGTGCTGCGTGGGCTTGTTCAGCACCGTGTCCCAGCTCGTGTCCGTGCGCCGCCCCAGCGCGTCGATGCTGGCCGTGCGGTTGCCCACCGCGTCGTATTCGTGTCTTGTTTCCCGGCCCAGCGGGTCAATGGTTTTGACCAGGTGGTTGCGTCCGTCGTAGCTGTGGCGCGTGCTCTGGCCCTGTTCGTCCGTTTCCTGCAGCGTCATGCCTTTGGGGCTGAAGCGGTACACCTGCTTTTGTCCATCGGGCTTGGTGACCGTGGTCTCCAGGTTCACCCCGCCGTAGAACCGCCAGCCCGCCGCCCGGCTTTCTTCGCTGTCCACTTCGGGGCGCGTGGAGTCATAGTCCGGCGGCACCGCCGACGCAGCGCCAAATCCGACGCTGACCAGCACGAGCACAATCGCCCGGCGCATTCGGTCGCCAACCGATGCTGCTTGTTCAGGGAGGGTCAGCCGATGCTGGCGGGGGTGCTGCTGTTTGTAGTGGTCATGGTGCTGGCGAGGTGGCTCATCTCGCGGCGTGCGCGTTCGCACCGGATGTTCTACAGCCGCCGCATTGAGCCCGCGTCTTTGCGCAGCCGCGTCAACCGCAAACCCGCATGGGCCGTCCGCCAGATCGTTTTGCTCAAGGCGCATTTGCCGCACGCGGGTTGCCGCTTGATCGCGCTCACATTCAATCGCGTGTTCGCCCATCGCGACGTTTCGGTCAGCAAGTCGTTTGTCTATGAGGTTCTTCGTCGCAACGAACAGGCGGTTGCTCAGGCTCGTAAAGCAATTCGCCAGACTGTTCCCCGGCCTGTAGCCGTCAATCACTGCTGGGGACTGGACCTGACTGCACGCGCGGACGCCACGGGCCAAGTTCATTCCATTCTGGGTATCGTTGACCATGGCAGCCGGTTGGCCATGGTGCTTACTCGTGTTCCGCAAAAATGCGCCTGGACGCTGCTGGGCCACATGTGTCTGGCCATCGCACGGCTTGGACGACCCCGCTGCGTTCGCACGGACAACGAGCATTGCTTCACTGGCCGAGTGTTTGCTACGGGGTTGCAAATTTTCGGCATCCGCCACCAGCGCACCGACCTGCATTGCCCCTGGCAGAACGGAAAGATCGAACGGCTGTTCGGCTCGCTCAAGTGGGTGTTGCGACGGCTGTCTCTGGCCGATGGCGTTGCGATCGGCGGATTGCTCGCCGACTGGCGCTGTTGGTACAACACGATTCGCCCTCACCAGAATCTGGGCGGCATGACGCCGCAGGAAGCCTGGGACGGCGTTGATCCGTTTCATGCGCCACAGGCGCCGAAAGAGGTCCGCTTCGTTGAGGGATGGGATGGACTGATCGCCGGCTTCCGAATACGACGACGATGAAAGGCGGACCGCCACGAGCAGGACGCTCGCCCCGATGAACCAGACAGCCACCGTCCACATGGCGGCTTGGACAAGCTCGGCGACAAGGCTCATTCGGGGATGTTTGCGGCGTTTCGATCGCTCTGGTGATCGGCTTAGACGGTGTTGACCGGGAAAATTTCGGTCAAACGTCCACGGAGAAGATGAATTTGCAGGGTTGAATTGCCGAGGAATTGCTTGCCTGGACGCTCGGACGGGACACCCGGAGATTTGCGGTCAAACGTCCACGGACAAGGTGAATTTTCGAGGTTGAATCGCCGAGGAATTGCTTGCCTGGACGCTCGGACAGGACAAAGCGGTAATGACTCACCCACGTGCGGATCTTCTCCTCGGGCACCAGCCACCGCCGAGCCAGCAGCTTTGCGCCGCCTTCGCCTGCCAAGAAGCTCTGGACGACTTCCAACTTGAACTCCGTTTGGTACTTCTTCATGAAACCCCTTGAACTTTGTCCAACTTCTGGGGGTCAGTTCAAAGCCGGGGCGGTTCACACAGTGGATTTGTTCAGACTTTCCTCAACGGCGAGCGGTTCATATCAAAAAGGTCAGGGTTTTCCTTTTCGAGTAAATCTTCAAAAATTTCCCATCCGTGCTTACGAACAAATATAGCTTCACTTCCATGCAGCGGAAGCAAAGACACCAACACAGTTGGTGGGTCCGTCGTTTTGAAAGTGCAAATTTCCTCATTAAAGAAAACGGGTATGGAAGCGTAGATGGAATTCACGCGTACCCCAGGAACCAGCGGAGAGCTTGGCCCAACTATGTCGCCACGCAACAAAGCATTTCCTTGCTTCTTGACATAAGCCGCGAACGTAATCAGAAAAGATGCCAGATGATCGACATTCATTTCTGAGTTAATAGACAAAAGAAATTCTTGACGAACTTTTGTACCGGTCGCCATTTTCAAACTCGAACTGCTTAGTCCGAGACTGGCTACGGTCATAACTCCTTCAACTGGCCGATCTACGAACTGGACTACTTGAATACCGCTGGAGTCGTCTTTCGCACTCCAGCCACGTTGAATCGGACCTAGGTACCTCTCAAGATGCTCCGCTATGGATTCTTCCGTCTGATTCATTTAGCTCCTCGAGATCGGTTGCAGTGGGGACATTCAAGACGAGTATCGGTTCAGACGGCGTTGACCTGGAGATTTGCGGTCAAACGTCCACGGACAAGGTGAATTTTCGGGTTGAAATGAAACGGATCTGCTTGTCTGGACGCTCGGACGGGACACAGATAAGTCAGAGAACATCGAGCGATTCGGACGGTAGTGGCAGGTTAAGCACACTGATCATCGCTTGCACCGATGTTGCACTTCGGACAGAGTTTCTGATCTCTTCAAGTTCACTCGACTCATAATCAAAGTTTTCAGCAACCATAGAAGAAGCTGACGATTTGAGAACAAGGTCTTTTAGTTCTTGAAGAGAAATTTTTATAGGTCCAGAAAGATGAACACGAATTGACCATGCATCGGTCAATCTACTCAAAATTCTTCGTCCGAACGTATCTCCCAATGGACCCAAAATCTCCACACGCTCAATTTTTTGCAAACTTCCATCCTTATCGAGCAATAGTGCGTTGGAATAAAAATTTTCGAGCTTTGCACGCGAACCTTGCGCGCGCGTCAACGCATCTGTGCTCAGTGGATACATCTCCGACCTATCAGGAAGGAGAAGTACAACCGTCCTGGCACTACCTTCTGCAAGTGCAATCATTGCCATTTCCTCCAAATCCAGCCATTGCGCCGCCTGCAGCAGCTTCACCAGCCCAACTAGGACCACCCATCCAGGCCATTGCAGGGTGGCGGGACAACCAATTATTAAACGGCGCCGATATAGGGTTAGTGTTCCAAGGCTGATTCTTGGCCCAATCAGGCACGTGCCGTCCCATACCTTGATTGCGCTCAAAGAGCCAGTGGTGCCGTTGCTGACCGGCAGCAGCTTTTTGTATTCCTTCTTTATTCATCCACTTGCGTGTAGCGTTCCACGTGTGGCTTCCTGCAGTTTTGAATCTGAATGCACCTTTCGCCAGACCGTTTAGCAGGCCACCTCCCAACATGCTGAGGCCAACATCACTCCAATCTACGCACGAAAGATTGCCTCCATTTTGATAAAGCTGCCAAGCCAAATCTGCTGCCGCAAAAGCAAACCCCCAAGCAAAATTGCCAGTCGGGTCGTTCAGGCTCGCCGGGTTTGCTTCAACATACATGCGCAGGTTAAGACCTCCAACTAACCCCACCGGGTCTTCGCTAATAAAACCTTTATGCGCCGCGTCGTAGTACCGCGCGCGGTAGTAGTAAAGGCCCGTTCCGTCGTTCTCTCTCGACGTGTACTGGTTCGGGTTACTGGTCGCGTCCGGCCCTATGGTCTGGCTCTCGCCGTACGGGCTGTAGCCGTAGCTGTTGGCGATGGCCGCACCGCTGTCGTCATTGAGCTGCGCGATCACGCTATTCAACGCGTCGGTCATGTACACGCGGCTCATCACAGCGTCCTTCTGGCCTGCGACGTTGACGGCAATACGGGCAATCGTTTCGTCCAGGCTCAAGCCTGTCAGGAGGCGGTGGCTCAGCCTGCCATCCCTGATCTCACCTAGCGCCTGG
Source organism: Ramlibacter sp. (assembly GCA_041905405.1). Classification (GTDB taxonomy): domain Bacteria; phylum Pseudomonadota; class Gammaproteobacteria; order Burkholderiales; family Burkholderiaceae_C; genus RAM1. Next base: position 433 of record JAYRLC010000007.1, on the reverse strand, counting down.
CTGCCTTCGTACAGGTACTGCACCGTCGCCGGGCTTTGACCTTGCCGCGTGATCGTGCTCTGGATTCGACGGCCAAACACGTCGTAGCTGAAGTTGGCCGTCAGCCCAGGTTGGGTGATGCCGGTCAGCCGGTCGTTGGCGTCCCATGAGTAGGTCGTGGCCTCTGCGGCGTTCTGCGCGTTAGTCTTACCCGTCAGGTTGCCGTTCAAGTCGTAAGTCAGCGCATAGGTCTTGCTGGTCCCGCTGATGTTCAGCGTGACACCTGTCATGCGGTTGGCCGCGTCGTAGCTGGCCGTCATCGGGGTTTCGTTCACCCCGGTGCCGTTGTTGTTCAGCGTCGTCTTGCTGGTGCGCTGACCCTTGGCGTCGTAACCGTAGTCAATCTGCTCGATGAGCTGTTCTTGCCCCGTGCCTTCAGCCTTGATGTATTTAA